>JAZSNU010000020.1:0-145261 GCA_045536565.1 Clostridia bacterium | reverse complement strand
CAAAGTGCAATTTTTGCACTTTGAAATATTATTTTTGCACTTTGAATATTTTTCTTTCAATATATTTTTTTAAAATTCTTTTTGTTTGAATATTTTTTTAAATTTTTCCAAATAATATTTTTGGTGATAATTATGAATTATACAAAATTAGATATGAGCGAGCAAGAATATTCAGACTATGTAGATGCGCACTCAAAAAAAAGCCCAATAGTTAAAGACTGTATTTGTGCTTTCTTAGTAGGTGGATTAATCTGTGTTATTGGTCAAATATTTACTGATATTTTTCAAAACTATTTTGATTTTTCATTCAAAACAGCATCTACCTATTCAACTATTCTCCTTATATTAATAGCGGCACTACTTACTGCATTTAAGTTATATGCAAAAATAGGGAAACATGCTGGTGCAGGTTCTATTGTACCTATAACAGGATTTTCAAATTCTATTGTTTCGCCTGCTATTGAATTTAAAACAGAAGGATATATATTAGGAATTGGCGCAAATATGTTTAAAGTTGCAGGTCCTGTACTAGTATATGGAATTTGCACATCATCTATCGTTGGCTTTATATATTGGCTAATAAAAATGATATAACAGGAGGTTTATATGAAAATTGGAAAACAAAGTTTAGAATTTGAAAAAAAGCCAAAAATATTAAATACTGCATCTATTGTTGGTCCAAAAGAATCAGAAGGTCCTCTTAGCATATATTTTGATAAAAAATTTGATACTGCTTTATATGAGCAAGATACCTTTGAAAAAGCAGAAAGTAAAATGATAATGGACACAGTGGATATTTTACTTAGTAAAGTTCCTACCGACAATTCTAGTATAGATTATATATTTGCAGGAGATTTACTCAACCAATGTATTGCAACAGGCTATGCTGTAAGAGAGCTTAATATGCCTTTTTTCGGATTATATGGTGCATGTTCAACATTTGTTGAATCTATGATACTTGCTTCTTCTTTTGTTAATGCAGAATACGGAAAAAAAGTTATAAATACCGCTTCTTCTCATTTCTGTTCATCAGAAAGACAATTTAGAATGCCACTAGAACAAGGTACTCAAAGAAGTCCATCTCAGCAATGGACAGTAACAGGTTGTGGTGCTGCTTTAATCACTGAAAACAACAATTCTCGCAAATGCCCTGTTGTAACTTGTGCAACAGTAGGAAAAATAGTGGATATGGGAATCAAAGATATAGCAAACATGGGAGCGGCTATGGCACCTGCTGCTTTTGATACAATATTGACACATCTAGAAGATACTAAAAGAAAACCCGATTATTACGATTTAATTTTAACAGGTGACCTTGGTACATTAGGTTCAAAAATATTGGTTGATTTACTAGCTAATAAAGGGATTGACATTAAAACAAATCATAATGACTGTGGTAAATTGATATTTGATATAGAAACGCAAGATATGCATGCAGGTGGTAGTGGCTGTGGTTGCTGCGCTAGTGTATTTTCCGGATATATATACGAATTATTAAAAACAAAAAAAATAAATAAAGTGCTGCTTGTTGCAACGGGTGCATTAATGAGTCCCGTATCACTTGGTCAAGGTGAATCTATACCATCAATTGCTCACGCAATCGCTATTGAAAACGAGGTGTAAAGTTATATGGATATATTATTAACATACTTAAAAGTATTTTTAACAGGTGGTTTAATCTGCGTTATTGGTCAAATACTAATTGATAAAACAAAACTAACTCCTGCAAGAATTCTTGTTACATTTGTAACCGCAGGTGCAATACTAACTGGACTTGGTATATACAAACATATAGTTGATTTTGGTGGTGCTGGCGCTACCGTTCCTATCTCGGGATTTGGTTATGCCTTGTCAAAGGGTGTAATGAGTGAAATTGACAAGGTTGGTTTTTTAGGAATATTCACAGGCGGGGTAAAAGCAACCTCTGCTGGTATTGCAGCAGCAGTATTTTTTGGATACTTCTGTTCATTATTTGCGAAATCTGATATAAAATAAAGGTAAAGAAATTTCACCAATTAATTATTGTTAATTGGTGTTTTTCTATTTTTGGAAAAATTTCCTAATATATTTTTTGGAATTTTAGAATTTTTTACAACATGTGCCTTTACATATTTTTAAGTATACAGTCCATAATATTGTTGTAAGTAAAGGAGGTTTATTATGGATTCATTAAATCAAATTGAAATTCAAAACATTAGACATGTAATAGGATGTTTATCAAATGTATGTTGCAAAATAGACTATTACAAAACTTTAACAAATGATACTGAGATTACAAATTTATATGATCAAATATGTAATCAATCTACTACTCTTAAACAAGAGTTAACAAATATGTTATAGGAGGTAAAAAATATGAATGAAAAATGTTCTGTAAATGATGTTTTATCAAGTGTAAATTCAATTATTAATAAATTAAATTATTCTATTGAACAAGCAAATAACAAAAATTTTAGAGATACTTGTGTTCAATTTAGAAATGTTTTTGAAAACATACAATGGAATGTATATGAATTTGCAAAATCAAAACAATATTACATACCAGCAGCACCAGCAGGTGAAGCCGACTTAGAACAAGTTAGACAATCTGTTTCTAATGGATAATTAATGTTATCTCTACAAATAATAAAATCGCCAATTAATAGGCGATTTTATTATTTTATTAATTTTTCATTTATAAATCTTCATATATATTTTTCATTATAGCACTATCTCTTGATTGAGTTCCAGCAGATTCACAAATAATTATTGGTTCTAATTTTAATTTTTTTAATACTCGTGCTATTACATTAAAGTCTGGTCCACATTCTTCATTATCAAATGTAACATGCCTTTTTTCTCCACCATTATCTGTATATTCCATTTTACTAAAATGACTATGAAAATGTTTCATTCTTTCATATCCTAATTCATCTATATACATTTGTAGTTCCTTTTCCCAGTCCTCACCAGTTACAATTGTTCCCAGGCTTCTGCAATATAGATGTCCAAAATCAATTGTGGGTATAAAAGAATCATCAACCTTACACATCTTTATTATCTCTTTGCTATCTCCTAGTTGATTTATTTTTCCCATAGTTTCAGGACAAATATGTATATCTTGAAGTCCTAATTTGTCTGCTTCCTCTTTTGCTCTTTTTAGTAGTTTACAACTACTGTCTACTGCAAATTCTCTGTCTAATCCTAAAAGCGCTCCGGCATGTACCACTACTCTTGTTGCCCCCATCTTTTTAGCCGCTATCATTGTATCTATTATATATTTGATTGTTGATTTTTTCTTTTCTTCTTCCTGAGTAGAAAGAGAAATATAATAGGGACTGTGAATACTAAGTGATATATCATATTTTTCAGCTTGCTCTTTCATTTTAGCTGCTTTATCATCTGATACTCTCACTCCTCTTGAACATTGATATTCATATGCATTTAACCCTTTTTTACTTAAAAATTCAGGCATCTGCTCTGAATTTTTATACCCCATATTATAGAATTCATCATCATTTCCAGCAGGTCCAAACTTTATCATTATACTTTCTCCTTTTATCTTCTTTTTTCTTTTATTGGATTATTATCTAGTACAAATGAAGAGTCAAATGTTACACTTTCAATATCTTGACTTCTTTGAGCATCTTCTTGTTTAGTACTATCATATATTTTTCTACTTGCATAATTATATATATTATTAAATTCACTAGTTGTTCTTGATAAATTAAGTATGTTTCTTACTACTACAAAACCAACAAAACCAAAAATCATAAAATTAAACAACATTATAAATATTCCTAACATATTTAAACACGCTCCTTAATTTATTACTTTATATAATAAATCGGTAATTACTGTACCAAGTGCCATACATACTGAATAATATGCATTTATGAAAAGGTCTGGCTCAAAAAACATAAGAAGTATTGCAGATATTACTATAAAAGGACCAAATGGAATGTAACTATCCATCTTTTTAATCTTAAATAACATAAGTAATATACTAATTACAGCACCTATTGCAAATGAAAGTATAGTTATCACTAATATGTTTTTCATACCAAATAGTAAACCTAGTGCTGCCATTAGTTTTACATCTCCAAATCCCATTCCTTCTTTTTTATATATCCATAACGCAAGTACTCCTAATAGATAAAAAGAACCCCCTCCTATTATTGCTCCAAGTAAAAAGCTATACCAATTTGATAAATTAAAACATAAATTAATAATTCCTAATATTGCTATTATGATATGACATTCATCAGGTATTAGCTCATATCTATAATCAACTGAAAATACTAACATTAAACTAAATATACAAAACAAATATAATATTGTTAGATATGAAAACCCATTTATATATACAAGTAAATTAAATATTATTATATATATTAATGTGTATTTAATATCAATTTTAAAATCTTTCTTTAATGATACTAAATATTCCTTAAATGTTATTTCCTCTGCAACCCATACAGGCATTTTTTTGCATAGATGTTTTGTAACTTGTCCAAGAAGTATAGCAAGTATACTTGCTACTATATATGGTATATATATCATTTTTTCTCCTCTTTATTAATCAATAAATTTTCAATAGGTCTTTTTAATTTTACCCAAAATTCTTCGTTTGCATCAAAAGGTCTAACAAGTATAGACATTATTCCAAATCTATTTGCTCCCCATATATCCGTAAATATTTGGTCTCCTATCATACAAGCATTTTCTTTTGGAACATCAAGTAAGTTTAATGCATATTTGTATCCTTTTAGCATAGGTTTCATAGCAAGATTAAGTCCATTAATATCTAATTCTTTCATTAATCCTTTAATCTTTTTTTGTCTATGACTATTACTTAATATACATACATTAATTCCTCTTCTTTTAGCCTCTTTAATCCACTCTATTTTTTCTTCACTCATTATTCCGCTATAATCTGTAAGAGTATTATCTAGGTCAAACATTATCCCTTTTATATTATGTTTTTCTAATATTTCAAAAGGAATTTTATCTACTCTTTCATATATATAGGTTGGCGTAAAAACTTTTGCCATAATAACCTCCATATCTTTCCATTAATATTACCATTTTATTGCTCAATTTGCAATAAAAATACAATATAAATTGAAAGACTTTTTAAAATATTTAATATATTTTTTCCTATTTTAAAGTTATGTAAAATTGACAATCTATTAATCAAGATATATAATATTATATGTAAGCAAAGTAGTATTATAATATGTTAATTAACAAATTAGGAGGTATTTCTATGAAAAACACATCAGTATTATTACAACCTAGCAACATTCATCTGGCTAACTACGAAGAAACATACCTTTTTCTAAAAGGATATGCAATCGCAAAAGAAATGTTAAATACATTGGTAGCTTTAAGTGTTGCTACTCAGTTACACGAAAAACAGAAGCGTAAGGGTGGAGCACCGTATATAATTCATCCATTAGAAGTTGCCTCATATCTTGTAAATTTAGGCATAGATGATGATTATACCATAGCCGCTGCTATACTTCACGATGTTGTTGAGGATTGCGAAATAAAGGAGCCATATAGAGAATTAGGGAAAAAATACGATTTAAACAAAAAAGTTATAGATATTGTTTTACTTCTTACTAAAGATAAGGATTACAAAAAGAAAGATCCAAATTTAGAAGAATACTATAACAGAATAAAAGGATGTAAAGAGGCTTTGATTATTAAACTTTCTGACAGAGCCAACAATTTGTCAACAATTGATGCATTTACCAAAGAGAAAATGATTTCCTATGTAAATGAAACAAAAGACCAACTCTTCCCGCTTTGCAAATATGGAAAAGCATATTATCCGGAACTTTCTAATGCTATTACCATTATAAAATATCAAATGGTATCAATCTGCGAAACAATTGAAAGTCTATATGACATATGCACAATACCCACAAGTCCTACAAAATATAGAAAGACTCTTCTATTTATTAGGGGATTTGCAAAAGGTAAGAATATGCCCAATACTTTAAAAGCTTTGGCATTATCAGAAAGACTTCATGAAGGTCAGCTTAGAAGATGTGGTGACCCATTTATTATTCATCCGTTAAGAGTTGCTTCTAACCTAATATCACTCAAAATAAACGATGATATAACATGCGCGGCTGCGCTGCTCCATGAAGTGTTTAAGCATTGTAACATTGACAGAGAAGGTTCTGAACTCGTGGACAAATATGGTCTTGATAAAGAAGTGGTTGAAATTATAAAGTTAGTTTCCAAAGCCGACAATGTAAGTACCCAAGACTATTATGAAGGAATCAAAACAGACCCACGAGCACTTCTTGTTAAGCTATCAAACAGAGCCAATACTTGCACAAGACTTAGCATTCTTACAGAAGAAGAAAGAAAAGAATATATCAAGGAAAATACCAATTATATTTATCCGCTTTGCACATATGCAAAAGCATATTTTCCTGAATATTCTGATCAAATAGTAAATATGAAATATCATATTTCTTCGGTATGTAGAGTTTTAGAGTCAATCACATCATAACTATCATATAACCCCGGCAATTTATCGGGGTTATATTTTTTCCCTATTATGTATTTTCTCCCCTTTATTTTTAAAACTTAATATGTTATACTATTATAAGTATTTATACATAAAAATTAAGGATGTGAAATTATGAATAATGTATATGAAGAATTAAAATCTCGTGATTTAATAAAACAATTACCATTTGAAGATGAATTTATAGAATTAGTTAAAAATGAAAAAATATCTGTATATCTTGGAATTGACCCAACAGCAGATAGCATACATATAGGACATTTTATACCACTTATGCTTATGTCTTACTTCCAGAAACATGGACATAGACCAATCCTTTTAATGGGTGGCGGAACTGCTATGATAGGAGATCCATCTGGTAAAACTGATATGCGTAAGATGCTAACAAAAGAAGATATAGCACATAATATAGAAAAAATTAAGGAACAAGTAAGTAAATTTGTTTCATTTGAAGGTGAAAACGGTGCTATTATAGTAAACAATGCTGATTGGATTTTAAACCTTAATTACATGGATTTTATCCGTACATATGGAGTTCACTTCAATGTTAATAGAATGCTAGATGCAGAATGTTTTAAGATGCGTATGGAAAAAGGTGGATTAACATTCTTTGAAATGAACTATATGCTTATGCAAAGTTATGATTTCTTGCGTTTATTTGAAAACTATAATTGTAAATTACAAATTGGTGGAGATGATCAATGGTCAAATATGCTTGCTGGTGTTGACTTAATCCGCAAATTGCATAGAAGTGGTAGTTTTTGTTTAACTTGTCCTCTTCTTCTTAATTCAGATGGCAAAAAAATGGGAAAAACTGAAAAAGGCGCTTTATGGCTAGATCCTGAAAAAACTTCTCCATATGAGTTCTATCAATATTGGAGAAATATAGGAGATGGTGATGTAAATCAAGTTCTTCGCATGCTTACTCACTTAGATATGGAGGAAGTTAATAGACTTTCTAGTTTAGAAGGCGAAAAGATAAATGAGGCTAAAAAAGTTGCTGCATTTGAAATAACTAAATTAATACATGGCGAAGAAGAAGCTTTAAAAGCCAAAAAAACTTCTGAAGATTTATTTGAGAATGCATCAAATAGCGATAATATGCCTGAGATATCAATATCAAAAGATTTATTTATAAATAACTCATTAAATATACTAGATGCTATTGTGGCTGCAAATGTTGCACCCTCAAAAGGACAATCTAGAATATTAGTAAATCAAGGTGGTATTTCAATAGATGATAATAAAATTACTGATGATAAACATTTAATAAATATATCTGAATTTGAAAAAGGATATGTGGTTCTTAAAAAAGGTAAAAAAGTATTTATTAAATTAATTGTTGAATAATTTGTATTAATTTGCAAATAATAATATTAGAAGCAAGTAGTATTAAATTCACTAATGCTACTTGCTTTATATATTTCACATTTAAACATTTTTCTCATATATTATATTATATACCATAGTTGTATATTTAAATTATATTATGAAAGGATGATTAATGTGAATCCAACAACAGCTACGTTTAGTATTGTTGAAACAGTTAGATTCAGAAGTGATACCTATACTACAACTTCTACTTTTTCTGGCATTTCAACTGGTGATATTAGGAATCTAACTTTTGGTGGTATTATTACTTTTGCACAAGTATTTGAAGAATTTGCTATAATTTCAATAGCAGGCATTTGTGGTTCGACATGTTGTAAACTGTTAACATACAATTCATGTCCTGTATCATGCACATTTACAATAGGTGATAACTACACTTATACCGTAACTCTAACACTTGTTCCAGATGATGATACTACAACCGTAAACAATGCTACAAATAACAATGTTAACATTACTGTAAGCTAACAAATCTTTTTATGTCTTTTAAGTTGCTATCTTTATATATAGCAACTTTTATTATGTTAATCTTGAAAACTGTTATATATTGTGATATAATACATCTAAATTTTAAATAACTAACTAGAATATAATTATTGAGGAGGAAAGAATATGACTATAGATGAAATAAGAAAGTTAAAATGGGATTACTTATCACCATATATCTGGGAAGAACAATTACCAATGACCACCATAGGCAAATTTAATAAAAAATTTGCATGTAAAAAAGATGTTGAAGTGTTTATATCTAATCAAATCTCTATAACAGCTCGTAAATTAAATGTTGGCTACAACGAATTTATGCAACTAGTAAGAAACGAAAACATAGCTTTTTATACATTTTTAGATAGTATCTACGAATCATGGGATGGATTAGATCATAAAGATTCAGACTTTAAAAAATTACAAAAATTTTTTAAACTACCTACTTTACCAGACGCTAGGGCTAATCCAGTAAAAGATGTATTACTCCGTTTTGAAAAACTAACTGATTTTCAAAAAATTGAGGTTTTGGAAGAATTAAAACTAATATCTGTACATGTAAACAAGATTGATGAGTCGGAAACAAGTAATCATATTATCTAAATAAATTCACCATAAAATATTTGTATATTTTATGGTGGTTTTTATATGTTTATATGCGATTATTATAACTACTATAAATGAATAATATATGTATATGATGAATCTTGAATAAAGCCTCCAAATTTTCTTTTAAATTCATACAAGCCTTGGTTCATTTTAGTAATATTATTTGAAGTTAGTATTCCTATACCACCCATATTATATATTTTACAATTATTTTTAATTGAGTATTCAATCATCGAATATTGCATTAAATAAGTGGGTTTATATTCTCTGTAATTGTTTGATGATGCACCATAAACATAATATGCTTGATTTCCTACGATAATATATATTGCTGCTGATAATAAAGTGTTCTCTTTATATACCCAAAATAATTTAATATCATCTCTAAAATATTTAAATAAATTCAAATAAGATTCGTATTCTTTTACTTTAAATCCATCTCTTTTTGCTGTTATTTGTAATAATTTATAAAATTTTTTTATGCTACCTTCTGAATTATCAATAGTTATTTTTAGTCCCTTCTTTTTTGCGTAATTTATATTATATCTTGTTTTTTGTTTCAATCCTAACAAATACTCTTGTATGCTTATACCCTCGATATTTATTCCCCAATTATAATGCCAGAATCTTGAAAACGAACTTTTGTTAAAACCCGATTTTAATATATTCTTTTCTATTTCATAGCCAAAATCTGATTCTAGTAAAGTATATTTGCAATCTAATAGTATATTTTTACAATTATTATCTGTTGCTACTTGTCTTATATGTTCTGTAAATTCTTTAATACTAGTTAATGTACAAGTTTTACTGAATATAGGTCCTCTTGGAAAATACATATACTTTTCATTATTATATTTAATAAAGATATATGTTCCTGCAATACATATATCTTTATCATCTTTTACAATAATGGGAAAATATTTTTTTACACCATTTGATTTTAACCATTCAATTCTTTGAAACAAAACACCATTTTTATTTATAAATTGTGTATACTCATCTATATTTATATTCTTCATATCATATATCATATAATTTCTAAATTTCCTTATCTTCTATATCTTTATCCGAGATGTTTTTATCCTCTATGCCCTTATCCTCTAACTTGTCTTCTATGTATTGTGATATGTCATCATTATTTACTAATCCTCTTAATTCAGCACTCATAGGACTACTTTTATCTTCTATGTCTACTAATTTATCCTCTGCAACTATTTTGTCCTCTATATCAACTAATTTATCTTCTGCAACTATTTTGTCCTCTATATCTACTAGTTTATCTTCTGCAACTACTTTGTCCTCTATATCTACTAATTTATCCTCCGCAACTATTTTATCTTCTATGTCTACTAGTTTATCCTCTGCAACTACTTTGTCCTCTATATCAACTAGTTTATCTTCTGCAACTACTTTGTCCTCTATATCTACTAATTTATCTTCTGATATATCATCTATTGCTACTCCTATTTTTCTAAATGCTTCATCATATTTTGCATCTATATTTTCAGTTGCTTTTTCATTATACCCTGGATTTGTGTTGTAATCTTCGTTATAAGCATCCATCGTTTTAGCTTGCTGATATCCAACGCCAGAAATTCCAATAAATGCCAAAAATGCCGACAATCCTCTTTTAAATATATTTGATTTTTTAACTTTCTTTATTGGTAAATTTTCATTACTCATAATCTCAACTCTCTTTCATGTATTAATAATATAACATATGCAATATTATTTCAATAATATTATTTAAATTTCTATTTATTAATAATTCTAATTATCTAAATTAAATGTATAGAACAACATATAAATCGTTAGAAAAAGTATCTTTTTTTGTTTAATGCCGTATTTCCCTCCATTTATAACAAATTATATTATCTCGTGTTTTAATGTCAATACATTTGCAATGGAGTTGTTTATGAATATAATCTTTTAATACTTCATCTTCCATAATATATATTTTATAAAATTATATAACAAAAAGAAATTTTATACAACATATAATATATAAATTCATATTGACATTGACGTAATTTGATACTATAATAATTACAGATATATTGGAGGTTTATATGAATTACGATGTTTTTTTAGAATGGCTTATGAAAGAAAAAAATCTAACTAAGCGTGGTGCAAAAGATGTTATTTCTAGATGTAAGCGCATATGCAAAATTTTAAAGATCGATACTATAAATTCTTCAACAACTATCTCTCTTAATTCTAATATTGAATTCACAGAAAAATCTATGTTTATAAAATCGCAACTTCGTAGAGCTTGTACTCTATGGTTAGAATTTGAGAATAACTAATACAATCAATTACAAATTGATAGTTCAAGGAGAAAATATGAAAAAATATAATATAATGGACTTATTTGCGGGTGTTGGTGGACTAAGTTATGGTTTTTCCAAACTTCCACAATTTAATATTGTGGCAGCAAATGAGATAGAGAATGATATTTCTGTAGCATACAAATTAAACCATCCCGATGTCGAAATGCTTAATTGTGATATTAACACACTAACCAAAGAATTATTAGAGAAAACTTTAAAAGGTAGAAAAATTGACATTGTTGTGGGGGGGCCTCCTTGTCAATCATATTCAACTCTTGGAAAGAGACAAATGGATGACAGAGCTAATTTATTTATGCAGTATAAAAGAGTTCTTAATATTTTACAACCAAAAGCATTCGTTTTTGAAAATGTTGTAGGAATTTTAAGTATGGATAAAGGTAGGCTTTTTAAACAAATAAAATCGGAATTTGAAGAACTTGGATATAAATTAAAATATCAAGTTTTAGATGCTGTAAATTATGGAGTTCCACAACACAGGGAAAGGGTTATTCTTGTCGGTTTCAAAGGAGAAAACAATTATATGTATCCTGCCCCAACCCATGGAAAAGGTCTAAAACCTTATGTTACATTAAAAGATGCCATTGGTGACTTACCTGTGCTAAGCAGCGGAGAATCTAAAAACACATACTCAGGAAATATTACTAATGATTTCCTTGCATTTGCAAGAAATAGCACTAGTGATTTTGTTGAAGAACATAGCTCTCCTAAAAACGGTGAACACCTTATTAAAATAATGGAAAGCTTGAAAGATGGACAATGTAAAGATGATTTGCCAGAAGATATTCGTCCTAAAAGTGGTTACGGAAACACTTATGCAAAATTATGGTGGGAAAGACCTTCAACTACAATAACAAGGAACTTCGCTTGTCCTTCCTCTTCACGATGTATTCATCCAAGAGATTCAAGAGCAATGTCAATTCGTGAAGGAGCAAGGTTGCAAAGTTTTCCTGATGATTATAAATTTTATGGTTCGGATAGCATGAAGAGATTACAAATAGGAAATGCTGTTCCACCATTACTTTCTATGGCAATAGCAAAGCAGATGTTAGATGCTTTAGAATAAACAATCACCGAATGAATGTAAAATTCATTCGGTGATTACTTTTATTTTGTAATTGCACAAATCTTTTCATATATATGATGAAATTGTAATTGACCCTGATGCCATTGCACAAAGCCAAATGGCAACTGAATTGTTGTTCCTCCATTATTATGACCAAAATATGTTTCTTCTTTTGCAACTTTTT
Source organism: Clostridia bacterium (assembly GCA_045536565.1). GTDB lineage: Bacteria > Bacillota > Clostridia > TANB77 > CAG-465 > CALXJE01. The sequence goes on along the minus strand of JAZSNU010000020.1, from coordinate 132,650 downwards.
CAGCTGCAATACATATATCTTTTATATAGAAAATATCATCTATTTCGTTTTCTTCTAGAAGATTTATATACCAAATAAAATCAGACCATTCATTACTATCTAGAACTGCACCCTTAGAAAATGACAATAATGCTAGTTCATATGCATTTTCAGTAAACCAATTTAACAAATCATGATATAATTTTTTATCATAATTTTTAAGCGTAGTTGCATTTAAACTTCTATGACGAATTTGCATATTATAATCTTTCTGATTAGATTTGTCAGCGTATTTGTCTATTATTTCTATAGCATCCTCAGCTTCAGCCCAAAACAAATTAATAGCTCTTCGAACAGAATTAGGAATTATTTTATTAAATTGTTTCTCAAAGGTACTAATAAACAATCCAGCTCTAACAAAATAAACCTGGCCAGCCAAACTCTTTTTAATTGAAACATTTACTATATCGTTACTATTTAAATAAACTTTTAAATCCGTCTTAGATTTTGTTTTATTTCCATTTACACTTGGCACATTGGTCTCATGTAGTCCGTCCTATACTTGTTTCACTAATTGTTTCATAAGAACGGTCAATCCTATTTAAAAAGTGTTGTTGGAATTCTTTGTCAGTATCCAACAGTTCCTTAACCATATCCTCATTTTTATGCCCCGATAACTTAGCATACTGCCAACCAGTAGCTCTATCTCTATGTTCCATTATTATTCCTCCAAAAATATTAGTTTCAACTTCAATTACTCTAATACAAAAATTAAAACTTTTCTACATGTAAATTATACTATATTAGATATAATAAGTATACACCAATCACAACCACAATTCAATTATTAAGTATTTTAAGTAATTATATTTTAAGAATGGCAAATATAAAAAAGGCCATAAGGGAAACTTAATCCCTTATAGCTTTGTTTTTACAACTAATTAATATGTACATTTCTTCTCAAATATAATATTGCTAAAATAAAAAAATGGTGCAGATGACCGGAATCGAACCGGTACGAGTTTTGAAGCTCGCAGGATTTTAAGTCCTGTGCGTCTGCCAGTTCCGCCACATCTGCATCAATTTTATATCATTTTTTTGACATGAATATATTTTAGCACTTAAATATTAAAATGTCAACGATATTTTTTGAATTTCTAAAAAAATGGACCAAGATATTAAATCTTAGACCATTTTCCTATTTTTCTTATTTATGCTTTTTATTATTTTCCTTCTTGTATTTCTTTTTTACCTTCAAATATTTCATCAAATTCTTTTGCATCAATTTTTTCTTTTTCAAGAAGTAATTTTGCAGTTAGATGTAATTTGTCTATATTTTCATTTAGTATTCTTTGTGCTTCATTATATCCTTTAAATACAATATTTCTTACTTCTTCATCTATTTCAGCGGCTACCTTTTCACTATAATTTCTTTGGTTATTAAAATCTCTGCCCAAGAACACTTCTTCTTGATTTACACCAAATGTAAGTGGTCCTAATTTATCAGACATACCATATTGCATAACCATTGCTCTTGCAATTTTCGTAGCTCTTTCAATATCACTTGATGCTCCAGTACTAATATCATCTAATACCAATTTTTCTGCAACCCTACCACCAAGAAGTGATACAATATGTTCTTCCATTTCTTTCTTAGAATGATAACTCTTATCTTCATTAGGCTTATACATTGTATATCCACCTGCTGAACCTCTTGGTATTATAGATATTTGATGTACTGTATCATGATTCTTTAAGAATCTTGATACTATTGCATGACCTGCTTCATGATAAGCAGTAAGTTTCTTTTCTTCTTCGCTTATTACTCTACTACGCTTTTCAGGTCCTAACATTACTTTTACCATTGCTTCTTCAATATCTGACATTTCTATTGCTTTTTTATTTTTTCTTGCTGCCAAAAGCGCTGATTCATTTAGCATATTTTCTAAATCTGCTCCGGCAAATCCAGATGTGTTTTTTGCTATAACATCAAAATCAACTTCTTTTACAATCGGTTTATTTTTAGCATGTAATTCTAATATTTCTTTTCTTGCTTTAACATCAGGTTGATGTACAACAATTTGTCTATCAAATCTTCCTGGTCTAAGCAAAGCTGGATCTAATATGTCTGGTCTATTTGTTGCTGCCATAACTATTATTTCTGCCTTTGTACCAAATCCATCCATCTCAACAAGTAATTGGTTTAGTGTTTGTTCTCTTTCGTCATGTCCACCACCAAGTCCTGCTCCTCTATGTCTACCAACTGCATCTATCTCATCAATAAATACAATACATGGACTAACTTTTTTAGCCTCATCAAATAAATCTCTTACTCTTGATGCACCTACACCAACAAACATTTCTAAGAAATCTGAACCACTTATACTGAAAAATGGAACATTAGCCTCACCTGCTACTGCTTTTGCAAGAAGTGTTTTACCAGTACCTGGTCCACCAACTAGAAGAACACCTTTTGGTACTCTCGCTCCCATATCTTTAAATCTTTTTGGATCTTTTAATATTTCTACAATTTCTTTTAATTCTTCTTTTTCTTCGGTAAGACCTGCAACATTTTCAAATGTAACTTTCTTATCTGATTTAGGATCAACCAATTTTGCTCTGCTCTTACCAAAGTTCATTGTTTTGCTACTTCCTGCACCTGTTTGGTTAAGCATAACAACTAGCAATATTACAAGTAGCCCTACTGTTGCAAGTGTTGGAAGTATTGATAAAAATACTATGAATCCCGATTGTTTTGCTATTGTAAGTTCAAATTCTCCATTTTTTATATTTTGTTCTACCGATTCAATGAATGCAGAACTATCAGGTATATCAACTGTTCTTTTTATCGTATCATTTTCATACACTACCGTTGCATAATCTTTTTCATATGATATCTCTACACTCTTAACTTCCCCTGCTGTTATTTTACCCATAAGCTCTGTATATGTTATTTCTTTATTAGTTACATCTTCCATATACTGTATAGTAAATATTATAACGGCAATTAATAAAATGTAACTTAATATGCTTCTAAATACGCTCTTTTTCTTCACTGTTTTCCTCCTATTTAATATCAAATACTTTATCATATTTTACTACGAAATTCAAGGTTTGTCAGACTTTTTCGTTTTTCATAATTTGACATTATTTTCCCATAAATCTTGCTTTTTTGTTTCTTTCTATTGATACTAAAAACTTATTTCCAATAGAATATTGTTTCCCTGTTATTGATTTTTGAAGTAACACACAAATATCTTCTATATGTTTATCTTCTATTCCATTTATACTATGAGTGCTATCCAAAATTGCGTTTATAACTAACCTTTTTTGAATAGATTTATTTATATTATTAAATTCCTTTATATTTAAAAGAACTTGTTTTTCTTCTTTTTCTATGGTTATTTCATCATATTGATTTTTAGCCATACCATTTATATATTCTATATCCTCTGATATGTTTTTAGCCATTCTATTTATTGATTTAACAATACTTGGATTATACTCTGCTTCAATATTTTTTATTAACTCATTTCTTATTTTATTTCTAGTATAATCATTTGTCAGGTTAGTTTTATCTATATTATACCTTATATTATTTTCTTCTAGATATTGTATAATGTCCTTCTTTTCGATATTAAGCATTGGTCTTATTATCTTTCCATTTACAAATTTTATACCTTTTAAACCATTTAATCCAGTTCCTCTGATAAAATTATGGATAACTGTTTCTGCGTTATCATTTGCATTATGTGCTACCGCAATTTTTGTCCCATTATTTTCATTTAACACTTTTTCAAAAAAATCATATCGTATATTTCTACCACATTCTTCCTCTGAAATTTTTTCTTCTTTTGCTATACTACCTACATCTTTTTCCAAAGCATAAAATTTAAATCCATATTTTTCTGCATATTTTTTTGCAAGTAGTTCATCTTGTTTTGCTTCTTTTCTTATCATATGATTTACATGACAAACTATAACATCATATTCTATATTGTATTTAGCCTTGAATATATGTTTTAAATAATCAAGAGCATGTATTAAGAATACTGAGTCTGGTCCACCAGATAATCCTACTACAATGTTGTCTTTATCATTTATCATGTTATTCTCTAATATATTATTTTTTACTTTCGTTAAAATACTATTTTCTCTTTTAGCCATCTAATTACTTCCTCTATATAAATTTGCGAATTTAGTATATTTACCTATCCATGCAAGTTCAACAGTTCCTGTTGAACCACTTCTATTTTTTGCTATAATTACTTCTGCAATATTTTTCTTTTCAGTGTCCGGGTTATAATAATCATCTCTATATAAAAACATAACAATATCTGCGTCCTGCTCTATTGAACCTGATTCTCTTAGGTCACTAAGTATTGGTCTATGGTCTGGTCTTGATTCAGGTGCACGACTCAGCTGTGACAGCGCAATAACTGGTACATTTAGCTCTTTTGCCACAAGTTTTAAAGATCTACTTATTTCTGAAATCTCATTTTGTCTTGATTCAGATTTTCCTTTTGCTTCCATAAGTTGCAAATAGTCTATTATTATTACCCCAATATCTTTTTCAAGCTTTGCCTTTCTACATTTTGCTCTAAGCTCAGCCGGTGAAAGTCCTGGTGTATCATCTATGTATATAGGTGCTTCTGCTAGGTTTCCACTTGCCTTACCTAATTTTATCCAGTCTTCACTATCTAAATCACCTGTTCTTACCTTCATACTATCTACTTCTGCCTCAGAGCATAGTATTCTGTTTACCATTTGCTCTTTTGACATTTCAAGACTAAATATCATAACAGGCACTTTGCCATGCATTGCTACATAGTGTGCTATGTTAAGCACGAACGCACTCTTACCCATAGCAGGTCTAGCCGCTACAAGTATAAGCTCGGATGGATTAAGTCCAGAAGTCTTTAAGTCCAAATCTGTAAATCCAGATTCTACACCTGACACTTTTGATTTTTTCTTATATAATTTTTCAATGTTATCGAATGTATCAACAAGGATATCTTTAATACTAACATATCCTCTTGAATTTCTATTTTGAAGTACATCAAATATTTTCTTTTCGGTTTTTTCAATTATACTATTTACTTCTTCTGTTGAAGCATATCCCATTGCAAGAATATCGTTAGCCGCTTTTATAAGGCTACGAAGAGTTGCTTTTTCTTCAACTATTTTTACATATGATTCTATATTTGAAGTAGTAGGTACACTATCTATAAGTGTAGATATGAACATATCAGAACCAACTTTTTCTAAGGTACCTCTTTGCGTTAAAGAATTTCTTAATGTTAAAAAGTCAATTGGTTCACCAAGGCCATAAAGTTCTAACATCGCTGCGTATATTTCTTTATGGTCTTCTCTATAAAAATCATCTGGTTTTAATATTTCTATTGCTTTTACCACTGCATCTTTATCAGCAAGCATTGAGCCTAATACGGCCTGCTCAGCTACAATGTCATTTGGTGGTATTTTACTTACTACTTCTTTCTCCATATAAATCACCTATATTCCTACTACTTTTATTTTTAATTTAGCGATTACTCCTTCGTATAATTTTATATTTGCGTTATACATTCCTGGTGTTTTAACAACAGTATCTAATTCTATTTTCTTTTTGTCAATATCTATTTTTGCAACTTCCATTAACTTTTCTTTTACTTCTTTGTTTGTAACACTTCCAAATAATTTATTTCCTTCACCTAATTTTAATCTAAATTCTAAAACTAATTTTTCTATTCTTTCTTTAAGTTTAACTGCATTTTCTCTATCAGTATCTTTTTTGAACTGAATTGCTTGTTTTTTTGAATTTGCTTCTGACTCAGTTTTGTTATCAGCTATACTTGCTATCTTTCTTGGAAGTAAAAAATTTCTAGCATATCCTTCATTTACTTCTACTTTATCTAGTTTTTTCCCAAGTCCTTTTACATCTTGATTTAATATTACTTTCATAGCTGAATTCCCCTTTCTACTATTCTTCTTTTCCTAAATACTCATTTACTACTTCTAATAGTTTTTCTTTTGCCTCATCTATTGTTACCCCTGCCATTTGGGCACCTGCAAAAGTCAAATGACCTCCACCACCCATTTTTTCCAATATAGCCTGTACATTTATATCTCCAAGCGATCTTCCAGATATCATTACTACACCATCTATTTCACATAGAACAAATGAAGCAAGTATACCTGTTATTGATAATAGTTCATCTGCTGATTGAGCAGCAATTATTGCCATATCTTCATTTCCGGCATCTGCTACTACAGATATTGCAATTTGAGAATCGATAAATTCTGCATTTTTAACAGTATCTACCTTTGCAACATACGATTCAAAATCAGATTGAAAAATATGTTTTACTTCTGTAATATCAAGTCCTACTTTTCTTAAATATGCAGCTGCTTCAAAAGTTCTTACTCCTGTTTTAAATGAAAAGTTTTTAGTATCAACTAATATACCAGCATAAATTGCTTCTGCCTCTTTTGATGTAAGCTGAATATCTTCTATATACATTAAAAGTTCAGTTACAAGTTCAGATGTCGATGATGCATATACTTCATGATATGTAAGTATAGAATCTTCTATAAACTCTGGACCTCTTCTATGATGGTCAATTATAACTTTTTTATCAAACTCACTTGCAATATCGGGTACTGCCAAATAACTTTCCTTATGAGTATCTACCACAACAAGCAGGCTATTTTCAAAATCTAACTTTTTAAGATCTTCTTTTGTTAAGAATACATCTTCATAGTCACCATCTGCTTGCAATCTATCTATTACAAGTCTTGTGCTATTGTTATACTTGGCATCCACTATAATATGTGCTTCTTTGTTTAAATGTTTACATATTCTATATATACCAATAGCTGCTCCTATGCAGTCTATATCAGTATTCTTATGACCTATTATATATACATCTTCTGATTTTTCTATTAAATCTTTTAAAGCCTGCGATATTATTCTTGCTCTTACTCTGTTTGTCTTGTCTAGTGCTTTTGCGCCTTCTCCATAAATATCATATTTTTTATTGTTCTTTATTACAGCTTGATTTCCTCCTCTGCCTAACGCAACATCAAGTGCAGTAGTTGAAGATTTATATCTACCATATAATGTTTCTTCTTCATGTGATATACCAATACTTATAGTTGTTGGTACTTTTAATTTATCTACCGAAATATCATTTACTTTTTCTAATATTTCAAAAGAATTTTCTTGTAATGTTTTTATATATTGTTTTTCTATAACAAAAATATATTTATCTTTTTCAATCTTTGTTATCATTCCGTTATATGAAGTAATCCACTTTACAAGTTCATTATCTATTTGCGCTAAAATATTCAATTTATCTATTTCTTCTGCACCTTGGAATGATTCTTCATAATTATCAATTGATACTATACCAATTGTTACTCTTGTATCTTCTAATATTTGTTCTAATTCCTTTTCCCTTGTTTTATCTACAAATATTAATATTTTTCCTGATTTACCACCTAAAAATATTTCAGAAGGATAAACTACATACTCATCTTTTTCTATGTTAATTACTATTCCATCTTTTTTTGCATACTGTTTGTTTATATGAGTCCATATTTCAGGTATATATTCTTTTGCATATATTTCTTCTGCCCTGTCATTTTCCCATATTAATTTACCTTGTTCTGTTACATATAACACAGGAAGCGAAATGTTTTTAAAGGTATTTCCCATAGCCCTATTAAATGCGCTTGAAAGCTCATTTAATTTACTTTTTTTATTTACTACTTCATAGTATATAACATAAACTGTATATGCTATCATTATAAGCACCATTATTATATCTATAATTACTGGTGTTGGTTTTAATATATGATTAATTAGTGTAAATATAATTAAAATAGTAAGATATGTAATAGGCATTGTTATGTATGTATTTAACTTATATTTTTTCCTAATATTTTTTTGTTTCGGACTTGCCATAAATATTCTCCTTTGCAGAATATAATTTTACGAATATATTCTACTACTTTTTGTATATTTTGTCAACGAATATATAATAGGTTTGGAATGACAAAAAACTAAGAATTTACAAAACGAAAAAATAAACTATATAAAAAAATGCACCTGCTTTATAGCAAATGCATTCATATTTTCTTATTCAACTGTAAATGGTAATAAAGCTACTGTTCTTGCTCTTTTTATTGCTTCTGTAACTTTTCTTTGGTGTTTAGCACATGTTCCAGTTACTCTTCTTGGTAATATTTTACCTTTATCACTTACAAATCTTTTTAATTTTTCTACATCTTTGTAATCAATTTCGTCTATTTTTTCAACGCAAAAAGTACAAACTTTTTTTCTTGGTCTTCTAAATGGTTTGTCTTTTGAGTTAGAACCTTTTCTTCTATTATCTGCCATAATATACTACTCCTTTCTTTTAATTAAAAAGGTAGGTCTTCACTGTCATCTACTGTTACAAAATCCGAAGAATCATTCATTGCTGGCATTTCAAAAGCATCTCCTGCTCCATCTCTTCTGCTATCAGCAAAATATGCATTTTCGATTATAAAATCAGTTGCATATCTTTTTTGACCATTTTGATCTTCCCATGTTCTATTTTGTATTCTTCCTTCAACAAGTACTTGTTGTCCTTTTTTAAAATATTTAGAACAAAATTCAGCTGTTTTTCCAAATGCTGTTAAGTTAAAGAAATCAGTTTGTCTCTCACCATTTTGAGATACAAATCTTCTATTAACCGCTATTGAAAATGCTGTCACTTGCGAATTTGTATTTGCAGTGTATCTTACCTCTGGATCTTTTGTTAATCTCCCTAAAAATTGAAATTTATTCATATACTTTGACCTCCTTTGGTCTTAAACAATTTATTATTTACTTATTTTTTTATAACCATGTGTTTCAAAACACTATCTTCGATTCTTAGTACTCTTTCAAACTCGCTTATAAATTCTGGGTTGCTATTAAATGTGTATAAATAATAGTGACCTTCTTGTTCTTTCTTAATTTCATATGCAAGTTTTTTCATTCCCCAATCATCTACGCTTACTACTTCTCCGTTTGAAGAAATTAAATCAGATATTTTGTTTTTTACTTCTTCTGCTTGTTCATCAGAAATTTTCTTAGTTAATATTATTACTGCTTCGTATGCGTTCACTTTCTTCACCTCCTCATGGACTTATGACCCTCACCTTTTGTGAGAGTAAGGAAATTAACTTGGTATATTATAGCATAAAAGTTTGACATTTTCAACTTTTCCAAATAAACTTTTTATTACTTTTACAATATTTTCTATTTTTATATTTTATTTGTATACTTTTTTTCTTTCTACAAATACTATAAATACTGCTTAGCCTAAGCCTTGACAGTGTAACCATTTAATCATATAATACATATACTTAAACTAGATATTATTTCCCCTTGAAAGGAGTAGATTTTCTTGAAAATAGAGAAGATTAATGAAAACAAAGTAAAAATAACTTTAACAATAGATGAATTGTCTCAAAGACAAATATCATTAAAGGATATAGAGCAAGATTCAAATAGAGCACAAGATTTATTTTTAGACTTATTAGAAGAAACCGATCTAAACGAAGACTTCATATTGGATGATTCTCAGTTATTTGTAGAGGCTTCATCTGATAATGAAAATCTTTTTGTTGTGACTATAACAAAAATAGATTATATACCAGAACTTTCTAAATATACACCTAAAAAAAGCAGAAAAACAAGTTCAAAAATTGAATATACAGTTGCAAGTTCAATTTATAAATTTGATAATATTGATAAAATATTTGAAGCGTGCTCAAAACTTATAGCAGAAAATACATTTATGGGAACCAACTCATTATACAAATATGAGGATTCATATTTTATATTATTCTCTGATTCTTCCATTAAAAACAAGAAATTCTTAAAAACATTCGTTATACTTTCGGAATATTCAGAAGATTTTTTTGCTACTGATATGTATAAAACACTAATCAAAGAAAAGGCAAAATTAATAATAGATAAAAGAGCACTTCAAAAACTTAGTAAAATATAACTTATTAAATCTTCGATATAATGGTTTTATTTACATTTATAGGTATATCTTTCGTAACCATTTTTAAACTTCCTTCCCACAAAGGAAGTTTTTGTTTATAATTATATTTAATATTAAACTCAATTATATTTCCATATCCTAATGGCTGAGTAGGTGCTTCTACTTTTATTTCCTCTTTATCAAATCCATGTCTATCTAATTCTTCTATAAGGCTTTCCTTTTCATCTTCTGTTAAATACCCATACTTTTCAATAACATACATATATTTATAACTTATATGTTGCAACTTTTCATACCATATAAATGGCATAATCATATTAATCGCAAATACAGAAAACAGTATAATTATTGTAAGTGATATTATAATAACAAAAGGCATGGTGAGTACAGTATTTCCTTTTTTATTTATCTTATCCATATATTATATTTCCTTTCGCTAATTACTAAATTCTAAAAGGTTAAATTTAATATCTTCATGTATTTTAATATTTAACCTATCACCTATTATGCTTATTACTGGTTTAAACTCTACTCGTATATTTACACATATTATCGGAAAATTATATTTACCATTTGTATGCTTAATAGTATCACCTTCATTTTTTACTAGCCTTACCTCTTCGCACTCTATGGCTATTATTCCATTGTTAGTATTTTCTTTTAAATAATTTTTATTAAGTAAAAAGTTTATCTTTTCTTTTATTTTTTCACTATCAATTAGGTATTCCCTATATGATAAATTTTCTAATGTGTCTTTTTGAACACTAGATGATACTATATAAAACAAATTAGATTTAATATCATGTATTTTAACTATTATTTGAATGTATAAAAAGGCAATTGAAATAAGTATTATAATTAATAACATTACACCAATAGGAAATAACATTAAAGTTATATTTCCTCTTTTTAATCTTTTCATTCTTCTAACCACTCCGAAAACAATACCATCTCATTATTATTTTTAGCGCCATCATATCTATAATTAATATTAGTGACATAATCATCTATTGTATCAAAGTTGCAACTTACACTATATTCCTTGTCATTATACTTTACTTTTATCACAAACTCATGTGCATTGTTTATTCTTTTTCCTATCTGGGTTTCATCAATACTAAAATAATTACCATAAAGCTGCCTTAAACTCTTCCAACCAAATATGGTAGAATCTGTGTATGTAGGTATTCTAAAAATCACACAACAAGCATTACTATTATCAGACCTTTTAGTTTCAAAACTATCTATTCTTTCATCATTTAAGTATAATGCAATATCCTGTAAATCTTCATATTTTAGTTTATCATTAATATTAAATTTTACTGCTAAATATTTTCCTGCTTCTGTTATTCCGAAACTTTCTTCCGACGAATTAAATTGGGCAAGTGGTCTTACAACCAGATTATCATTTTCTTTTTCTAAAACTTTTACACTATCAAAATTAAAGGGGATATCTTCTTTTTTCTCTACAAATACTCTTATCGTTATAGTTTTACTGCTTTGCATGAGACCATCCACTGCAAATTCAGTATGTGCATAACTTTTATTTTTAATTTCTATTATATTGTACTCATTTTCATTTAACTCTTCTCTGGATAACTTTAATACATATTTTTTACCCACTGTATCTATTTTACTGCCACTTATTTCATCCACTACCTTCCCATTAATATATAACTCAGATTTTATTTCTTTTATATGTTCTTTCTTAGCATACCCATTCATGTTTTCTATGTTTGCACCATAACTTATTGGTATTCTTATTTCGTCCTGTTTTTTATACATAGTCATACTTAGTCTTACATTATCTATATATGCTTTAATTTTTGCATCAGAAGCCATAGGATTCGTTAAAAAAACTGCATACCTAGTACTATTTCCTACTCTTCTTTTAACATAAATCATACCATTTGTTTTCCATGTGGAACACACATCTAATCTTGCCTTATCTAACCCAATTTGTGATGCTCTTATGTTATATTCTCTCATCATATCTGGATTATCTGCATTATCTCTACTTGAAATATCATTAAAAAGCAATTTGGTATTTTTCATATATTCTAATTGTTCAACATATTTGTATTTGTTTTTATCATTCCAAGATTCTATTGCACCAGGATTAACACAGTACTCCCAATATTCTGGTGTATCTGTAGGAATAAAATCCACAGGAAAATAATAATTATTAATGATATTCCCACTATAATCTTTACCAAGCAAATTATATTCTCCTCTTGTTCCACTTCCAGTATATTCCCCTATTCCTTGTGCCCATAAACCATATTTTGAACCTTTCCATCTTTGCCCTATATCTGCACCCAATTCTTCTGGCCAGCCATAAGAAAAAATATTATATGCTTTATATACTTCCTCATTAATCTCTTTTCCATATACATTATATCTAGGTATACCTATTGTATCTATTACAAATTTAAAATCTTCGCTTATTCCATATATTTTGTTGGAAGTTATGCACATTATACACATGCACAATGTTGAAATTGCAAGTTTTATATTCTTAACTTTCACACTTCACCTCTTTACAAATATTCAAAATCAATTCGCTATCTACTATTTCTGATTTAATTCTAATTTTATCTATATATATTTGTTCATTACTACTATTTTCCTTATTTACTCCTTTACTAACTAAATATCCATTAGTAATATATTGTATTAAACATTCTTTTTGTTTTTTTTGATTAATCTCAAAAATATCAAATACACTGTTTATTACCTCACGCACATAATCTTTTTCATATAATGATTGATTAAATACTTTCCACAATTTATTTATATATAACTTAACATTTCTATCTTCTAACATTATTTTTAGATCATAGTATCCATTTTCAATTTCTTTTTTGCTATTTCCTACAAAAACAACATTATCCTTACGCAATATTTGTCTTGATGTAATATTTTTAGATATACTATTATCTATTCTATATATAGACATATTTGTGGTATCAATAAATTTATCGTTATAACTAAAAAATGTTTTGACAAAACCAGCTATAAAAAGAATACCTACAAAAAACATTATGACTAAAATATACTTGTTCTGTTTTTTATACATATGTTTTTCCTATAATACTTGCTATTCTATTTGTTATAACTTCAATACTATTATCAATGTATAATATATCTTTTACTGAGAATATAACTGACCTAATAAATTTTTCTTCTAGATTTTTAGTGATTAATACTGGATTTATTTTAGGTTTTATTTTTAGACAAACCAGATTAAAATCTTCTATATCATCTGTTATTACAAAATATAAATCATATTTTTTCCTTGTTCCTATTGCTACTTGATTTACTTCTGCTTGCTGCATATTTTTTACTAACCTATTATTAACATTTTCTACAATTTCTTTTATTTTATCATTATACTTGGAATATTTCTCTGAATTAATAAATGCTATTTTCAAACTATACCTCCATTATTTTAATATAGATGTTGTAAATACACCTTCATCTTTTATATTCGATACAAATAGTGCATCTTGCTTTTTGACTCTAAGCATTATCCCATTATATTGATTACCATTTTTTACTTCTTGACCTACTGTATTATATAGGCCTATCACCTTTGTATTTTCAAATATTCTGTATGTAATGCTTAAATTATTTTGAAGTACTTCTCGTTTGTTTATAAATAAATTCTCTAGTTTTCTATTTTTAGTTGTATAATATACATTTATATAATCTCCTTTTTTTATCTGATATGCAAGAGAGTCACTTATACTTTTTACCTCTATTGTTATATATTCATAACTTTCCTCATCTTCTATTTCTAATTTGTTTGCGGTAACATCTCCCTTTGATACAATCTTATCAGACGAAATATTATTCTTGGCAATCTTTCCTACTATATCACTATTTGTATATTTACTTATACCTTCCGTTGCATTTAAAGATATTTTTTTGACATCATCTTCTAGTATTTTTTCTCCTTTATATATTTCCTTTACTGCAACATATATATTTGTTTGTTTTATCCCAAATTTATTCCATGTTATTTCTACTAATACTACAACAATTAATGCTATTAAAAATGCAATTGTTATTTTCTTTATATTATTCAATTTTTTCTCCTTATATTATTTATGTTGCTGATATATCACCAATAATGGTATTAAACCAAGTTGTAATTTCAGTCATTGCTGTTTGGAAGAGTCCTTTTATTTGAGGAAAGAATAACGCTGCAATAAGCATAATCATAATTGCTGTTATAAGAACTGTTTGAGCAAGTTCTGAACCTCTTTTACTATTTAAATTATTTTTTATTTTTTCTTCTTTCTTTTTTCCGTTTTTTACTACTAATAATACTTTTTTCAAATTTTTTCCTCCTAACTAAATATCACTTGCAGATTTTCTGCTACTTCTATAAACATAGGATACATTACAATAATTATTATATTTACAAGTGCCAGTACCGTTCCTAATGTAAGGTAAAGAACTCTTTTTGAATTTTCCTTAGCCAAATATTTAGAATAACTTATATCTAAAACCATATTATACTTTTCTAAACTTTTAATAATATTACCATCATTTTCTGCATTTAAGAGTGTCGATATAAAGAGTTCAATTTCATAGTAATTAAATTTTTCTTTAAGAGAATTAATGGCTTTTCTCATGTTATATCCATATGTTTTATATTTATCTATAAAAGTTTCAAATTCCTCTTTTAACCTTTTATATTCAATTGCATCTATACTGCTTTTTAATGCTGACTCTAATGTAAGTGATGCAGACAAAGATATAACCATACTATTTACAATATTTCTTAGATTTTTTATAACATAAACTCTTTCGTTTTTCTTAAACATATAAATTAACAAATTAGGTATAAAATGTGTAAAGATTGTAATAATTAAAGATACTAAAATACTATTTTTATTAATAATCGATACGATAAAAAACATAAATGAAAAAACATATTTTATTAATATATATTTTTTTAGACTTAATCCATATGGATTACTTATATTAAATAATTTTTTATGAATATTCGATAAATATTTTTTTATACATGTAGGCATTCTGGTTATATTAAGATTGTTATCTAAATTGATCTTTCCTATTATAATTTTTCCTTTCTGCTCAATTAAATATTTATCTAACACTTTATATATAATTATTGTGAATATACCCATACATATTATTTCATAGATACAACCACCTCCTCTATGTCTATACTTTAACATGGTAATCCTTGCTTGTCAACAAAAACCGTGTTTCAAAATATGACACAAAAACTATTATATTCAAAATTCGACAAAGAATAATCTCTTTGATATTTAACGAAATTTGCTTTTTTATGTAAAATATGGTATAATATAACTATCTTAAACATATTAAGATGTTGTTATACTAAACAACAGGAAAATAACAGGGAAACCTGATTATATATATGATTATATTAGAACTCATGCAAAGCATGAAGGAGAAAAGGAGAAAACATTATGAAAACAATTAAAACACTCACAGAACTCAAAGAAACAGCTATCGCAATTACCCATCCAATTAAGGTAAGATGGCCACAATTAAACCAAGAGGAAATACTTACTGTTGACGCATCTAACCTTGTTGAAAGCACCTACAACACGAATAACGGTATAATTTCATTCTTCACAGATGGCACTTTACATGTTATTCCTTATACTAAACAGTTTATGGATATTCTTCAGGAAAATGGTTTTACAAGCCGTGGCATGTATGTACCTTTTTCAAATTGGGACTATCCAGTAGCCTTTGAAAGCAAATGGAATGAATTAAAGCGTATTGCAAAAGAGTGTGCTTAAATATTCCAATAAAGACCAGCAAATGCTGGTCTTTTATTTTATCCTCATATATTTATTATTTACAACTTTCTGTATAAATATGTCTAAATGCGTTATATCCGCCATAATAATCTAGTGAATTTACATATTTACCATTCTTTGAAAGTGAGAAATCCAAGTGTACACCCGTTGAGTTACCTGTTGTTCCCATTCTTCCGATAACCTGTCCTCTTGTAACTTTATCTCCTACTTTTACATCAATTCTAGCACAGTGCGCATATCTACTTACATATGTAGCTCCATCTGATAAACTCTTTCCATGATTTATGATAATATAATAACCAAATCCTGTTGACCCATAAACCACATTTGTTACTTGTCCATCTGCTATAGCAATAAGATTTCTTGTACTATCCGTATATGTGATGTCAACACCCCAACTATGACAAGTGCAATATGTAGACCATGGGCTATACCATTGTTCAAACCTTGTTGTTACCATTGGTTTTGCTTTTCCTACCATTTCAACAGGAAATGCAAACTCTCCTTCAAATACTCCACCACCTGAACCAGCAGCTGCCATTTCTCTATTTAATTTTGCAATCTGATCGTTTAAATCTTTCTTTAATGTTTCTTGAAGGGCGGCGAGTTCTTTTTTAGAGTTTTCCAATTGATTTAATTTACTTTGTTTTGCTTGTTTTGCACTTTCTAAGGCTTCTTTTGATTTATCTAAATCGTATTGTAATTGTTCTAATTGTAATTTTCTAAGTTCTGAATCTTGTTTTTTACTTGCTATATATGTCTTCTGACTTTGAACTGCATTAAGCACTTTTTTATCATATTCTAAAAGAGAGGCTACAACACTATATTTAGCCAAAAAATCAGTTATACCATTTGAAGTAAATAACACTTCCCAAATGTTAACAAACCCATTTTCATATAATGCTCTAAGTCTAGTGTTAAGTAAATCTTTTGTTGCCTGATAACTTGTTGCAGCATTTTGAAGATCATGTTCTAGCTCTGCAACCTCTTCATTTACAGTACCTAGTCTTCCATTTAAACTATCAATATCTCCTGCATATTTTTCAATATCTTTATCTAGTCCTGAAAGTTCGGATTCATAGCTTTTTATACTTTGTTCTGCTTCTTCCAATTTTCTTGTTGTTTCCGATTGTTGTGCTTTTATATCTGATATGTCATCTTTTATATCTGATATCTTATCAGCATAAACATAGGTAAATGCTGAACTTGTGACCAAGACTATGAGAAGAAACATATAGAGTTTTTGTTTCATGATACTTTTTAATACTTTCATATATATCTCCTATGCTTTTAAATATTTTTTAATTGCTAAACTACTTCCAAGTATTCCTAAGAATACTCCTAACACTAAAAATGCTGCAAGTACTATATACCAAAGCTGAGAATATGGTATAAAACCAAATATTCCGAGTGTCGAACCTATTTTAGGAAGTCTTGCATATGCTGCAATATATGTTAAAGATACAAGCACCCATGACATAGCCGCTGATGCTAGCCCCATAAGTGTTCCTTCCACAATAAACGGTCTTCTTATAAAGGAATTAGTAGCACCTATATATCTCATTATAAATATCTCTCTTTTGTTTGAATATACGGCAAGTTTTATAGTATTTGATATAATAAATATTGATATTATTATCATAACTGAGCCAATACCAAAAAATGCTATTTTTGCAATATCAGAAATTGACATTACCGCATTCATTATTGTTTCATTATATCCAACTTTATATATTCCATCTATTGTTTCAATAGTTTCTTTTACATTTTCTGTACCTTCTAAATTTTCAAATTTAACAATAAATGATGCTGGGAATGGATTCGCTTTTTCTAATCCATCTAACAAATATGCATAGTCTTTTAATGTACTTTTTGCATCTTCAAAAGCAGCCGCCTTATCCAAATATGTTATTTCTTTAACATTTTCAACATCTTTTAATTTTCTTGCGATTTGCTCTACATTATCTTTATCTAAATAATCATCCGATACAAAAGCCTGCAATCCTTGACTTTCTGTTATAGTTTTTACATTTTGATTTACATTTTGTATTAGTATTATAAATATACCTAAAATAATCATTGTAGCAGATATTATTAACATAGTAGAAAATGTTTTTGAACCATGTTTTTTTAAATTTTCATATCCTTGTTTAAACAAATATGTTGATGTTTTCATAATTATTCAACACCTCCTATTTTGTTATCCATAACTATCTTGCCTTTTTCTAAGCCAATAACTCTTTTGTTTGCATTTTTAATTATATTTTGGTCGTGTGTTACTACAACTATTGTAGTTCCGTTTTTGTTTATTTCATAAAGTGTATCCATTATTCCTTTTGCAGTATTTGCATCTAAGTTACCAGTTGGCTCGTCCGCTATAATTATTGGAGGTCTTGTCGCTAATGCTCTTGCTAGCGCTACTCTTTGTTGTTCCCCACCAGATAATTGATTAGGATAACTGTTTTCTTTTCCTTCTAAACCAACTTGTTTTAATACACTAGAAAGTTGCGTTTTTATCTCTCTTTCAGACGCTTCAATTACCCTTAAAGCAAATACAATATTTTCTTCTACTGTTTTATCATATAACAGTCTAAAATCTTGGAATACAAATCCTATTTTTCTTCTTAAATATGGAATATCACTATCTTTTAGTTTTCCCAAATCCCTCGAATTTATATTAATAATTCCTTCTGTTGGATCTTCTTCTTTTATAACTAATTTTAAAAATGTAGATTTACCAGATCCTGATGGTCCAACTAAAAAAACAAATTCTCCCTTTTCAATTTTCAAATTAATATTATCAAGGGCTGTTACACCATGATCATATTTTTTTGTTACTCCTTTAAATTCAATCATATATTAACTCCTTTTGTATTTATATAGTATAGCATATTAAATATGCTAAATCTAATCCAATTAATTCCTCTATTTTCTGTTTAGATTAAATAACACTTTTTTGATTATTTCTTCTACTTTCAGATCTTCGGTATCTATTTCTTTTAACTCTTCAACAATTTGTTGCTGAGAATATCCTAAGACTTTAAGTGCAAGTATTGCTTCATTTTCATTAGTATTTGTCTTAGTCTTAATCTTAGTCTTACTAGATGAAATAGAAGGCATGTCCTCTTTAAGTATTTTATCTTTTAACTCTAATATAATTCTAGCTGCTGTTTTTTGACCAAGTCCAGGTATTTTCGTTATCAAACCAAAATCTTCATTTGCAATAGCAATACATATTTCCTGCGGTGTCATAAACGATAATATATTTCTTGCCATTTTGCTTCCTACACCACTTACCTTTATTAATTTTTCAAATACACTTAATGATTCTGCATCTAAAAAGCCATATAAACTTATATCATTTTCTTTAATATCTGTATATATATTAAGCATTATGTGAACATCACCTGCCGCAATAATTTTCTCAGAATCGCCCTCTGGAATGTTTACTAAATACCCTACATTATTTACATCTAATACTACTTTATCCCTTTTGACATTTACTGCTTTACCCTTTAAATACGCAAACATATTTCCACCTCTAATATATTCTATACTTATTAAAAACAAAAGTCAAACTTATTGGCAAAATTAAATTAAAAAGAAGACAATGCCTTGTATACATCATCCTCTTCTATACTATCTTTTTTTCTTAACTTTTTTTTGAGCACTTTCTATGTAATTTATTTCATCAACTATATCTAATATATTGGTATAGTTTGCAATTTCTATACTCTCTTTTATTTTTTCTAACTCCTCCACTGTAATATTTTTATATCGTACATTCATTATTACTTTTGCATTTTGATTTTTTACCCTAAAATATTTATGTTTCCCTGTTTTTTCTTCACTTTGCACTATTTCATTTGACACAATTAAGTCTAGCAATTTAAACTTATTAAAAAAAGTAAAGCAGACTGTTATTAAGCCTAAAACCACCAGTAAATATATTATTACTTCTAATAACAATTCCATTTTTCATCACCTAGTGTAGTATATTCTTATATGTTTGTCCTGGTTACTTTACTTTCTCTATGTTTAGTTGACATATTATTGTTTTTCTGGTATACTAATATAGTAGAAAATTTTTAAAAGTGTATAACTATTATACTTAACCAAACAAACTTAATATTTTAAGGAGGAATTTAACATGGCAAAAAAAATAGGTAAATTATTTTTGGTAGGAACTTCACTCCTTGGTGTTGTTACACTTGGAGTAATGGGTTACCAAAAATATGTGGAATTAAAAAAAGCGTTAGATGTCGAATGTGATTTTTTAGATTGTGATTGCTTTACGCATACAACCTCAACATTAACCAAAAATGACACTACCACAAAAACAACAGAAGAAGCAAAATAATCATTTTAACTAGGGAAAATATTCCCTAGTTAATTTTTATGTATAATATTTTTAATTATTTTCCAATAAATAGTAGCATTTTCGTATATCTTTTGATATAATTCATATGTTAAAAATATATTTGCTTGAATTTTCACATAGAATTAGTTTAAGCAAGTGTAAATATACTAAACTAATTTAAGGAGGTCGTGTCAATGAGCACAAAATATGTATATATGTTCTCAGAAGGTAACGGTAAACAAAGAGAGCTTCTTGGCGGAAAAGGTGCTAACCTAGCCGAAATGACTAACTTAGGTATGCCAGTTCCACAAGGATTTACTGTTTCAACTGAGGCTTGTACGCGTTACTACGATGACAATAAGGAAATCGCTCCTGAAATCGTAGATGAAATTTTTGCTAGTTTGAAAAAATTAGAAGAAATTTCTGGTAAAGAATTTGGAAATGTAAACAATCCTTTACTAGTATCTGTTCGTTCTGGTGCTAGAGCGTCTATGCCTGGTATGATGGATACAATATTAAATCTAGGTTTAAACGATGAAGTTGTTGAAGGTTTTGCAAATCTTACAGGTAACCCTCGTTTTGCTTACGATTCATATCGTCGTTTCATTCAAATGTTCTCTGATGTTGTTATGGAACTTCCAAAGAGCAATTTTGAAAGATTAATTGATGAATTAAAAGAAAAAAGAGGTGTTAAACTAGATACAGAATTAACTTCTGAAGATTTAAAAGAGTTAATATCTCAGTTTAAGGCTTTCTATAAAGAGCAAAAAGGAGAAGATTTCCCATCTGAACCAAAAACACAATTATTAGAAGCTGTTAAAGCAGTATTTAGATCTTGGGATAATCCTAGAGCTATATACTACAGAAGAATGAACGATATTCCTTCTTCTTGGGGAACTGCTGTCAATGTTCAAATGATGGTATTTGGTAACATGGGTGAAACATCTGGTACTGGTGTTGCATTTACTCGTAACCCATCTACTGGTGAAGCTAAACTTTACGGTGAATTCTTAATGAATGCACAAGGTGAAGATGTTGTTGCTGGTATTAGAACACCACAAAAAATAGATCAATTAAAAGAAGTTATGCCTGCTGCATATGATCAATTTGTTGAAATATGCAAAAAACTAGAAAACCATTACAGAGATATGCAAGATATGGAATTTACAATTGAAAATGGTAAATTATACATGTTACAAACTAGAAATGGTAAAAGAACAGCAGCCGCTGCACTTCAAATAGCTGTTGATCTTGTTAATGAAGGTATGATAAGCAAAGAAGAAGCAGTTGCTATGATTGATGCTAAGAGCCTAGATGCTGTATTACACCCTGCATTCGACGCAGCAGCTTTAAAAGCAGCTACTCCAATCGGTTCAGCACTTCCAGCATCACCTGGTGCTGCTTGTGGTAAAGTAGTGTTTACAGCAGAAGATGCTATCGTATGGGCTGAAAAAGGAGAAAAAGTAGTTCTTGTTAGACTTGAAACTTCTCCAGAAGATATTGAAGGAATGAACGCAGCTCAAGGTATCTTAACAGTTAGAGGTGGTATGACATCTCACGCAGCAGTTGTTGCTCGTGGTATGGGTACTTGCTGTGTATCTGGTTGTGGAGATATCGTTATAGATGAAGAAGCCAAAGTATTTACATTAGGTGGAAAAGAAATTCACGAAGGTGATTATATTTCTCTTGATGGTACAACTGGTAACATTTATGGTGAAGCAATACCAACCGTTGAAGCTTCTATTTCTGGAAACTTCGGAACAATAATGGGATGGGCTGATGAATTCAGAACATTACAAATAAGAACAAACGCTGACTCTCCAAGAGATGCTAAACAAGCAGCTAAATTCGGAGCAGAAGGTATCGGTCTTTGCCGTACTGAGCACATGTTCTTTGAAGCAGATAGAATTAAAGCAATGAGAGAAATGATTGTTGCTAAAACAGAAGAACAAAGAAGAAAAGCTTTAGATAAATTATTACCAATGCAAAGAGGTGATTTTGAAGGTTTATATGAAGCAATGGAAGGTAAATCAGTAACTATTCGTTACTTAGATCCACCTCTTCATGAGTTCTTACCTACTGAGGAAAAAGATATTATTGAAATTGCAGGAGAACTAAATATAACTGCACAAGAATTAAGAAATGTTATTGCTTCTCTTCATGAATTTAACCCAATGATGGGACATAGAGGATGTAGATTAGCTGTTTCTTATCCTGAAATTGCAGAAATGCAAACAAGAGCAGTTATTGAGGCTGCATTAAATGTTATGGATAGACATCCTGAATGGAATATTGTTCCTGAAATAATGATTCCATTAGTTGGTGAAGTTAAAGAACTTGCTTATGTTAAATCAATAGTTACAACAACTGCTGACGAAATAATAAAAGCAAGCGGAAAAGACATGCACTATAAAGTAGGAACAATGATTGAAATACCAAGAGCAGCAGTAACTGCTGACGAAATAGCCGAGGAAGCTGAGTTCTTCTCATTTGGAACTAACGACTTAACACAAATGACATTTGGATTTAGCCGTGACGATGCTGGTAAATTCTTAAATTACTATTATGACAAGAAAATTTATGAACAAGACCCATTCGCAAGACTAGACCAAAATGGTGTTGGTAAATTAGTTGAAATGGCAGCTAAATTAGGTAGACAAACTAGACCTGATATAAAACTTGGAATATGTGGAGAACATGGTGGAGATCCATCATCTATCGAATTCTGTCATAAAGCAGGATTAACATATGTTTCATGTTCACCATTTAGAGTTCCTATTGCTCGCTTAGCAGCAGCACAAGCAGCTATTAAGTTTCCTAAAAACTAATAGGGATTGTAAATAAAGTATATAAAGAAGCGGAGAAATAATTCTCCGCTTTGTTTTGTTATATAATATTATTATATTGCATAATAGTATCCATTATTATCAATAGCTATTGGTAATCTCTTTCCACCTACATTTACTATTGTTTCTAGTCTAACAATGTCTTTTACACCTTCTATAACTTTATCTGCTGTAAATCCTACTTGTTTAAACATTGAAAAATCAGATATACTTTGGACTGTACCATCCTCTAATAATAAATAGGCTTTTTCAATTCCTTGAGTATAACTTCCTATTATTCCATCTTTTACTTTTCCTTTTAAATTATTTATTGGATATTCTATTGGTCCTTCATCTAATATAACACTAATTTTTGCACTTCCATCAGAATATATTAATAATGTAAACTCTTTTTCACCATCATAATATACCTTTGATATAGCACCATTATAATTTTGATTATCATCTACATTTTTAGATTTAGTATAATCAAACTCTAACATTTTGGCTACTGTGACTTCTTTAACTGTCTCTTTTATTATTTGTTCATTTTCTTTTTTATCACTGTTTTCTATTACTCCTTCATTAACAATTGTATCACTCTTTGATGTTGAAGGATTACTATTATCTATTACAGTACTATTTTTATTAACTCCAATATATCCTAATCCCCATGCAATAGTTATTCCGACAATTATTATAAAGAAAAATATCATAAGTCCTAGTACTATGTTATACTTTTTTTCCATATATTTCACCTCTTTTCTTTTGTATATATATATATATGCTATCATATAATTTATTTTTTGTAAAGAAAAAGTGCTTGTTTTAAGCACTCTTTTTAATATATATTTTTACTCTTCTTCTGGTGCTCCTACTGGGCAAATACCAGCACATGCTCCACATGATATGCATTTTTCTGCATCTACTACATATCTATCATCACCACTTTTTATTGCTCCTGCTGGACATTCGTTAGCACATGCTCCACATGATATACATTCTTCACTTATTCTGTATGCCATTTTATTCACCACGTTCCTCTTTACCTTGTTTCTCTTGTTTTTTATCACTGTTATTATTCTTTTTTACTCTTTCTATTTCAGTGTAATCAACAGTTTCAAACTTTTCATCTTCGCCTATTCCTATTTTTAGTCTTACTTTTTTATTTAATATATCAAGTCCTATTACCTTTGCATCTTCATCGTTATATTTAACCATTTCATTATGCTTTGGTAAATCTTTCATGTTTTCTTTGTAAGCATCTTGTTCATATTTTAAGCAACACATAAGTCTACCACACGCACCTGATATCTTTGACATATTTATTTGCAAACCTTGCTCTTTTGCCATCTTTATTGTTACTGATTCAAAATCTGGTAAAAATGTCCTACAACAAACTTCCTTGCCACACATTCCAAGATTAGGGTACATTTTTATTTCATCTCTTGGTCCTACCTGTCTTAGTTCAATCCTTAATTTATATTCTGCTGCTAGTCTTTTTACTAATTCTCTAAAATCAACTCTATCTTCTGATGCAAAATAGAATATTAATTTGCTGCCATCAAAAGTATATTCGGCATGTATAACCTTCATGTTAAGTTCAAGTTCATTTGCTATTTTTTTACATTTTAACACTGCATCTTTGGCATTTTTTTCATGTTCTTTTTGCTTTTCAACATCATATTTAGTGGCAGGTTTTATAATTTTCTCAATTTCAATATTTTTATCTAATTCATTTCTATTTTTAATACTAACTACTCGTCCTATCTCAGTACCTCTTTTAGAATTAGCAATAACTAAATCTCCTATTCTAAATCCATATGTTAAAGGATCCATATAATGAAGAGTTCCTGTCTTTTGAAATCTAACTCCTAAGATTAAATCTTCTTTTTTCTTTTCCATCTAGTCTTCCTCCTTTCAATTGCAACTATTTATAACAAACATTGTTTTTACAACATCTTCATTCCCGTTATATTTTAATTTTTTTCTTGCATTTTCTATTTCAAACATAGGCGGATATAACTGATTAATATATAACAAGTATTGTAAATAATCTAATATATTAGTACTTTTTAAACTTATTTTATCTAATATTTTAATTATTTCTAATTCTTTTTTTTCTTTAATACATTTTACAATTTTTTCAGCCTCATAAAATATATTCATTTCACTTTCTTCTTTTAAATTAACAAGTTTTCCTATTGAACCATCAATATATTTTAACATATTTTCTGTAAAAACATTTTCCATATTATTTTTTGTGCAATAGTCTGTTATTTCTTCATTAGATAATTTATCAAATTTAATTTGTTTTACCCTTGATATAACAGTAGGTAAGAAGTTTTGAATGTTTTCTGTTATTAATATAATACAAACATATGAAGGTGGTTCTTCTAATGTTTTTAAAAGTGCATTTTGTGATTCAGTATTTAAATCATCTGCATCATCTATTATATATACTTTGTGTCTACTCGCAGCTGGTGAAATATACACATCATCAACTAATTCTTTTCTTATTTGCTCAATAAGTATATTCTTTTTACCATCTAATTTCTTTATATATTTATAATCAACTGCTATATTTAAGTTGTCTGTATTCAACAATTGTTTTGCAAATTCATCAGATAGTAATTTTTTTCCTATACCTTTTGGACCTACAAAAGCATATGCGTGAGAAACCTTATTTTTCTCAATATCATTTAATAACATTTCTTTTGGACCGTTATGTCCAATAGCACTATCAAACATTCTTATCTCCTATTTAATTTTACCTATTTTATTCAGCGGCCATATTCTGCATTTAACATTACCTTCTATCTTCTCTATTGGGACACAACCAAAGGCTCTACTATCTGCACTTTCTTCTCTATTATCTCCCATTACAAATACACAGTCTTCTGGAACTATTAAATCATAAAATTCACCACTTCTTATTGTGTTTACATCTTCTTGTATGTATTTTTCTTTTAGTAGTTCATCATTTATATATACCTTTCCCTCTTCTGATATATATATATGTTCCCCTTCTAATGCCACTACTCTTTTTATATAACTTTTCTTTCCTATACCCATAACATGATACGCAAAGTTTGTCATTCCATGATACTCAGGATATATCGCAACATTATCTTTTATTTCAAGTCCTGCTCCAAAAATTGGTGCTTCAAGAGTTACAATTTGTCCTCTTTTTATTTCTTTCGGTTTAATAACTCTTCTACTTATTAATACTTTATCCCCTTGCTTACAAGTAGGGTACATAGAAGATTGTTTTACACCAGATATTGTACCAAAAAAGTAGTTAATTATTAAGTATAGGACATATGCTATTACTATACAAATTATCCAGTCTAACACTTCTCTTACAACTTTGTTTTTCATAACTATACTTTCTCCTATATATTAATGAATGTTTGCTCCTAACTCTACATCTCCGTCTATTGTAAGTAATTTAACAATATCTCCATCTCCTGCTGCTAAAAGCATTCCATTTGATTCTATACCTCTTAATTTAGCAGGTTTTAAGTTAGTTACTACAACTATTTTTTTATTTAATAGTTCTTCTTCTGTGTAGTATGGTACTAATCCTGATACTATTGTTCTTACCTCTGTTCCTATATCAACAGATAAGCAATATAGCTTGTTTGCACCTTCTACTCTATTTACTTCTTTTATTTGTCCTACTTGTAGTTTTACTTTATCTAACTCATCAATTGTTATTAAATTTGCTTTTTCTTCGCTTGTGTTTTCCACAGTTTCCACTTCTTTCTTATTTAATTCTTCTATTTCTTCCATTTTTTTCTTTTCATCTATTCTTTCAAATAATGGTTTAGCAGTTTGCACTTTTGTTCCTGATACATATATTCCAAATTCATTAATGCTTTCTAATGATTTTTCATTTGAATTTATATATTCAAATATTTTTTCAGATGTGCCTGGAATAATTGGTGCTATCATTACAGCAATCATTCTTATTGATTCAATAAGATTATATAGAACCGTACTTAATCTGTCCTTTTTAGTTTCGTCTTTTGCTAAACTCCACGGCATTGTTTCATCAATATATTTATTACTTCTACGAACTAATTCCCATATTTCAGAAATTGCTTCTTGAACTTTTAATTCGTTCATTTTTTCATTATACTTTTTAGCAGAATTTAAAGCTACATTTATTAAATCTTGGTCTACTTCATCGGCCACATTTTTATTTTGAACTATACCATCAAAATATTTATTACACATTGCTATTGTTCTATTTACTAAATTTCCTAATGTATTAGCAAGTTCTGAATTATATCTTGATATAAATGCTTCATATGTGATTGAACCATCTTGTGCAAATGGCATTTCACTTAATGAATAAAATCTTGTCGCATCTACGCCAAATAATTTTACTAAATCATCAGCATATATTACATTTCCTCTTGATTTACTCATTTTATCTTGACCAAATAGCATCCAGCCATGAGCATATATATGCTTAGGCAGTGGCTCACCAAGTGCCATAAGCATTATTGGCCAATATATCATATGGAATCTTAAAATATCTTTACCAATGATATGCAAGTCAGCTGGCCAATATTTTAAGTATTTCTCACCTTTTTTATCTAGTTCATAACCTATTCCAGTTATATAGTTAGATAAAGCATCAATCCATACATATGTCACATGTTTTGGATCAAATTCTACTGGTATTCCCCATGTAAAAGATGATCTAGATACACATAGATCTTGAAGTCCTGGTTTTATGAAGTTGTTGATTATTTCCTTTTCTCTTGCTTTTGGCTGAATAAAATCAGGATGTTCTTCTATATGTTTTATTAATCTATCTTGATAATTGCTTAATTTTAAGAAGTATGCTTCTTCTTTTGAATGGTTTACTTCTCTTCCGCAATCTGGACATTTTCCGTCTACAAGTTGTGTTTCAGTAAAGAAAGATTCACATGGTGTGCAGTACCATCCTTCGTAATATCCTTTATATATATCCCCTTGGTCATATAATTTTTTGAATATTTTTTGTACTGTTTTTTCATGATAATCATCTGTTGTCCTTATAAACTTATCATAACTTGTACCTACTAAATCCCATATTTCTTTTATTTCACCTGCAATATTATCAACATATTGTTTAGGTGAAATGTTTGATTCTTCTGCTAGTTGTTGTATCTTTTGACCATGCTCATCTGTTCCAGTCATAAAGTATACATCATATCCTTGCATCCTTTTATATCTTGCTATACTATCTGCAAAAATTGCCTCATATGTATTTCCTATATGTGGTTTTTTAGATGTATAGGCTATTGCTGTTGTCATATAATATTTTTCTTTTTTATCACACATGTTAATCCCTCGCTTTTTCTATAAATATAATTATCTCACAGGTCCCTTTATTTGTCAATTGAAATTTATGTCAAACTTAGGTATTTTCTAAGGTTTAGACACTTTAACCACTGCTGTTGCAGTAGCATATTCTGATATGTGAGAAATACTTACATCAATACTCAAAAATCCTCTATCTTGCATTGATAATAATTCTTCATTTTTAAATATAACTATTGGTCTATTTTTTAAATCTTTATCATTTAATATTTCAACTTCCCAAAAGTTAAAATCATTCTTAAAACTACTCACTGCTTTGTATATTGCTTCTTTTGCTGCAAATCTTCCTGCAAAATATTCATACATTACTTTTTCTGACTTGCTATTTCCAACTTGAATTTCTTTTAATGTATATATTTTTTCTTTAAATCCCCTTGTATTTAATATTGCATCTTTAACTCTTGATACTTCTATAATATCTGTTCCACAAAAACATTCCATACAAATCACTCCATACTGGTATTTTATCATATTTACAAGCAATTTTCATCATTTTGCATAAAAAAACTTGATTTGTGTAAAAAAACATGCTATAATAACTTGCGTATCAAAAATATATCGGGGTGTAGCTCAGTTGGTAGAGCGCGTGGTTTGGGACCATGAGGTCGCAGGTTCGGGTCCTGTCACTCCGACCATATGAAAAGCAGATTTTTACGATCTGCTTTTTTATATACTTCATATATAACATGATAAAATCCAGAGCTAAAATATAGCTCTGGATTAAATTAGCAATCAGCCCATTTGTTACGAGAATTAATAAAAACATATGCAAAAAATGCAAATATAATATACCAAAATACCGTGAACAGTATATTCAAACCATTTTTACTTTGTTGTCTATCTTTCATAACTTGATCTATTGTTTTATTGTAATGAACATCAACTGTTCTATCCCTAGATTTAACATTATACATTGTGTTTTCACTCAAATTTGCTAATACAGTTATATTCTGTTTTAAAGGAATAATATAGTATTCATATCTATAATCTCCAACTCTTGCAAATAATCTACCAGAAGGATAAAAATAATTCCACCTTGTATTTCCTTCTAATCCATCTTTTACTGTATCTGTATTAAGTTCTAGTTTTGTATAATTTGATAAATCTAATTTAGAATATGGAAAGTTTTTACCTAAGAAGTTTATTTCATTTGCATGGGTTTCTATTGTTTTGTAACTATCCCATTCCTCATAATGCACTGCTCTTTGCCCAATTACATTGCCATCTTCATCGGTAATATCTTCGTACTTAACCTTTTCTACATATTTATCAATATGCACCTTTATAGCTAAATAGTTTTGTTTAAGTATTTCATCCGTTACAGTATCTACAGGATTTACTTCTCCATACACTAACGCATTACCAGCATTTGTTTTCATAGCGTACGCAAAAAGGGTTGGTTCATTATCGATTTGAATAGCTTTATAATATATTTCATTACTTTTAGTCGTGGCATTAGTTATAGACATGTTTATAAATATACATAAAGTAGTCCATATAACAAATGCTATACATGTTATTATTATTTCTCCTCTTGTAACATTATGAAACCTCTCTGATGACCTGTAATTCATATTAGTCCTCCCAATCGTATTTTACAGGATCTTGATATACAATGCCGAAGTCAAGAAGTTCTAATGTTTTTATCTTATAACCAGAAAGTTTTAAAAGCATTCTATTAAATGATCCGTCAACAAAATCATTGTATTCACGAACTGCTGCATTATAATTGGTTCTATGAGATGATATCTTAGATTCAGCAATTGCAGATGCATTCATAAATTCAATATATGCTTTTGTTGCTGATATTTCAGGATAATTTTCCACAAGGACTTCAATAGTAGAAGCAACCTTACTCATTTCAGACTGAACTGCTCCTAAGTTTCCTTCTTCTAAACTAGTAGAAATTCTTTGTCTAGACTTTGTAATTGAATCAATTATGCTTTTTTCGTGTTTTGCATTTGCCTTTACAGTTCCAAACAAGGTGTCTAATTTGTCTGTTCTTTCCTTTTCCACAATGGTTATATCGGCTGCTGCCGTTTCAACATAGTTTTCAAGCTTATTTGCCTGAGTCTTTGTTCCGAGTGATATTAGGTATACACACAGAATTGTTACAAGAATCCCGCCTACAATAAATATAGGCAATTTGTACCGGTTAAAAAATCCATTAGTCATAATTTTTTCCTCCATAATAATTTTATTATAAATTTGTATATAAAATACATTTTGTATTATACCACATTATGTAAACATTTGCAACAACTTAATAATTTATACTTATCACCTATTTATAATTAAATAGTTTTGCTAAGTCTTTTGTTTATATTTCATTTTTTTAGCACACAATATTTATTATAACCCTATTAGTGTTTGTTTGCAATCTTTTAGTTTGTTCTATTTTACTGCTAAATATTATATATTTAATTATGCGTAAAAGGAGTGATTACATATGTCAGCTGTAATAAATAATAAAGATTTAGGTAACAGAATTAGAAGAATTCGTAAAGAAAAATATTTAACACAATTTGCCTTGGCAGAAGAAATTGGTGTATCTCCAAACTTCCTTGGTGATGTTGAGCGTGGCGTAAAATCTCCTAGTCTAGAAACAATAGTATGTCTTGCAAATGTTCTAGATGTTAGTTTAGATTATTTATTGTTCGAATCATTAAAACATTCTGATATTGCAGAAGATAACGAAATGTATTTAACTGATAAACAATTAAACATTCTTAAAGGTGTAGTAAGAACTATCAAAGATACATTTGTTGATTAATATATATTATAAAAAATTAAAAAGTCATGGGTTTATCCATGACTTTTATTATTGTATTTTTGTTTGTTATATTCTATAAAATTTAAGACTATTATCATATAATATTTCTTGAAGTGTTTTTATTTCAACGCCTTTCACTTCTGCTAATTTTTGTATTACATATTTTATATTTTTAGATTCATTTCTTGTGCCTCGTACAGGCTCGGGTGACAAATAAGGTGCATCTGTCTCAACCATAATTTGATCAAGAGGAACTAATTTTATTAAATCTATGCTATGAGCACTTCTTTTATATGTTATATTTCCACCCAATCCAATAAACCATTTTCTTTTTATAACAAGATTAACAATTGCATCTGCCGGCTGAAAACAATGAAAAACTATACTTAGATCTTTATATTTATCATTGTTTAATACATGATACATATCATCACTTGCATCTCTACAATGTATTATTACTGGCAAATTATATTTTATAGCAAGTTCTAACTGTTTTTCTAAATACACTTTTTGAAGTAGTTTGTTCTCTTTTGTATAGTGATAATCTAAGCCTATTTCCCCTATTGCCACTAATTTAGTATTATCTTTATATGCTTGTATGATGCTTTCTAACTTCTCTATGTCTTCATCTACATTTTCTCTTACACTATCTGGATGAATTCCAACAGAATAGTATACATTGTCAAATCTATTAGCAAGCTGTTTTGATTTTAATGAACTATCCAAGTCATACGATGCATTTACTATTTTTAGTACTCCACTTTCATAATTGTCTTTTATAACTTGTTGTAAATCTTTTTCATACCTTTCATCGTCATAATGTGCGTGTGTATCAAATATCTTCATGCCATATATCCTTTCTAATTTGTTTTTGTAGGTAATGTTATTATTACTTCTGTTCCTTTACCTGGTTCGCTCTTCATTTCAATTGTTCCGTTGTTTTTATCTACAATTTCTTTTACAATAGAAAGACCGAGACCTGTTCCACCCATCTCTCTCGAACGGGCTTTATCTACCCTATAAAATCTTTCAAATATTCTTTTTAAATCTTTTTCTGGGATACCTATGCCATTGTCCACCACTTTTATATATGCTTTACCTGCAATATTTCCAACATATATAAATATCTCTCCACCATCTGGTGTATATTTAATACTATTGCTTACTACATTTATTATTACTTGCTCAATTGCATCTTTATCGGCAAATATTGGAGGTGGCACCATATTAATTATGCATTCTAACTTATGCTTTTTCTCAGATGCTACATACTGCATTTTTTCTGCTACTTCTTTTGCTAAATCATCTAAATTAAATTTAACTGCTGTAAATTTATTCTTCTGATAATCAAATCTAGAAAGTTGAAGTAAATCTTGCACAAGCCTATTCATTCTATTTGCTTCATTGTTTATTACTTTAATAAATCTTTCGCTTTCTTCGGGTGACAAACCACCATTTAATATTGTTTCGGAATATCCTTTAATCGATGTAAGTGGTGTTTTTAACTCATGAGAAACATTTGCAACAAATTCTTTTCTCATATCATCCAACTTAATACTTTCTGTTATATTCTTTACTATTAATATAACACCCATAGGCATCATTTTATTGCTATGATATGGCACTAAAACAAGTTTTAAAACATTATCATTTACACTTACTTCTTGTTCAATATTCTTGTAATTTGGAAGGTACATTATTTTATCAAATTCTAATTTTATACCTATCTTCTTTACAATTTTTTCAAATGTATCCTCACCACTTGTAATTCCAAGCAGTTCCATTGCTGCTTTATTCATATGTATCACTTGCCTATTTACAGAAAAAGCAACTACTCCATCTGCCATATGTTCAAGTATTATCTCTGTTTTACTTTCTTCACTATTTAGGTCAAAGTTTTTCTTTGCCATCATATTCATCATATCATCAAAAATACCAACAAAATTTTGCATTTCTTCTGATTTTGCATGTTCTGTTAACATTCTTTTATTTACATTGTTTAATCTTCCGCTTAGTATATTATTCATGGCTTTTTCCATCTTTTTCATTGGCATAGTTATACCTTTTGAAATTGCAGTAGCCACAATAAAGCCCACTAAAACTAACACACCAATTGCTACTACAATTAGTGTGTCAAATGTAATCTCTATTTTTCCTGTATGCTTATATGACACCAACATCATTGTTAATAAAGATGTAATAAGTACCATAAGTATTGCAAATATTCTTATACTTGATTTAATAGATTTAAACATAATATCCTATTCCTCTTTTTGTTATAATATATTTAGGTTCAGCTGTATTGTCTTCAATTTTTTCTCTTATTCTTCTTATTGTAACATCAACTGATCTTAAATCTCCATAGTAATCATATCCCCACACATTTTTAAGTATTTGTTCTCTTGTAAATACTTGTCCTGCATGAGTTGCTAAAAGTTTAAGTACTTCAAACTCTTTCATTGTAAGGTCAATTATTGTTCCATTTTTTATTACAACATATTTTTCAGAATCTAGAACCAAATCTTTAATTTTAATACTAGTTTGATTCTCTTCTTCAACCTCTTCTTGTATAACATGTTTTCTTAAATTAGCCTTAATTCTAGCAGTTAATTCACGGATACTAAATGGTTTTGTCATATAGTCATCTGCGCCAAGTTCCAAACCAATTATTTTATCTACAACTTCCTCTTTAGCTGTAAGCATTATTACTGGGCAAGTTAATTTTTGTCTTATTTTTTTACATACAGTAAACCCATCCATTTTAGGAAGCATTACATCCAATATTATTAAATCTGGATTTGATTCAAAAGCAAGAGCAACTGCTTGTTCTCCATCATATGCTTCGATAGTTTTGTATCCTTCTTTTTCTAGATTAAATTTTAATATATCAACAATTGGTTTTTCATCATCAACTATTAATATTTTCTTATCCATACCGACACCTCTTTAACATCAATTTGTATTAATTATATCACAAAAATATAATTTGACTATACTTTTTGTATAAAAAGTGTAATTTTTTTGTAATTTGTTTTTATACTTTATAACAACAGAAAAAAATAAGGAAAAAAGTTCCTTATTTTGTATATTTTATAATATATTCTTTAAATTTATCTCCTCGCTGTTCAAAGTTTTTGAATATTCCATAACTTGCCGCGGCAGGAGATAATAGACATGTCATATTTTTGTTTGTATTCTGAATTGCATATTTTACTGCTTCTTCTAAACTATTTACTATGACTATATTGTTTTTTCTATTTGTTTTGTTTAACCCAGCATATATTCTCTTTCCACTATCATTCATTAACACTATATTATCTAAATTACTATTATTAAGGTAATCTATTAAATTAGTATAATCTATTCCCCTATCCATTCCACCTATTATAACTGTGCTAACATTTTCTATGCTTTCAATAGCAGAAATAGTCGCCTCTGGTATAGTTGCAATAGAATCATCTACAAAATAAATATTATTATATTTCCCTACATATTCTAATCTATGTGGAAGTCCTTTAAATTCTTGCAACGAATTTGATATGCTCATATTATCTACACCCAGTAATACTGCTATGGTTACTGCTACACTCATATTGTACTCATTATGCTTTCCAATAAGATTTGTTTTAATTTCAAAATCTATTTTTGATATATCTAATATGTTTTGTATTGGACTATAACCTCCTAAAATTATATCTTCCATATCTTGATTATATATTAAGTAATCTGTTTCTTTTTGATGTTTAAATATATTTCTCTTTGCATCTTTATATTCGTCAAATGAGTTATAATGGTCAAGATGCTCCTCATACATATTAAGTAAAACCGATATATGAGGACTATATCCTACATGCTCTAATTGGTGAGAAGATAATTCATACACATAATAGTCTATATCGTTATATTTATCAATTTCTTCAAATACTGGCTTACCAATATTTCCAACAAGCATTGTGTTATACTTTGTTTTTAACATATTGTGTAAAATAGAAGATGTTGTACTTTTTCCCTTTGTACCTGTTATACCTATTGTTTTTTTTGATGCATACTTTAAGAAAAGTTCTGTTTGAGATGTTATTTTATCTTCAATACTAGAATAATCAATATCTTTTAATGATATTCCAGGTGATTTCATTACAATATCATATTCAAATATACTATCTAAATACTTTTCATCTGTATATAAACTTATATTACTATTTACTATTTTCTCATCTACTATTTCATTCTTATCCGCTACTCCCAATATACAGTTTACATTGTTGTTTTGTATGAAGTTATATGTACTTCTTCCTTCTCTTCCAAAACCTAAAATTAATACCTTTTTATTTTTAAGTTCCTCTATTATTTTTTGTTTTAACATGTATTCTCCTCAAACTTACATTAAATATTCTCTCAACTTTATTTCAAATTCTTTTGGTAAATTATTATTGTTATTCCAATTATTTACCATTTTATTTATTCTATCTTCCAACTCTTGCTCTACTTTATGGTTTCTTAAAAGAACTGGTAAGTCCTTGTTTTGTTTTTTTAGTTTAGATATTATCATATCAATACACAGATTTACTTCCTCTTTTGTGCCTACACATTCAAAAGGTTTGTCATAATTTGGATATACTAAACCATTAAATATATTTTCTAATTTATTATTCTCAAGCATATTTGTTTTAAATATTTTATTCATATAACTATCTTCTAAAAAAGCATCTAACATTATATATACATACAAACATTTAGGACAGTCCTCACACCATATATCAGTTTTAGAACCAACATTACAACTTTTAAATATTTCAAAATATTTTGAACTCTTTACAAACCCTTTTACTATTTGCCATTCACTTATTGGTCTTAATAAACTAAAATATTCCGGACCATTTTGGCATAAATATTTTTTAGCATAATACCTAAAATCATTTTCAAATTCAATACTTTTTGAATACTGATGATTTATACTTGTTCCCTCAACATTTGATTCATTTGCACTATCCTCATTTGATAGCACTATATATTTTTTACCAAGTAATATTGCAGATGCATATGAAGAAAATGCAAGTATAGCGGAAAATGGTGTATGTCCATTTAAGAAACCTTGATTATTTAATTCTATTATTTTCTTATCTAAATATCTTTTTGGACAATATATATCATTATCATCATATCCCGCCATTTTTGCACATTCGTATGAAGCCCCTCTCGGATTAACAATATAACAAGTATTGGTGTTTTTTTCTTCTTCTAACACCTCTAATGTTAAAACAGAATCTTTCCCTCCACCAACTGGTATTAAATTACCATCTAAATCTATATTTGATTCTTTGGCTTCAATATGACTTTTATCAGTTTCACATATAATATTTACAAATGTATCTATATTCATTTCATGCGCTAACCCATTTACATAGAAAAATTCTCCTAATCCATTAATATATAACTTTTTATACCAATCTATTTGTTCATTATTTAACTCTCCGGTTTTTACAATAAGCTTTGGTGAACAAGTTGCCTTTAAGTATGACACAACCTCAACCATGCCCAAGTTAAATATAACAGTTTCAAATAATGTTTTTTGCTGCTCTGTTAACTCTCCCGCAAATGGAAAATCCCAGCTTGGACTAAACTGGGTAAGACCAGGAACATTAAAGTAATACTGTACTTTAATGTTTCCCTTGTTATATTCTATTTTGTATGAGTTATATTCAAATATTGGATAATCTTGTCTTAATTTTTTAAATTTATCCATATTACATTTCCCTTCTACCTTCTAAGGCTTTAATTAGTGTAATTTCATCAGTATATTCTAGGTCGCCTCCTACTGGTATTCCATGTGCAATTCTAGTAACTTTTACACCTAATGGTTTCAAAAGTCTTGATATATACATTGCTGTTGCCTCACCTTCAATAGTAGGATTTGTTGCAATAATTACCTCTTTAATTTCATTATCTGAAAGTCTTGAAACTAATTCTTTTATCTTTATATCTGCGGCAGACACATTATTCATAGGAGATATTGCTCCATGAAGTACATGGTACATTCCTTTAAATTCATGTGTTTTTTCCATTGCAACTACATCTTTTACATCTTCTACAACGCAAAGTAACTCTTTATCTCTTTTTTGATTTGAGCATATTGAACATGGGTCAGTATCTGTCATATTAAAGCATTTAGAGCAAAATTTAACTTTGCTCTTGGCTTCAACAATTGCACTTGCCATATTTTTAGCAAAAGATTCATCTTCTTCTAAAACATAAAAGGCAAGCCTTACTGCTGTTTTATGACCTATCCCAGGAAATTTTTCAAACTCTTTAATTAACTTTTGAACTGATTCTGAATACATATTTTATCTCCTACATTAATCCTGGTATGTTAAAATCTCCTAAACCTTCTTGCATCATACTATCTGCTTTGCCTAACGCTTCATTAACCGCAGTAAGAATTAAGTCTTGTAGCATTTCTACATCTTCTGGGTCTACTACTTCTTTTTTTATTATAATTTCTTTTATAACTTTATCTCCTGTTGCTTTAACAACAACAGCCTCTCCACCTGCTGATGTAACTATTTCTTTACTTGCTACCTCTGCTTGTTTCTTTTGCATATCTGCTTGCATTTTTTGTGCTTGTTTCATTAAATTTTGAATATTCATTCCTCCACCTGGGAATCCTCCGAATTTTGCCATTTTTAATCATCCTTTCTATTATTATATTTTTGATTTTAAAATTTATTAATCAATTGCAGTAAACGGTATTTCGTTATTTTGCATATATGATTCGAAATTGTTTTGAGTTTTATTTTCTTTGCTTCCATACTGTATTTTTATATTACAATCAGGGTCTACTATTTCATGTGTTATTTCCCTTAGCATTTCAGTATTTTCATTTTTACTTAAAATGGTATAGGCAAATTTATTTTCAGTATTAAATACTATTTCGTCTCCATTTTGAAATGCTTTAACACCTGTAAGAGCAGAGAATAATTGTAGATTATCTTTTTCCATTACTATATTTCTAAGCTTATCAAAGTCTTTAAACAATATATTGTTTGCTTTTTCCTTACTTATTTTCGATTTATCTTCCTTTTTATCAGATGCATTTTCTTTAACTACTTCCTTTGGTTTGTTCTCTACTTCTTTTTTTACTTCTATCTCTTTATATACAATATTTGATTTGTTTTCTTCTAAGTTCTTTATTCTCATTTCTAGTTTTTCTATTTTTTCCAACAAATCCGCCTTATCTTCATATACAACTTTTGTGCAAAGCTCTATTATTTTAGCTTTAAACAATATATTAACATTTATTGCTTGTCTTAAATCGCTATCTAATTTTGATAGTTCTTTTATAATATAGTTGTATCTAATTACATTTTCCTTGTTTTCACTACTTAGCATATATCCCATAAATATATCTAAAAGTTCCGTTGTAATATACCTTACATCCTTACCTGTATCTAAAATCTTTTGCGTAGATTCATTTGCTTTTGCTAGGTCATATTCTAATATACCTTTTGCTAATTCTTTTAATATGTTTATATCTGACATTCCTACTATGTCTTGTATCTTATCTAATGTTATTTTAGCATTTTCATCTTCTATACATCTTTCAAGAATGCTTAATGCATCTCTCATACCACCATCACAAATACTTGC
This sequence comes from Clostridia bacterium, assembly GCA_045536565.1. GTDB lineage: Bacteria > Bacillota > Clostridia > TANB77 > CAG-465 > CALXJE01. Next base: position 93,816 of record JAZSNU010000020.1, on the reverse strand, counting down.
AACATATGATACTGCTTCTTTTTCATATTCTATATTGCTATCTTGCAATATATATTCTATTCTTTTTACAACATCATCTATTGATATCTTTTTAAATTCAAATCTCATACATCTTGAAAGTATAGTTGGAAGTAATTTATGTTCTTCAGTAGTAGCAAGTATAAATATAACATTCTCTGGCGGCTCTTCTAATGTTTTAAGCAAAGCATTAAAAGCACTTGTTGATAGCATATGTGCTTCATCTATTATGTATATTTTATACTTTAAATTTGTTGTTGCATAAATAACTTCTTGCCTTATCGCTCTAATGTTTTCTACTGAATTGTTAGAAGCTGCGTCCATTTCTACAACATCTGTCGTTTCATCATCTAATATACTTTTACATGCTGCACATTCATTACATGGATTTCCATCCTTTAAATTCAAGCAATTAACTGCTCTTGAAAATATTTTAGCAGTAGATGTTTTTCCAGTTCCCCTACTTCCACTAAAAATGTACGCATGAGATATTTTGTCATTTATTATTTGTTTTCTTAATATATCCGTTATATGATTTTGACCTACTACCGAGTCAAAATCAAGCGGTCTATACTTTCTATACAACGCTACATATGACATATTCTCACCCCTTAAAATATGTATAATAAAATCGCTTACGGCGCATAAGGTAGTATGCTTATTGCTGCTTCCTTCCGGATCTGACAAGGTTCACAAACACCTTATCGCCTAAGCGACTACGCATATTATACCCTATGTCATTTAATTAATCAATCTTTTCTTACTATTTTTTTAATATTCGACTTTAAAATTAAATTTAGAACAATCTAACCTTTCAACTGATAATCCTTCTGTAATTATTTTTGAATTAGGCATTTCTATTAGTATTTTACATTTGTTTATTTGTCCACCGTTTTCAACAATTACCAAATTATATTTTAAAGTAAATACGATATCAGAAATTGATACCTTTGCAATATTTAAAATTGTTCCATCATGTCTAAGTTCTTTTATTTCTTCCGGAATATTAAAGTTTGAAATAATATCTTCATTCTTAACATCAAATTCTATTAAGTAAATTCCATCTTGTGTTTCTTCTGTATATATATTAACTTTTCTATCTTTTATTTTGCCGTATTCATAGCTAAGTTCATATTTATCTTGTTCTATATATATACTAACATCATTTTTTGACTTTACTTTAACTTTTTCCAAATATACCTCTTTAATACCTATACCTTTATCCGTCTTAATAAGCATAGATATTTTATTGTTTTGTGATATATCAAACTTCCATTCGTTTTCCAACTCTGCTTTATCTTCTAATTCTACTACACTTGTTAATATAGTATCAGATATCCTGAATTTTCCTTGATTTATCTTAGAACTATTATTAAATAGATAGTTAAATATAACTAATAGTATTATTACCGATATACCAATAGTAATAATTGCTGTAAAAAATTTACTTTTATTCATATATTCACCCTTGCCTTTACCTAAGTTATTATACTACGATGTGTATAATAATTCAATAAGAAGAGTATATTTTAATAGGTGATTTTTTATGAACGATTTTCTAAATAGCCTTGACCTTCCATTTATAAATAATTCTCAAAATCATTTTAATAATATATCATCTAATAATCCTTTTAATGATTTAGATTTAAATAAATTGCTTGTTATATTATTACTTCTTACAGGTAATTTAACAGTTGAAGCAATAACAGTATATCCTAATGATTTTGCGGTGACTCTTGGAACTTTTAGATTAAACTAAAATATTATTAAAATTGTTGTTGTATATTTTTTTCATATTTGATATAATTAACTTGGTATAATATACGGAGGTCATATATGAACGAATTAGAGCAAGTTACAGGCAGAAAAAGCAAAGTAATGGTAATTGACGACGATGTAGGGATGATGGATGCTATGAGCGTCGTTTTAAAGAAATATAATATACAAGTTAGCCCTTTTACAGAGGCAATAACTGCACTCGAAAACTTAAAAAACAATCAATATGATATACTTATTATAAATTACTTGATGAACCCTGTAAGAGGAGATGAAATAGTTAAACTTGTTAGAGAATTTAACAAAGAAATTTATATAATCTTGATGTCAGCCCACAAAGAACTAACTCCTTCTATAGATACAATGCGTTCTTTGGATATACAAGCATATTTTGAAAAAAGTTCAAGATTTGATCAATTAGTTCTTTTGATTGAAAGCGGATTTAAATATATAGCTAGTTTAGAAAATGTAAAAAAAATGGCTCATACAATCGAGCTACACGCAATTGAAGTTGCAGACATCCTTAAAAATACAGTTGGTGCGAAAGACAACTTTACCAAAGATCATTCAGATAGAGTTGCTAAATATTCAACAATGTTTGGAAATTATTTAAACTTAAATAGCGATGAACTAAATACACTTGTACTTGCTGCTCAATTCCATGATGTCGGAAAAATAGGAATAGCAGATACAATTCTTTTAAAAAGTACAAAATTAACAGACGAAGAATACAACCATATGAAATTACACACTTTAATTGGAACAAACATATTATCTACATCTGAAATTTTTAAAGATGCGCTTCCTCTAATTAAATACCACCATGAACAATATGATGGTTTAGGATATCCTTCTGGATTAAGAGGAGATGAAATCCCATATCTAACTAGAATCCTTACTATATGTGATTCTTTTGATGCTATAACTGCTAAAAGGCCATATAAAGATGCAACAACAATAGAATTTGGGTTAGAGGAAATAGCAAAAGGTAAAGGAAAACAATTTGACCCTATGCTAGCAGATAAATTTATAGAATGTATAAAAGAAAATTATGATGGTGCAAAAGCAATACAAGCATCTTCTTTATAAATTAGATTATATAGCAAAGCTCTCTACTTTTTATGTAGAGAGCTTGTTTTATATTTACATATTTATTATTTTTAATTATTAGTTTCTGCACCAGTATTTCCTGTGTTTGTGTTATTTCCACTTTCCGGTGCCTCAGGTGTTGTAGTGTTATTATCTGCTGGTGGAGTTACTGGCTCTGCTACTGGTGGTGTTGTACTTGCAGGTGGAGTTACGCTTGGAGCAGATACAACTTTTGTTCCTATTCTAACAATTTTAGCAACAGCTTTATATGTATCTTTTGAAAGAAGTGTAGTTGAAACTACTTTCCCATTTAATTTTTTAGTTATGTATGATTCTGATGTATATCCATTTGTTCCATTTTGCACAACTACTTCTTTACCTTTTTCCATTGAACTATCCTCAATATACTGAGTAGTATAAGGTATTGTTCCTGTATTTTTTGAAGTAATACTTACAACATATTCATTTTGCTGTTTTGTTCCGTATAGAGAAATTGTTAAACTTCCATTTTTGTTAAAACTTGTAACTATTTTTATTGGATATTCTCTCGTATTTTTAAATTTAAAGTCGATGGACGGATGATATACAGTTGCATCTCTACTTCCCGGAACATATCCAACTGGCAGGCTGTGTGCTTTTCTTTGTACTATTTCTAGATTTGCAAGTAACGCTGTATTATACAAAGTAGAAACTGTTTGACAAATTCCTCCTCCTACTTCATTTACAACTCTACCTCCTACAAATGTAGCCGCTGGTTTAAAGCCCTGTGCAGTAGTTGCGCCACCAACTACGCTATTATATGAGAATACTTCTCCTGGCATTATAACTTTTCCATTTAATAAATTCAATGCTACTCTTAGATTATTTACTCTGTTTGAATCTGCTGTTGAAAAATATGTAGTAAACGAACTTATTTGATATTCATATAGTTCCCATTTTATGTCTGATGTTTTCACTTCTGGCTCTACTACTTTTAAAGAATATTCTATTACTTTTCCTTCAACTTTGTTTTCTTCTTTTTCAAGTATTGATTTTAATTCTTCTTTATCAAAATCTAATCCTACTTGATGTGGCACAAATTTATATACAGTTGTTGACTTGTCTATATATGCATCTTTCGGCTCCCTCTTAACATTTGAATATACAACATCAACATCAAGATTAGCAGGAGTTCCATTTATAATATTAAGTTTGTATTCACCCATACAATTTGCAAGTGATGATATTATTTTATTTTTTACAATTGTTTCGTCAATTGTATTTCCAGACTTACCTTTTGTTATTATCAGTTTGTATTGTGTTTCATCAACAATATAACTATCATCAATAACCTTTTCAGCAATAGTTTCCTTTATTTCTTTTACAATTTCTGAAAGTTTATTAACATCATATTTATATGACATGTCATATTCTTTTTTTGCAATTAATGCTACAAATATATCAATATTATTCTTAACAATATTAGAATCTCTACCAAACCCAAAAACATCTTTTTCTACTTTTGCAGCATCGATTTCAAAGTCAATATCTGATGGTACTATTTCTAATATCTCTTCATTCCCTTGATATATTTTTAGAGTCGTCTTTGCTAATTTTTCTTGTTCGCCTTTCAAATAATCAGTTAGCTGTGAACTTGTCATACCTGTTAAATTCTTTTGATTCAAGTATACATTTCTATATACATTTTCATTCATTTTGTTAATCACAGCAAGTGAAATAAATGCTATAATCATAGCTAAAATTACTGATAGTGTAACTATTATAACCTTTTTGTTTGATTTACGAGTTTTAGCAACTTCTGCTCCGTCTCTAACTCTAATTCTTTTTTCTTCCTTTTCTTCTTTTTTTATTTCTCCGTTATATTCTTCAACTACCCTATCTATTGCTTCATTATCGGAAACTTTAACTGGTTCTTCTGAAAATTCTACCTCTTTATTTTCTATAATTTCTTCATTTACATATATATCTGTCTCTTTTTGTATTTCTTGTTTATTATTTTTTTTCTTTGACTTATCTGATTTTGACATATATATCCTCCCTATTAGACATATGTATCTTAACATATTTTTATAACTTTTTTCAACTGTTTGTGTTGAAATTTATGTATATTGTTAAAAAATGGTTATTAATCTTGTTATTTTTTGTAACTCATGTGCTAATTTTGTAGTTTTTTTTACTCTTTTGTCTATTATGTTTATTTGTTTTGCTGAGTTTATTATAATGTTGTCAAACAATGTAATTGGAGGTGTTTATATGCAGTTATTTGATGAAAATCCTAAAAGAAAGTGTGCTTGCAATGAAGCAATAAAGAAAGGAATATTTACAAAATCCATGTCTAATGATAGTTTTTGCATCTATGGAAATTTAATGCAAGGAAAAAGTGTTCTTTTAAATTATAACGGAAAATTATTAAAAAATATTGAGATATCTGGATCAAACAAAGATAAAGCGCCAAACCTTTATTTATATTATTGTTACGACAATAATTGGAGCGACAAAAAAATTGTAAACATGAATATATGTAATCAGAACTCAACCTTATCTTATTGCTGTATAATAGATATCCCTGATTTACCAAATACAAATATAAACATTGCTTTTACAAACGACAAAGACGAGTGGGATACTGATATTAAAGGTACATACTACCTAAAAATTTATCCAGACATCGAAAAATCAATTATGAAAAGATATGGATTTGATTCTACTCCACCAACTATTATGGAAGATAAAAGTCCTAGTATAACATTTACTAAAATCAAAGAAAAAATAGTTAATGTGTTTTCTTTTTTTAAGATTTTAAGAAAAGAAAAAATCATGTAACATATTATAAATACGGAATCATAAAGATTCCGTATTTTATTTATTTTCGTTTTCAGCAGTAACTTTTGCTTTTAGTTTTTGTTTTTCTACTTTTAACAATTGTTGGTAAAGTTTCTCTTCTCTTTCTGTTATACTTTCAGGCATCGCTATTTCTATATTTGCAATAAGGTTACCCCTTGTGTTCTGATTTACAACATATCCTTTTGCTATAATTTCTATTTTATCACCTGTTTTACTGTTTTTAGGTATAACTATTTGAACTTTTTCACCAAATATTTTTAATTGCAAAGAATCTCCTATAATAGCTTGAACAGGACTTATTTTAAGTGTTGTTTGAATGTCTGCGCCTTCTAGTCTAAGCATTGGATGTGGTCTAAGTTTTACTAAGATTATAAGGTCACCATTTTTACCACCATTTTTACCAGGTTTTCCAAGCCCAGATAATCTTATTTTTTCTCCATCTCTTATACCCATTGGAACATTTACGCTATAATTTTTCATTGAACCACGAGTTGTCTTAAAAGATATTTTTTTCTCAGCCCCAAAAAATCCTTCTTCAATTGTAACATATAATGTTGTTTCTATATTTTCACCTTTTTTAGGTTCTTTTTGTTCAGCAATTTTTTCTTTTATATCATCTTTTACATTTTCAGCCGCTGCAATAACTTTGTCCTTAGTATCTCTGCTTATACCAAGAATAGTACTCATTATTTCACTTACAACACCATTAACACTTCTTGTATCATTTCCTGCAAAACCAATGTCAACATTCCCATATCCATATTTTGCTACTTGTCTATCATATTTTCTTTTTTTCTCTTTATCCATTAATATATTATAGCCTTCATTTAAATCTTTAAACATTTCTTCTGCATCTTTATTATCAACATTTGCATCTGGATGATATTTTTTTGCTAATTTTCTAAAATTACTTTTTATTTCTTCTTGGCTTGATTTTCTGTTTACGCCTAATAATTTATAATAATCTTTTTGTTTCATAACTACCTCTTTACTACTTTAAAATATTACATTTTTAGGTTTGTTTTTGCATAATTATATCATAATTATCTATTTTTTCAAGACATATTTACATTATATTTAATTATTACTAACATATTGTGTTTTTTGTATTTACATGTCAAAAAATAATAGTTTTTCCTTGATTTTTCTTATTTTTTTGTATATAATAGCATTAATTGTATAGGAGGATTTTATGGACGATAATAATTTTTTAAACGAAGGAAAAATAATACCAGTAGACTTAGAAAACGAAATGAAAAAGTCATATATAGATTACGCCATGAGTGTTATCGTTTCTCGTGCACTTCCTGATGTTAGAGATGGTCTAAAACCAGTTCATAGAAGAATACTTTATGTTATGAGTGAACTTGCACTTTGGCCTGACAAAGCATACAGAAAATGTGCCGGTATCGTTGGTGATGTTTTAGGTAATTACCATCCACATGGTGATGCATCAGTATACGACGCACTTGTGCGTCTTGCACAAGATTTCTCGCTTAGATACCCACTTGTAAACGGTCATGGTAACTTTGGATCAATAGATAATGACCCACCTGCTGCTATGAGGTATACAGAAGCAAAACTTCATAAAATAGCAGTTGAGATGTTAACAGACATTGATAAAGAAACGGTTAATTATACACCTAACTATGATGAAAGAATAATGGAACCTACCGTACTTCCATCTAAAATACCTAACCTACTTGTTAATGGTTCTTATGGTATAGCAGTTGGTATGGCATGTAACATTCCACCACATAATTTATCAGAAGTAATTAATGGCACATGTGCTATGATTGATAATCCTGATATAACAACTGATGAATTAATGGCGCATATTAAAGGGCCAGACTTCCCAACAGGAGGAATCATAGTTGGTAAAGAAGGAATTAAAAAAGCTTACGAGACTGGTCAAGGTAAAATATGTTTAAGAGGTAAAGCAGAAATAGAAGAAGATAATAGAGGTAGATATAAGATAATAATAAGCGAAATACCATATAAATTAAATAAAGCGGCACTTGTTGAGCATATCGCAAAATTAGTTGGTGAAAAAGTTATAGTTGGTATTTCTGACCTAAGAGATGAATCTGATAGATCTGGTCTTAGAATAGTTATTGAACTTAAAAGAGATGCTAATCCAAATGTTGTTCTTAATTTGCTATATAAACACACACAACTACAAAACACATTTAGTATATTAAACTTAGCACTTGTAAATAACGAACCTAAGGTATTACCACTTAAAGATATGCTTTATCACTACATTAACCACAGAAAAGAAATCGTTATCAGAAGAACCAAATATGATTTGAAGAAAGCAGAAGCTAGACTTCACATCTTAGAAGGATTAAGAATAGCTCTTGACCACATCGATGAAATAGTTAAATTAATTAGATCTTCAAAGGATGATACAGAAGCTAGAAATGGATTAATGACAAGATTCGGTTTAACTGAAATTCAAGCAAATGCAATCCTTGAAATGAGATTAAGAACACTTACAGGTTTGCAAAGAGATAAAATCGAAGCAGAATACAATTCCCTTGTTGAATTAATTGCTAGATTAAAAGCTATCTTAGCAAATGAACAATTAGTTCTTAATATTATTAAAGAAGAATTACAAGAAATAAAGAAAAGCTATGGTGATGAAAGAAGAACTAAAATCACTCATGGTGAAGGTGAAATAGATATTGAAAGCCTTATTAAAGAAGAAAGTAATGTTGTTACAATGACTCACTTTGGATATATCAAGAGAATTGCAACTGATGCATATAAATCACAAAGACGCGGCGGAAAAGGTGTAACAGCAATGAGCACAAGAGAAGACGACTTTATAGAGCACATTTTTGTAACTTCTACTCATGATTATATATTATTCTTTACTAACACTGGTAAAGTATTTAGACTTAAAGCATATGACTTACCTGAGGCTTCTAGACAAGCAAAAGGTACTGCTATTGTAAATCTACTTCAACTTGCACAAGGCGAAAAAATAGCAGCAGTTATTCCAGTAAAAGAATTCAAAGATGACGAATATGTACTTATGGCTACTAAGAACGGTCTTGTTAAAAAGACTCCTCTTAATGAATATAGCAATATTCGTAAAACAGGTATCCAAAGTATAACATTAAAAGATGAAGATGAAATAATTGATGTTAGAATTACAAATGGACAAAATGATATAGTTCTTGTATCTAAATCAGGACTATCTATTCGTTTCAAAGAAGAAGAAGTTAGATCTTGCGGTAGAACTTCAATGGGTGTTAAAGGAATGAACCTTGGAAAAGACGATTTCGTAATAGGAATGGAACCAATTGCAAACGAAAATGGATACATACTAGCAATAACTGAAAATGGATTTGGTAAGCGTACCGAAATAGATGAATATCGTGCTCAATCAAGAGCTGGTAAGGGAATACTAACATACAAAACTACCGAAAAAACAGGACACATAATAGGTATTAAGATTGTCGATGATGACGATGATATCATGATAATAACTGGTACTGGTGTAATAATTAGAATACACGCAAAAGATATTAGTGTCCTAGGTAGAAACACACAAGGTGTAACTCTTATGAGAACATCAGAAGGTGGAAAAGTTGTAAGTATCGCAAAACTTATCTCCGAAAAAGAACAAGATGACCAATTAAATTTGGATAATATGTAATAATAAAACAAGATATCAACATAGTTGGTATCTTGTTTTTCTATATTAAAAATGTGAAACAAAATCTAATAAAATTTAGTGTTTTGTTTCACATCTACTTTCATATGGTTTTATTCAGCCATCTTTTTCTTCTTAAATCTTATATCATCACCAATGAATTTACATATTGTATAGTTACCAATAAGTCTAGACATTACTCTTTCATCATACTCCTCGCTTAATTCATTAAGCATTAGATTTGTTGAAATTATAGTTTTTTTACTTTTTAAAAGCCTTGTATTTATAATATTAAAGAGTTCAGTAAATCTATTATTATTTAATGTTTCCGTTCCTAAATCATCAATTATTAAAAGATCAACATCAAATATACTTTCATATTTCATTTTACTGCCATCTTTTTTCTCATAATTATATTTTGATTCCATAGCCATATCCATAAGCATAGGAGCAGTCTGATATAACACAGTATAACCATTGTTTATTAATTCATATGCAATACAGTTACTTAAAAATGTTTTACCCGTTCCTGTATTTCCGACAAATAACAAGCTCTTTTGGTCATCTTTATCTATATTTTTACAAAACTTCTCTGCTATTTGTTTTATTTTAACAATATTATCTCTTGGAGATATATCACTTCTGTATTTTTCTTTATCAACTTTATCAGAATAATATCCTATATCAAAAGTATTAAAGTTTTCCTCATTTATTTTTAGCATGTTATATTGTTTATATGTTTTATCAACAATTTTTTGTATAAAACACTTACAATATTTTTCGCCTTTTGCTGTCATTACATGTCCTGTGTCTTTACATATGTCGCATTCATATTTTGGAAGCAAATAACTTTCTTCATAACCTTCACTAACTAATAATTTATCTTCTTCACTTTGAAGTTTTGCTATTTCAATCTTCATGTTTTCTTCTGCTATTTCTCTTTCTATACCTGATTTTTTAAGTATTTCTCTCGCATAATCAATAGCCACCTTATTCTTTCTTTTTTGAAGTTCAGAATATTTAGGAAGTTTTTCTTCAAGTTCTCTTTTTCTTTTTTTAATGCTAGTTTCTACATCTTCTCTTTTTTGTTCATATTGTCTATTTATTTCTTTATATATGTCTATATCCATTATTCTCACCCCTTTTATAGGTTAAAAATTATCATAAAACGATTCTAAATCATCATACTTCCTTTGTTCATAATTTTTATGTTTTAAATTAGTATTTATTACTTTTTTGCTTTGAGCCGCAGTTTTACTTACCATTTGTTTAGTTACTTTGTTATTTTCTTCTAGAACTTCCGTTAATGTTTTTAAACCTTTTTCGTGCCAACTTGTTATTATGGCATTGGCATAATTTATTGTTGGATTCGTTGTCTTTTGTACTGTTTTCTTTAATGCTATTTCAATAACATCATATTCATACCTATATTCATTTAGCCATTTATTAATTTGTTCTTCCTCATATTCAGTAAAGTTTCTAGATAAACCAAATGCTCTTTTTATCTTAGACTTTATTTTATTTATTCTATCTTGTTCTTCTAAATAGTTTTCTAATTGTTCAAATGTTTTTACATTGCCTTTATACCATGTTTCAGCAACTTTAAAAACATAGTTTTTTCTAAGCGCATTTCTTTCTTGACAATATTGGAAAAGTGCAATCATTACATCTTCATCAAACATGTATTTTTCAAACAATGTACTAATATCAACATACCATCCAAGAGTCATTATTCCTTGGAAGAATGTTTCATTTATTGCAGAAGCCGCTGCTATTCTCTTCTTTTCTACTGCTGTTTTTCTACTATCTGATTTTGGTTTTAATTTTGGTATATATGTTTTATTTAACTCTAATTCTTTAATATCCACCAAACTATAACCATTTTCTAGTTTTACAACAAGTTCTTCTGATTCAAGTAGTTTCATTGCTTTTTCATATTCTACTTTACTTATTCCTATCTTTTTAATTATTTGATCTTCTTTAATATCTATATCATTTTTAGCCATAAACTTCATATATAGATATATCTTTAAAGAATGTTCATCTAGCCCCATCATATAGTTAGTTACAAATATATCAGGAACAAGCATGTCCGACATTTCTATTTTTGTTTTTTCAACGCACTTCATATAATTCTCCTCAAAACATTACTATTTAAATATACTTTTTAAATTATACCATTTATTATTTCTTTTTACAACTAATACTCTTTTACTTTTATATATCATATATTCATTTTGATTGTTTTTATACATATGCAAATATATTTTAGGCTTAAACACATATGATAATATATTTGAAATAATTTCTAATACATTGTCTTCTTTACTTAAAGTAAAATATAGTCCAAAAAGAGGTATTAATGATAAAATTAACATGTATACTATATATATCATTGATATTCCCAAAAGATTTAATATGTTGTATAATACCGCAAAATATACTAGTATACATATTATTATTCTGTAATCTAATATTCCATAAAGTTTTGCCTTTCTATCCAATCTTGTATATGTTTTTAACTTTTCAATAATCAGTATCCTCCTTTATTCATATAACTTGTACTATCATATATATTTCCTAAAAATTCTTTAACAAAACCATTTATTTTATATAACACATAGATGGTTCCAACTATAATTATTTTAAACATATCTGTATTAATTTCTTTTATTGAAATTGGTATTATTAGTATAAATTTTACTATCCATTGCATTGAAAGATTTACTATAAATAATTTAATCCATGAATTAAATATACCCTTTGTATAAGGAGAAATAGAGAACATTATTGCAAGAGGCATAATAATTATTAAAAATATAACCGTTACATATCTTACTGCATAATTTATTAAAAGAGTAACACTACCAAAAGATATAAATCCTTTTATAAGGCCATCTAGACTAACACAGTCCTGTCCCATATACTTTTCTAAATCTACTATTACTTCTTTAAGCGAATTAAATGATATTTTTTCTCCTGTTATATTTTCGCCAAGTGATGATATAATCTCGGTAAAAAGGCTATTTATTTCAAGTACAGTTTCACATATATACATTGATGAACTTGTGAAAATTACGCATAGTATAACCTTAAAAATATATTTAAATATATTTTCAGTATTTTTACCGTTATACATTGCTATAAATTTAAGTAACATATATTGAAGTATATAAAACAAAACAAGAGATGTTGAAATAAATATTATGCCCTCTTTATCACTATCTTTAAATATGTATTTAAGTGGTTCGTTTTTTAAAACATCATTAGATATATCTACAAGTCTATCTAACAATTCATATATATTGTATTCTACTGATTTGTATATTTTTTCAAGTAAAATATTGATAGAACTTAATATGTTGTCCGTCATACTCTATACCAAAGCCTCTATAAATTTAACAATTAAATCTACAAGCAAAATTATGAAATAACAAAATATAGCGTTAATGATAACCCTTTTCCCTATCACCATTTTTTCTTCATCACCAAAACTTAATTTTCTAATCATAACCCCTGTTGCAATTGCAAGAGCAGCAGCAGGTCCTGCAAGTTTTACCATATATTCTTTTATTTTCTTTAAAATAGAATTTAGTTTATTAACTAGTGTTGGTGTTGTTGCACCATATACTGTTGAAAACATACCTATTACAATCACTGTAATAACCAACACGGCCGTTATTTTGATTAATATTTTATTCATTATCTTCCTCCCTTTCAAACTTTATTCTTTGAATTTCATTCATTTTACCATTACTGCCAAACAGCACTAATGCCTCTAGCACTTCAAGCTCTTGTGTTATAACTTTTGAACTAACTATATTGTCATTATTTTCTGCATAGCTGATAGTCTTTGATATATTTGATTTTTTGTTCTTAAATCCGCTTAATATGCTTTTCTTTGATTCCTCAGCACCTTCACTTATACTACTTGTTTTAAATTGTTTTTTCTCTTGTCCAATTTGTTTTACTATTTCTTGTGATGTATAATTATCATCATTTCTAAACCATATCTTATTTACTAGATTTTGTATTATTACATTTGATGCATATTCATTTTTTAATGTATTATTTAGTGAAGAATAACTTTGCATACTAAATATGTTCATACATTTGGCCTCCCTAGATAAAGAAAGAAAATGTGCATCCTGCTTATTTGCAAATTCTTGATACTCATCACATATACAAAATGTTTCTATTGGATTTGATATTTTTTGAAGGACTTCTGATTGAAAATCTAATTTGATAAAAGTTGCTAGTATTTTAGTAAGTAAGAAATTTTTACTCATATTCATAGAAAAAATCACTATTTTAGGAGTTATATTACTGAATGTTAAATTAGTATTATCTTTACTTTCAGTTCCATACTTTTTACACACATCATATTCAGTTACAAATGGTATAGTAAGTCTTGTTATTTCCGATTTTATAATGCTAGTTGTTCTGATGTCTAACTTAAAATATTCATTTCTAAAAAACAGTAGTAAATTATTTATTTCATGTACTGTCTTATCATTATTGATATTATCCACTACAATGTCTTTTAATTTATCTAAATTTCTATTTAGATATTCATCATCAGTTATGCACCTGTGTATTTCTTGCAAATCTATATTTAAATGACAATGCTTTATAAGCAAAAGCACATTAAAAAGTACATTTTCCACCTTATCTAACCAATATGAATCACTAGTGTTAGAAATAGAGATTAGTTCAATTACTTTTCTTAATCTATTTGCCATTTCCATGCTGTTAATATCTCTTCTTATAGGATTATAACCACATGTACTTTCGTCACCTACAACAACTATTTCTACATTATTATTATTTAAAAATGATTTAACTTTACTTACATAGTTTCCTTTTATATCTATAACAATCCCAGGAATATTATTTTGCACCATATACTTGCAAAATGTATTTATAGCGCCACTCGTCTTACCTGTACCAATACTACCTGTAATTAATACATTTTTATATAGTTCTTCTTTATCAATATATACCTTGCTTTTTTGAATAGTACTTCCTAAATATATTTTGCTAATATCGTTAATTATTAAATCTTCTTTTTTGTTTTTTGAACGAATTTTGTTCTTTGATTTAGTTATATATTTAACATATATAATAATTAAGAATATAGTATAAACTATATAATATATTTTTATATAACCTGTCCAATATGAATCAAATGTAGAAACAACATCTATCTTTTTATATCCTAAATTAAGAATTAAGAAGTCCGAAAAAATGATTTTATAGAATACAATAATATTTAATATATGCATTAATATCATATAGATTAAACCTTTTATAATAATAACTAAATTCTTTTTTGAAAAAACTGCTATAAACTCATCTTTAAAATTCTTTTTGTTGTTTTCTAAGTCTACTAAATAATTTAATTTGCTACCAGATTTATTCAAGAAAAACTTAGAATCAAAATAATTATACAGATAAATATAATCAACGATAGAAAAAACAAAAAAACTTATCAGAAAAAAATATATCAAACTATCACCCAAGCAAAATATACAACCAAATAAAAGAGATGTCCATACTTTCTACAATATATTACAAAAGTAGACGGCAAATTTATCTTTTGTATTTATGTCACACCTTAATTTACATTACAATTTTGTTAACCTTAATTAATTATTATTGACAAATTTTAAGTAATATTATACCATATAATATATATTTATGTTAAAGAGGGAGATATACATATGGTTAATAAGAACACAATTATCGCCATTATATTAATAATGGTGGCAATTACTTTAATAGGGTTGGGAATAATAATAGCAATTAAAGATTTAAAGCCAACTAATACTAGTAATAGTGATTCAATAGAAAGACTTTACATTATTGAAGCTAATAATGCTTTTGGTGTAATGAGCGCAAATGGAAAAACAATAGCAAATCCACAGTTTACAAAGGTTGCAAGAGTAAACAACATATTATATTTGAAAGCAGAAAATATAAGTTATTTATATAATCTTTTAACAGGTGAAACAATTACATTAGACGGTGTTGAAAATGATTTTATATACATTAAGAGTGCTGATGGTTTTCTAGATAAATACATATTGCAATACGGTGCATCTGAAAGCGATGCAATATATAGATTAGTAGATGCAACTGGTAAAAAAGCAACTGAAAAAGACTTTGCCTCTATAAATGCTGTTTATTCTTTTTTAGAAATTACACCACCTGATAAATTCGTTGCAAAAGATGTTTCTGATACTAGTTTAAATAAAGCAGATGTATTGCAAGCGTTAACTTATCCTACAAAAGAGGGAAAAAGTCAATATATAATAAAATCTAGTAATTCTGGAAGTACAAAATACGGTATTGTAGACGAAGATAACATGCAAATTATTGAAGCAACATTTGATAAAATAGAACAAATCAAAGATTCAAATAAAGCATGTATGGCTGTAAAAGATGATTTAAACTATATAATACTTGATAACGGTACTTCAATTGAAACAGAAGAAGGTTTTGAATTTGAATATAACGATGAAGGCTATGTAATTCAAAAAAGAGGAACTACTGGTAACAAAATATATAATTTAAATGGTGATGTAATAATAGATAAAATATTTACATATCCAACTACCCTAGTTACGCTTAACGGTGCAAATGCTGACTTTTTATTAATTCAAGATACTAAAACAGGTTTATGGAATATGTACAATATGGATACTGCTGAAAAACTTGATGTAGAATTTAGTAATATTATTACAGATTATTTAAATGAAAAAGATCCAAATGTTATTAATACAACATTTATGTATAAAAATACAACTTCTTTAGTTGGTGTTGATTTAAGTAATTTTGAAACATTTAATATATCTATTCCTTATACAGTAGTAGCACCACTTGAATCAGGACTTAAAATGGATATTGCAGATAGACCACAAGTACAAACTAATCAATAGAATATATGTAAAACAGGTAGTAATTTAACTACCTGTTTTTTAGTAACCTTAGTCTAAGTCCTAATTATCAACTATAATAATATAGTCCATACACGAATATCCCCCATATGCCCATATGGAAACTATGTTTTTTTTGCATATTTCCTTTTTAAGTTTAGATTTTAGTTTTCCATACGCATAATCACAGGAATTTACATCTGTATTATCTAGTAATATATCTACAAAGTCTTTTTTTCCTTTATTTATTTTTACAGCTATTTCTCCCCATTCACCCTTTCTTTCATTTAGTACACTTTTTATAAATTCTCCAACTGTATACTCATAGCTTATACTTGCATAATACAGAGCTGTTCCATCTTTTACATTAGTACCTATTATATTCAAGCTAACCATGTCATCACGCCTCCTTTAATATATTAATATTAAGTTTAAATATCTAATTGATTTATACTTATATATACCACATTTTAACATAATAATCAACCTTAAACACAAAAAATCCCTGCAAGTTTCCTTGCAAGGATTAATTTTGGAGCTGAAGGTCAGAATTGAACTGACGACCTGCTGATTACAAGTCAGCTGCTCTACCAGCTGAGCTACTCCAGCACGATATGGTGACCCGTAGGAGAGTCGAACTCCTCACTCCGCCGTGAAAGGGCGATGTCTTAACCGATTGACCAACGGGCCATCATGGTGAGCTATCCGCGATTCGAACGCGGGACAACTTGATTAAAAGTCAAGTGCTCTGCCAACTGAGCTAATAGCCCTCAAAACATATCGCCATATTAGTTTACAATATTTTTAGTAATATGTCAAGCATTTTTGATAAAAAAACAAAAAATGTATAGTATTTTTTTATTTTCCCTATATATTATATATTCTATTGTTTTTTACTGCTTTGTGTGATAATATTTTATATTATAAATATAAAGGAGTGGAATATGAAAATATTAGGAAAGGAATTTAAAACTGTTTATGTCATAATCATATCAATTATGACTATTTTAATAATTTCAGGGGTAAGTTTTTTAATATGGAAAAATAATGATATAAAAGAGGACCATTACAAAACAAACAAAATCGAAAACGCAAAAGAAATTGAGATAGAAATACCAGAAGGCGCTTATTTATCTGAAATAGCAAATATTCTATACAAAAAAAATATAATTAAATATCCTGATAAATTTATTGAATTTGCTATTGCAGAAGGAAACAGCAATAAATATAAATACGGTGTATTTTATTTAAATAAAAACATGTCTTATGAAGAACTAAGTGTCGAACTCCAAAAAGTTGGCGGAAAGAAAAATTCTGTTAAAGTTACTATACCAGAAGGATATGAACTAAGACAAATTATTGATTTATGTGTTGAAAAGGGTATAGGTTCACATGAAGGCTTTAAAAACACTATTTTAAATTCAGATTTTGATTATTGGTTTTTACAAGGAATTCAAAAATCAGATGTATATTTAGAGGGATATCTATTCCCTGCAACATATACTGTATCAAAGGATTCTTCTGAGGAAGAGGTATTAAAAGAAATGTTAAACAAATTCGAATCTGAATTTACAGAGGAAATGAAAACAAGAACTAACGAACTTAAAATGTCTGTTCACGAACTAATAACTCTTGCATCTATTATAGAAAGAGAAGCAGCAAATGATACCGAAAGAGATATTGTAGCCTCTGTATTTTACAACAGATTAAATAGTAAAACTTATCCATATTTGGAGTCTTGTGCAACAGTACAATATGTGCTAAAAGAAAGGAAACCAGTCTTAACAAATGCTGATACAAATATAGATAGCCCATATAATACATATAAAAACCCAGGATTACCACCTAACCCAATTGCTTCACCTGGATTAGAATCGATAAGAGCAGCATTATACCCTGCTGATACGGATTACCTATTCTTTGTTTTAGGAAATGATGGAAATCATGTGTTTAGCAAAACATATAATGAACATTTAGCAGCAATATCAAAAATAAGAGGAAATTAACTCCTCTTATTTTTTTATTTCATTATATATATCATTAGAAATTGTAATATATTTTTCTATATTAATTTCTTCTGCCCTTGTGTTATCAGATATGTTGTTTTTTTCTAATATACTTCTTAATTTATCTTTACTTATATCTATCATGTTGCTATTTTCAATTGAATTTATAATTTTTTTCCTTCTTTGTGCAAATGAGGCTTTTACTAATTTAAAAAACATGTCCTCATTTTGTACTCCTTGTATAATATTAATATCTATTTTTACAACTGCCGATGTAACATTAGGTGCTGGTGTAAATGAAATATTTGGTACATCAAATAATTTTTTTGATGTTCCGTAATATCTCGTATTAATACTTAGCACGCCATAGTCTTTTGAACCTGGTATTGCTACTATTCTTTCGGCAACTTCTTTCTGCACCATAATAGTCATTGTTTTTATATATTTAGTATATTTAAACAATTTGAACATAATAGGTGTTGTTATATAATATGGTAGGTTAGCAACTACTCTTACACTGTTTTCGCCTACTCCATTTTCTATTAGTATTTGTTCTAAATCTACTTGAAGTATATCTTTGCTTATAACCACTAAGTTTGTTTTATCCTTAAACCTATCATTTAAAACCCTAATCATATCTTCATCTATCTCAAAAGCAAGTACCAACTTTGCTCTATCAATTAATTTTTCAGTTAAATTACCTAGACCGGGTCCTATTTCAATTACAACATCTTCACTTGATATATTAGATTTTTCCACTATGTTATCTACTATACTTTCGTCAATTAAAAAATTTTGGCCAAATCTCTTTTTTGCTTTTAATCCATAATAATTTAACATTCTAAAAGTTTTCTCTTTTAAATTCATATTTTTTACTCCTAAACAAAAAGCATTATGATTAATCATAATGCCTCTATATACATTTTATTATAATCCACCATTTGCAACTAATCTGTTTCTTGCATCTACTACTTTATTACCATAGTACCAAGATGTTGCAGAATTACCATTAGCTAAATATTTTCTATAGCTTCCTTCTCCTCTGTTATATGAGTTTAATGCATGTAATTCTAATGTTCCTTGGTCTGGTGATGAACCTCTCCAAGAGTTAAAATATCTTGCTAAGAAGAACGCACCTGCTTGTATATTTTGATATGGATCTAAGAAGTTTGTTACTCCTAATTGTCTTGTTAAATATGCGTGGTTACTAATGTTTATTTGACACATACCATAGTCATTTGTTGAACTAATTTTATGAGATTGGAAACCACTCTCTACATACATCATGGCTAAAAATAATTCATACGGCACTCCATATTTTTTTGCCATGTTATATGCATATATTTGTAATTCTGTACTTAAATTGATATTATATTGTCTAAAACCTGCATCTGCTACTAAGTCATTAGGGTTTACTCTTGACATATCTCCCCTAGATACAGTTGGAATTGCTGTACCAACATCGATAATCTCAGAAACTGGTTCTTTTGATATTTCTTCGTTAACTAATTTTCTTGCTACCTCTTGTTCATTATCATATTTTATTACATATGTAGCGGTTTTTTCACCTTGCTCGCCTGCTTGAATAACTTTGCTTGCTCCTCTTACCATCGATGCATTGCTTTTCTCTTCTTTTGCATATTCTATATAATGGATTTCTTCAACTACTTTTTCTACTATATTACTTTTTGCCATTTCATAATATGTATCCATATCTAAATATGCAACTTCATCTTCTTCTGAATATATTTTTATAACCATATCGTTTTCTAGTCTATTTTCAATTCCTGGTGTTACAACTGCTTTTTCATCAATGTGTATTTTGTTTTGCATTAAAAGTCCTTCAACTGTATTAGACATTGTTTTAATATGTTCTACTTTTCCATAATAATCTATTGTTACATCTTTTGTTTGAAACTTAATCACTACAAGCCCTAATGTAACAAATACTAATATACATGTGAGCATTACAAATATTTTTCTTAGCATGTATATCTTATCTTCGTTCACTAATATTCCTCCTTACAGTTATACCGTGATACTTATATTATACTATACTAGTTTTTCTTTGTCAAATTTATATTTTTAATTTATATCTACTATATTTATATTATATTTGTCCAATAATTATGCATAATATGTCTAAACAATCAAATTTAATTATATTACTCTTTATATCTTGTTTTAATCAAATTTTAATGATAAAATATATTTATATTAATAATGAGGAGGTTTAAAATGATAGGTTGGATTATTTTAGGTGTAGTCGTTTTACTTATACTTTTTGTAGTAGGAGTATACAACAATTTAGTATCTTTAAGATTACGCGTTAAAAATGCGTGGGCTCAAATAGATACTCAATTAAAGAGAAGATTTGATTTAATACCAAATTTAGTAGAAACTGTTAAAGGTTATGCAAAACACGAAGAGGGAACTCTTGAAAAAGTTATTGAGGCTAGAAACAAATATACAGCAGCAAATTCAGTAAACGATACAGCCGCTGCAAGTAATGAGCTTTCAAATTGTTTAAAATCAATATTTGCTTTATCTGAAAGTTATCCTGATTTAAAAGCAAACGAAAACTTCAAAGCTCTTCAAATAGAACTTACTGGAACAGAAGATAAAATTGCTTTTGCAAGGCAATTCTATAACGATACAGTTCAAAAATATAATGAATCATTAGCGGTATTCCCAAACAACATTATAGCAAATATGTTTGGTTTTAAAGAAGAACCTTTCTTCGCAGTTACTGACGAAGCACAAAGAGAAGCTGTAAAAGTTCAATTCTAATTTAGGAGAATAATTTATATGATTTTAGAAGAAGTAAGAAAAAACAAAATATCGTCTTTTTTTATTATTTCTATTTTTATAATAGTAATAATGATAGGTGTATATGCAATATGTATGTACTTTGATTTGGGACCACTTTCAATTGTTTTTGCTCTTGCTTTTTCTATTATCCCATCTGTTATATCATACTATAACTGTGATAAAATGGTACTTGCATTAAACAACGCAAGACCTGCAACAAGAGAGCAAGATTTACTTATAGATACAATACTAGAAAACCTGTGTATAGCATCAGGTCTTCCTAAACCAAAATTATATGTTATTGAAGACAATGCTCTTAATGCTTTTGCGACTGGAAGAAACCCAGAAAATGCAGTTATATGTTTAACAACTGGAATTATAGAAAAGTTAGACAAATACGAACTAGAAGGTGTAATTGCACATGAACTTTCGCATATAAAAAATTATGATATTTTACTTTCAACAATTGTATCTGTTTTCGTTGGACTTGTTGTTATATTATCAGACTTTTTTTCTAGATGGGCATTTCGAGGAAGAAGAAACAATGATGAGAACAAAAGCGGTGCTATTTTATCATTGATAGCTATTGTATTTTTAATTCTATCACCTATTTTTGCTACTCTTATGCAACTTGCTATATCAAGAAAAAGAGAGTATCTAGCAGATGCCTCAGCTGTAGAGATAACTAGAAATCCAGACGGACTTATAGATGCATTAACTAAAATTTCTACTGATCCTATTCCGCTAAGAAGTGCTAATAAGTCAACTGCTCATCTATTTATAGCAAACCCATTTAAAACAAAAGCAGAAAAAGACAATTTGATGTCTACTCATCCAAGTATCGTAAATAGAATTAACGCACTTAGAAATATTAAATAATTAAAAGTAAAATAGTTCTTTAACAGAGCTATTTTATTATGTTTTTAGGAGGTAATAAACATGTCAAGAGGATTTGAAATTTGCAAAGGATACGAAGATAAAAATATTAATTTACCAAAAAGACAAACTGCTCATGCAGTTGGTTACGATATTGAAGCAGCAGAAGATACGCTAGTTCCTTCTTTGTTTATTATGATAAAAGATAATAATGAATTAATTAACAAACCCACACTTATAAAGACAGGAGTAAAGGCATATTTTGAGTCAGATGAAGTTATGTATCTTTTTAACAGATCAAGTGGGCCATCAAAAAGAGGTTTGGTTTTAGCCAATAGCGTTGGTGTATTTGAATGCGACTATTATTCCAATCTTACAAATGACGGAGAAATTTTAGTTAGCGTCTATAATTTCTGCAACGAAGATATAGTCATAAAAAAAGGCGAAAGAATTGCACAAGCTGTTTTCCAAAAGTTCCTTACAATAGATAATGATATTGCAGAAGGGCAAAGATTAGGCGGTTTTGGTAGCACAGAAAAATAATGTAAAAACACACAATATAATATATAAATGTAAAGCAAAAAAGAGAGATTTATCTCTCTTTTTTGTTTTGCATTACTCTATAACGCCTATTGCATCTGCATTATATTCTTCCATCATTATATAGTTTATATACTCTGCAACTACATTTGATATTTCATCATTAGACTGCTGACTCACATCAAATTCCCATACAATTGTCTTTGAATTTATATCCTTATAACTTTTAACAATTGGATAAGTCTTTTCTATATATTCTTTATATCTTCTTTTAACCGCTTCTTCTTTATCATCTTCACGATGTAATAGCTCGCCTCCACACTTATCACAGATACCTTCTTTTTTAGGAATTCTGAATCCATTTAAATTATATATATCTGAGCAAGTATTACAAATTCTCCTTCCAACTGCTCTGCCTAGTACTTCTTCCTCGGTTATATTTAACACTACAACTAAGTCTGGCTGACAAAATTCTTTCATATACTCATTTTGAGCAAGGGTTCTAGGATATCCGTCCAATATGAAGTGTTCATATTCATTTAAATAGTCCTTCATTATTTCATTTACGGGTTCATCTGGAAGTAACTCACCTGTTGCAATATCTAGGTCATGTGCATTAAGCACGCTGCTACAACCAATAGTAGTTAATCCCGTTTTTTCTTTCAAGAGTCTAACCAAAGTACCCTTGCCTGAATTGTTTGCACCAATAACTAAAACTTTCATTTTAATAACCTCCTAAATATTAATTTTTGGATTATTCCAAATTTTTATGTATTATATCACTTATTTAATATGATTACAAGTATTCCCTAAATATACCTGCCAATATATGTTGCTATATAAAAGACTTTCTAACTATTCTCTTCCAAAAAGTTCATCTTCTGCTTGTTCATCTGTTATATTATTTATACATTTATTTTCATATAGCACTCTTTGGGCCGCAATAGTAAGTAGATTTTGTCCTACCATTTCTAAAAAATTGCCTAACGAATTAACCTGATTTGTTGTTAGATTTTTAGATATACCAATTGACATAGCAGTTGCAATAAGAACAAGTTCTTCTGGGTCAGTGCAATCATACCATTCCATAAGAAAAAGCCTCCACATACAAATATCCATTATATTTATATGTAAAAGCTTTTTATATTATTTATCTTTCTATTTTCTTGAAGCCCTTAATCTTTCAGTAGGATCTAATATCTTCTTTCTAAGTCTTATATTTTCTGGTGTAACTTCAACAAGTTCGTCATCAGATATAAATTCTAATGCTTCTTCTAGTGATAATTGTCTGTGAGGTACCAATTTTAATGCATCATCACTTCCAGATGCTCTAGTATTAGTTAAATGTTTTTCTTTACATACATTTACTGTCATATCTTCACTTCTTGCATTTTCACCAACAATCATTCCAAGATAAACTTCTACACCTGGCCCTATAAACAGTGTTGATCTCTCTTGCGCGTTAAATAGTCCATAAGTTGTTGATTTACCTTTTTCAAATGCTATTACAACGCCTCTTGATCTTGTTGTAACTTCACCTCTATCTGGTTCATAACCAGCAAATATAGAATTAAGTATTCCTGTACCTTTTGTATCTGTTAAGAACTCATTTCTATATCCAATTAACCCTCTTGCTGGTATCTTAAATTCTAATCTAGTATATCCTGCTTGTGAAGGCGAAGAAGCCATGTTTGTCATTTCACCTTTTCTGTTACCCATTTTTTCCATTACTGTTCCAATATATTCTTCTGGAATGTCTATTGTAGCAAGTTCCATAGGTTCACATTTAACACCATCAATTGTTTTGTATACAACAGTTGGCTTTGAAACCATAAGTTCAAATCCTTCTCTTCTCATATTTTCTATTAAAATAGAAAGATGTAATTCTCCTCTACCATAAACTTTAAAACTATCTGGGCTATCAGTTTCTTCAACTCTTAAAGATACATTTGTTTCTAACTCTTTAAAGAGTCTATCTCTTAAATGTCTAGATGTGATAAATTTGCCTTCTTTACCTGCAAATGGTCCATTATTTACACTAAATGTCATAGAAACAGTAGGTTCGTCTATATCTATAAATTCAACTGCTTCTGGATTCTGAATATCTGCAATAGTTTCACCAATGTTTATCCCTTCTAGTCCAGTAACTGCAACGATATCTCCACATTTTGCCATATCTGTTTCTACTCTTTTTAGTCCTGAATATGTTAATAATTTACCTATTTTTATATTTTGCACTGTTCCATCTTTTTTACATAGTGCAACTTGTTCACCATTATGGATTACGCCTCTTTCTATTTTACCTATACCAATTCTTCCTGTATATTCGTCATAATCTATATTTGATACCAACAATTGAAGTGGTTCATCTTCACTTCCTGTCGGTTCTGGAACTGTATCTATAATAGCATCAAATAACGGTTTCATATCTGTTGATTCGTCAGTAAGTTCAGCTTTTGCAAATTTATTCTTTCCTGATGCATATACCACTTTAAAATCTAGTTGTTCTTCTGTTGCATCAAGTTCTAAGAATAGTTCTAATACTTCGTCTAGGACTGCTTCTGGTCTTGCTCCTGGTCTATCAATTTTATTTATAACAACAATTGGTACTAAATTTAAAGATAAAGCCTTGTTAAGAACGAATCTTGTTTGTGGCATTGGTCCATCAAAAGCATCTACAACAAGAAGTACACCTTCTACCATTTTTAATACTCTTTCTACTTCTCCACCAAAATCAGCATGTCCTGGTGTATCAACTATATTTATTTTCATACCGTTATACTCAATAGCAGTATTTTTAGAAAGTATTGTTATTCCTCTTTCTTTTTCAATATCACCAGAGTCCATTACTCTTTCTGCCACTTGTTCATTTGATCTAAACACACCACTTTGATTAAGCAAGCTGTCTACAAGTGTTGTTTTACCGTGGTCAACATGCGCTATAATTGCTACATTTCTTATGTTTTTCATTTAAATTCCTCTTTTCCTTTTTTATTTAATCTACAATTAAATATTATATTACAATTGTTTGTTTATGTCAATTGTTTTAAATTGTTTATTTTACATAATTTCATTTTTATTCTACCTATTTTACGGTAGATTGATTAAAATTATTGACTAAGTAGACATTTTATGCTATTCTTATCTTGTAAAATATATTAAGGAGGTTTTACTATGGAAAATGAAGTTCAAAACAATCCAGTAGCAGAGAAAAAAGGCCTTAGCATTGCTTCTATGGTACTTGGTATTGTAGCAGTTGTATTTACTTGTATATGGTGGATATCTATTCCTTGTTCTATTCTTGCAATAATCTTTGGTATTATTGGTAAGAAAAAAGGTGGAAAAGGTATGGCAAAAGCAGGTTTTATTCTTGGAATAATAGCAATAGCACTATATGTATTATTAGTAATATTAGGTGTTGGAGCAGCTGCTGGTCTTGCTTCTGCTATGGGAGAAATGTATTAATACAACTATAATTTTAATATATAAAAAACAACTGGTAAATTAAAATACCAGTTGTATTTTTATAGTAAATTTCTTATCATTCCATATACTGCATATATCAGTACAATTAATATTATTAAAACTCTTGATTTTTTTAGATGCATTTTTATTTCATCTTCTTCACATTTATTGCTTCTAACTATAAATAAATGCCTAAACATTTCTACTACTATATAAATTGATACTATTATTACAAATATATCACAAAGATTTTTAGTCATAATTATCACCACTATCCACTTCTAACAATGTTTCAAACAAAGAATTCTTTTTAGTAACTTTAAGAATTCTTAATAATACACACACAATATCATCTACAATAAACAAGAAAATGGCAGGTAATATTGCTACAGTATATACCATGTTATATTTCATAGCTTGTACAATATCACCTTTAATCACTGATAATGTAGCCCTCGTTGCTCCACAACTTGGACAAATTATGCCATATTTTTCATTCCATGTACACATAAATCGTGTATTTTCTTTTATTAAAGAGTATGTCGTGTATATTACAAGAATATATGATATTATTCTTATAACCACAAATAACCTCCTAAATAACTGTTTTTTATTCACTATTTCCCCCTACATTATGTATCTATATACATTGCTATCGCCTTTATTACCTTTGGTGAAAAATCATCTTTTTCTTTAATAACACATCCTACCACCTCTATTTTATCAGTAATTGTAGATAGCACATGTATATCGTTAGATAATTTATCACACTCATACCATATATATGTTCCATTTACTTCAACAAATTTGTCTATTCCATCCTGCTCTTTTCTCATGCAATTTATTTTTCCACATTCAATATCTACACCTTTACACACAACTTTCTTTCTAGACAAATTATCAATTAGTGTATGATAGAATCTTTTATTGTGTATATCTTTTATATCCTCCATATTAGCATATTCACTAATAGTCGTTACATTTGAACTATTAGCCGTTCTCGCTCCTATTTTAATTCTCATATCACACTTTCCATCTAGTTTTGTTTCTGGCTCTGTAAATATACCTTCCTCTTGGGAACAAGATTTAGCATCAATTCTTTCAATTACATCTAAATCTAAATTTAAATTGTCAAATTGAGAATATATTTCTTTTAATAGTTCAACATCTCT
Source organism: Clostridia bacterium (assembly GCA_045536565.1). Lineage (GTDB taxonomy): Bacteria > Bacillota > Clostridia > TANB77 > CAG-465 > CALXJE01. The sequence goes on along the minus strand of JAZSNU010000020.1, from coordinate 66,617 downwards.
ATATAGATAATATCTCATGGGCATTCTCCCTCATACTATCTATATTATGTTCCTATATGATTATTTATTTTACAATAATATAATTATCATTTACTTTATGATACTGCACTTTTGTTATATTATTTGTTTTATAATTACTAAAATTAATATTATATAGTCCAGTTATAAGTTCAGAAGGTATATCATTAATCCCTACTATCCTAATCTCTATAAGTCCTTTGCTCTTTTGACTATTAACTATGCTTTCTAATTTATACTCAAAACTATCCATAAAAGTTATCTCGTAATCATTATATAAATAATAGTTATACTTTGTTGATGTACATTGTGGCAAATTTTCATTTTTATCTATTGTATGTGTATTAAGTATTTCCTCATCTGTTACATTGAAATATGAATGTATTATAAGGGAATTATTATCATTACCTAATGTCTTGTCCGATGTTAAATCTACATTGTAATATTCACCATCTATTTTAACCTTATTCCAAGCATGTGCTACTCCATCCGTTGTTCCTGTTACAAATATACTATCAACATTAGCCTTTGCAAGAATAAGTTGAAAAGCCTTTGTAATACCATCGCAAACAGCCGAACCTTCGACTAATGCACCATATGCTGTATGTTTTATAGTAGGAATATCTTCATAATTATCATACTCATAATACGCAACACTTGCCGCAATACTATCATGAATAAAAATTTCTTTCTCATATTCACTTTCATAATATCTGGCTTTTTCACTAATTGTATTAATTTGTTTTTCTAACTGTTCTTCCATTCTTTCTATTTCTGCTATATCATTTGCTATATAATCAAGTTTAAGTTTTAGTACTTTGACCACCAATCCATCAATCAGAGAAACTTCATATCTATCATTTACAAAAAACACTTCTGGATGGTCTGCTAAAAATGCAGTAAGTGATATCTCTACATTATTCCTAAAATCATTGTAATCTTTTTGCTTTGTTATTTCCATTGTTATATTTTCTTTTAAATCCATAACACCTTTTGCTATTATCCTGTAATATTTTTTTTGCTGCTCATCTAGCGTTTCATAATAATATGTGCTATTTGTAATTCCCATGTCATTTATATGTATTTCTTCAACTTCTATTTCATTAACCATGCTATTTGGCTTTGTATAAAAGTATACACACACCGCAATTAATAGAAATAATACTATTACATTAAAAAGCTTTTTCATATGTTCCTCCCATAATATATACATTATACAAGATTATTATATATTTTTTCAATAGATATATACAAAAATAAGTGTAGAGGTTTTCATCTCCACACTTATTTATCTTTTCAATTATTCAACTATAACATCAGATGTTAAAACCATATCAGAATCAGTAATATAATCTTCTATGTTTCCTTCTTCTTTAACTTCCATGTTCTTGTAATCAATAACACCAGTTCCGGCAGGAATCAATCTACCTATAATTACATTTTCTTTTAATCCTAACAATCTATCTGTTTTACCTTTTATAGCTGCATCTGTAAGTACTCTTGCTGTTTCTTGGAAAGATGCTGCTGATAAGAATGATTCTGTAAGAAGAGCTACTTTTGTTATTCCTAGAAGTTCTTTTGTTCCTGTAGCTTTCTTCTTACCTTCTTCTAGTTTTCTATTAGCTTTCTTGAATTCATTTATATCAATTACAGAACCTGCTATTAGTTTTGTATCTCCTGCATCATCAACTTTTATTTTTCTAAGCATTTGTTTTGCAACTATTTCGATATGTTTATCGTTGATATGAACACCTTGTGTTCTATATACTTTTTGTACTTCCTCAGTTAAGTAATTTTGAACTGCTTCCTCACCTTTAATACGAATTATATCATGAGGATTTAACGATCCTTCTGTAATCCTATCACCGGCTTCTAAAACATCTCCTTCTTTAACGGATAGTCTCATACCAAATGGTATTACATATGTTTCAGCTTGTTTGTCATCAGACATTACTGTTACAGTCTTGTTAGTACCATTATCTCCCAATTTAACTGTTCCAGCTATTTCAGTTATCATAGCAACGCCCTTAGGTTTTCTGGCTTCAAATAACTCTTCAACCCTAGGAAGACCTTGTGTTATATCTCCACCTGCAACACCACCTGAGTGGAATGTTCTCATTGTAAGCTGAGTACCTGGTTCACCGATTGATTGTGCAGCTATAATACCAACTGCTTCTCCTGTTGTTATTGGTTCACCTGTTGCTAAGTTTCTCCCATAACATTTACAACATACTCCTCTTCCTAAGTCACAAGTAAGTACTGATCTTACTTTAACTTTTGTATTTCCAGCTTTAACTATTACCTCAGCTAAGTCAGCTGTTACATAAGTATTTCTTTCTGCTATTACATTTCCTTCTGAATCCTTAACATCTTCTGCTAAGTATCTTCCTTCTAATCTTTCTTCAAGTTTTTCTATTGGCTCTCCACTTTCCATTATAGCTTCAACTGTTATACCATCATGTGTACCACAGTCGTCTTCTGTTACTATAACATCTTGGTTAACATCAACAAGTCTTCTTGTTAAGTATCCAGAGTCAGCTGTTTTTAAAGCAGTATCTGTAAGACCTTTTCTAGCACCGTGAGTAGAAATGAAGTATTCTAAAACGTCTAGACCGTCTCTAAAGCTTGAACGAATTGGAATTTCAACTGTTTCACCAGATGTATTAGCCATAAGTCCACGGATACCACCTAATTGTCTAATCTGTGTTGGATTACCTCTGGCACCAGTATGAGCCATCATGAATACTGGATTTAATGTGTTTTTATTGCTCATGATTGCTGATTGTATATCATCAGTAGCCTTAGACCATACTTTTATAATTTCGTTATGTCTTTCTTCATCAGATATAAGTCCACGCTTGAAGTTTTTACGAATTGCTTCTACTTTCTTTTCAGCATCATTTAAGATTGTTTCTCTTTCTTCTGGCACCTCAATATCAGATATAGATACTGTTACGGCACCTCTTGTAGAATATTTAAATCCTAATGCCTTGATATCGTCAAGAACTTCTGCTGTTCTACCAATTCCATGTTTTGCAATGCATTTATCGATAATAACACCAAGTTCTTTCTTTCTAACTGGGAATTCAATTTCACGAATTAATGCATTTTCAGGTTTTGTTCTATCAACAAATCCTAAATCTTGTGGTATTATTTCGTTAAATATCATTTTACCAACTGTTGTTTCAATAATTCCTGTAACTGTTTCACCATTTATTTCTTTTGATACTCTTATCTTCATTTTAGCATGCAAGCCTATTTCTTTTGCATCATATGCCATCATAGCCTCATCCATGTCGTAGAATGTCATTCCTTCACCTTTTTCACCTGGAACTTCTAATGTTAAATAATAACTTCCAAGAATCATATCTTGTGTTGGAACTGCTACTGGTTTACCATCTTGTAATTTAAGTAGGTTGTTAGATGCAAGCATTAAGAATTTAGCTTCTGATTGAGCCTCTGGTGATAATGGAACATGCACCGCCATTTGGTCACCGTCGAAGTCAGCATTGAATGCTGTACATACTAATGGGTGAAGCTTAATAGCTCTACCTTCAACTAGTACAGGTTCAAATGCTTGTATACCTAATCTGTGTAGTGTAGGAGCACGGTTTAAAAGTACTGGTCTATCTTTGATTACTTCTTCTAATACATCCCATACTTCTACTGCTGCTCTTTCTACCATTCTCTTAGCATTTTTAATGTTAAAAGCCATTCCTCTTTTTACAAGTTCTTTCATAACAAATGGTTTGAATAATTCAAGTGCCATTTCTCTTGGAAGACCACATTGATGTATTTTAAGTTCTGGGCCAACAACGATAACTGAACGGCCAGAATAGTCAACTCTCTTACCAAGTAAGTTTTGTCTGAATCTACCTTGTTTACCTTTAAGCATATCTGAAAGTGATTTTAAAGGTCTATTTCCTGCACCCGTTACTGGTCTACCGCGTCTTCCATTATCTATTAAGGCATCTACTGATTCTTGTAACATTCTTTTTTCGTTACGAATAATTATATCAGGTGCCTCTAATTCTAATAATCTTTTTAATCTGTTATTTCTATTAATAACTCTTCTATATAAATCGTTTAAGTCAGAAGTTGCAAATCTACCACCATCTAATTGGACCATTGGTCTTAACTCAGGTGGGATAACTGGGATAACATCTAATATCATCCATTCAGGTCTGTTTCCTGATTTTGCAAAGGCTTCTACTGTTTCTAATCTTTTAATTAATTTTGGTCTCTTTTGACCTGTTGCTTTTTCTAAACTTGCTCTTATTTCTTTTTCAAGTTTTTCTAAATCAACTTGTTCTAAAAGTTTCTTAACAGCTTCTGCTCCCATTCCAACTTCAAAAGAACCATATCCATATTTTTCTATTGCTTCTCTATATTCTTTTTCGTTTATAACTTGTTTATATGTAAGCCCTGTGTCTTTTGCATCTGTTACGATGTATGATGCAAAGTATATAACTCTTTCTAAAGCCTTTGGAGAAACATCTAGTATTAAACTCATTCTGCTTGGAATGCCTTTAAAATACCAGATATGAGAGACAGGAGTTGCAAGCTCCACATGTCCCATTCTTTCTCTTCTTACACTTTTCTTAGTTACTTCTACTCCACATCTATCACAGATGATTCCTTTATATCTTACCTTTTTATATTTACCACAATAACATTCCCAATCTTTTGTTGGTCCAAATATTTTTTCACAAAAAAGTCCATCTCTTTCAGGTTTAAGGGTTCTGTAATTAATAGTTTCTGGTTTTTTTACTTCACCTTTTGACCATTCTCTCATTTTGTCAGGTGATGCAAGTCCAATACTTAATCTATCAAATTTTTCTTCTTCACTATGCATTAATTTTACCTCCTTATCCCTATTCTTCATCTATAAACACATCATCTAGTTCGTCAATATCCTGTATTTGAATACCTGATATATCGTCTATTAATGTTTCTTCTTCATCTTCTGGATCTAAAATGTATTCATCAGGATTTTCCTCAATTCCAGGTTCCTCTAATGGTACATCGTATTCTCCCTCATGAAGTGTATCTACTGTTTCTTTTATTTCTATTTGGTCGTTTTCATTAAATAATTTCATATCTAGTCCTAAACTTTGTAGTTCTTTAATAAGAACTCTAAATGATTCAGGAATTCCAGGCTCTGGAACTGATTCACCTTTAACGATTGCTTCATATGTTTTAAGTCTTCCTGTTACATCGTCAGATTTTACAGTTAGAATTTCTTGTAGTGCATATGCTGCACCATAGGCTTCTAAGGCCCATACTTCCATCTCACCAAATCTTTGACCACCAAATTGTGCTTTACCACCAAGAGGTTGTTGAGTAACAAGTGAGTATGGTCCTATTGAACGAGCATGTATCTTATCGTCAACTAAGTGATATAGTTTTAACATATACATGTAACCAACTGTAACTGGCATATCAAATGGTTCACCACTTCTACCATCATATACAACTGTTTTGCATGTTTTACTTAATCCTTGCTCTTCAAATAATTTTTCTATATCTTCTTCTTTTGCACCATCAAATACTGGTGTTGCTATCTTCCATCCAAGCATTTTAGCTACATATCCTAAATGCACTTCCAATACTTGACCTATGTTCATACGAGAAGGTACTCCAAGTGGGTTTAATACTATTTGAAGTGGTGTACCATCTGGAAGGTATGGCATATCTTCTCTTGGAAGTATACGAGAAATAACACCTTTGTTACCATGGCGTCCAGCCATCTTATCTCCAACAGATATTTTTCTCTTTTGAGCTATATATATTCTTACAACTTTATTTACCCCAGGTGCTAGTTCATCAGATGTTTCTCTTGTAAAGATTTTAACATCAACGATTGTTCCTGCTTCACCATGTGGAACTCTTAACGAAGTATCTCTAACTTCTCTTGATTTTTCACCAAATATTGCTCTTAGAAGTTTTTCTTCTGCTGTTAGTTCTGTTTCTCCCTTAGGAGTTACTTTACCAACTAATATATCTCCTGGTCTTACTTCTGCACCAATTCTTATTATTCCGTTTTCGTCTAAGTCTTTTAACGCGTCATCACCAACATTTGGTATTTCTCTTGTGATTTCCTCAGGCCCAAGTTTTGTATCTCTTGATTCACAATCGTAATCTTCTATATGAATTGATGTTAATACATCATCTTTTACTAAATCTTCTGATATTAGTATAGCATCCTCGTAGTTATATCCTTCCCAAGTCATGAAGCCAATAAGTATATTTTTACCAAGTGACATTTCACCATTGTTTGTTGAAGGTCCATCAGCTAGAACATCACCTTTTTTTACTTTTTGCCCTTTTAGTACTACTGGTTTTTGGTTTAGACAAGTTCCAGAGTTTGAACGTTTATATTTAGTTAATCTATGTTCTTCTGTTCCTTTTTTACCTTCTACTATAATCTTATCTGCACTTACATATTTAACAACACCATCTTGACCTGCTAGTACGCAAACACCAGAGTCAATTGCTGCTTTATATTCCATTCCTGTTCCTACAATAGGACTTTCAGTTTTAAGCAAAGGAACCGCTTGACGTTGCATGTTTGATCCCATAAGTGCACGGTTAGCATCATCATTCTCTAAGAAAGGTATCATAGCTGTTGCAACAGATACTAATTGTTTTGGAGAAACATCCATGTAATCAACTTTCTCTTTTTCAATTTCTATTGTTTCATCTTGATATCTTGCTTTAACTATTTTATTTGCAAATCTATTTTCTTCGTCTAACTCTTCGTTAGCTTGTGCAACAACAAATCCATCTTCTGTATCCGCTGTCATATATACGATTTCATTTAATACTTTTCCAGTTTCTTTATCTACTGGTCTGTATGGTGCTTCAATAAATCCATATCTATTTATTTTTGCGTAAGTAGATAATGAACTTATAAGACCGATGTTAGGTCCTTCTGGCGATTCGATAGGACATAATCTTCCGTAGTGAGTATAGTGAACGTCACGAACTTCCATACCAGCTCTTTCTCTAGATAATCCTCCTGGTCCAAGTGCAGATATTCTTCTTTTATGCGTTAATTCTGCAAGTGGGTTGATGTGATCCATGAATTGTGATAATTGAGAACTTCCAAAGAACTCTTTTATAGCACCAACTACTGGTTTAATGTTTATTAATGCTTGTGGAGTTGCAATATCTAAATCTTGTGTTGCCATTCTTTCACGAACAACTCTTTCAAGTCTTGTTAAACCTATTCTAAATTGGTTTTGTAAAAGTTCACCAACACATCTAACTCTTCTGTTTCCTAAATGGTCGATATCCTCTACTTTACCCATTCCGTAATTGAAGTTTAAGAAATAGTTTATAGAAGCTATAATATCGTCCATTGTAATGTGTTTTACAACTAATTTTTCTCTATTTTTAGCTACTGCTTCTTTTAATTCTTTTTCTTTAACATTTCCAACTTCTTTTAATAAATCTTTAAGTGCTGGAATATATACTTCTTCTTTTATTACATTATTATCAATTTCTATTCCTAAGTATTTAGAAATATCTACTGTATTATTTCCTATTACTTTTATTTTTTTGCCATCTATATCAACATAAACAACATTTATTCCTAAATCTTTTATTTGACCTGCTGCTTCCTTTGATATGATTTCGCCTTTTTTAACAATAAGTTCTCCATCTTCACTTACAACATTTTCAAAAGCTTTTTTGCCTTCTACTCTTGTTCCAATATTTAGTTTCTTATTGTATTTAAATCTACCAACTCTCGAAAGGTCATATCTTCTCGCATCGAATAACAAACCAAACAATAATGATTTAGCTGCATCTACATGAAGTGGTTCACCGGGTCTTAATTTTTTGTATATTTCAAGTAACGCATCATCAGTTGTTTTTATAGAGTCTTTTGCTATTGTAGCAGCTAATATATCATCTTCAAAAAGTTCTAAGATTTCACTATCTTTTTCAAAGCCTAACGCTCTAATTAATGTAGTCATAGGAACTTTTCTTGTTCTATCTACTCTTGCCCATTGCATATCTTGTGCATCAGTTTCAAACTCTAACCATGTCCCTCTATTTGGCATAACTGTTGCTGTATATAAGAATTTACCAGTCTTATCTCTTGATTTATCAAAATATACACCAGGAGATCTAACAAGCTGACTTACCACAACTCTTTCTGCACCGTTTATTACGAATGTTCCATTTTCAGTCATTAGAGGGAAATCGCCCATAAATATTTCCTGCTCTTTTATTTCTCCTGTTTCTTTATTCATAAGTCTTGCTTTAACTTGAAGACGTGATGCATAAGTAGTACTTCTTTCTTTTGCTTCTTCAATAGTATACTTAGTTTCATCTTCTAATCTATAATCAACAAATTCCAACATTAAATTACCAGAATAGTCGATTATAGGCGATATATCTGAGAATACATCTTTTAATCCAGACTCTAAAAACCATTTGTATGATGATTTTTGAACCTCGATTAAGTCAGGCATATCGATAATTTCCTCGATTTTAGAAAAACTCATTCTACTTGTTTTTCCATTTTTCACTTCATGAACCACAATAAATCCCCCCATATTTTATCTTTACATAAAAATTCGTACAAGGCAACAAAAAACCAAATTGGTTTTTTATGTTAAACCAACTCAGTTTTTATATTTAATTTTTACCCGTTACAAATCTTTTTTTCAAACAATACTACCATCCTTCAACATTTTAGTTTACATATTTCTCTGATAGTCTCAAAAATATTTTCTTTATTATACCATGCAAAATTCACAAAGTCAATAATTTAAGCCAAATTTTATAGCAAATTTTGTCGATTTTTACATTCAAAACCAAAAAGAAAATTTAACATAAAAAAATGCAGAGATATTATTCTCTACATTTTAAATGTTTTAAAAAATTCTCTCTTTATTTCATTATTATTCATACCCTTGTATTTCATCAATCTTACATCCTATATACGGAAGTACAAGAATTAAAATAATAGCAACCATAAAGATAGTAGTAACAGTTCCCAAAAAAGTGCTCATAAAAGCAACTACTGCTATCATAATAGAAAAAAGAGCTGCAATTTCAGATAATATTTCATTTCTTTTCATATCTTTATCGTAATAAAATTTTTTCCGCTTAATGTTATTAACCATAAGATTCACCCCTTATATATTTTTTAGTATATTACCATATTTTTTCGTAACTTGCAACCTTTACCTCTACGCAAATCCCTTCAACACAATAAATATTGATAAGGCTATAGCTGCAAAATCAGCAATGAGTGCAGCAGTGAGTGTTCCTCTTATCTTCTTTATACCAACTGCTCCATATAATATTGTTATTACATAGAAAGTTGTTTCTGTTCCTCCCATAATTATCGACGCTATCTTACCTTGAATGGAATCAGGTCCATAATTTTGAAATATATCCATAACAACCGATTGAGCTGCTCCTCCCGATATTGGTCTAAGTATTGAAAGTGTCACTATATCTTCTGGAATATTTAAAATATTCAATATTCCATTAATTGGTTTAAATACTATACTCATAGCCCCTGTCTCTTTAAATAATGAAACCGCAACCATTATAGCAAGAACATGTGGAAATATTCTATATACAACTTTTAACCCATCTATTGCACCATGCGCAAACAATGATAATATGTCCTTTTTCTCTATTATTCCTGTTATTATTATAACAAAAATCATCATTGGTATGGCCATAATTGAAATATATTCTATCATAATACTTCCTCTATTTAATAATTTTATTCAATACTTTACACGCTATTATACCTACTATTAAAGCAACAATTGTTACGAGCCAAACCCAAGGTACTATTTCAACCGGGTTTTGTGAATTATACATAGTTCTTAATGTTATCATTCCCGTAGGTATTAATTGTATAGAAGCGGCATTTAAAATAACAAACATAATTATACTATCATTAGCCCTTGTTTTATCATCATTTACTTTATTTAGTTCTTCTATTGCTTTAAGTCCATAAACAGTTGCAGCATTACCAACTCCAAGCATATCGCAAGTCATGTTTAAGCTAATATTTTCCATTGCTTTATCATTCACTTCTTGTTTTTTAAACAAACTTCGTATACATCTAGTTATTAATTTTGATAATTTTTCTATCAAACTTGTTTGCTGAAGTATATTAAACATACCACTCCAAAAGCAAGTCATACCCAATAGTTTAACCATGTTTTCAGTAGCAGTAATACTAGATTCCATTATTAAGTTTGGAACAGAAGCAACATTTCCCCATAAAAAAGCAACAACAATAGATGCAATTATCATAAAACACCAAATTTTAGACATAGTATTCATTCTCCCTTATATATGAATACTATGTCCTTATACAACTATTTATTCAAAAAAAGATTAGCAAGTATATTTCTTGCTAATCTTTATAATCATTTATTATTTTTATAATATCTATTATCATATGCTTATCCTTTTCTTCCATATTATTCATTGCATTTTTTATTTCCGCTTGCAGATTATCTCCAGTAAGTTCTGCCGTGTCAGATAACAAATAATCAACACTAACATTTAATACATTTGATATCCTTACCAATTTAGATAAAGTAACTTTTCTTTCTCCGCGCTCTATTTGACCGACATATGAACTTGTTATATCTGCCATTTCAGCAAGCATTTCTTGTGTTAGTCTATTACGCATTCTTTCCTTTTTTATTTTTTCTCCTAATTTAACATAATCCATAATCTACCTCCAGAAAAGTTATCAACCCATAAGTGTTTATATATATACTACTATATTTTGTGTAAAATATAAAATGGCGATACGCTGTTTTTATAAAACTGTTAGTTTTATTTCGACACAAATGCTCATTTTTCAGCATTTACAAACAAATTGGTAATTTATGGTTAAAAATCAGGTTCCAAAACGGACTTAAATTTAAACAAAAAAATTAGCAAGCCTAAAAAGGCTTGCAATTTCTGGTGCTCCCGAGACGATTCGAACGTCCGACCAACGGTTTAGGAAACCGCTGCTCTATCCCCTGAGCTACGGAAGCAAATGCATCTATATTATATATCAAATGATTAAAAAATCAATATTATTACCTGCATTTATTGATTATGTAACAAATTTGTTGTATAATAAATCTTGTTAGTACTCATAGCTCAACTGGATAGAGCGTTGGACTACGAATCCAAAGGTTGGGGGTTCGACTCCCTCTGGGTGCACCAAATGGTAAAAACCATTCATCTAAAAGATGAATGGTCTTTTTTAAGCACGGTCACAATCACAATTTTCTTCAACTATGCAGATAAGCCAGCAAACTAATTGAACTAGTGTTGCAAAGAAAGCTCCTGCTCCTATACCAATTAATATTGCAATTCCTACACTACCTGCTGCTAAAGTAATCGCAAAAGTAGCTATAGCTGCTAAAATTGTTAGAACGCTTGTTATTACCAAACCTATTGCATTCCTGCATAAACATACTGGTGCTCTTTCTCTGCCTCTAAATTCAGCAATTGATAAAAGAATTATTAGTAATGCCAGCACAAATGCTGCTATTGATAATGCTATAATTATAGGTGTTACTATTGCAGTAGCTGTTATTGTTCCTAAGAAGAATAACACCCCTATAATTATTCCAAATATTGCTCCCAAAAATGCTGCTATGCATCCGCAACTTATTGATTTACACATATTAGCACTTCCTTAAAAAATAACAGTGTAAGATTTCTCTTACACTATATACTATGCTTCTTCTTATTATTTGTTATTTTTATCTCTTAACTTTTTAAAAAATTCTTTTATAATATTAGAACATTCTTCCGCTAAAACCCCATGCTCTACCTCTACCTTGTGATTACTTTTTAAGTCGAATACATTTGATACCGTACCTGCCATACCATATTTTTCATCTTTTGCTCCATAAATGACTTTTTTTATTCTAGATTGTACAATTGCTCCTGCACACATAGCGCAAGGTTCTAGCGTAACATACAACTCACAATCATCTAATCTAAAATTATTTAGCTTCTTACATGCCTTATTTATAGCTATTATCTCTGCATGACATAGACTATTTTTCTTAGTTTCCCTTAAATTATGTGCTCTTGCTATTATTTTGTTTTCTAAAACTATTACTGCCCCTACTGGTACTTCCTCTTTATCATATGCTTTTTTAGCCTCTTTAAGAGCCTCTTTCATATATTCTTCTTCCAAATGTTTCACCTCTAATTTATATTTTGCATATTCATAAAATACTGTTGTATTCCCGTATAAATCCCCCATACAATTTTTGACTGATGTGTATCTTCTTTTAACTTTTGTTCTTCCTCAGGATTGGATATAAATCCACACTCTACTATTACTCCTGGTATATCAATATGTTCCATTAAATATACACCCTTTATAGCCATAGGAACTCTTTTATTTTCTTTTTCTATATTATTATTTAACTCTTCTTGAATAAATTTAGATAACTCTTTACTATTATCATTGTTTGATTGGTAAAATGTTTGCCATCCACTATATTTGCTATCAGGATATTTATTCAAATGAATTGATATACATATATTAGCATGACTTTCGTCAATTATTTTTTCTCTGTTTTTTATATCACTAATTTTTTTACTTCTTATACTATTACTGTCTAATGAGTAAATTCCATTTTCATCACTTCTAGTTAAAATTACCTTTGCTCCACTTTGCTCTATTAATTTTTGCAATTTTAAAACTATACTTAGATTTATTGCTTGTTCAGTTGTACCTGTAAAACCAACAGCTCCTTCATCTGGCAAACCGATGTCCGAGCATCCAATATTATAACTTTATTTGTTATAGGAGTTGAATTAGTTTTAATAACTGTTTCATTTAAACTATGCTTAACATTTAATTCAAACGCTACAATTGCCAAAGCAATAGATATGCATATAAACATACTTCTTAAAATTGTACTTTTCTTCATATAATCACCTAGTTGATTATATGAAACTAGTTCTTGTACAATACAATAATTTATATAGTTATATTACTAACACTATTATAAGTCTTGCTATTTTAGTTATATATAACGATAAAACAAAAAGTGGTATTGTTTTTAAAAGTTCTTTTTTGTAATATTTTACTACTTCTATTATTTTGTCTTTTTTTACTCCGTTGTTTTGCAAATATTTTGATGTTATCTTAACAGATTTAATTGTCGCATCCATTTCTAAATAATGCCTTACAACTATACTAAATAACGATAAACTTAAATATATATATGTTAATATATAATTTGTATATTTTAATATAAAAGTAATAAATAATATTGCTAAAAACATAAATATTTCTAAATTTGTCAACAAAAAATTCATCCATTGTAATATTTGGGGTTGAGTAGAATGAGCGCATTCATGTGCTATAACTAATAGTTTAGATTTGTTTTGTTCATATATGCTCTTTTTTGTTTTTACTTTCTTGGTTGATATAATTATAGTATCGCTGAGAAAAACATATAAACTAGTTTTAGAGGCATCATCCATCTCTATTTTTACCTTTGTATTATTTATCTGTTTTAATATCTCCCCACATAATTCGTTTGGATTTTTCTTTAATACTTCTTCCATATATTCCTCTTTACAAATTTAAAATTCTACAATATCTTGTATACCTTCACCTATTATTTTATTCATATCTGCAAGTAATACATTTAATCTTATTTCAGATTCAAAGAATGTTCTTATACTGTCATTTTGTATAAGTATTGAATATAAATTTTCTAGTTCTTTTTGAACATTTTCATTGGCTTTACCTGTATTTATATAATCCATTTGTACTTTTGTTTGTTTATCTTTAAAATCTTTTAGCATGTTATAATTTTTAGAATCTTTCCTTATTTCTTCTTTTAATTCAATATATTTTTTATATTCCTCTGTTTCTTTAAAACATCTAACTAATTCATATACTTTATCATAAAAATTCATATTTATCTCTCCTTTTTGTTTATTATATAATACCTAATAATTAATTACAAGAAAAACACACCATACAAGTAAAACTTATATGATGCGCTTTATTTTTATATTTTCTCTTACATCGCTTCTTTATATAATTTTATAAAGTCTTCTTTTGTCACTTCTCTTGGATTTCCTGGTTTACATGGATCTTCCATTGCTTTTTCAGCAAGCATTTCTAAATCTTCTTCCTTACATCCAGTATCTTTAACTGTTTCAGTTATACCAACTGCATTAGATAAATCTACAATCTTTCCTACAAGTGTTTCAATTGCTTCTTCATCGCTTAAATCATTTGCATTTGCAACCCCTAAATGTGCTAATATTTCTTTAAACCTATCAGCACAAACAGCGCCATTAAATCTCATTACTGTTGGAAGTAAAATAGTATTTGCAAGACCATGTGGTGTGTCATATACAGCACCTAACTGATGAGCCATAGAATGAACTATTCCAAGTCCTACATTTGAGAATCCCATACCTGCAATGTATTGAGCAAGAGCCGTATTTTCAATTGCTTTTTCATCTTTTTCATTTACAGCTGCTGGTAAATTTTCAAATATTAACTCAATTGCTCTCATATGAAACATATCTGCCATAGTGTTATGACCTTTTGTGATATATCCTTCAACAGCATGTGTTAAAGCATCCATACCAGTAGAAGCTGCTACCTTTTTAGGTAATGTTTCCATTAACTCAGAATCTACAATAGCAACAAGTGGTATATCATGTGGATCAACGCATACCATTTTTACTTGTTTTTCTTCGTCAGTAATTACATAGTTTATTGTTACTTCTGCCGCTGTTCCATGTGTTGTAGGTAATGCTATCATAGGCATGCCTTTATTTATTGTATTTGATAAACCATTAAGAGACACAACATCTGCCCTATCTGGATTTGTCATAACAATCGCTATACCTTTTGCTGTATCAATTGCTGAGCCTCCACCCACTGCAACAATAACATCTGCTGCATTTTCTGTGCATACTTTTACACCATCTTGTACATTTTTAACTGTTGGGTTAGGTTTTACATCCGAATAAACAACATATTCTATATTTGCTTTATCCAAAACCTCTGTTACTTTTGCTGTAACCCCACAATCTACCAATGTTTTATCTGTTACAACCAAAACTTTTTTAAAACCTCTTGTTTTAATTTCGTTTGCAAGTTCTTCCCTTGAACCTCTACCAAAGTATGAAGTTTCATTTAATATAAATCTTTGTGACATTTTTTAAATCCTCCTTTAATTTTCTATATCAATAATATATTTTGATATACTAGTCTAATTTCCTCCTTGTGCAAAGAATTATACCACATCTAGCATCTTAAATCAACGCTTATAACTCTAAGTTTTCCTTTAACTTCAACAAATAATGGTACTCAGCCATTGTTATATTTCCTGCCTCATTTTCATTAAACTCTTTTATTTCTTTTTCTAAATCAACCACTTTACATTTAGTAACATCACTATTTGATAAAGCAACAAAAGTCTTGTCAAAACCCACATCAAAAATTGTTTTAATGCTGCCGTCTTCTTTTTTCTTGTTAATTGATATTTTTAATAATTTAGAAACATCGCTATTTTTATTTTTTTGAAGCCCTATAAAATCTCCTAAAGAATAAGCAATATATTTGCTATTTTGTGCTTCTTTTTTAGTATATATTTCTTGCGCAACTGTATCACTAGATACTACTACATCTATATCCTTTTCAAGTATTTGTTTAAGCATATCTTTTTTATCATCATCTATATTTTCTTTATTACTTCTTAGTGTATCTATAAAAAGTATTGTTCCATCTACTTTCTCTTTTTTTATCTGTTCTATATCTTTTTCTAACTGCTTATCTGAATATGTATTTAGCTTTATAGTTTCACCGTATTCATCACTTATATATGATAAAAAGGCAATTTTTATATTATTCTTTTCTAGAATATAATAATTTTTATCTTGTTTTTTTGTTCCTATATACTCAATTTTGTTTTCTTTTATAGCATCAAGTGTTTCATCTATATCTTGTTTTTGGCTATATATAAGCCCCTCATTTGCTAGATTTATCATATTTATTTTAAGTCTATGAAATTCATTGATTAGTTCTCTTGTTGTTAAATCATTATTGTTTAATTCCATATCAAGATTTACAACAGTATAATCATAACCACTTAACTTTACATGTTTAAATACTTCATCAATATTTGACTGATTATTTGATATATAACTTTTTTGAAGTTTATCACTTAAAACAATATTCCCCAGAACCGCTATATCTAATTTTCCTTCTCCTGTTACCTCTGCTTCATTGTTTCTTAAACTTGTTACCCATTTGTATAATCTTATTTGCTTTTCGGTAACATTTTGCCCTGTTGTATATTTAAACAATATATACACTTCATTATATATTAATATCATAACCACAAGAGATATTAAGCATATTAACTTCCATTTATTTTTACTTTTCGTTTGTTCTTCTTTATATCTTATATTTCTTCTACCTTTTCTACTTTCCATTACATACTCCTATTATGTATTTATTATACTATAACACATTACAAAGTTGCAACTGAGCATCTGTTAATTTTTCCTTCTTACTGTTTACTAGCATAGCTATATTTTGTATTATTTTATTTTCTCCTATGCACTCTCTGTCATAATTTATTATTTTTAGTTTGCTATTTATATTTTTGACCCTCATTATTACTTAAATGCATATTATTATCCAGTTTGGAAATCATATTGTTAAAATCTATTCTTTTTGTTTCAATTATTACTTTATAATTAAAATTAAACATTTTAATTGCTGCTAAATATGAAGAAAATATTTGTTGCTGTTGCTCTATACTTTCATTAATAACTTTACATGGTTTTACATTATATATATTTACTACATTGTTCTTTGTAATTATATCTCCACCTACTATATCTACAATGTTATATATTTTTGATATATCTTTTTGCTTTAAAATATTTATCACCTCTTACTTGTCTAAATGGAACATAAAAGTACATTTATGCATATACTTGTTATATATAAAGGAGTTGATTAATAGTGAATAATATGCTTAATTCTAAATTACTTGAACTTTTAGCAGGTGTAGATAAAGCAAAATTAGAACAGGTGTCTAATATGGTAAGGAACATGTCCCCAGAAGATTTAAATAATTTAACAAATATGCTTGGAATGAATAATAACAATAACAATAATCAAGGAAAATAACAATGGAAGAAAACATCTTAAATAATAATGAATTACCAAAGGAAATACAGGCAGATAATGATAATACAAATCCCCTTTTAGATATAATTCAAACTCTACAAGAAAAGTTAGATAATAATCCAAATCAAAACGCTGTAAACAGTAATATTAATACTAATACATATTCTAATAATATAAATGAAAACTTTTCTAATAACACTAAAAGCAGTACTATAAACTACGACTTTACTCAAAATCAGAATAAAAATGTTAATCATAATAACAGTAGCGGGTTTGATATAGGAAAAATATTTGAAATGTTAAATGGCTTTAATTCTAATCCTTCAAAAAGTACTAATAATTCTAATCCATTTGCAAATATTGATATGGATACTATGGTGAGAATGGGTAAAATTTTTACAAGTATGAATAAAGAAGACCCTAGAAAGAATTTGTTATTATCATTGAAACCTTTTTTAAGAGATAACAGACAAAAAAATGTTGATACATATATTTTTATTTTAGGCATACTTAATGTGTTAGATTCTTTTAATAACGGGGATAGTGGTTTTTAATGATATATAACAATTATGAAAATATTTATAACAATTTAGGGGATAATTTAAATTTTGAAAATGACGAAAACAAGCCTAACTTTTTAAAACGAATATTAGATATAGTTAATATAAAACCAGGCAGTAATGATAGGCTAGATATTGGTGGATTTTCATTAAACATAGATACTATTATTATATTAGTAATTGCCTTCTTTTTGCTTACTGACAATTCATGCGATATCTTGCTTATTATATGTCTAGGTTTATCACTACTTAATATAAACTTAAATTTTTTCGGATAATTCCTTTTCTTTGTAGTATTCTGTGATTAAATCGTCAATCTGCATGCTTGTACTATATATTTCTTCATAAGGCTCATTATTTGTTATTTGTTTTTCTATTTTTTCTCTTAATTTATTTATTTTATCTGCTACCATTTAATCATCTCCTTCATGTATTATTTATAACATTTTATGACAGCTATGTCAATCAATATTATGTAGTTTTCGACCGCAAGTTTCTACAAAATTCGAGCTTTTTATTTGACACATAACAAAAAAACAAACACCCAAGAAATTAATCTTGGATGTTTTGAATATTATTCTTCTGGTACAACAGAGATTTTTACACTCTTGCTAATATCTGTTTCATCACATCTAACAGTAAATTGAGCACTACCCGTTTTTTTTGCGTAAATCTTAACTGTATAATAATCTTCATTTTGCTCCGGTGTTTTAAATGATATAACCCTTGGATCAGAAACACCAATTGATATTTTTACATTATCATACCTGCCATCATTAGTTAAAACTTTTATTTTAACTACACCATATAGACCTTCTTCTATTTCTTCTGGAACATGAACAAACTCTATTCCATTTACATTAGAATTATCAAAATATGTTAAAGCCTCATATTGTTTCTGTTGAATATAATTATTAGTACTATACCCCACTAATATTCCAGATATTATTAATACTTCTATTACTAATATAACTATTAATAATTTAATGTTTATTCTTATTTCTTTTATTGTTATTTTGTTATCTATTAATTGTGCAATAATACTGCCAATTGTTACTGCGGGATATATAAAGATTGCAATTGCACTCATACAACCAATAACTAAAAATTCTGAATGGCCAACATGTACATAACTTCCTATCATGTAACATATACACGATTTAACTATATTACTACATATCATGTGTTCTATATTAAAATTTGTCCAATAGCATTCAAAAACATATTCTAAAATTAAAGATATAAGTATAAACATCATAGATATTCCAATTAGTAGTCTATTATCAAAAAGATAGTCTAATATTATACCTATTGCAAATGTAATAAAAATAACCATTGATGGTAAAATATATTTTTCTAATATTTTCATAAAATACCTCTTTCTACTCTCTTTTAAGGAGTCTAATTTTTATATAATTATATATTTAAACAGGCTATGCCTGATTATTTTCTTTATTATTTATTTAAATACTAATTCTTGTTTACAATATATTTATATTATATCATACTTTACATAATATTGCAAGTTTAAAAATTTGATATATTCCCGTTGACTTCTAATCGAATTCATGTTACAATTATATTACAATTATATGTTAACCAGTTTTATTTTCTTCTTTTTGTTGAAAATAAATATATGATTATGTATAATTTAAAAGAAATAAAAAACATTTTTTATTTCTCCTTTCTAGAAAGAAAGGTTAAAAGTATAGACTAAGTCATAATTATCGAGAAGATAGGCTAGGAAAAACTATCTTCTCTCTTTTTATACATAAACTAATTTTATTTGCATAAAATAAAAGTGAATCTAACTAGGAATTAGATTCACTTAAAGGCTAGATGCTAACGCTTTTTAATGGCTGTAATCAAGTGTGCCAAACACTCAAAAACAGAAGCAATAGCACCTAATAGTATAGACCATGCTGTCATAATTATTTCACCACCTTCCTTGGCAAGTGGCCGAAAGCAATTATAGCATGGTCTTTCTTAAAAAACAATATAAAGATATATGTTTTATTCTATTCCCACAACCTTTGATATACACATTCTATCAAAGTCTAAGTTTTCTTTTATGAAGTTATCTACATCTTGTTTTGTTATAGTGCTTGCTATGTTAATTTCATCATAAACATCTACATCTTGTATTATTGATTCAATAACACTTCTATATATCCATGAAAGTTTTTCAGAGTTATATATTAGTTCTCCTTTTTTCTTTTTAAGCATAATATCAAATTTATCTTGATCAATACCGTTTTCCTTTAACTCAGTAATATACTTTATTACTTCTTCTTCAAACTTTTTATCATCTACAACATATGACGATATTAATACGTGTGAAAAATCTCTACCACTTTCAAATGCAAAATCTGGTTCTGCAATGATTACTCCATCTTTGTATAATTTCTCATAGAAATCCGATGCTGTTGAAAAACACACTTGATTTATAATATCAGAAATTATTGTTGCTTTTATGCTTTCTTTCCCAGTACATGGATTCATTTTAAATCCTAACATTTCTACTTCCATAGCAATAGGTAGTTTTGTTTCTATCTCTTTTTTTGCTATTTCTTTTGGCTCATTAATTATATTTCTTTTTATCTCTTCTGCTTTTCTGTTTGTATAGTATTTATCTACTATTTTTTCTGCCTTTTCTAATATTTCTTCTGAATCTAAATCGCCTATAATAATTAGAAACATATTTTTTAAATTATAATTAGAATAATAACATCTATACAATGTTTCTTTATCTATTTTAGATATAGTTTCTACTGTTCCTGCAATATCTATATTTATAGGGTGGTTTTGATACATACATCTAAGTAAATTATAGTATACAACTGCATTTGGTTCATCCTCATACATCTTAATTTCTTGTGCTATTATTCCTTTTTCTTTTTCTACATTTTCATCAGTAAAATATGGGCTTGATACAAACTCAACTAATTTATCCAAACACTCTTCATAATTATCTGATGCTTCAAAATAATATACGGTTTGGTCAAATGATGTATATGCGTTAGAATCTACTCCCATTTTCGAAAACACATCAAGTGCATTTGCATCTTCTTGTTCAAATAATTTATGTTCTAGAAAATGTGCTATTCCATCAGGTACTTTTACTTTTTCATGCGTATCTATATCAATTAATTCATTATCTATTGAACCAAATACCGTACCAAACATGCCCATTTTTTTTGTGTAATCTTTTCTTGGGCATACAAATACTCTTAGTCCATTGCTAAGTGTAGTTTTATATACTTTATCTTGTGTTATATTATTTATTTCAACCTCTACTTTATTCATCTATTTTACCTCCTAAAAGATATATAGTATTTATTTCTATATTTTGCGCTACTTTTACAACATCTTCTATTGTAACTTTTTCAATATCTTCTACAAATTGATTAATATTAAACTCTGCTCCATAATATATCTCATTTGCTAGCATTAATCTATTGTATAACACTTTATTATCAGATATTGCTTTATATGTTAATACCATATTCTTTTTAGCTGTATCAATCTCTTCATCAGTTATATTTCCTATCTTTATATCTTGTAATTGTTTTTTTATTACATCTGTTGCCTTCTCTGCATTACTTAAATTAATTCCAGAATATATATAAATAGAATTTATGTGTTTCATATACATAGACTTAGCAAAATATGCTAAACTTTCTTTTTCTCTTACATTTTGGAACAATTTAGATGCTGGTGTTCCGCCTAATATACTGTTATATACTGCTACAACTGGAACCAAATCTTTTGACATGTTTTTTATGTCAAGTCCTAAACATAAAACACTTTGATTTAATTTTTCGTAGTCCTCTACACTTTTAAACTCTGTTCTATTTTTTATTTCAACACTTTCTACCTTTACATTGTTTTTTATAAATTTATCTTGAAGTGTTTTCTCTAAATTTTCATAACCACTTAAATTACCTGATACAATTACTCTAATTTCAGAGGTATTTAAAAACTCCTTGTAGTATTCATATAATGTTGTGCTTGTTTGTTTTTGTATGTCTTCTACATTTCCTAAAACTGAAACACTATAATCATTATGACTATACATTTCTTCTTCCAGTCTTCTTAAAGACCATCTTCTTTTATCATTTCTTTCTTGATTAATCTTTTCTATTAATGCTTCTTTTTCTACACTTACTATTTCTTCTGAAAACACATTATTTTTTAAATATGGATTATACATAACATCATGTAGAATGTTTACCACCTTATCCATAACATCTTCATCTATGTATTTTTTATTTATAAACTCTGCGCCAAATTCAACATTATATAGCCCACCAATTTTTTCAACATTTACATCTATACTAGAATAATATAGTTTTGCAAGTTCTAGTTCCATTTCTTTTTCTGTTTTTAAATTAGCCGTACCTTTTTTTAATACTGATGCAAGCAAAGCATTTTTCCCTGCTTCTTCTTTATTTAATTTTCTTATAAAATTTATTGCTATGAAAACACTTTTAAATTTTTCATCATTTATTAAAACAATATCTTTTTTCATTTTCTACCTCCTATAAAAGCCAAGTATAACTTGGCCCTATTTTTCTATTATTATAAATTGTTTAATTCTGCTTTAACTATATCGCTTATTACTTTACCGTCTGCTTTTCCTTGTGTTTTTGCTCTTACATTTTGCATTACTTTTCCCATATCCTTTGGAGATTCTGCTCCAACTTCTTTTATAGCTACTATTACTAACTCTCTTATTTCATCTTCTGTTAGTTGCTCTGGTAAATACACCTCTAATATTTTTATTTCTTTATTTAAATTTTCAACTATATCATCTCTTCCTGCTTTCTCATATTCTGGTAATGATTCTTTTCTTTTTTTAACTTCTTTTGCAACAATTGCAAGCATATCGTCTTCTGATAATTCTTTTTGTGTATCTTTTTCTATTTGAAGTATAGCTGCTCTTAACATTGTTATCGTATCTTTTCTTATTGTGTCCTTAGCCTGCATTGCCTCTTTTAATTCTTTTAATAAATTTTCTTTTAATCCCATTTTATATTCCCCCTATATATTATACTTTCTTACTTTCTTTTAATTCTAATTTATCATTTTCTTTTTTATTCTTTTTATATCTTACCACAAAATATATTGCTAATATATTTGCAAGTATAATTATAACTAATAATATTTGCCATTTCATGTTAGCAGTAAGTGCAACGGCAATTATTCCTAAAATAGATGTAATTGTATAAAGTGTTAACACCGCTTGTTTTTGTGATAATCCTAAATTTAATAATCTGTGATGTATATGCTCTTTATCAGGAGCAGTTATCTTTTGATGTCTTATAAGTCTTCTAACTATTGCAAATACCATATCAAATACTGGTATTCCAAGTATTATAATTGGCGTTGCTATAGCCAATATTGTATATCCTTTGGCCATACCCATTATCGATATTACTGATAGTGTAAATCCCAAGAAATTTGAACCTACATCACCCATAAATGTCTTTGCTGGGTTAAAGTTATATGGTAAAAATCCAAGTGTGGCTCCAACAAGTGCGATAGTTATTACTATAACTTCCAACGGTGCTCCTACAATTAGAAATATTATTAATAATGATATTGCAGATATACTAGATATTCCTGCTGCCAACCCATCTAATCCATCAATCAGATTTACTGCATTTGTTATTCCAAGTATCCAACAAAGTGTTATTGGATATGCAAATATTCCAAAATCAATAATATTTTGATGTATAAAAGGTATTTTTATACCTACTATGCTTATACCAAATAAATATATTACTGAAGCGGCAACGACTTGAAATAATGTTTTTTCTATTGCTCTTAAATCCTTTAAATCGTCTAAAAATCCCATTATTCCAATTATTATTGCTGCTATACAATATCCTACAAATCGCATATCTACTTTTAAACTATCATAAAACAATGATAATATATAAAACAACAATAATGATACTGCCATAGATGCTATAATTGCTATTCCTCCTGCTCTTGGAATTGGTTTTTTATGCACCCTTCTGTCATCCTTTTTAGGATTATCTATTATTCCTTTTTTTACTGCAAATTTTATAGCAAGCGGTACCATAAAATAACACACTAAAAATGATACTGCAAGTATAATTCCATAAACATATATGTTCATACTAATTACCTTCTTCTACTTCTTTTATTTTATTTAATCTTCTTATATGTCTTTCTTCATTTGAAAACTTTGTTGATATAAATGTAGTTACTATATTAAATAATTTTTCTTTATCTTCTGCTAAAATAGTTCTTCCACCTAAACATAACATATTTGCATCATTATGAAATCTAGTCATTTTGGCTGTGTATTCATCATAGCAAATTGCTGCTCTTATCCCTTTATATTTGTTTGCTACAATTGAACTACCTATTCCTGTTCCACAAACCATTATCGCTAAATCTTCCGTGCTCATTTTATCACAAATATTTTTTACCACATCTGTATAATCATCATTTTCTATATATTCTGTCGATACATCTATACAATCATAATTACTTTCTTTCAGCAATTTTTTTATATTTTCTTTCATTTCATATCCTGCATGATCTGAACCTAATATTATCAATTTATTCACCTCTTAAAATTTTTTCTATCAGTTTGTCCACATAATAAACAATTTCTTTTGCACATGAAGTATATACATCAATTCCATATCCCCACGGATCATCTATGTTTATATATCCTTTTTCACCAACATATTCTTTCAAAGTATATGTATTCTCTTTTTTATTAGGATATTTTTCCATTACTCTCTTTTTATGCGCCTCTGTCATACAAATAATTAAATCTGCTTGGTCAATATTTGCCTCTTCAATATATGTAGCTCTATGTTTTGATATATCTGTATCATATTTTTTTATTGCCTCTATTGCAAAATCAGTTGCCCTATCTCCTGTATATGCACTCGTTCCTGCTGATTCAATAATATACTCATCTTGTATACCTAAATCCTTAACTCTTTTTTGCATATAACCATGTGCCATAGCACTTCTACATATATTTCCTGTACATATGAATATTATGTTCATAACTATATTACCTCATTACCCCTTTAACACATGATAATACTATCATAAATCCACTTTAAAGTCAATCTATCACACACACATTATACAACCTATTAAGAAACCAATTGTATATATTATACCTATTCTATTATTGTTTTTTATACTATTCATATCTGGTATTAACTCACATGCCACTATGTATAACATTGCACCCGCCGAAATAGATAAACAAGGTGCTACAGCGCTATTGTTCATGTTTCCTAGAGCATTTCCTACCATTGTACCAACTCCTAAAAATATGCCTATTATGTTACATGCATTAATAATGGGTTTTATACTGTTTTTCTGCTTTTTAGAGGCAACAGATATGATCATACCTTCTGGTATATTATGAAGCATTATGGCTATAAGAAGTGACAAGCCATGTTTATTAGATAATCCAAAAGCAGACCCAATAGCAATTCCTTCCGTTATATTATGTGCTGACATTGCTGTTATAATTAACAACGCAGAATTATTTTTGGAATTTTTATTTATTTTATATATTAATATATCTATTGTTTTAACCAAACCTATACCAATTAAAATATATACTATTACTATATATTTGGTTGTTATTTCAAAAGATTCTACTAACATTTCAAAACAAATAATGGAAGTGGTTATTCCCGCTGTAAAAGCAGTTATTTTACTTGTATCTTCTTGGCTTTTGATGTTGCCTATAAAGCCTATTATTGCACCGAATAAATTACTAAGCATTCCAAATATATATGAATTTAAAAACATTCCTATTAAAGACACAAAAACACCTCATATAATTATATGAAGTGTTTTTATATTTATTATATAAAATACAAGACGGCTAGTTAAACTAACCGTCTTTTAAGGAAATTTACTCTCCACTATTTACAAAAACAACAATTTCGTTACTTTCGCTGCTTACATTTCCAGCAGTATCAGTAGCCACCCCTGATTTTATACATATGCATTGAGATGAAACTTCTACACCCATTAATGTGATTCTATACTCTGTATCAGATATTTTATCTATTCTTACAGGGCTAAGTGAACCAGTCATTCCTATAATATCATTTACACCAACTACAAATGACGATATTGATGTTTCATCATGGGCTTTAGCAATAATAGTAATA
This sequence comes from Clostridia bacterium, assembly GCA_045536565.1. Lineage (GTDB taxonomy): Bacteria > Bacillota > Clostridia > TANB77 > CAG-465 > CALXJE01. The sequence continues at coordinate 40,656 of JAZSNU010000020.1, read as the reverse complement.
GTATCGCCAATATTTACAGATGTTGCTCCTTCAAGTGTTACAACAGGTGGATTATTATCAGTTACCCCTGGACCAGGATTTACATACTGTGAATTTACTGTTACAGGTATACTACAAACTTCTTGTCCTGTTGCTACTGCTATTCCTCGTATGGTTGTACTTCCTACTCCAACACCAATTATTTGAATACTGCTATTAGGATTTTTAACAACCCTTGCTATATTAGAATTATCCGAAATATAGTTAATTTCTTTATCAGTAGCATTTGTTGGATATGCCGTTATATAGCAATTCTGAGAACTACCAATATTTAGCGTTACCGATGAAGGACTTGCAATAGCTGATGTTATTGTCTGCGCTGTATTATTATTTCTAACCACTACTCTTACATAACCTGACACACCAGAACCATCTCTCGCATTTGCATATACATATGTCTCCCCAATATTTCCTGCTGTTACAGTAGCATATGAATTACTTCCACTTGTGTATGTGTCTGTAACACGAGCAATACTAGAATTGTTTGATGACCAAGTAAGATTTTTGTTATATGCATCTGTTGGTCTGATTCTTGCATTAATCTGAACACTTTCGCCAGGATTTAAATATATAACGCTTTCAGACATTGTAATTGATGAAATATATCCATCATCGTAATAACCATCGTTATAGTTATTATTTACTTTAACCTGTACAGTTACTGTTTTACCTGAACCATCAAGTACACGACCAGTTAGATTAACATATCCCGATACTGCTTTTCTTGCACGAATTGCAACATTTGCTGTACCCTTAGCTGGATTCCAAGTTTCTTCTACACTTACAGCCGATGTGTTTGATGAACTCCAACTCATCTTCTGATATGTTGCATTTGTTGGATAAATAGAAACTTTGATATTTCTTGTTTCACCAACATTCATAGAAATAGAAGTTGTTGATGTTGAAAGCCTTGTTATTTTAATACCATTTACAGAATCTACATAGTAATCATCGTCAATATCTTTAAATTTAATCTTGAAAGTTTTTTCCATGCCGTGAGCAATATCACTTCTTGTAAGCCCCATATATCCTACACAACAATCAATCATTTTCCAAGCCTGTTCAACTGTAAGCTGACCTTCGGTATCAAAATAATTATTGCCAACACCGCGAAGAACACCATTAGCAGATGCTGTTATAATATACTGTGCTGCCCAATGGCCATTAATATCAGTATAATATGCATAATTGATATAATAATTATTAAAATTGTTGTTATAATAATCATTATATCCGGTGTAATTATTCTGATTATATTGAGGACCCATATTAAATAATATGTTGTTAAATCTGCAATAAATTGTAGCACCTTCCGCTCTCGTTATTGGCTGATTAAATCTCATTGTGTTATCTTCATATCCAACAAGAAGACCATTGGAATATAATACATTAACCTCTGATTGAGCATATGGATTAACTGTACCGTAATCTTTAAAAGGTACCGCATTATATCCAGCCATAAGTCTTGAATATCCTTGTCTTTCGAGAGAATGTTGCACAGTTCTTAAAAATAGCAGCTCAAATTCACCTCTTGTAACAGGTCTCTGAAATGTTTCATATAATGTAGGATAATTATATGCTACCTCTATATCAGACATCCATGAACTTAACCGATGATTTCCATAATAATTAGAAAATGATGTGTTAGAATAATCATCACCTCTATATGTGTTGTAGGAATTATAACTGTTGTTATATGGGTTATAATATCCCGTAGGGTCATAGCTAGCAAATACAGATGTTGATATTGTTAATATCAATATGATTGCAAGCAAAATTGAAAGTATGCGTTTCATACGCTTTTTTCCTCCTTTTTCATTTTATTTTTTTGAATTATCTATATTAAAAATGGCTAACCATTATTATTTTCCAAATTTATCTTCCTAGAAAAGCAATTATACTTTTCCCATTTTACTTTTTATACGATAGTAGTATATCACACTTTAATTACATTGTCAATATTTATGTAAACGCTAAAAATATATAAAAATAGGCTTTTTAACGCCTATTTTTCCCTTTATTTTCTTTCTTTTTTTGCATATGAAATGATATTTCTGCTAATATCCTATCACTGAATAATTTTCGTGATATCTTTACGATTCCTTCACTTATCCCAGGACAAATTATTTCTTTCCTTTTAAACATACCGTCTACTGCTTTTTGTGCTACTAACTTACTTGTTTTAGATTTAAGACCAAATTTAACACCTGCTACATTATTAAAGTTGGTACTAACAGGTCCAGGACAACAAACGCTAATAGATACATTGCTTTTTGCTTTTCTAAGCTCTTTGTTTATACCTTGTGTTAGTCTTAAAACATATGATTTTGTTGAATAATACTCTGTCATTAATGGTCCTGGTAAAAATCCAGCAACAGATCCTATATTCAGGATATATCCTGTATTTCTCTTCTTCATATCTTTTAAAAACAAATATGTTAATATGTGCAAAGCTTTTATATTTACATCTATCATCTCTAATTGTGCTGTATATTCTATATCTTCAAAATTACCAAATGCTCCAAATCCTGCGTTATTTACTAAAACATCTATATTTTTACTTTTTACCTTTTCATATAGACACTCTACTTCTTTTTGTTTTGATAAATCAACGATATATGTTTCAACATTTGAGACACATTCTTCTTTCAATTTTTCTAATTTATCTTTATTTCTTGCTACTGCTATTATATCATATCCTTTTGTGCTCAGATATTTCGCTATATTATATCCAATCCCAGATGATGCTCCTGTAACTAATGCTATCATTAAAAATCCTCCTTATATAAATAATGTAAAAATATATCATAATATGGTACATATTTCAATAAAAACAAAAGCTTGCCAGTATAAACTAGCAAGCTTTTATAAATTAAACCTTTTTATTCCAAATACCTAATTCATTTCCTCTTTTAATTACTTCTACATAATCCACATTGAATTCCCTTGCTACCTCATTAACATTACAGCAACCATTGATTTCTGTATTTTTATAGACAAATTCCTTAAAGCTTTTCTTTGGCATTAGCATTGCCCTAAAAAAATATCCAGCGTCTACTTCTGTGTATTTCATCATAATAATTGAATATTTTTTCTTTGCTATTTTCCAAATTTGATATAACAAATCTTTCTGAAAATTAACATATTCCTCATCCGTATAATTTTCATTAGGTTCCTCACATTTCAAATATATACTATTTCCAACTATACAATTACTAGAACTTCCGAAAACAACACAAAATTTTTGTTCTTTAATTAACTCTAAGAGATTAACATAGTTATATATATTGGGTTCTCTTATTATTCCTATATTCTCTTGCAATTTTTTCGCGATATTCTCTAAAAACATCTTTTCTTTATTAGTTAACATCTTTTTTTCCTCCTTTATTAAAAGTATGAATTTATGCACTTTGCTTAATTATATCATTAATGTCAAGGTTGTGTGTTTACATAAAATTGACATTTTTACAAGAAAATGATATAATTATATTAGTTTTTATAATAGTATCCTTAATTAATATAAGGAAAAAATCGATTTTTAATATAATTATGAAGGAGATTTGTCATGAAACTTGAATTTGTAACAACAATACAGAAAGAAAATAAAGGTATCGCAGAATTATTAAAACTTTTAGGTAAGAAGAGTAGATTATCTTTTGATTTTAAAAAAGGTAAAGTTATTATTGAAGATTTTTCAAATGATAAAATAGATGAAGTTTTATCTATTATTCAAAATAATTTTGATATAACAACACTTGTAGTCAATAGCGAAAAAAAATTTAAAATTAAAAACGATGAAAAAGAAGTACAACTCAAAAAGAAAAATATTAAATCAAATATTTCTAAAAAACCTAACACAATACTTTCTCAAGTACAAGCATATATCCTTAAAGAAAAAGTTTTTACATTAACTATGCTACGAGAAGCTTTTCCAAAAACAAATTTTGCTACTCTAAGAGCATATGTAAATGATATGAAACAAGATAATGTTTTAATAGAATTAGAACTAGGAAAATATGCTGTTCGTTAAACTAAAATAGTGGTCAAAAATGACCACTATTTTTATATACTTATAAAAATAACACTATCTAATGATAATGCTACTTTTGGCGGAGAGTGAGGGATTCGAACCCTCGCTGCCCGTAATTGGACACTAACTGTTTAGCAAACAGTCCCCTTCGGCCTCTTGGGTAACTCTCCATAAATTCAATCTATGTTATATATTATATACTAATTTCCTAATAAGTCAATATTTAATGTAATAAAAATAGAAAGAAGATTTGCTTCTTTCTATTTTATAATGGCGGAAGAGGTAGGATTCGGACCCACGGTGCCTTTCGACATCACCAGTTTTCAAGACTGGCTCCTTAAACCACTCGGACACTCTTCCAAATAACGAACAGTAATATAATTATAACACAATAACACAAAATGTCAATACCTAATATTAAGTTTTTCACATAAAACTTTTATCATTTAATGCTTTTTTTAATGCTTCCTTTTCTTCCTCTGAAATATTTCCTTTAACTTCACCATTTACCACTTCTTTTGCATATATATTTGAATAGTTTCTATTGTATACACTATCTAATAATATACCATTATCATCATTATCAAGTAAAGCAATTGCAAAACTAAGTCCATTATTTGCAGATTCATATGCATCGTATTTTACAAAACCTAGCTTTTGAACACATTTAGTCATCTTTCCGTTTATCTCAGAACAAAGAATTTTTGAAGATTGACATTCTTTTTCTGTTTTACTCATATTATCAATTAATTTTTGAATGTCATCTTCTAAATCTTTATTATTAAATTTACTCCATATATTATTATACTTTTTTGTGTCTTTTCTGTATTGCAACACGAAAAAGACAATCATTGCTATATTTAGTATAACAAGAAAAAATAATATTATAACTAAAATACTTACCGTGTATAAAGAAAATATATTACTACCCATAAAAACCTCTATTACAATTCAATTTTAAGTTTTTCTAATATTCTTTCCAAACCTTCATTATCGTAATATTCTATTACTAATTTAGGTTTAGTTTTTGTTGCGTCTATTTTTACTTTTAATCCAAAATATTCCGTTAATTTATCTTCAACTGCTTTATATATTGTTCCTATCTTTTTTGCAACATTTTTTTTCTTAACTTTATATTTATCGTTGTTGTATATAAGTTTTTCAACTTCTCTAACTGTTAGTTTTTTTTCAATTATTTTATCTGCTAATTTTAATTGTTCTTCTTCATCTTCTATTGCAAGAAGAGCTCTTGCTTGTCCTTCAACAAGTTTACCATCCAATACTTTATCTTGTATTTTTTCAGGCAGTTTTAAAAGTCTCATTGTGTTTGAAACACCAGATAAACTCTTTCCCGTAACCCTTGATACATCAGCCATATTATAGCCTTCCATATCCATTAATTCTTTTAAAGCTTGCGCTACTTCTATTATATTTAAATCTTCTCTTTGAATATTTTCTATAAGTGCTACTTGTTTTTTCTTTGTATCAGTATAATCTTTTATTATAACTGGAACCTTTTCAAGTCCAGCCAATTTAGATGCTCTCCATCTTCTTTCTCCTGCTACTATTGTATATCCATTTTCATTTTTCACAACAAGTATTGGTTGAATAACTCCATGTTCTTTAATAGATGCTGCTAACTCTTCTAATTTCTTTTCATCAAATATTTTTCTTGGCTGATTAAGCATAGGTTCTACATCAGATATTTTTATCTCTATAACTTCCCCTAATTTATCGCTTTTTTTTGTTACTGTTTTAACATCTTCTATATCATCAAATAACGCATCTAAGCCTCTTCCTAACCCTTTTGAACTTTTTGCCATATTAACCTCCTATTTTTTAATTTCTTCCTTATGCTTTGTGATTAATTCTTTTGCAAGTTTTTTATATGTTCTTGCTCCTTTTGACAATGGATCATACATAGATATTGGTAGTCCATGACTTGGAGCCTCACTTAACCTTATATTTCTTGGTATAACCGTTTCAAATACCCTTTCCCCAAAATACTTAGCTACTTCTTGTGCAACTTGTGATGATAATTTTGTTCTAGAATCATACATAGTTAATAGAACCCCTTCTATTTCTAATTCCGGATTTAAGTGTTTTTTCACAAGTTTAATTGAATTAACAAGTTGTCCTAATCCTTCAAGAGCATAATATTCACATTGTATTGGTACAATAACGCTATCTGCTGCTGTAAAAGCATTTAATGTTATAATTCCAAGCGACGGAGGACAATCTATAAACACATAATCATATTTTGCTTCCATTCTTTCTAATGCATTTTTTAGTCTATTTTCACGTGATACTAATGACACTAATTCAATCTCTGCACCTGCTAAATCTATATTAGAAGTACAAATATGTAAATTTTTAATCATAGTTGGTTTTATAGCATCTTCCATTTTTATGTCATCTACAAGCACATTATATACTGAATTTTCACTATGGCTATTTATACTTAACCCACTTGTTGCATTTCCTTGTGGATCTATATCAATCAATAATACTTTTTTTCCTTTTTCTGCTACACAAGCACTTAAATTTATTGAAGTAGTTGTTTTTCCTACTCCACCCTTTTGATTAGCTATTGCAATTATCTTCGGCATTTTTCTTTCCACCTCTCTTCGATATTATATTACAAAATACAAAAAAAAGAAAGAGAAAAACATTATTTTTTCTCTTTTCAATAAAAAATATTACATTATTTTATTTTTAATTACATAATCAGTAAATGTTTTATATCCATTTAATCTTTCAAATGCGGAATATACAAATTTATGATTAATTTGTATATATTTATACAATCGTACTATATTTTTTGAATTTTTTGGATTATCCATCAAAAACAAATTATATATCTCTTTGATTTTTGGTTTTACAATTTCCTCGCTATCTAACACAGAGCCTTCTATTGCTCTTCTCATTCTCCGAGCAGCAATTTCTTCTCTTGGGTGCAATCCATGTTTACAATTAATCTTTTTCAAAACTTTTTTTCCTCTCTAAAATCTCTTAGTTTATATTTTCTATTTCTTCATCAATAGGTCTTTTCCCTTTAAACTCCAATATATTGATATTTTCTTTTCCCAACATCTTAACTATATTTCTTATAAATATTTTATTATATCCATAAAAAATAATAGAAACTCTTGTTATACCGTTTGTTTTAAACATCTTTATAAGCTTATTTATAAGAGCTTTCTTTATATTACGAGTAGAAGTCTTAGAAAACATCAATTTGTACAATGTTTTGTCGTTAGCATCCCTAAGTTCAAAATTATACGAATGACTATTTTCATTTAATATTAAAAATGCTTTTTCTTTATCCACACCTATTCCTCCTTAATTATAATTTAGATTTATATTTTATGCCCGTATATTATATCATATTTTTTATAAATGTCAAAAAGCCCGCTTTATAGCGGACTTTTTTTAATTTTTCCATAACTTCTAGGATATTTATTAGGAGTAGATTTGTTTTTTGTATATATAAGTATGTTCCTGGTTATATCCTCTGTATATTTAATAGTTATTGTAATTTTTTTTAACAATTCTAAATTTAAAACTTGTGTTGCATTCTTAGATTTATTAATCTCTTCATTAATAGATAATGCTTTCATGCATATACACTCACCATCAATTTTTACATATCCAGATAAATATTCTAGTAAAACATTTAACGGTGCTACCGCTCTTGCTATTGCTATATCGTAAATTTCTCTAAATTCTTCTTTATGGGCATATTCTTCTGCTCTCCCATGTATAGCCTGTATATTTTTCAATTCCAATTCTTTTATAACTAAATCTAAAAAATTTACCCTTTTTTGTAGAGAATCTAACAATGTTATACTTACATTCCCATCAAAATATATAGCTATCACCAATCCAGGAAAACCAGCGCCTGTACCGACATCAATTATCTGACTATTTTCCTTAATGCATTCTACGCATAACAAAGAGTCAATAAAATGTTTTACTATAATATCTTCATCTTCTGTAATAGATGTAAGATTTATTTTTTCGTTCCATTCTACTAATAATTCCTTATATAAAAACATTTTTTCTGCCTTTGTTTCATCTATTTTTATATTGTTTTCTGCTGCTCTACATATAAGAGTATGTATAAATTCCTCCTTACTCATTTTCATGTGAAAACTATTCTCCTTTTCTCTTCATTTGATTTATGTATATAAGAAGTACTGATATATCAGATGGTGAAACCCCTGATATTCTAGATGCCTGTCCAATTGATATTGGTTTTTGTTTATTTAATTTCTGTCTCGCTTCTAAGGATAAACCTTTTATTTGCTCATAATCAATATCAATACTTAGTTTTTTTGTTTCTAACTTTTTGAAAGCATTTATTTGTTCTAGTTGTAATTTAATATATCCCTCATACTTAATTTGTATCTCTACTTGCTCTTGTACACTTAAAGGAAGATCCTTTCTTGCTTTATCTAATTCTTTTGTATTAGTATAATTTAACTCGGTTCTTTTCAATAAATCTGCTAGTTTCATACCAACTTCTAACTTACTACTACCAAGCTTTTCAAGTATTTCATTATTGTGTGTATTTGGAGATACTTTAACATTTTTTATTCTCTCAATTTCTTCTTCTATCTTGCTTTTTTTCTCCAAATACTTGTTATATTTTTCTTCTGTAACTAGCCCTATTTTATACCCTTTTTCTGTAAGTCTTAAATCAGCATTATCTTGTCTAAGCATTAATCTATATTCTGATCTTGATGTCATCATTCTATATGGTTCATTAGTCCCTTTTGTTACTAAATCATCAATTAATACACCTATGTACGCTTCTGATCTATCTAGTATTAATGGTTTTCTTCCATCTATTTTTTTTACAGCATTTATACCAGCAATCAATCCTTGTGCAGCTGCTTCTTCATACCCCGAACTACCATTAACTTGTCCAGCAAAAAAAAGCCCTGGAATTCCTTTATACTCTAAGGATAAATCCAAATTTGTTGAATCTATACAATCATATTCGATAGCATATGCAGGTCTCATCATCTTAGAATTTTCTAAGCCCGGAACTGTTCTATACATTCTAATTTGAACATCTTCTGGAAGACAAGATGACATCCCCTGTATATACATTTCATTTGTATTATCCCCCATAGGTTCAATAAATATTTGATGTCTTTCTTTATCTTTAAATCTCATAACCTTATCTTCAATAGAAGGGCAATATCTAGGACCTACACCCTTTATTTCCCCACTATATAAAGGAGATCTATGTATGTTATCTTTTATCACTTTATGTGTTTCTAAATTAGTATATGTTAAATAACATTTTATTTGTTCTTTATTTAATAACTCTATCTTTTCCTCATTATCAAACGAGAAAGATTTAATTGTTTCATCACCAAATTGTTCTTCCATCTTAGAAAAATCTATGTCTTTACTATTCATTCTTGCTGGTGTTCCTGTTTTGAACCTTCTTAGTTCTATACCTAATTCTTTTAAACTTTCTGATAATTTATTTGCTGGAAATACACCATCTGGGCCACTTTCGTAAGATACATCTCCAATTATAATCTTACCTTTCAAATAGGTTCCTGTTGTAACAATAACAGCCTTTGCTTCATATATTGCTCCTGTTTTTGTTTTAACTCCTTTTATTTTCTCATCATATATAATATCTGTTATTTCCGCTTGATATATATCTAATTTTTCTTCATTCTCTAATACATTCTTCATATACATATGATATTTTTTTCTATCTATTTGTGCCCTAAGCGAATGAACTGCTGGTCCTTTTGAACTATTTAACATTTTCGATTGTATATAGCAAGCATCAGCAGATTTACCCATTTGCCCACCAAGAGCATCAATCTCCCTTACAAGGTGACCTTTTGATGTTCCTCCTATACTTGGGTTACATGGCATATTTGCAAGAGTATCCATGTTTATTATAAACATAGCTGTACTCTTTCCTAATCTCGCAGATGCAAGGGCTGCTTCAATCCCCGCATGTCCTCCTCCAATTACTACTATATCATACTTTCCTGCTTTGTATTCCATTATACATTCCTACTTTCCTAAACAAAATTTTTCAAATATTTTGTTAATAACATCTGTTGTAACTTCTTCACCTATTATTTCTCCTAAATATCTTCCCGCTTCTTTAATATCAATTTCGGCTATATCTACACCTATATTTTTTTCTATTTCACTCATTGCTTTCTTTAAACTATTATAACTTTTCTCTAAAAGTTCTTTGTGTCTTTGATTTACAACCAAAATATCATCACTAGTCTTAATTTGCCCTAAATTAAACATAGAGACAATTTTATCTTTAAGGGTATCTATACCCTCCTTACTCAAAAAAGATGTTTTTAAAACGATTTTAGAGCTTCCAATCACATTTAATATTTCTTCATAATTTTCACATGAAATATCAATCTTATTTAAACATACAATATATTTTTTATTTTTCTCTTTAATTTTTTCTATTATATGTAAATCATTTTTAGTTATTCCTTTTGTAATATCAACAACAACAATAACCAAATCTACTTTATCTATTATTTCTATACTTCTTTGTATGCCGATCTTTTCTACTACATCATCTGTCTTTCTTATACCAGCAGTATCAAATATATTTAATACAATATCTCCTATTATCACAGTTTCCTCAACAACATCACGAGTAGTTCCTTCTATATCTGTAACAATCGCCTTTTCGCTGTTAGATAATAGATTCAAAAGAGAAGATTTCCCTGCGTTTGTTCCACCTAATATTGCTACATTTATGCCATCTTTAATGTATTTACCCTCTTCATAAGAATCAATATATTTCTTTATATTATTACTTGTATCTAAAAGCATTCTATATATTTCACTATATTCTAACTCTTCATAATCATACTCTGGATAATCAATACTCACTTCTATTTGCGCAAGAAGTTCTATTAACTTATTTCTTTGCTCAGTTACTACATTATATAGACCGCCTTCAAGTTGCTCTGCCGCTATTTTAGTTTGTAATTTTGTTTTAGCATTAATTACATCTATTATACTCTCAGCCTTAGATAAATCCATTTTACCATTTAAGAAAGCTCTTTTCGAAAATTCCCCAGGCTCAGCAATTCTAGCTCCATTTTTAATAACCAATTCTAGTATATCTAATGTTACTCTTCTACCACCATGACAGTTTATTTCACATATATCCTCTCCTGTAAAAGAATTTGGGGCCTTAAAATATGAAACCAATACTTCATCTATAACTTTTTCTCTATCTTTTATTTTACCATATATTATTTTTTGATGTGACAATTTTGAACTTCCTGTAAATATATTATCTATTATATTTTTGCTTTTTTCTCCACTTATTCTTATTATATTAATACCAGTATTATTACCACCGGTACTAATAGCTGCTATTGTTTCTGTTAACATAATTTTATTTTCTCCTCACAAAAAAGTCAGACTCAGTCTGAACTTTTTATTTTATTATCTTTTTAATTTTATTACAACTCTTCTTCTTGGTTCTACTCCAATACTCTCTGTTGTTACATCTTTTCTATCTGATAATTCTGTATGTATTATCATTCTCTCATATGCAGACATAGGCTCTAATTTTATAATTTTCTTAAATTTTACTACATTATCTGCCATTTTATTTGCTAATCTCTTTAATGTTTCTTCTTTTTTCTTTTTGTATCCATTTACTTCTACAAATACTTTTGCATTTTCTTCTGTATCCTTTTGTAATATAGAATTGATTGTTGATTGAAGAGCTTCTATCGTTCTTCCTTTATACCCTATCAAATGAGTATTTTCAGCACTATCTATTATTACTTCAACTTTTCCATTATTATTTTTTATTTCATATTTAGAATCATCTTTCATTATTTCAAATATTCTACTTACTATCGCATCTACTTTTTGCATAGTTGCTGATACCGTTGCTTCGTCTAGCTTTTTATCAACAGTTAATCTTACCTTTGCAAGTGTACTAGAAAGCATTCCAAGCATTCCCTTTGTAGGTTCTTCTAACACTTCAATTTTAACATAATCTCTTGGGACTTTTAATTCCTCTAATCCTTTTCTTATTGCTTCTTCAACGGTTTTACCTATTTGTTCTGTTACTTTTTTCATTTTTATTAACTCCTTTCTCCTATCATTATCTTCTTTTCTTTAACTAATCTATCTATCATAAATTGTGAAATTATTTGACACACATTTCCTATAAGCCAATATATTCCAAGTGCCAGCGGCATTATATATGAAATATATGCTGACAAAAACGGTAACATCAAATTCATTGTTCTTTGTTGTTCTTTTTGTTCTTCTGTTAAATTACTCTTTTTCATCATTATCTTATTCTGTAATATAGATAATACCAAACTTAATGCCGGAACTAATAATGTAATATAACTAGGTCTATCCTCTTTTTCAATCTTCTTGTTAACTGAATTTGCTGGAATATCACCAAAATGTACTCCCATAAAATCCATATTTATTAACCCTTTTTCATCAGCTATTGTTATTTCACTATTTCTTATTTCCGCCTTAGTTACTTTTTCATCATTTCCCTTAATTTCCTGAACATATTCTATTATTTGTTCATTTGGTACTTGTTTTATATATGTTAATGGTTGTTTAACAATATAAAACATAGCTATAACCATAGGAATTTGAATTAATGCTGGAAGACATCCAGCCATAGGATTAATTTTATTTTCAGCATACAGTTTTTGAAGTTCTGTTGCCATTTTTTCATTATTTCCTTTATATTTTTTCCTTATTTCTTGTTCCATAGGGCCTATCTTCTTCATGTTCTCAGTAGTTTTAGCTTGTTTTAAACTTAGTGGAAAAAGCACAATTTTAGTTAATACTGCAAATATTACAATAGATAACCCATAATTTTGTCCTACTAAATTATATATTAATCTTACAATTGCCCCAAACAAACTAGCTATTGCATCTATCATTAAAAAAACTCCTTATTCTATTTAACTTCATCTATTCCTCCGTTTAGAAAACGGATTACATCTTAATACTCTAAAAAACGCCATTATTCCGCCTTTAATTATACCATATTTGTCAATAGCACAAATAGCATAATTAGAACATGTTGGATAGTATTTACAATTACGCCCAAACTTGGGTGATAAGTATATTTGATACTGTTTAATAAAGAATATTATAACTTTTCTTGGAAATCTTATTATTTTATGTATAATTTTTCTCATTTCTATATTCCTAATTTTTCTAGAGATTCTTTTAATTCTTTTTTTACACAATAAAAATCTAATTTACTCACATCTATATTTTTCTTATACAAAATAATAATATTATATCCTTTGTTTAAGTCTTTTTCTATTTCTTTATACGCCTCTCTTGCCCATCTTTTAAGTCTATTTCTTACTACACTATTACCATGTTTTTTACTAACACAAATCCCAAGAAAATTGTTATTTTCATATTTTCTATTTTTTAATATATATAATGTTATATTATTATTAGATATATATTCTCCCCTTTTAAATATAACTTTAAAAGAATATTGTCCTTTAAGTGATTTAGTAAATACCATACTATCCCCCTTTTTCACATTATATATTTTACCATAATATATAAAAAAAATAAAGGTATTTCCTACCTTTATTGAAAATATTTCTATTTTATTAGTGAGTTAATTCTGCTCTACCTTTTGCTCTTCTTGCTTTTAATATATTTCTTCCAGAAGCAGTACTCATTCTTTTTCTAAAACCATGTTCTCTTTTAGATTGTCTGTTTTTTGGTTGAAATGTCATTTTCATGTCTTACACCTCCAAAGTTATTAAGTGATTTTTTCCTGCTAGGATTATACTACATAATTTTTAATTTGTCAAATATTTAATTAAATTAATTTTAGAAAAATAAACTAAAACAAAAAAATAGTTATATCATATATAGTATTTAATCATATTGACATAATATGTATTTTTTGATATAATAAATTTGTATCTATACATAAATATAGAAAAAATTTTTTCTTTATAGGAGGAATATGTAATGACAAAAATTAATGTTAACGAATTATCAATTAAAGAGTTAAAAGATTTAGCTTCTGACTTGTTTCCAGATATGACTTTACAGGAAATAAATAGTACTGCGATTGGTGTTTTGCAAACCATGGTCTTGGAGGAATTAGAGTATTGTGATTCATTAGAAGATAGAGAAGATGAATACGATTTTGAAAGTTCTTCATCCGCAAAACATTCTCCAAGTCGCAAAAAGAAAGCTAATCGAGTAAAGAAAGATAAAATTAAATATAAAAAGGTAAAAAAAGCAAAAGAAGCAGTACAGTATAAAAGACGAAAAGTAAGTGATGAGACTTCAAATCGTTCGTATATGAATAAGGCTTCTAGATGTTATGTACCAAATCGAAGAATTTATTAATTATTTAACCAAGCTAATACATTTAGCTTGGTTATTTTTTCTTTAATTTTGTTTTGTAAAACACTTGTATTTTGTGTAAATATTTGATATATTATAGCAAAAATATGTCGTGTTTTTTGTAAAAAAATACAAGTTAACAACTTTATGTAACATATTGTTTGAGTATTGATTATTAATCTATGTAAGTTATCCACACTTGTGGATAACTTTGTGGATAACTTTTCGAAAAGGAGGTTAAAAATGGGAGAAAATTTTATGAAAACTTGGGAACACGCATTAGAGATTTTACAAGAAGAAATCTCACCAGTTGGATATAAAACATATGTTGAAGTTATGATCCCTAGGCTTTCTGACGAGAATACAATATGTTTTTTAGCTCCTTCTAATTATCATATAGAAGTTCTTTCTAAAAAATATCTTGATTTAATTCAGAATACCTTGACTTTTTTGACTAAAAAAAATTATATAATTATTTTTGAATCAAAAGAGGGGGTAACAGAAGATGAAGATAATTTAAAAATTACTAATGAAAAAGAGAACATAACTGTAAATACACTAGGTTCTACTGAAAATACGAATGAATTAAATAATGTAAAAGTTGTTAACAATCAAAATAATCAAATAGTTTCACATGCTATTGGACTTAATCCTAAATACACATTTGAAAACTACATCATAGGAAGTAATAATAGGTTTGCTCATGCATCTGCTGTTGCAGTTTCAGAAAGCCCAGGATCCAAATATAATCCATTATTTATATATGGTGGTGTAGGGTTGGGTAAAACCCATCTTATGCAAGCAATAGGTCATAGCATAGCAGAATCATGTCCTGGTTTTAATGTTATTTATACAACAGGGGAGAACTTCGCAAATGAACTAGTATCCGCAATAATGAACAATAATAGTGAATCTTTTAGAAACAAATATAGAAATATTGATTTATTATTAATAGATGATATTCAGTTTTTAGCAGGAAAAGAGAAGTGTCAAGAAGAGTTTTTCCACACTTTCAATACATTATTTGAGGGTGGAAAACAAATAGTTCTTACTAGTGAAAAACCACCAAAAGAAATTAATTTATTAGAAGATAGATTAAAAACAAGATTTGAAATGGGCCTTGCTGTTGATATTCAGGCACCTGACTATGAAACAAGACTTGCTATTCTTAGAAAAAAAGCAGAGAAGGAAAGATATGTAATAGGGGACGATGTACTTATAAAAATAGCAACTAAGGTTACTTCTAATATTAGAGAACTTGAAGGTGTTTTCAATAAATTAATCGCATATACTTCATTTACAAATAAAGAACTTACAGATGCTATAATAGATAATACAATTGAATCAATACTTGTAAAAAATACAAAAGTATTAACAAGTACATTAATAATACAAGTTGTTTGTAAGTTTTTCAACATAAAAGTAAGTGATGTATTAAGTGAAAAAAGATCAAATAATGTGGCTTATCCAAGACAAATAGCCATGTATTTGTGTAGAGAATTAATTAATATGACTTTTCCTAATATAGGTAAAGATTTTGGTGGAAGAGATCACTCAACAGTTCTTCATGCATATTCTAAAATCTCAGAAGAATATGACAATAATGAAGAGACAAGATCATTAATTGATGATATCAAAAAATCCCTATCTATCAGTATATAGAAGTTATTATTACAAAAATATTACAAAAATAATTAATGTTCGTGACATTGTTCTTTGTTATCCACATTATCAAGTGGATAACCTGTGGAAAGAATTGTGGATAACTAAAAAAATAAAAGTTATCCACCAAAAACAAGTGTTCTGTGGATAAATTAAACATGTTATCCACAGGTTTATCCACATAAGTATTTTTAGATATATCAGTAGTTAGAAGTAGTTTTCCACATAATCAACAGGTACTACTACTACTACTACTAAATATAATAATATATATAAGCAATCAACATTGCTAAATTTGAGGAGGAGAAAAAATGAAATTTAAATGTAGTAGAAATGATTTAATTAATTGTTTAAGTAGTGTTACAAAATCAGCATCTGCAAAAACAACAATGCCAATATTAGAAGGTATATTAATAGAAACAATAGGAAATAATGTAAAATTCACAACTAATGATTTAGAAATAGGAAGTGAATATATAATAAAAGCAACAGTTGAAGTAGAGGGAAAAACTGTTGTAGATAATAAAATGTTTAATGAAATAATTAGAAAATTGGAAGCAGAAGAAATAACTTTCGAAGTTGATAATAATATTTTTGTTATAAAATCAGCTAGTGGAGTATTTAAGTTATCAACAATGAATCCAGAAGAATATCCAAAGTTACCTGTGTTTAATGTGGATAACTCTATAACAATTAAACAAGGTATATTTAAAGATATGGTTAAGAAAACAATATTTGCTACAAGCCAAGATGAAAATAGACCAGTTTATACAGGTGCCCTTGTGACAGTGGAAGATAATGTATTAAAAGTAGTAGCAATAGATGGATTTAGACTTGCTCTAAAACAACATTTATTAGAAAACAACAATAATAACTTTAAGGCAATTATACCAGGAAGAACATTATCAGAACTTCTTAAAATATTATCAGATGATGATGCAAATGTAAAAATAGGAGTAAATAAAAACCAAGCATTATTTGAAATGGGAGAATGTATAGTTGTAAGTAGAATCATAGAAGGTGAATTTTTAAACTATAATTCAGTTATACCTAGCGAATTTGAAACAAAAGTAAAAGTAAATACTAAATCTTTATTAGAATCATTAGATAGAGTATCTCTTTTTTCAAGAGAAGTTTCTGAAAAAGAAAAGAAAGCACCACTTAAAGTTAATATATCTATGGATGGTATAGAAATTTCTTGTACAAGTTTGGCAGGAGATGCAAAAGAAAATGTAGCATGTGTGGTTGAAGGAAAAAATCTTGAAATAGGATTTAATCCAAGATATTTAATAGAGGCTTTAAAGGTAATAGAAAACGAAGAAGTATTAATGAACTATACAACTAATGTATCTCCAATGATAATAAAACCTGTTCATGGTAATGATTATATATATATGGTATTACCAGTAAAATTAAGACAAGATTAAATTATGGAGTATAAATAAGATTATGTATATTACTAATTTGAAATTAGTTAATTTTAGAAATTATAAAAATCTTGAATTAGAATTAGATAAAAATATAAATGTGTTTTTTGGAAATAATGCAGAAGGGAAAACAAATATATTAGAATCTATATATATGTCAGCTATTACTAAATCGTACAGAACTGGTAAAGAAAGTGAAGTTATAAATTTTAATGAAAGTTATACCAATATTTTTGTGGATTTTGTTGATAAGTTAGAAAGAAAATCAAAAATACAATTATATATTGATCAAGATTCTAAGAAAAAAATAAAAGAAGATGATATTGATATAAAAAGAGCATCTGAAATAATAGGTAAGTATAATATAGTTATATTTTCACCAGAAAGTTTAGATATAGTAAAAGGTTCACCTAAGAATAGAAGAAAGTTTATAGATATGTTACTAAGTCAACTTTCCAAAAATTATCTTGTTAAACTTCAAGAGTATAACAAAATATTAGCTATTAAAAATTCACTTCTAAAAGAAGAAAGTTCAAAAATAGATAATTATTATCTAGATATATTAGATGAAAAAATTGCAGAGTATATAAAATACATTTGCGGTGAAAGAAAGAAATTAATTGAAAAGATAAACATCTATGCTAAAAAAATACAAAGTGATTTAACAAATTCAAAAGAAGTTATAGAAATAAAATACATTTCTGATTTTGTAAATTTAGATATTCAAGAGATATATAACATATTAAAAAAACATAGATATATAGATACTTTAAAAAAATCATCTAGCAAAGGAATTCAAAGAGATGATATTGAAGTATATATAAATGAATTAGAAGTTAAAACTTATGGTTCGCAAGGACAAAATAGAACAGCACTTTTAACACTTAAATTATCAGAACTTGAAATATTAAAAGATGAAAAAGAAGAAGTACCAATATTACTTTTAGATGATGTTTTATCAGAGCTTGATAACAATAGAATAGAGTATTTATTAGAGTATATAAAAAACTATCAAACCATCATAACTACAACAGAAATTGACATTTTGAAACATTTATGTAACATTTCTTTTTATAAAGTTTCTGGTGGCATGGTTGAAAAAATAAAAAATTAGTGATAAAATCTAGAAAAAGGAAAAAAATTAGTATAAAATATAATATATTAAATTAGAGAAAAGAGGGTATAATAATGGCAGAATATAATGAGAACCAAATTCAGGTATTAGAAGGATTAGAAGCAGTAAGAAAAAGACCAGGAATGTATATAGGTAGCACATCTGAAAGAGGTCTTCATCATTTGGTATATGAAATAGTTGACAACGCAGTAGATGAAGCATTAGCAGGATATTGTAATGAAATTAATGTAGAGATATTAGAAGATAATAGCATTATGGTAAAAGATAATGGTAGAGGTATACCACTTGGAATACATCCTAAAATGGGAATACCAGCAGTAGAAGTTGTTTATACAATTCTACACGCAGGTGGTAAATTCGGTGGAGAAGGATATAAAGTATCTGGTGGTCTTCATGGTGTTGGTGCATCAGTTGTTAATGCATTATCTGAACATGTTACTGTACAATCTTGTAATGGAGATGGAATATATGAAATCTCATTTGAAAGAGGTAAAGTTGTAGAAAAATTACATAAAGTAGCAGAAGGTAAAAAAAGAGGTACAAGAGTAGTATTTAAACCAGATGCTGAAATATTTGAAACGACTGTATATAGTATGGAAACATTATCTCAAAGATTAAGAGAAATGGCATTCTTAAATAAAGGTTTAAAAATAACTATTCAAGATAAAAGAGATGCAGAGAGTGAAAAATTAACATTCCATTATGAAGGTGGAATTGTATCTTTTGTTGAATTTTTAAATAAAGGAAAAGAAGCAGTAGGAAAGCCCGTATACTTTGAATCGTTAGGCGGAGAAGTAGAGGCAGAAATTGCATTCCAATATACAACTGCATATAGCGAAAATATATATTCATTTGTAAATAATATAAATACTATTGAAGGTGGTACTCATTTAGAAGGATTTAAAAGAGGACTTACAAAAGTATTTAATGAATATGCAAGAAAATTTAATATATTAAAAGAAAAAGATAATAATCTTACTGGTGATGATATAAGAGAAGGTATAACAGCCATAGTAAGTGTTAGAGTTAAAGAACCTCAATTTGAAGGACAAACAAAAACTAAATTGGGTAATAGCGAAGTTACGGCAATTGTAAATAATGTAATGACTGAAAAATTGTCATATTATCTAGAAGAAAATCCAAAAGATGCAAAAGCTATTATAGATAAAGCGTTGTCTGCATCAAGAGCAAGAGAAGCAGCAAGAAAAGCAAGAGAATTGGTAAGAAGAAAAAATGTATTAGAATCAACAACACTTCCTGGTAAACTTGCTGATTGTCAAGAAAAAGATGCTTCAAAATGTGAACTTTACTTGGTAGAGGGAGACTCTGCGGGAGGAAGTGCAAAGCAAGGAAGAGATAGAAAATTCCAAGCTATTTTACCTATGTGGGGTAAAATGATAAATGTTGAAAAAACAAGAGCAGATAAAATATATGGTAACGATAAATTAAGCCCAGTTATAACAGCAATAGGTGCTGGTATAGGAAATGATTTTAATATAGAAAAAATAAGATATGGAAAAATAATACTAATGGCCGATGCCGATGTAGATGGTGCTCACATTAGAACACTACTTTTAACATTCTTCTTCAGATATATGAGACCACTAATAGACGAAGGTCATGTATATATTGCTCAGCCACCTCTATTTAAGCTTTCTAAGAGGGGTATGGATGATGAATATTGTTATAGTGATGAAGAACTAGAACAAAAACTAAATAAATTAGAAGAAAGTGGAATAAAAAGAGATGCTGTAAATATTCAAAGATATAAAGGTCTTGGAGAAATGAACTCTGAACAATTATGGGATACTACAATGAACCCTGATACTAGAATACTTCTTAAAGTAACACTTGAAGATGCAGTTATGGCAGATCAAATATTTACTATCCTTATGGGTGAAGAAGTTGGACCTAGAAGAGAGTTTATTGAGCAAAATGCTAAATATGTTCAAAATCTTGATATATAGCAATATAGGGTGATATGATGAGAGTTAAAAATGATTTTCCTGATGTAGATAGAGTTTTATCTAAATTAAGACAATATGTAACTTTTTTTGAAGAGAAAAAAGGAAAAGAAGTTGATGAAGAAGATGCAAATTTCTATTTGGAACAAGTAGATGATTTTATAAGTGCAATAGAAAATTATTTAGATAGCGTATGTAATGATGAAGATAGAATTATGAAGTTTAGAGAGCAACATGATTCGTCAGAAGATATTGTAGAATATGTACAGGATTTGGATAATAAAAGAACAAGATATCATTCTAATATAATTTCAAATATGATAATGATAGATAAAGTTGCAAAAAAGCATGGTTTATTTAAAGTTTTTGATTATGCAGAAGAGTTTGAAGACAGTTTTGTGCCATTAACTCCTAAAACAATAGAACAAAAACGCCAGATGACAGAAAGACAAAGAGTAAAGAGAAGAGAAATGGGAAATTTTGGGCTATATATTGCAGCTTCTGTTACAGTTGGTTTAGATAGACCAGATAAAGAAATGAGAGATTTTGCAAGTGCTGAAACAGAAGTTGTAGATGTAGCTAAATCACAAGAAATAAGACGAGCATATGATATTGTAAAAACTAAACTTAATAAATCAAGTGTAACAAAAGTATCAAAAAATATGAACGATATGATTAAGTAGGTTGACATAAGTATGTAAATATGGTATAATATACAAGGATTAATTTGGTTAATGAGGAAGGAGTCAAACTCATGAAAGAAAAAATAAAGGAATTACTAAAAGAATTGAAAGAAAAAAATCCCATTGAATACCAAAAAGCAAATGAAATAATTGCTTATTTAAATGAAGTAAGAATTAAAATTATTGGAAATGATTTAAGAAAATTTCTTGGTAGGTTAATGGATGATGCTCAAAAAGATAAAATATTAGCAAGTATTAAAGAATTAAATAATATTGCTAAGAAAAATGAAATTAATTTTCAAATATCAGAAGATTATGGTGTAATTGAAAAAATATTAAGAAACACTATTTTGGAAGATATAGGAAATGAATTCGAAAAACAAAATAACTAAATTAATTATCAAAAATTATGAAATAATGTGTCTAGAAAATTTCTAGGCATATTTTTTAAATTTAATTGACATATAAATGATAATATATTAAACTAACAATATAAAATGTAAGGAGATGATAGTATGTATATAGCAAGTTTAGTATTAGGTTTACTAAGTTTATTACTATCTTGGATTCCAGTTTTTAATATTATTCTTTCACTAGTTGCTTTAATAGTATCAATAGTAGCTGTTGCACGAAAGAGAAAAGATAAAAATGGTAAAGGTATGGGAGTAGCAGGAGTTATACTTAGCAGTGTATCAATCATTATTTCAATCGTTTTTTGTATTGTAATTGTAGTATTAGTCGCAAACATACCAAGTTTTCTTGAAACAGTTATAACTGAATTAAAACAGGAATTTGATATAAATGAATTTACAGGTTATATTGAAGCTGAAACACTACTTCAAAGTAAATATGCTCAGGTAGTTATAAAGAATAAAGATAGAGCATATACGGGATATATAAATAATATTACAGAGGAATATACTGAAATGTTACACGGAGTGGAAGTGGATGAGTATTATGAAAATTATTTAGAAAGTAATGGATATGATTGTGATATAAATGTTGATATATTTGGTGAGCCTAATATAGAGTATTAATATTAAGAAATTAGTTATGAAAAAAAGGAGCATAACTAATTTTTTGTATATAAATATATTTTTTTGCCATACTAATATAAAGGAGTATGTTAGTATGAACGAAGAGATAATTAGATTTTTGAATCGTAAAAAAGAAAGAAACATATTGGTTTCTCAGTTAGGATTTATTGAAACAAATTTTTATATATTTGATTATACATATAATATAAAAAATGATTTGTTAAGTATAGAAAATAAACAAAATGTAAAAATTATTATAAATATAAATCAAATATATAAAATTGACTATTTAGAAAATGGTATTATTTTAAATATGGATAATGATACTAAAATTAAATTAGAATATACAAAAAGGGAAGAAATGTAAAAATATACACATCTTCTCTTTGTTCATATATAAGATAATTTAATTATATTTTAATTTATCTAAATTAGATTTATCACTTTCGTCTAAATTATTTAATGCAAACTCTAATAAACAACCTACTGTTTTATTAAAAGATAAATTTTTAATATTTGCAAGGTTTTGAACATCATCTACAATATTTTCAGGTAAACGAAGTGTTTTACTAATACCACTATGGTTTTTAGGAATTTTTAATTTATTCATAATATATCCTCCAGTAAGCATTTTATAATATTATTTGAAATAAATATGCACCTAAAACAAATTGCTTTTTGATGTATAAGTAATGTAACTAAAAACATATAGAATACATTAAGAATAATATATAAATAAATTTTAAATATATATTACATAATTATTGACAAATAGAAAAAATAATGTATAATATTATTTGTAAAGTAGAAGTTATCTTCTCACCTTGCAAGTTTTGTCTTAGTCAAGGTAATACAAAAATGTTTTTAATGATATGTATATATTTTAATTTTTGTATGTGAGGAGATTGCTTGAGCTTTAAGCAATCTTTTTTTATGGGGGTGTATTAATATAAAACAAGATTTTTTAATTAACGAGCAAATTAGGGCAAATACTGTACAAGTAATTGGAGAAAATGGTGAAAGATTAGGAGAAATGTCTGTAAAAGAGGCTATCGAAAAAGCTTATGATCAGGACAAAGATTTAGTATTAGTAGGTGCTAATGGTAATCCACCAGTTTGTAAAATACTAGATTACAGTAAATTTAAATTCGAAATGGCTAAAAAAGAAAAAGAAGCTAGAAAAAAACAAAAAGTAGTTGAACTTAAAGAAGTTAGATTATCAGCAAGTATTGATACTCATGATTTAGAAGTTAAGGCAAAAAATGCTAATAAATTTTTAAAATCTGGTGATAAAGTAAAAGTTTCTTTAAGATTCAAAGGCAGAGAACTTAGCTTCGTAAATAAAGGAAGAGAAATAATTGATAAATTTATTTCTTTAATTGAAGAAGGTCAAGTAGAAAAAGAACCTAAGCTTGAAGGAAAATTCTTAAATGTTATAATATCGCCAAAACAAAGCAAATAAGGAGGAATTAATTATGCCAAAAATGAAAAGCCATAGTGGTGCAAAAAAGAGAATTAAAATTACAAAATCAGGAATTGCTAAGAAGACTGTAGCAAACAGAGCACACAAATTAACAGGTAAAAGTTCAAAAAGAAAAAGAAGTCTTAGAGAAGCAGCATATGTTGATTCAGCAAACAGCAATGCAATGAAGAAATTATTACCATATCAATAATAGATAAATTAGGAAAAGTTAGGAGGAATTATTGTGGCAAGAGTAAAAGGAGCAGTTACAACAAGAGCAAGACATAAGAAAGTATTAAAAAGAGCAAAAGGATATTATGGAGCAAAAAGCATAAGATTTAGAATGGCTAACCAAGCTGTTATGAAATCAGGTATGTATGCTTATGTTGGAAGAAAAAATAAAAAGAGAGATTTTAGAAGATTATGGATAGCTAGAATAAATGCAGCAGCTAGACAAAATGGAATGTCATACAGCAAATTTATTTCTGGTCTTAAAAAAGCTAATATAAACATTAACAGAAAAATGTTAGCTGAAATGGCAGTTTCAGACAGCCAAGGATTTGCAGCATTAGTTGAAAAAATTAAATAGTAATCGGAGGTTTTTATGGTACTAGCAGGAGATTTTAGAAATGGTACAACATTTGAAATGGATGGAAACGTATATAGAATAGTTGAATTCCAACATGTTAAACCAGGTAAAGGTGCAGCATTTGTTAGAACTAAAATAAAAAATATAATTAACAATACAACAATGGAAAAAACATTTAACCCATCAGAAAAATTTGAAGAAGCACAAGTAACTATTACTGAAATGCAATTCTTATACAACGATGGAGAAACATATACTTTTATGGATAATAATACATATGAACAATTAGAATTATCTAAGGATGATGTAGAAAATATATTACCATACCTTAAAGACAATATGGATGTTAAAGTATTATCATATAAAGGAAAAGTATTTGGTGTAGAACCACCATTGTTTGTAGAACTTGAAGTAGTATATACAGAACCAGGAATAAAAGGTGCAACATCTACAGGAACTACTAAACCAGCTAAGGTTGAAACGGGTGTAGAATTCAATGTACCAATCTTTGTTGAAATAGGAGATAGAATCCGTGTTGATACAAGAACTGGTGAATACATGGAAAGATGTTAATTAAAAATATATAAAAAATAGCAACAGTAGAGCTGTTGTTATTTTTTTATAAAGGATTAAGGATAATTAAATTTATTATCAATCGTAATATTATTTGTTTTATTATTTTACTTCTTTTAAGATTACATCGTTAGGAACTTTAAAATCATCATCAGTTAAAGAATTAATTTTTATATTTTTAAATTCTACAGTACCATTAGTTTTATTAGAATAAATTTTTATTAATAAATTATTTTCTTTTTCAAACCAAGCTTCAAAATCTTCATCTTTAAATACAACTTTTATACAATCTTTTCCGTTTATAGAGTCATTAAGTATTTCATATTTATTATTTTTAAGAGTATCAAGAATTGTATTACAATAATAAAAATATGAGTTTTTATAATTCAAATCAGAGATAGGCGATATAATACCTTCTTTTGAATCGGTTTTATAAACTTTAGATATATTATCTTTTGTATCGAATATTTTTGTACTATAATTAGAAACAGTTTTTTCTAGATAATCTTTTTTGTAAATATAAGTAGTTTTATTATCCATGTCAGTATATTCCACATAAATATTTGAAATGTTTAGAATATTTTCAAGCATTTCGGAAACATCATAATTATTTTTTTGTGAAATGTTAGGTGTTGTTTTTTTATTAAATAAATCTGTTCTAGTAATAATAGTTACAATTAAAACTACACATATACAAACTATTAAAGTTATAAATAATTTTTTCATTTTCTATATCCTCCTATATAAAAAATATAGCATAAAAAAATTGAAATATCAATACAAGAAAAGAGGAACAGTAAAAAAATTAATTTTACTGTTCCTCTTTTAAATTTTCTAATGCCACTCTAACTGCTTCTACAACAAATGCTGTGAAAGTACAATCTTTTCCTTCTATACATTGTTCTATTTCTTCAATAATATTATTTGGAAATCTAATACATTTATTTGTTGTTGGTGGTATAGATGGTATTTTAAATTTTTTCATAATTACCTCTCATTACATTTACTAATATAATTATATATGCATAAAATATATAATTATGCATAACAAATGTATTGTAATAAAAGTTTTATTGTGTTATACTTTGCATGAAGGAAAGAGGAAATATGAAAAAAATATATTTAAAAGTATTAATAGGCTTAGTTATATTATTATGTATTTCAACATCATATTGTACATCTACTAAAAATGTAACAGTAGGTGAAGTTGAAGGGATAGATGATAAAGAAGAATCAGTATATGATATTGAAATATCATGGGATAATATGAACTTTACATATAACGAAACAAAAGATATTAAGTGGGATGATAAAGAAAAACAATATGATATAGTGACAGAAACTGAATGGATAAATAAAAATAATAAAATAGATATTAAAAATTTTTCAGATGAACCAATTACAATTAGTTTTAAATATGAACAAACTAAAAGAGGTATGGGTATTACTGGAAAATTTAATAAAGATAGAGTTAAAATAGATAAAAATAGTAAAGAAGAAGTAACTTTCAGTATGGCAGGAACAATAACTTCTGACAAAGATGAATATATAAAAGTGGGAAGAATAACTATGAGTGTGCAGTAATATAGGTGGAAATATGAAAAATAAAGGAATGGTTATATTAGTAGTAATAACAATATTAATAATAATTTTAACAATAATTATAGCAGTTATGACAAGTTCAAAAAAAGAATTTAAAAAGCCGCAATTTGATAAAAATGCAATAAACATATTGGATACTAAAATAGATGGAAAATTACAATATGCAGAAATAAATGTGGCAGAGGGATATGTTGTTGGAATTTGTAATAATTTAATTTTAGATGAAGAGAACAATATAAAAATATATTTTAGATCCTTAGAAGAAAATAATGTATTTGTAAAGCTAAGAATATATGAAAAAGATGAAAATGTATTAAGTGAAACAGGTTTAATAAAACCAGGTGAACAAATTGAAAATATAAAAGTAGAGAACTTAAAACAAAGTAAAGAAGTTATTATTAAAATAATGAGTTATGACCCTAAAACATATTACAGCAAAGGAACAGTTAGCTTAAATAGTAAAATTATAATAGGTGATAGATAGATGAAGAAAATAGGTGTAATTTTATGTTTGTTATTTGTGTTATTAGGAAATGTAAATGCAGATACAAGTAAAGATATAGTTATAAAATATAACTATACTGATAATACTAGTAAGCATACAAAAGAAATAGTTGATAATAAAGTAGAATATGATTTAAATGATGACAAAATTAGAATAGTATTAAATGAAAATGTAAGTAAGGATTTAAATATCATGCTTTTTGAAGTTTCTAATGAATCGCTTGAATGGTTAAAAACAAAGGTAGAAATAGATGAAAATGACAATGTATATTACTTGAAAATATTAGATAATAAAGAAAATATACTATCTGGAATTAGTTTAGAAGAATATTCTAATGAGGATAAAATAATAAAAATATATGATAATAATGGTAATCAGATAGAAAAGATAACAAATGATTGTTATATAGTTATAGGACAAGCTGGAGAAATAAAAACAGATAATAATGAAGATATTAATGTGTATGAGGATTTAGTAGATATAATAAAAGGTGATGAAACAAATAATGCACCACTTGTAATATTTATTATTCTACTATGTACAATTTTAGTTATATTACTTGCAATAATAAAAACAAGAAAGGAAAGAGAAAATGAGTAGAAAAGGAAGAGCAGAAAAACAAGAAAGAAAAAATAAGCTAGTAGTATTTCTACTTTTAATAATATTAGCATGCGTAGGAATAATAGTATATTTAGTATTTTTTAAAGAACCTAAATATGTAGATTATGCACCAGGGAAAGAAGATGATAATATTGTGCTCCTTCCTAACTCAGGAGATAAAATGGAAAAAAGTCAAGGTGGAGGAGCAGTTTCTTTATCATATTCGAACAAGGTGGATATTGATTTAAAGAGTGGACAAGTTTCTATTAATTTTAAAAATCCATCAAGGTCAACTCAAAGTATGGTATTACAAGTAATTATAAAACAAAATGATAATGATGTTGTAATAGCAGAATCAAATAGAATACCACCAAGTTATGCTATATACGAACTTGATTTAAAAGAAAATATAACTCTTTCAAATGGTGAGTATGAAGGAATGTTTAACATTATGTATTATGATGAAGAAACTGATGAAAAAGCAATTGTAAATACTAACATTCCAATAAAAATAACAGTTAAATAAAGGTATTATCTTAATCTGAAAAATAAATATAAGTTAATATATAGAGGTTTATGAAAAAGGAGGTGAAACAAATGAAAAGAAGTATAAAATTAGTAATTTGTATGTTATTAGTTGCTACTATAGCTCTTCCAACTGTTTTTGCAACAGGTCTTGGAGAATCTAGTAAAATAGTTAAGGTTGGTACAGTTGACAATACTGATGTTAATTACAATGTCGATATAAAATGGGGAAGTTTAGTATATAATTTTGTTAAATCAAATGATTCTAGTATCGGAGAATATATTTGGGAACCTGAAAAAACAAATGCAGATGTAGTTGAAATAACAAATTATTCAAATGTAATTATAAATGCAGATGTAGAATTTACATCTTCTATGGCAAATGTTATCGGATTTGAAGATACTGATTATTGTGGGATAGCTGGATCTGAATATCAAATATTAACAGAAGAACCAGAAGATTTCAATACAGAGACATATTATGTAAGAGATGAAGAAGGAAGATTTGTTGAGAAAGGTGAAAATACGACTTTTGAAGCGGATAAATATTACAAATGGATTGGAGCAGGTGGAGGACCATCAGAAAACAGGGATATTCCATCATGTACAACGAACTTAGATGGTGTTGTACATGTATCAAGTTTAATGTGGAAATTAAAACTTGAGGGTGGTTCTTTAACTGATGTAAGACCGGGAGCTACAATAGGTACCGTAACAGTAACATTAAGCTAATTTGGATTATAAATATCAATCTAATAATCTTATTAAAAATAGATAGTTTAATATTATATATAAATTTATGAAAAAGGAGGTGAAATAAATGAAAAGAAGTATAAAATTAGTAGTTTGTATGTTATTAGTTGCTACTATTGCTCTTCCATCTGTTTTTGCAACAGGACTTGGAACATCTAGTTCAATAGTTAAGGTTGGTATAGTTGACGATACTGATGTTAACTATGATATTGATATTGAGTGGGGAAGTTTAGTATATGATTTTGTCAAAGTTGAAGATGAGCATGGTAATGAATATTATGATTGGGAACCAGAATCTGAGATGGCCGATTATATAACAATAACTAATAAATCTAATGTTATAGTAAAAGCAGATGTTAATTTTACTTCTGCAATACCAACAGTTATTGGAGTTATGGATGATTCTAGAAGTGGTCTATGGGGAGGAGAATATAAATTATTATCCGAAGAACCAGAGGATTTTAGCACAGGAACATATTTTGAATTAAATGAAAACGGAATACTTGTTGAGATCTCTGAAAATACTGTATTTGAAGCAGATAAATACTATGAATGGTATGCAGCAGGTGGAGCACCATATCCTTCTTCAGGTGAGATACCAGCTATGTATGCATATGATGATATTCTTTCTATTACAGGAATTACATATGTATTAAAGCTTGAAGGTGGTTCTTTAAGCAATGTAAGACCAGGTGCTACAATAGGTACTGTAACAGTAACATTAAGTTAATAAGTTTATTTTATGGCGATAGGAAACTATCGCTATTTTTATATCTCATTGACAGTATACATAACATGTGCTAAAATGTTGTATGTAAAAAGGGTGAATAAAGTGAAATATGTAGTAAATTATGAAAATAAAATAAAAGAATTGTTAGATTCAAAAAACTATTTATATTATATAGATACAATGGGGTGTGCATTAAACGAAAATGACTCTATGAAATATAGCGGAATAATGGCAAAAATGGGCATGGAAAGAACATATGATATA
Organism: Clostridia bacterium; assembly: GCA_045536565.1. Lineage (GTDB taxonomy): Bacteria > Bacillota > Clostridia > TANB77 > CAG-465 > CALXJE01. The sequence continues at coordinate 10,666 of JAZSNU010000020.1, read as the reverse complement.
GATAGTGCAAATATAATACTTTTTAATACTTGTGCAATAAGAGAAAATGCAGAAGATAAACTATATGGAAGATTAGGCACATTAAAAAAAAGAAAACAAAAAGAGTCTGATTTATACATATGTATTGTAGGGTGTATGTCACAACAAGAGCATGTTATAGCTAAAATAAAAGAATCATATAGATTTGTTGATGTACTTTTAGGAACACATAGTATGCATGATTTTGCTAAATCTTTATACATGGCAATCAAAGAAAAGAAAAAAATTGCTGAGCATGTAGAAGATAAAACTGAATTAGTTGAAAATATTCCAATAATATATGAAGATTCAGTAAAAGCATCAGTTAGTATAATATATGGTTGCAATAACTTTTGTTCATATTGTATAGTTCCATATGTTAGAGGTAGAGAAAAAAGCAGACTTCCAGAAGATATTATTAATGATATAAAATACCTAGCCGAGAATGGATATAAAGAGATAACATTACTTGGACAAAATGTAAATTCATATGCAAATGATTTTAAAAAGTTAGAAGATAAAGAATTGAGTTCTTATTCTTTTGTTAAATTGTTAAAAGAAATAGATAAAATATCAGGAATAGAAGTAATAAAATTCATGTCACCACATCCAAAGGATTTTAGCAATGAATTAATTGAATATATTGCGGAAAATCCTAAAATATCAAGACAAATACATTTACCACTTCAATCTGGAAGTACAGAAATATTAAAAAGCATGAATAGAAAATATACAAAAGAATCATATTTAACATTGGTTGAAAAAATGAAAAAACAAATACCAGATGTAAGTTTTTCAACAGATATTATAGTAGGATTTCCAGGAGAAACAGAAGAAGATTTTATACAAACATTAGATGTAGTAAAACAAGTTATATTTAGTCAAATATATATGTTTATTTATTCTATCCGCAGAGGCACAGTTGCAGAAAGAATGGAAAATCAAATAGATGAAAAAGTAAAAGTAGATAGATTAGAAAGATTAAAAAAATTATTCGAAGAAACATTAAATAAAGAAAATGAAACTTATGTAGGAAAGACATTTAGTATATTAATTGAAGGTAAAAGTAAAAATAATGATAAAATGTATACAGGAAGAACACCATCAAATAAAGTAGTAATATTTGAGGCAAAAGATGAAGATATAGGAAAGATAAAAAAAATAAAGATTGTTAAGAATAATCTTTGGTATTTAACAGGACAAATTTTGTAATTAATTAAATAATGTGTAATAAAAATAAACTTATCCAATATATTTAAAGTATATGGATAAGTTATTTTTTTGAGGTGAATCATATGGAAGGTATAGTTGCAAAAAGATGTCTTAGGTCAAGTAGCATTGGAAATTCGTATAGCAGATATAATAGAAGTTTTAATAGAAAAGATAGTTTAAGTGATGTATGTAGAAAAAGTTTGAGTATAGGTAGAAAAATAAACAAAGAGGAAAGTGTAAATAAATCGTTTATAGAAAAACATATATTTAATATTAAGATGAAACTATGGATACAATCTATAAGTGCGATGTGTGTGCTAATAGTGGTAATATCAGTTAATATGTTTGATATTAATTTGATTGATAATAACAAATATGTAAAAATGATAAAAAAAGAATATAGCAAAGATTACCCTATGAATAAAATAAAAAAAGGCGCAAAGAAAGGTGTAAAATATTGTTACTTGGGCTTAATTAAAATTGTTCCAGATGAAGTAGAAAACAAAGTTAAATCAATGTATTTAGATGTAAAAAAAGCATTAACAGAGGATAATAAAAATGATAAAAACCAAGTAACTATTTATGCTGAGGAAGAAAACAAAGAAGAAAGTAGTAATGAAATTGAAAATGATGGGGTAGGAGTAAGTATAGATGAGAATATTGTAAGTGATAAAATAGAGGCAGAAGAAGAAAAAATAGAATACGAAACAGCAGTAAGTACAATAAGTAGTGAAGATCCATATTTACAGTATATATATGATAATAATATTGAGTTTGTAATGCCAACAAATGGAACAGTATCTTCTAGCTTTGGGGCAAGGGAAGTTATATTTGAGGATATAGATTCATATCACACAGGTGTAGATATAGCAAATAGAAAGGGTACTAATATAGTAGCAAGTACGGCTGGTACTGTAACAAAAGTAGCAAATAATAAATATAATGGAAATTTTGTAGAAATAACAAACGGTAGATTGATAACAAAATATGCACATATGGATAGTGTGAGTATAAAACAAGGAACTGAGGTAAAAGCAGGAGATTTACTAGGGTATATGGGAGAAACAGGATATGCAACGGGACCACATCTTCATTTTGAAGTGGTTATAGATAGTGTTAAAATTGATCCTTCAAAAGTTTTAGATTTGTAAGAGAAATATATGGTATTTAAAATAAAAATAAAGGAAATAATTGTAGAAATTGAATATTTATTAATAATAGCTTTTCTTGTATCTAGCATATCAAAGGAAGCAATGAATTATTTGGATAAGTATTATGTTTGTCTATTATTTGCTATGTATCACGAATTATCACATATATTAGTAGCAACACTTCTTAATAGAAAACTTAGGAAAGTTTTTATAAGTATATCTGGAATGACTGCATATTTTAAATATGAATATGGCTTAAAATCAAGACTATATTATATTAGAGATGTATTAATATTTATAGCGGGGCCTTTGTCAAATTTAATAATAGCATATCTATTTAAAGATATTAAATTTATATTTGAAATAAATATATTTTTAGCCATATTAAATTTGTTACCTGTATATCCATTAGATGGTTATAATATAATTAGAGCTATATTATTGTTTTTGTATATAAATAATAAGAAAAAAGTAGGTAAAATGACATCGTTTATATCTATTTTTTGTTTAAGTGTTTTATCTATCCTATGCATACTAATTTTATATAAATTTAACAACATTTCTAGCATGATATTCTTGTTGTATGTATTAGCACTTAACATAAGAAAATACTGACAAATACCATAAAATGGGAGTTAATACATAATGTGACAAAAAAGTTACAAAAATATTACAAAAAATAGGTCAAAAGTATTGCTTTTTTTGTTTAAAAAATGTATTATATACATAATGAAATTGGAGGGGGAAAAAATGGCTATTGGTGACATTATAGTTTCACTCGACATTGGAGCTTCCAAAACAGCCGCTGTGGTAGGACAAGTTAATAAATTTAATGAGATTGAAGTAATAGGTTATGGACTATCAGATTCAGAAGGGCTTAGTAAGGGCAGAATAGTAAACAAGACTGCGGTAGCAAATTCTATAATTAAAGCTATAACGGAGGCTGAAGAAACATCGGGACTATATATCAATTCCTCATACATTAATATAAAAGGTTTAAATGTAAGAATTGAAAAAATAAAATGCAGGGGAAAGGTTGAAAGACCAGACGATGGACTATCATATAACGATGTATATTCGTTATTTGATCAAGTAAGAAACGGAATTAAAGTTAATGAAAATGAGCAAGTTATAGATTTAATACCATACACATATTTTGTAAACGATAGAGAATATAAAGAAGAACCAATTGGAGCATTTGCAAAAGAATTTGGTGTAGATATTGATGTGGTAATTGCAAATGGTGATTTTTTAAATGATATAATAGAAACGCTTAATATTGCAGAACTTCAAATAGATGGTGTTATATTAGAAACATTAGCAACTTCTAATATAGTACTTATGCCAGAAGAAAAAGATATGGGTGTATTAATGCTTGATATGGGAGCAATGCATACGGATATATCAGTATATAAAAATTCTAGATTAGAGTTTTATGAAACACTTCCGATAGGAGGACATCATATTACTAATGATATAGCCATGACACTTGGTATTTCACATGATGAAGCAGAAAGACTAAAAAGACAATATAATTTAGCAATAGAAGCTATGATTTCTAATAACCATGAAGTTAAATTAAATACTATAAAAACAGGAAATGTAGAAGATAGTAAAATAAAATGTAGTGATATTGTTAGAATAATAGAGGCAAGAATTAAAGAGGTATATCAAATTATTCGTAAAGTATTAGTAGATAATAATATGAATGGTAAATATGATTGTTTAGTATTAACGGGTCAAGGTATTAGTAATATTGTTGGCTGTGAAGAACTAGCAGTACTTACTTTAAAAATAGGACAAGTTAGAATATGTAGTCCAAAATTAATTAATGTTATAAAACCACAACATACAGTAGCGTATGGAATGGTTAAGCATATATCGGGTATAGGTCTTAGTAAACATGTAAATAGTGATGTTGAAATAATAACTGAACCTGGATTTAAACAAAAATTAACAGAATTTTTTAAAAGTACAAAAGATAAATTTAAAGATTTATTAAAACAAGATAATGAAGATGTAGAGATTTAAGAGGAGGAAATTCAAATGGGAGAAATTATGAATCAATCAGGAATGGCTACTATTAAAGTAATAGGAGTTGGAGGAGCAGGCGGAAATGCTGTTAATAGAATGGTTGAGGCTGGTCTAAGAGGTGTAGAGTTTATCGCCGTAAATACAGACAAACAAGCATTAGATGTATCAAAAGCAGAAGGAAAAATTCAAATAGGAGATAAGTTAACAAGAGGCTTAGGTGCTGGAGGAGATCCTAGCGTAGGAGAATGTAGTGCAGAAGAATCAAAAGCTGAAATAGCAGAAGCAATAAAAGGCGCAGATATGGTATTTGTTACATCTGGAATGGGTGGAGGAACAGGAACAGGAGCGGCTCCAATAGTTGCAGAAGTAGCAAAAGAAATGGGGATATTAACAGTTGGTGTTGTAACTAAACCATTCCCATTTGAAGGAAAAAGAAGAATGACTCAAGCAGAAAGAGGCATAGAAAACTTAAAACATAATGTTGACACATTAATAACTATACCAAATGAAAAACTACTTCAAGTTGTTGAAAAACAAACATCAGTAGTTGAAGCCTTAAAAATGGCAGATGACGTATTAAGACAAGGTGTTCAAGGTATTTCGGACCTAATTACTGTACCAGGTCTTGTAAACCTAGACTTTGCAGATGTTAAGACTATTATGATGAACGCTGGTGTAGCACACATGGGAATAGGTATTGCAAGTGGAGAAAATAGAGCACAAGAAGCAGCAAGACAAGCAATACACAGTCCACTTTTAGAAACATCTATAGAAGGAGCTGGTGGAGTACTTATCAATATTACTGGTGGAAAAGATTTAGGACTTCTAGAAATTAATGAAGCAGCTGAATTAGTACAAAAATCAGTTGATCCAGATGCAAATATTATATTTGGTGCTGTTATAGATGAGAACATAGAGAATAAGATAGTAATAACTGTTATAGCAACAGGATTCAACAAATGGGCACTAGACGAAACGACTGCAAGTAAATTCATAGAGGATGCAAGAAATAACTCATTTGAAACAATAAGTCATGGTAATACTCAAACAAGAATGGATAAATACATGAATGATTGGGATATACCTCCTTTCTTAAGAAATAGAGAATAATATGTAAAGAAATACTCAAATACTATGTGTTTGGGTATTTTTGTTATGAGAAAGAGAGTTAAGCGTAATAAATCATAAGGAAAAAATATATTAAAAGCAAAAAAGAATTTAACTTGACAAAAGAACAAATGTTTTATATAATATACTCGAGGTGATATTTTGAAAGAAGAAAAAATGCACTTAATAAATAAAATTTTTAATAACGAAACAATTAGGACAGTTTGGGATAGTACTAAGGAAAAGTATTTTATAAGTATAGTTGATATTGTAGGTATTTTATCTGAAAGTAAAGATCCCCAAACTTATTGGAGAGTTATGAAGAAAAGACTCAAAGATGAGGGAAATGAAACCGTTACAAATTGTAACGCTTTGAAATTAAAAGCGAAAGATGGTAAATATCGTATGACAGATGTATGTGATATAGAAGGCATGTTTAGAATTATAGAATCGATCCCATCAAAAAATGCTGAACCTATAAAAATGTGGTTGGCAAGACTTGGAAAAGAAAGAATTGATGAGGTATTTGATCCAACTATCTCTATTCAGAGGTCCATAGAGTTATATAGAGCAAAAGGTTATGATGAAGATTGGATTGCTAGAAGAATTAAAGCATTGCAAGAAAGAAAAAACTAACTGATGTATGGAAAGATAATGGAATAGAAAGTGGATTAGAATATGCTATGCTTACTAATGAAATATATAAAGAGTGGTCAGGAATGACCGCTAAGGAATATAAACAATATAAAGGACTTAGAAAAGAAAGTTTAAGAGATAATATGACAGATATAGAAGTTTTACTTACTGATATTGGAGAAGTAACAACAAGGGAGTTAGCGAAGAAACATAAACCACAGGGATTTGATGCAAATAAAAAGGTTGCAAAAATTGGTGGGGAAGTTGCTAAAAATACTAGAAAAGATATAGAAGAAAAACTAGGTGAAACTGTTATTAGTAAAGATAATGCATTAAATTATCAATATTTAGAGGATAATAAACAGTTAAGAGAAAAAGAATAATAATGTAATCACTTTAAAGTATTATTATATTTTAAAGTGATTTGTTTTATAGGTGTTCAAAGATATGGTTTAATATTTTGTTGTAAAAATTAAATAGTGGTGGTATAATATATTCCAAAATATAATTAAATTCTTATAATAATTTAGTTAGGAGGTATAGATATGGAAAAAGCAATGCAGTTTAGAGAAAGGGTTATAGATACAATGGCAAATCCTGAACTTAATAAGAGAAGAGTAAAACCATTAACGGAAAATATTGACTTTTATACGAGAGCAAAAACTTATAAATATGGATTAAGAAAATTGATGGGACCTGAAAGAATAATGGTTGGTAAGTTAAAACCATTAAATTAAATACTTATTAAAGGAGAGATGTTTATGGAAAAACCACTTAACTTTCGGCAAAGAATTGTAGATACAATACTATATCCAGAAAACTTTTATGAAGAAAGAATTAAGCCAATAACTGAACATGTTGACTTTTACACCATGGCAGGAACATATAAAAGAGGATTAAGACATCTTGAAAAGGAAAACACAGTCATAGTAGGAGAACTAGAACCGTTAATAAAATAATTATATAAAAGGAGCGATAAATATGTTTTCAACACCGGAAAAAAGAATGCAAAGAACATTTTGGGTAATTAATGTGCTTGATGATGCAGAGAATAAGAGTATTGAGTATGCAAATAGATTATGGTTACGGAAAAATATAGCAGAGTATAAGATAAATATTTGCGTAGAAGATTCTATGGTGTCACGGATTGAAGAGATTAAGGAATATCTGAGTTCAACCGGTTCTTTTATAATTCAGTCAGGTAAGAAATTTTGGGCAAAGCAAATGGATAAAAAGTTGGATGTAAGCAGAGAGGCCATAGTTTGTTGGAGAGTTAAAGATAATGAATGCTTTAATTATTATGCTTTCCTATATAGACCTAAAAAATAATTGAGTGGCAAATGCCACTCTTTTTTAATGCTCTTTTGTGTATTTTTATTTTTTGACATTTTAATTATTTATTCCAGTTTTATTTTATATATTTAAGATTTAATTCTACATTTTTTATTATTCAAAAAAACTATAATATTTCTAGGTGATAAATTGGTAGTATATATAGATTATATATTCTTAGAAAATTTAATCATGGATTTTCTTTTGCTATATGGAACTAAAAATATAGTAAAAGAAAAAACAAAAGTAATAAAAATTACATTAGCAAGCATATTAGGCTCAGTATATGTATGTATTATGTATTTGTTGAAACTTGAATTTTTTAATTATGCAGTTTGTAAAATACTTTTATCCTTTGTAATGGTATATATAACTTTTATGCCAAAGAAGATATCTATTTATTTAAAAGAAATATTTATCTTTTATTTTATATCAATTATACATACAGGTACATATTTGGTTTTAGCATTAATGTTTAATTTAAATATGAATAGCACAGTTATAAAGATTGGATTATATTTATTTGGTTATCTGTTTATATACATTATACAAAAACAAGTGTGGAAAATGTTTAAAACTAAACTAAAAAAATCAGAACTTGTGTATGATGTGTATTTAAATAATGGGGATAAGTATATTACATATAAAGGATTTGTTGATACAGGAAATAATTCAAAAGATTTATCGACAGGTAGGGCTATATTTTATGCAGATAAAAAAGATAATTTGAATTTGGTAGGTAAAGAGAAAGTAGATATACATGTAAATACTGTTAAGGGAAAAGAATGTATAGTGGGATATATGTTTGATAATGTAATTATACAAAAAGGAGAAAATATATCATTTACAAATGTAATAGTTTGTTTTACGGATGAGAAAATAAAAAACAACCTAGGATGTGACATGATATTAAATTATGAAACTTATGAAGAATTATTGGGAGGTATATATATATGAATATAAAGGGATATTTAAAGAAAACATATCAGATTGTAGTGCAATATTTAGGTCTTGGAGAACAGGAGATGTACTATATAGGAGGTTCAGAAAAACTTCCTCCTCCGCTTAGTAAAAAAGAAGAAATGGAACTTTTAACAAGACTTATGAACAAAGATGACGATGCAAGAAAAAAATTAGTTGAAAAAAATTTAAGATTAGTCGTATATATTGCTAAGAAATTTGAAAACTCAGGAGTTAATATTGAAGATTTAATATCGATAGGAACGATAGGATTAATGAAAGCAATTAATAGTTTTAATTTGGATAAAAATATAAAGCTTGCAACATATGCATCAAGGTGTATCGAAAATGAAATTCTTATGCATCTAAGAAAAGTTCAAAGAACTAAAACTGAAATATCAATAGATGAACCTATAAATATAGATGGAGAGGGAAATGATTTGTCACTTGTAGATATTTTAGGAAGTGATAATGATACTGTGTATAAAGAGGTGGAAGAAAGTGATAATAGAAAAGTATTAAAAAGAGCAATAATGAATCTAAATGATAGAGAAAAAATGATAATGGAATTAAGGTATGGTTTTGAGGGTAAGGATGAACTAACGCAAAAAGAGGTTGCGGATAAATTGGGAATATCACAATCATATATATCAAGAATAGAGAAAAAAGTAATAAATCGTCTAAAAAAGGAGTTTTTTTGCTAACTGTAATAATTTACCAAAAACAAGAAAGAATATAACTAATGATAAAAATTAGGAGGATACAAGTGAAAAATATTAAAGTTGAAATACAAGGTGTAAATACAGCAATGTTGCCCGTCCTTTCTCAAAAAGACCAAATGGAGATGTTAAGAAAAATAAAAGAAGGGCACGATGAATTAAGAGATGAATTTATAAAATGTAATTTGAGGTTGGTTTTAAGCATAACAAAAAAATTTAATTTTAGAGGAGAAAATGTAGATGATATATTCCAAGTTGGAGTAGTTGGACTTATTAAAGCTATAAATAATTTTGATATAACACAAAATGTTCAATTTTCCACATACGCTGTACCTATGATTATAGGAGAGATAAAAAGATTTTTAAGAGATAGTAGTACTCTTAGAATAAGCAGGTCTATTCGTGATATATCATATAAGGTATCAAAAGAAAGAGAAAAGTATGTAAATGAAAAAAATGAAGAACCCACTATTCAATATCTAGCGAAAGCAGTTGGAGAAAGCGAAGAAGATGTAATTATGGCCATGGATAGTATGGTTGAACCAGTATCTATATATGATGCCGCATATAGTGATGGGTCAGATGTAATATACATATTAGACCAATTAAAAAACGAAAAGAATGAAATGGAACATTTAACCGATAAAATATGTGTTCTTCAAGCAATAGAAAAATTATCTGAAAAGGAAAAAAATATAATTAGAAGAAGATATTTTGATAATAAAACACAAATGGAACTGGCAGAAGAAATAGGAATATCGCAAGCACAAGTATCTAGAATAGAAAAAACAGCTATAGCAAGAATGAAAAAAAGATTAGAAAGTGGAATATAAATACTCTATATAAAGTAGAGTATTTTTTTATATACTCTTTCATATATTTATATTGATATGATATGGAGGAAGTATGGGAAGAGGTATAGATTTAAAGCAAAGAGAAGTTATAAATATTAACAATGGACAGGTGCTTGGGTTTGTTGTAGATTTAAACGCGGAGTTTGGCAATGGAACTATAAAAAGTATTGTTGTAGCACAAACAGGCAAGTTAATAAAAAGCCTAGCAGGAAAGAATACAATGGAGATTCCATGGGATAGAGTAAAAGTTATAGGAGAAGATGTAATTTTAGTTGACATCTGATAAAAAACATAGTATAATATGCCTACTCAAAGCGCTGATTTTGGGGTTTTAAATAGGTTTTTAAAAAAATATAAAAAAACTTTTAAAAAAATCAAAAAAAGTGTTGACAGAGTTGTTTGTGTATGTTAAAATATATTTACTGTGTTAAGAAAAACATTTACATAACACAAAAAGCACATTGAAAAATAAAGAGTAAGTAAAGCCAAGCGAGAGTTATGATTAACATAACAAAACGTACTAAAACAAAGTAAAGAACGGTAGCGAAAGTTACTGAAAAAGAATTTGAACAAGAGTTTGATTCTGGCTCAGGATGAACGCTGGCGGCGCACTTAAGACATGCAAGTCGAACGGAAACTTGAT
>JAZSNU010000010.1:0-59415 GCA_045536565.1 Clostridia bacterium | reverse complement strand
ATCTTTTATATCAATAATATCTTCAACTTTTACAATATCACTTCTATTACATTGCTTTGATGCTTCAATAGATATTTTATTTAATCTCTGTGCTTTCTTTAACTTATCTTTATTATCTAATTTAACAACACAATTTTTAGATAGAAATGGAACAATTTTATTTACGCCAAGTTCTACTGCTTTTTGCACAACAAATTCCATTTTGTCTGATTTTATATATGCTTGATACAATGTAATAGATACATTTGTATTTGTTTCATTATTTTCCGTTTCTTTTATTATTCCAGTAATTTGATCTTGGTTAATAGCACTAATTTCTACTAAAAACTCATTAATTCTAATTTTATCTCCGATCTTATGACGCAAAACATTAATATGATGTACTTCTTCACCACTTATATAAATGTTATCATCATTAATTTGGATGTCCTTTTTATCAACAAAAAATCTTTTTGCCATTATTTTTTCTCCCAAAAATTTTTCTTTTTAGAAACTTCTTCGTTAGATAGCTCCGCAAAAATTTTTAAAGCCTCTCTCTGTTTATCATTTAGTTTTTTAGGTATTTCTATATTAACTTTAAATTCTAAATCTCCTCTTGAATTGTTTCTCATATTAGGAACACCTTTATTTTTTATTTTAAAAGTACTTCCAGGCTGCGTTCCTTCTGGTATATTAAATTCATACTCTCCTTCTAGGGTTGGTACTTTAATCGTTCCACCTAATGTTGCTTTTACAAAAGAAATATCTACATCTAAATATACATCGCTTCCGCGCCTTTTAAAGATTTTATGAGGTATTACTGTAACAACTACAAATAGATCTCCTGGAAGCCCACCTTTTTTGCCAGCATCGCCTTCGCCAGATAGAGAAATAGCCTGACCATTATCGATTCCTCGTGGTATATTTATTTCTATTTTTCTAGTTTTACGAACTGTACCTGCCCCAGAACAACTTTCACAAGGTGTAGGATTGTATTTACCTTCTCCTGAACATCTATCACATGTTTTTACAGTAGCAAAAGAACCCATTATTGTGTTTTGAGTAACTTGAATTCTACCAGTTCCATGACAATCAGGGCATGTAACCTCTGATGTACCTTTTTTCCCACCAGTTCCGTGACAGTCAGAGCATGTTTCATTTCTTGTAATAGTAATTTCTTTTGTGCAACCAAAAACTGCTTCTTCAAAAGTAAGTTTCATGTTATATCTTAAATCAGCACCCTTGGTTGGACCTTTTTTCTTTCTGCCTGCTCCAAATCCACCAAAAGAACCTCCAAATACACTTCCTAATATGTCATCTAAATCTATATCAAATCCCATACCAGAAGATGAAAACCCAGAAAAATCAAATCCTGATGCTCCTGCTCCTCCAAAACCAGCATTTTCAAAGCCGTGTCCAAATCTGTCATACTGTGCTTTTTTTGTTTCATCAGATAAAACACTGTATGCTTCACTAGCCTCTTTAAATTTTTCTTCCGCTGCTTTTTTGTCATCACCAGTATAGGCATCTGGATGAAATTCTTTCGCTTTTCTTCTATATGCTTTTTTTATTTCTTCAGGAGTAGCATTTTTGGAAACTCCTAATACCTCGTAGTAATCTCTCTTACTCATATATTTATATCCTTTCTTAATAATCAGGCGGGAAAATATGCATAATACCCGCCTAGTTATTAATCTAAATACTTATATTATTCTTTTGTGTCATCTTCTACTTTGTAGTCTGCATCATGAACAACATTATCAGCACCTTCTGCACCGTTTGCCGCTTGGTCACCTGCTGCTGCTTGTGCTTCTGCATATAATTTTTGAGAAATTTCATAGAATACTTGTGTTAATTTTTCACTAGCAGATTTAATTGCTTCTACATCTGTTCCTTCTAATGCTTTCTTAACATTTGCAACTTCCACTTCTACTTTCGATTTTTCTTCATCAGAAATTTTACCTTCTAATTCTTTTAAAGTTTTCTCTGTATTATATACAAGTGAATCAGCGTTATTTCTTGCTTCAACTTCTTCTTTTCTCTTCTTATCTTCTGCTGCGTGTGCTTCTGCTTCTTTAACAGCTTTATCAATTTCTTCTTCTGTAAGATTTGTACTTGCTGTAATTGCTATTTTTTGTTCGTTATTTGTTGCCATATCTTTTGCAGATACATGAACAATACCGTTTGCATCTATATCAAATGATACTACAATTTGAGGTACGCCTCTTGGTGCTGGTGGTATTCCAGTTAAGCTGAATCTTCCAAGAGTCTTGTTGTATGCAGCTATTTCTCTTTCACCTTGAAGAACGTGTACTTCTACTGATGTTTGACCATCTGCTGCTGTTGAGAATATTTGTGATTTTTTAGCTGGTATTGTAGTATTTCTTTCAATAAGTTTTGTAAATACTCCACCATAAGTTTCAATACCAAGTGATAGAGGTGTAACATCAAGAAGTACTAAATCTTTAACTTCTCCTGTAAGTACACCACCTTGAATTGCTGCACCAACTGCAACGCATTCGTCTGGATTAATTCCTTTATATGGTTCTTTACCAGTTATTCTCTTAACTGTTTCTTGTACTAGTGGTATTCTTGTAGATCCACCAACTAGTAATACTTTATCAATTTTGTCAAATGTAAGTCCTGAATCTTTTATTGCTTGATTAACAGGTCCTACTGTTGATTCTACTAAATCACCAATTAATTCCTCAAATTTAGCTTTTGTTAAAACTATATCTAAGTGTTTTGGTCCAGTTGAATCTGCTGTTATAAATGGAAGGTTGATTTGTGCTTGTGCAACAGATGAAAGTTCTATTTTAGCTTTTTCTGCTGCTTCTTTTAATCTTTGCATAGCCATATTATCTTGCGATAAATCTATTCCATTATCTTTCTTAAATTCTGCTACTAAATATTCCATAATTCTATCGTCGAAGTCATCTCCACCTAGTTTATTATTACCAGCTGTAGATAATACTTCAAATACTCCATCACCAATATCTAGTATAGATACATCAAATGTTCCTCCACCTAAGTCGTAAACCATTATTTTTTGGTCACCATCTTTATCTAGACCATATGCAAGGGAAGCGGCTGTTGGTTCGTTTATAATTCTAAGCACTTCAAGTCCTGCTATTCTACCAGCATCTTTTGTTGCTTGTCTTTGAGAGTCACTAAAATATGCTGGAACAGTTATAACTGCTTGAGTAACAGATGTTCCTAAATATCCTTCTGCATCTGCTTTCAATTTTTGTAATAACATAGCAGATATTTCTTGTGGTGTATAATCCTTATCATCAATTTTAACTTTTCTATCAGAACCCATATCTCTTTTAATAGATATAACTGTTCTGTCATGATTAGTAACCGCTTGTCTTTTTGCAACTTGACCTACTAATCTTTCTCCGTTTTTAGCAAAAGCAACTACAGATGGAGTTGTTCTTGCACCCTCAGAGTTAGGGATAACTGTTGGCTCACCGTTTTCAATTACTGCAACGCATGAGTTTGTTGTTCCTAAGTCAATTCCTATAACTTTTGACATAATAAATTCCTCCTATTAATACTTCATTTTTTTATTATATGTAATCTTTTATACATTTATATATATAAAAGATGTTACCTAATTTAATTAATTTGCAACTTTTACCATTGCATGTCTTATGACTTTATCTTTTATTTTATATCCTTTTCTGAATACTTCTGTTATTTCTTTTTCTCCAAAATTTTCATCATCTATATGCATTACTGCTTCATGTAACATTGGATCAAATTCTTTCCCTATACTTTCTATTTCTTCTACGCCATATTTTGATATAACATCTTTAATTTGATTATATATCATTTCCATTCCAGTTTTGAATTTTTCATCAGTACATTCATGAATTAAAGCGTTTTCGAAATTATCTAAGATTGGAAGCATATTGTCTACAATATCTGCTACAATCATAGTATGAAGTGATTCTTTTTCTTTTGTCATTCTTTTTTTGTAATTATCAAAATCTGCCATATTTCTTTTTAAAGAATCATAATACTCATCTGCAAGTCTTTTTTGCTCCTCTAAATCTTCATTTAATTTTGCTATATATTCACTTGCCTTATCAATGATTTTTGTTTTTTTTGATTCTGTATTAACTTCATTTGCCTCTATTTTTTCTTCTAACTTTATTTCCTCTTGCAAGTTTTCATTCTGCTCTTTTTTATTTGCCACCTAAATCTTCCTCCTCATTTTCTTCTTTACTAAATATATTTTTTAATTTATTATTTACATATTTTAATGTAGCAACTGCTTTTGAATAATCTGTTCTCTTAGGTCCAAGTACAGCAAGTTTTGTATTTGCTACTGGATTTTCTATATCTAGTGATACTATACTATAATCTTTTAAAAGTAAATCATGATGCTCACTTCCTATTACAATCGATACATCATTTTCTTTTATTTTACTCATAACATCAGATATAATTTCTTTTGTGCCAAGTATATTTAATAATTCTTTCATTTTATTTGTATCTGCAAACTCTGGCACATCCAAAAGTGATTTTACATCAGTTTTAACATTATTAGTTACATTTTCCTTAATATCATAATTTATTGATTGCGCTAGTGCGTTTAATATATCCGAAAATTTACCAAGTTGTTCATTTATTGCAGAGCTTAAAATATTAGGTAAATTTTCAAGTGGTGTACCTTTTAAGTTTTGATTTAATATTTTATTTAATTCGTCCAATTTATCTTCTGGTACAGTATCTGTTATTTTTATAATAACATCTTTAACTGTTCCTGATTTAGACATTAAAATTATTAAAAGAACTTTATCAGATACCTTAAGAATCTTTACATTTTCAATTACATCTTTATCCTCTATATGAAGAAGTGCTGGCAATTTAAGTACTTTTGAAATTACATTAGCAGCATTTTCCAAAGTTGCTTGTGCACTTCCATAACTTACTATATTATTATTTATATAATCTATATCTACCATAGTAAGAGTATTGTCTTTCATTATATTATCTACATAGTATCTATATCCCATAGTCGAAGGAACTCTACCCGCAGATATATGTGGTTGTTCTAAAAGACCTATCTCTTCTAATTGTTTCATTTCATTACGAATTGTAGCCGAACTAAATTCTCTTTCGTATTTTTCAGCTATTGTTTTTGATGCAACAGGTTCAGCAGATTCAATATAGTTTTCTACTACCGTAGCAAGTATTTTCTTTTTCCTCTCATCTAAATTCATATGCATCACCTTTACATTTTAGCACTCGAAAAAGAAGAGTGCTAACTCATATATATATAATAATACCAATTGCATTTAAAGTCAATACAATTGGTATATTTTTTTGTAAAAATTTTGTAATTTTATGTGCTAAATTTTAGCAGATTTTACTCCAACTACAATGCCTACCATAGATACCATAAGTATTGCTACAACAATCAATATGTTATCTGATGTATTTGGATTAGACAAATTATTATTAGTTTTTTCTGCTAATATATATGTGCTAAAATGGTCTGTTTCAAAAGAAGCGATTCCATCTTTTACTACAGTTGCATATTCTTCTTTTTCATTATTACTATTTATATAGTATGCTGTAATTTCTTTACCATTTAACCAATCCCCAACCGGTATAGAAACTAAGAATTTACCATTTTCTAATTTGGTAATAGCAGAATTTTTACCATTAGAGAACAATTTTATATCATATGCTTTATAATTGTCTGTTCCTAATACCTTATTTATATCTTCACTTACAACAGAGCTAACATTTAATTCAGTATCAAGTGGCACTTCTGATTTATCAGTTGTAACAGTGATATCAGTTTCAATATTTTTCCCTATATATGTAGGCATAGCTAAATCTTCTTCGTTCCCTTTAACTATATAGAATTTGTATGTTTTTCCTTTTATAGTTATATTATAATAATTACCATCTGTTATGCTTCTATCAACTAATTCATCTTCATACCTGTTTGGTAAAGTATCAAGTGGTGCCCCATATTTTACAGTTACCTCATTTGTTCCTAAATATTCATTTATTCTTTTTTGAGCTGCTGCTACATATGCATCTGTAGTGTCAGCTGTATCTTGTGGTATATATATTACTCTTCTTAAATGTAATCCTTGTGTTTTAACTCCGTATGAATATCCTTTATATAAAACAGCCATTTCACCAAATGCACTTTCATACATCAATCCATCGCCTTGTTCACCAGCTCTAACATCTAAAATAAATTGCATATTTCCACCATCTGATAATTTTATTATATCATCTGAATATTTTAAGGCTCTACTTGATGCCCCAGCATTCCATAATTCTGATTTATTACTAGTCATATAATAATTAATTAAGCCTAAATCAGTAACTTGATAATACGATTCTGCAACATCGGGATTAAACGTCTCAAGTTTTCCCATAAAGGCATCTACATACTCATTTTTTTCTGGTTCTTCATAAACAATTTTTACAGGGTATTCCTTATTAAACGACCCTTCTTTCCATGTTTCATCAACTACTGTAAGAACTCCTTCTGTAATCGAATTTGACTGCCAGCAATCAATGTATACAGAAAATCCTTCTGCATCAAAAAGCTGAGTTAAAATACCTGCTGTATAAAACTCTACTTCAATTGGTTCATTTGGTTTTACTGATTTTAGTGTTACTGTTTTTCCATCTGGTATTATTTTACTAAGTTTTTCTTCATAGTTTTCAGGTACTTTCACAATTTTCACATTATTATATAGTCCGACATTACCACCGTATTTGTCAGTTGTTGAAATAAATTCGTCGTAAGTAATTTCTGAGCTTTTACCAACGAATTTCTTTATAGCATCCTCTTGAATAGCATTAGAACTACTCATTGTAATTGCTCCAATTTCTTTTCTATCATCAGTTGTTTCAAATATTCCACCTGTTATAGTTGTTTGTGCAGTATCTATATATATGTTCAATGCTGGACCATCTCCACATTTAAATACTCCACCTGTTATCATGGCTATACCTTCTTGATTTACAGCATTAAAATTACCATCTTCTATTATTAAATTTCCTTTTGGTCCATTATATATAATTTGTTCAAAATTCCCATAATTTATAGTTAAATTTGCATGATTACGAATATTTCCAAAATTACCATTATTTATAACTACTTTTCCGTTATTATTTATTTCAAAATATGAATTTATTCTACCTGATGATCCATCATCATATATTGTTAATATCCCGTCTGAAATATATAACTCATTTGCAGATAATGTATAACCGTTTAACTCCAATTCATATTCTCCGCCACTAAAATTGATAATTTCATTTTCAAATGATACATCCTTCTTTAATTTTATTGTGTTTTTTTCAATTATAACTTCCTTGCCCGTAAAACATTCTTTTAATGTTTCGTTAGAATTAATAGTTGCTGCATTAACTTCTAATCCTGTAAATACCATAAAGATTAATGCAAATGCTATAACTAGCATACAAGATTTAATTTTTTTTAACATATACCTCACCTTTTCCGTAGTATAAAAACACACTACTTTATATATTACCTTTATATCATATATATACACTTTTTACAACACATCTATATTATTTTTCTTTTATTTCATTTAAAACCTTATTGGCTTTTGATACATACTCCTCTTTATGCTCAATTAAATATTGAAGTTCATTTAAAAAGCTTTCATACTTTTCGTCTTTTACATACATTTTAGTTACTGCATATCCTTTTTTACCAAACTTCTTTATAGCAAATTGATATGAATCTTCTATTAATTCATCATTTGATAATTCCGGGTGTTTTTTCATTGTAAAACTCATTGAAGATTTAAGATAATTATCTACACCAAACTTCCTATCTGCCGAAGATAAAATCTTACCATATATATTTCTAGGTACATATTCTAAAGAAGCTCTATGATCTTCTACTGCCTCTTTCATAACTATCAATTTTTCTTCGTTAAAAAATTCTTTTAAACCATTATCGTTATATAGCCTTTCAGCAGATAATATTTCGTGTTTTTCTCTATCGACATAACAAGCTATATCATGAAAGCAAACTATTGTATAAAGCATATTATAGTCTACATCATATCCATTACTTAACTCATATGCTCGTTCCAATACTATTTTTATATGCTCTAAATTATGTCCTTTATCATTTAGCTCATATTCTGGCAATATTTTACTTTCAATATATTCCTTCAATTTAGAATTTACTAATTCTTCCATAAATACCTCCCTAACTACATAATAAACATTTAATCATAAATATATAGCATTTACAATCGTTATATATGCAAAAAGACTTAACCACTTAATCTATAATTAAATGTTAAGCCTTGTATATTATTTTATTTACTAACAAACTTGTTACAAAAGCTAGGTCTATGTATTGGTGTAAGACCATATTCTTTTATTGCTTCAATATGTGCCTTTGTACCATATCCTTTGTGTTTTGCAAAACCATATTCAGGATATTCTAAATCATATTCTCTAAGCATTCTATCCCTTGTTACTTTTGCAATTATAGAGGCAGCAGCTATTGACTCTGACCTAGCATCCCCTGATACAACAGTTTGTCTATCTATATCAATATTAATATCTTGATTTCCATCTATTAAAACATAATCCGGTCTTACAGCTAAGTTATTTATAGCCTCTTTCATAGCTTGTTTTGTAGCACCTAATATATTTAACTCTTCTATTACATCTATATCTGACATTCCAATGCCGACTGCTAATGCATTTTCCATTATATCATCATATAGTTTTTCTCTTTTTTTCTCAGATATTTTTTTAGAATCATTAACTCCCTCTAAATGTGCATCTTTATCAAGTATTACAGCAGCTGCAACAACAGGTCCACATAAAGGCCCCCTTCCTGCCTCATCTACTCCACATATAAATTCATATCCTTTTTCATATGCTTGATTTTCATATACTCTCATATTATCTAATCTTTCAATTTCTTTTTTATCCATTTTCCTTTACACACTCCATATATACTTCATTTTTAGTTAACCCTCTTTCTTTTGCAACTTTCTTTATTGCATCGTTTTTACTAAGTCCAAGTGATATATACTCTTTAACAAGTTCTAAATTTGTTTTACCTGTATCATTTATATTTTCCTCTTTATTCTCATTTCCTTCAAGTATAAATACAATTTCACCCTTTACACCATCTTGCTCTATTTCATTAATTAAATCTTCAATAGTTGTATATTTTTGTTCTTCATGGATTTTAGTAAGTTCACGAACTAAACATATTTTTCTATTGCCTACTTTGCTATATAAATCTTTAAGTGTATTTAATAACTTATGTGGTG
This sequence comes from Clostridia bacterium, assembly GCA_045536565.1. Taxonomy (GTDB): domain Bacteria; phylum Bacillota; class Clostridia; order TANB77; family CAG-465; genus CALXJE01. Next base: position 50,116 of record JAZSNU010000010.1, on the reverse strand, counting down.
CTTCATAAAATATCATAGTTCTTGGCTCCATATTTATCATATTTAAACGTTCTTTTCTTCTTCTAGAATTCATTGGAAGAAAACCTTCAAATACGAAAGTTTCAGTCGGAATATTGGAATATGCTATTGCAGTAGTCAGAGCTGTTGGCCCAGGAACAACTTCTATATCTATTTTTTCTTCTACAAGCATCATAACAAGAGGTTGTCCAGGATCGGATAATATTGGCATACCTGCATCTGATACAAGTGCCATACTATTTCCTTCTTGCAATAAACCAACTATTTCTTTTAGCTTTTCTTTTTCATTAAATTTATGATAGCTTATTAATTTAGAAGATATATTGTAGTGATTTAAAAGTTTTAATGTTTGTCTAGTATCTTCTGCTAATATAATATCTACATTTTCTAATACATCTAATGCTCTTATTGTTATATCCTTTAAATTACCAATTGGTGTTCCTACTATATATAACTTACCTTTTTCTACCGTATCTTTTCCGACATTTTCTTTTTTTCTACTTCTACTCATTACTTTCATCCACCCTATATATTTCTTTTATTTGTTTAGTATAATCTCCCGTATCATCATATTGAATTAAAACTGGATTTACATTACATTCATTCCCACCATCTTTTACATATTCAATAAACAAAAGACTTGCTCTTTTATCTATTTTAGGTTGCATCATTGTAATATTTTTTGCCTCCAAGTTGTATTTTCTTCCAAGAGAAATCAAATCAACTAACCTTTCTGGTTTGTGAACTATATATAGCCTTCCTTTTGTTTTTAATAGTTTTGAAGAAGATATAAATATATCTTCTAAATTACATTTATCTTCATGTCTTGCTATATATTTTACACTGTTTTCATTTACAATACCTGTACCTATCTTTTTATATGGTGGATTACATACTATAACATCTACCTTGTTTTTTACATATTCATTTATTTTCTTGTAATCTTTAATATCACAGTTTAACACTTCAATATCTGAATCTAAATTATTTAATTTAACATTTCTTACAGCCAAATCATGCATTTCTTTTTGTAGCTCGATCCCTATTATTTTATTGTACTTTACTCTTGTAGTTAAAAGTATAGGAATAACTGCTGAACCGCTGCAAAAATCTAATATAACATTTGAAGAAGATAATGATTTTATCATACTAGATAAAATAACAGAATCTATCCCAAACATAAAGTATTCTGTGTTTTGTATTAGTTTTAACCCATTTATATTTAAATCATCTATTCTTTCATTCTCTTTTAATATATTCAAAGCGATTCTCCTTTAAACGCATATATTATATCATTAATTAAGAATTATTGATAGTCTCTTTTTGCTATTTTGTTATTTGTACTAAATAATCATAAAATTTATTTACTTCGCTATCTTCTAATATATATGACACAGACAACTCTGATATTGCTTTGTCTTCCTCTATAAAGCTAATAAGTAGTTCAACATTTGGCTTTTTCACTGGCTCAGTAGAATTTATAGTTTCAAACCATTGTCCATATTCATCTCCATTAGGATAAAATCTTATTTTAAATGATGGTTCTAATGGTACAAACGATACCATATCAGTCATTTTTCCACTAATAAATTTTTCAAACAATTCTTTTAACTCATCTACTTCTTTTGATTCCATATAATATAACATTGAATCAAATTTTACCACATCACTATCTACTTCCCAGGCTATATTTGCCCAACTATCATCTTCATTTTTCCTTTCTTGTTTTCTTTCATATCCGCTTATGCCAAAGCCTATTCTATTATTGTCAAAATATATCATTTAACCCCACCTTTAATATAATTTCTATACTTTAATTTTATATAAGTATACCACATATTCAATATATAATAAAATAACAAATTATTTAATATATCTGTTTAATTATTCTGCTATATTTCCCATTTTATCTACATTCATTCTTCCAGCATATTTTATTATATCATCACCAAATTTGCTTTTTAATTTATCCAAGGCGCTGTCCACCTTTGCGTACTTCTCATGTTTATTATCATTGTTTTCAATTATATCAAATATATTTGTTTGAATAGAAGTATTCTTATCCACTAACTCACTTGTACTTATACCTATCAGTCTTAATTCTCTTCCTTTATATATCTCCTTTAATAATTTTTTAGAAACATCGTATATTTCTTTTGTTACATTTGTAGGAGGGTTAACTTTCATTTGATGAGTAAAATTTTCAAAATCTTTTGTCCTTATTTGAACTGTTACTACTGTCGCATACAGGTTATATTTCCTAAGTCTATATGTTGTTTTTTCAACTAAGGATAATAGCACTTTATTTAAATCTTCTAAATTAGATGTATCCTTTGGAAGTGTTAAAGAATGGCCAACACCTTTTGGCAACACCTTTTCATATATAACTTCCGATTTATCTATTCCATTTGCATATTCCCACATTTGAATTCCGTGTTTACCAAATTTTCTATTCATAAACTCTTTTGTTTCAGTTGCAATATCTCCAATTGTATATATTCCAATACTATTTAATTTAGGCACACTCTTTCTTCCAAGCATAAAAAGCTCTGATATTTTTAAAGGCCACATTTTTTTCTTTATTTCGCTTCTATACAATGTATGAATTTTATTCGGCTTTTCAAAATCTGATGCCATTTTTGCAAGCACTTTATTTTCTGATACTCCTATATTTACAGTAAATTTTAATTCTTTTTCTACTCTATCTTTTATTTCATTTGCTATAAACAATATATCTTGACCCATTAAATATTCAGTCATATCTAAAAAGCATTCATCAATCGAGAACCTTTCTATCTTGTCAGTATATTCTAAAAGTAAGTTATATAACTTATTTGAAAATTCTTCATATCTATGACTACTTCCTGCAAAAACTTGAACACTAGGACATTTTTGTCTTGCTTTATATAATGTTTCGCCTGTTACAATTCCATATTTTTTGGCTATATTACTTTTTGCAAGAACAATGCCTCTTCTATTTTGTTCATCTCCACCAATAACAGAAGGTATATTCCTAATATCCACTTTACTTCCTTTTTCTAACATATCGAGTGCTGTCCAAGACAAAAAAGCATTATTTACATCTATATGTAGTATTACTCTTTTTTTCAACTTTACCACCTTACCAAAACATTATACAAACTTTTGTTCTATCTGTCAATGGTAAATATTGTTTTGCAAGAAAAAGCCCAAGGAATCAATAAATCCCTCAGGCTCCTCTAAATACATCGCTTAATCATCCGGATCAGTAAGGATTCCATTAGCATCAAAATATTTTTGGCATGGTTGTAATTCTATTTAATATTTTTTCTTTTGGTATATAGAAATCCCATACAAACTCTGGTGTTTGTAATAAATTTAAAAATATTTTAGAAAAAATATTTTTTCTAATATCATAATCTATTCCTCTATCTTTTAAATATCTACAAGTAAATAATCTACAAGAAATACAGGTTATATCACAACTCTTTTTAGAATTTAAATATTTACATTGTTTATTGCTACTTACATCAAAACAACATCCATCATATTCGTTTTTAGGCCATTTTGCTCCGTTCCTTTGTGCTATACATTTATTATTATTAAATATGCAATAATTATATTTTACTATATCTCTTTCAAGTTTTTTACATAATAAATCATATATATAACTATACTTATCTGTCAAATTATTATATGTTAAAGAATTTATTATCTCACTTAATTCTTCTACATAATATCTATTTACTTCTCTGTTAGCAATATAGATATTGGCAATTATATCATAGGTCTCTTTATTTACTATTTTTAATAGTCTTTTTATTACATTTATAACTTTTATTACATTAAACCCGCCTGTGTTTTTTTCATATTTTCCTTTTTCACTCTTAGAATTACAAATTTCAACTTTTTCTATCGTATTAATTTTTAACTCTTCCATATTAAATTTATCAAATGATACTAGAATATTATCTAAATTATTTTCAATTACTACATTCCAATTATACCAACTATTAATATCACTAATGTTTATATCAAAAAATATATTGTCAAATTTATATTTATTTTTAATATTATACAAATTCATATTTTTTTCATCGTTAATGTTAACGATAGGTATGCTTTCATACTGACACAATGAAACTAAATCCTCATATCTTTTATCATAGCTTTTTGTTATTTCAAAAATAATACAATTATTATTCTTACAATATTTTATTATCTCCAAAATATCGTTTTGAAACATACATTTATTATATTTTAAATATTCTTGGGTGTTATATTTATCTCTACACAAGTAATATCTTTCATATATATTACATAAATACTTACAAGCATCATCATCAATTTCTTTAATAAATTGAATTTTTTTATCAATATCTTTACTTAATTTTATTTTTCTATCCAATATATTATATTCCTTTCTCATATACAATTGCTACTATATATTTAATTAATATTTCTTTCTCTAAATTAGTTTAAATTATACCATATATATTGTTATTTTAAAAGATAAGTTGTAAAGAAAAAATGAAACTAGTTATGCTTAGACATAACTAGTTTCATTTTTCTTAATCCCAATAAAATATTTCTTCAATATCGAATCCTTCATCGGTTGCAAGTGCTATAAGCGGCATACATACTATATATACTATTACGATTGCTATTTTAACAAAAATATTCCAAGGAAGAAATACAAGAGGAATAATAATTGCTATTATAGGAAGAAGTAACAATATAATATATGATATGTTAGGATGTTTTGCAAATAACAATTCAAGTTTAGGTCTTTTCCCAATAGTAAAACATATTAAATGGTCATTTAACCTCAGATATGTAACAGCAATAAATACCATAAAAAGTATAAGTCCTATTGTTAGTAAAAAGTTTGTTAATATGGCTGTTATTAGGCATATTAGTACATTTATAATTATAAATGCTATGGTAACTTTCTTTTGCCAGTTTCCACTATAATAGTCTTTCATATAACCAAAATACCCTAAACTCGCAAAATGCAATACTACTGCTATACAGTAAATAATCGCATGTTTAGTTGGTAGAATATTAAAAAATATTAATATTGCAGATATTGCAAATCCAACATAAGCAACCTGATACATAAATTCAGACATCATTCCTAATATTTCTAACAAATACCCCACTATTGATTTTAAAACTTTTTTCATATTAAGCATCTCCTCCTTTAAAATTATTTTTAGAATGTATAATAAATTATGTCATAGTTTATCATGTTAGCATATAAAAGTCAAACTAGCTATGTATTAAACATAACTAGTTTTATTACTATTTAACTAAATCCTTTGCTACCTTTACAAAATCTCTAAATAAAGGATGTACTCTATTAGGTCTTGATTTAAACTCTGGATGGAACATTGTTCCAACAGCCCAAGGATGTTTTGTATATTCTACTATTTCTACCAATCTATTATCTGGTGATGTTCCTGCTATTTTTAATCCGTTTTTTTCTAGCATATCTCTATAACTATTGTTAAATTCATAATTGTGTCTATGTCTTTCATGTATCATATTTTCTTTGTATGCATCATATGAGTTTGTATTTACATCAAGCATACAAGGATACTTTCCTATTCTTATACTATCTTTTTCTACATTGTCATTTAATGTATAAATAACTGGACATTTAGTATCAACATCAAACTCTAAACTGTTTGCTTCTTTTATTCCTACTACATTTCTCATATATTCAATACACATAAGTTCCATACCAAGTGCTATACCAAATAGTGGTATTTTATTTTCTCTTGCATATTTTATTGCCTCAATTTTTCCTTCTATACCTTTACTTCCAAATCCACCTGGAATTATTACTCCCTGAACATCTGAAAGTAATTTTTTTGCACCTTCTTTTTCTACACTCTCTGAATCAATCCATTTTATATTTACCTTAACATCGTTTTTAGTACCTGCATGTTTTAATGTTTCATATACTGAAATATATGCATCTTTTAACGCTACATATTTTCCTACTAATGCAATATTTACTTGTTTTTTTATTTCCTTTTTAGAAACACAAGCATCATACCAATCTTGTAAATCATTTTTATCACTTTTTATATTAAATCTTGTGCAAATTATATCACCCATATTTTGATTTTCAAACATAAGTGGTACATCATAAATAGAATCAACATCTAAATTTTCAATAACATTCTTCTTATCAATATTACAGAAAAGTGATATTTTTTCTTTCATCTCTTCATCCATTTTATATGATGTCCTAGCAACAATTATATCTGGTATTATACCTATACTCATAAGTTCTTTACAACTATGTTGAGTAGGCTTAGATTTAAGTTCTTCTGATTTAGGAAGATACGGTATCAAGGTTACATGAACAAACATAACATTATCTCTTCCTTTTTCGGTCCTTATTTGTCTTATAGTTTCTAAAAATGGTTGTGATTCTATATCTCCTACTGTTCCTCCTATTTCAGTTATAACAACATCACTTTCAGATATTTCTCCTGCTTTGTACACCGTATCTTTTATTTCATTAGTTATATGAGGAATTATTTGAATTGTTTTTCCAGCATATTCTCCTTTTCTTTCTTTGTTTAGCACTTGCATATACATTTTACCAGTAGTCACATCGCTATATCTATTTAAATTTTCATCTATAAATCTTTCATAATGTCCTAAATCTAAATCTGCTTCTAGCCCGTCATCAGTAACAAAAACTTCCCCGTGTTGACACGGATCCATATTACTTGGATCAATATTTAAATATGGGTCAAACTTTTGAATTGTTACTTTTACTCCTCTTGATTTTAAAATTCTTCCTATTGCAGCTGCCGTTATGCCTTTACCAAGCCCAGATACAACTCCACCTGTTACAAAAATATACTTCTTTTCCATACAAAACTCTCCTCCTATATATTTTATGTATGATAAAAACCAAGACTATTTTATATAAAATAATCTTGGTTTTCTTAACTATTTTTTAGGGTGAAAAGGTCCTTGATTTTCCTTTGCTAAAAAATCAATTTTTATGAGTAATTCTCGTAGCATAATAATTTATTTCCTTTCCACAACTTATTTATCTTTTTTATTAGTGTTTTCTTGCGGTGTTTCTTCTGGTATTTCTTCAACTATTACTTCTTTTTCAACTTTTTGTAATACATATTTTACATCAGTTGTAACAACACCTAATTCATTTTGACTCTCGTTAACTATTTTCTTAAATGTGAAAATATATACATCTTCAATATTTTCTTTTTTATATGTACCTTCTTGAACATTTACCTTATCTATACAATCTGCATATACTAAGTATAAATCACCATTTTCTTCAAGTTGCATTAATCTTGTTACATTAAATACTTTTTGTGCATCATATTCTTTATATACTGTAAGTGATTTATATCCTAAACTTGCATAGTCTACACCTGATACTTCAAAATATTTTTGCATAGCACTATCCATAGATGTCTTTGATATTAACCCTGATGAAGAATACTTTTCACTAAGAATAGCCCTACAAAAATCTACCATGTCATTTTGTGTAATATCATCTAATAAATTGATACCTGATCTAATTCCCACCGCATAATCTTTGAAAAACTCAGAAAAGAACTTTGTATCTTGCTCTGTTATTTCAACTTCTAATGGATATTCAATCACTGGTGGCTTTTTAGCCTCCTCCATTTTTATTCTATGTTCCTCATATAACGACCAAGCTCTTGGAGCATACATAACTATAAGTATTAATATAACTGAAACTGTAATAATATCAAGTATATTTAATTTTTTCTTTTTTCTAACTTTTTCTGTATTTTCTTCTTTTACTTTCTTTTCTCTTCTCATAAAACTCCCTATATTTTTGTACCACAATTTGTGCAGAAATCTTCATCTTCTAATGCTATTTTACCACATTTTGAGCAAACTCTGTCTATTGGTGATTCTTCTATTTCTTCCTCTTTTTTTACTTCTTTTATTTTTACTGTTTTTTGTTTATCTCCACATTTTGGACAGTATTTATTTTCTATTCCAATAGTTTCACCACAATTAGAACATATTCTTAGATTTCTAAGATACAACATATGTGTTTCCATTTCATCAATTTCTTTACTTAATTTATCTATTTTTTTACAAGTCTTTTTAAAAGAATCGCTTATATTTTCACCTTTTTTGTACATATCATATATACTTTTACCCATATCATAGTACATAGCTTCAATATCGCCTTCTTTTTCGTTTACTTGTATCCTCATTTGTGTTTCTTTTATAATTTTTCCTGATTTATCAGCAACTGCTTTATATGCTTTTTCAGTACCTACTCCTACTTTTTTTGATAATTCTGTTACTTTATCCATAAAATCCATAACTACACCTCCATATATCAATAGCACTATTTTATCATATGCAATATGTAGTGTCAAACTAAAAAATTAATATTTTATATTTGTAACATAATTATAACAAAAGATAGAAAGAAATTAATCATTTAAAGCATATCATATATTTCTCTACTTTTGTCGTTATATGTAATATATCCCTTATTTATTTGACAACCTACACATTCTATGCTACAATTATATTACAACGAAGTTGTAAAGATTAAGTTAGTCATCTTAGAATGCACCTCCTTTCTTACCAAAGCAGGTGCATATATTTTAACAAATTTATTTTTACTTGTACATATATTAGCAAAACCTTACAAAAAGTTACACTTTTTATAAGGTTTATTTTAATTTTACTTTTTAATATCAATACCTTTAACTCTTACATTGATACCAAATATATTTATTCCAGTAGCATATACTACTTCTTTACTTACTGTATCCTGTAATATTTTAGATACCTTAGGTATACTATATCCATACTCAATATTTATATCAAGATATATATTTATACCATCAATAAACTTTTCTATATTTACCCTAATAAGTTTAGATATTCCTGCTATATCCTTTGTGCAATATGTTATTACATCTTTTATTACTTTATCTGAAATATAGAAATTACCTAGGTAACTAAATGTTGGCCTAATAATACTTTTTTCATGATACTTTTTATCCTTCTTTTCAAATATCTTTAAAGGATCCATAAAATATCCCGAAAATTGTTCTTTTATTTCCATTGTTGGGACAGGTACAACATGTTTGCCCTCAACAGTTCTCATTCTTTTAGCCTCGGCCATTTCTTCCTCGGTAGCTACTTCATTAATATATATTGTTTTACATATTTTAGGTAATTTTAAGTTTTCTGCTATCTTTTCAACCATCCCATCAGATGTACCAAGTATTAATATTTTATCTGGCTTACTGCTTCTTATTGCTCTTCGCATTATTTCACATTTTGCCGTATCATTAAATATAGCAGACTTAACAGAACCAATCTTAGTTGGTTCTGTTTTAGCAGATTTACCTGCTACTACTTTATTCTTATGTATTAAAATTGCATCATCTATAATATAGTCTATACCATTATCAAGAGCTACTCTTTGAGCATGGTGACTTTTACCTGTGCCACTAGGGCCTACAAATGCATATACTTTCATATATTATTTACCACCTTTAATTTAAGGCATCTTTTGCTGATAAACTAAACTTGCCTTGTTCTTTGTCAATATCTATTACTTTTACTAATACATTTTGACCAGGTTCTAATACATCTTCTACTTTTTCTATTCTTTCAGAAGATATTTTAGATATATGTAACATTCCTTCTTTACCTGGTAGAACTTCAACTAATGCTCCAAAAGGGAATAACTTAGTTACTGTACCCATATACACTTCGCCTTTTTCAACATCCTTTGTTAAACCTTGGATAATATCATAAGCTCTGTCTATCATTTCTTTTTCAGTTCCATATATAAATACAGTTCCATCATCTTCAATGTCAATCTTAACGCCAGTTTCATCAATTATTTTATTAATAACTTTTCCACCTGCTCCGATTACATCTCTTATCTTTTCTGGGTCTATTTTCATATTAACAATCTTAGGTGCATATTTAGATACTTCTTTTCTTGGCTCTGGTATACATTTTAGCATTATTTCATCTAAAATATATTGTCTTGCAACATTTGTTTTAGCAAAAGCTTCCTCTATTATTTCATATGTAAGACCATCTATTTTTATATCTACTTGTATAGCAGTTATTCCTTTTTTTGTTCCTGCAACTTTAAAGTCCATATCTCCAAAGAAATCTTCTATACCTTGAATATCTGTTACCATTACATAATCAGATGTATCTCCGTTTTCAGTAAATAATCCTGTTGAAATACCTGCAACTGGTGCTTTAATTGGTACACCTGCTGCCATAAGTGCAAGTGTTGACCCACAAACACTTCCTTGTGATGTAGATCCATTTGAACTTAATACTTCTGATACTACTCTTATAGCATAAGGAAAATCCTCAACACTAGGTAATACTGGAACAAGTGCTCTTTCTGCTAAAGCTCCATGACCTATTTCTCTTCTTCCTGGTCCTCTTGTTGGTCTTGCTTCACCTACACTATATGGTGGGAAGTTGTAATGATGTATATATCTTTTTGAAGTTTCTTCATCTAATCCATCTAAACTTTGTTCATCAGATTTTGGTCCAAGTGTAACAATTGAAAGTACTTGTGTTTGACCTCTATTAAATAATCCAGAACCATGTACTCTTGGAAGTAAATCAACTTCACAAGATAATGGTCTTATTTCAGTCATTCCTCTTCCGTCTACTCTCTTGCGTTCTTCTTTTACCATTTTACGAACGTTTTTCTTTTCTAGTCTATATATGATTTCTGCTATATCTTTTTTAGCAGTTTCGTATGCTTCTTCAGAATTTTTAGCTATATACCATTCTTTTATTTCTTCTGAAATTTTAGATATATTTTCATCTCTTACTGTTTTATCAGTTGTTTGCATACCGTCATATACTTTTTGATTAAATTCGTTATATATTTCGTTATATAACTCTTCTGGTACTTCAAATGATTTATATGTTGCTTTTTCTTTACCTATTTCTTTTTGAATTCCTTTCATGAATTCTGTAAGTTTAATAATTTCGGCATGCGCTGCTTTTATTGCTTCAAGCATTACATCATCAGGTACTTCATTTGCTCCTGCTTCTATCATACAAACTTTATCTGGTGTTCCTGCAACTGTTAAATCTAAATCTGATTTTTCTCTTTCTGCTAAATTTGGATTTAACACAATCTTACCATCAACTAGTCCAACTTTAATTGAACCTACAACCGCTGTAAATGGAATATCCGAAATTAATAATGCTGTTGCTGCACCTATCATAGCTGGTACTTCTGGTAGAACATCTGGATCAACTGCCATAGCAACTGCATTTATTGCTGTATCATTTCTGTAATCCTTAGGAAATAAAGGACGCATAGGTCTATCAATTACTCTTGATACTAATATTGCTTTATCACTTGGTTTTCCTTCTCTTTTTAAGAATCCACCTGGTATTTTACCTGCTGCATATAATCTTTCTTCGTAATCTACTGAAAGTGGTAAGAAATCGATACCATCTCTTGGCTCTTTTGACATTGTAACATTTACAAGTACTGCTGTATCTCCATACTTAACCATACAAGAGCCATTTGCAAGCTGTGCCATTTTACCTGTTTCTATAACAAGTTTTCTGCCTGCATATTCTGTTTCAAAAACTCTAAACATAAAAATTCCTCCTAACTATCCATAGTAGCTTAAAGGTGTAATAATAACATCTAAGTCATAGCAAAAAGTATATACAAAAAATATATAGTATAACACCAGTTATGGCTCACAGGTTATTACTACAAATATCCTTTAACCACTACATTTAGTATTATACTATATATTTTAAAATATTACAATATTATTTATCTTTCTTTGTTTTCTTATCTACTGTATTATTCGCTTTTATAGGAGCAAATAGATGTACTACACTTCCTACAAAAAACATTATTTCATTACAATTATCAATTGCTTTTTTCTTTCCTATTGCTTTACCACCTACTGTAAGAGATGCAACAATTCCACCTATTATAAGTGATACAATTAAAGAATTAATACCAGTAATGTTACTAACACTAACAGATATTAATGCAGCCAGCGAGCCACTAACTATACCAGATACATCACCTACTACATCATTACATATACTAGATACTTTTTCTTTTGAACGTATAAGTTTTATTGCTTCTCTTGCGCCCTTATGTTTTTTTGCTGCTTTTGCATGAAATGGAGCCTCTTCACAGGTTGCAACTGCCATTCCAATCATGTCAAAAAATATTCCTATACCAATCATAATAATCAATATAAGGAAAGCAATAAATATATTAATTTTACTAAGTAGTGCATTTGATACACCATTAAATATTATGGAAAGTATGAATGTCATTATAAAGACAGTAACAATCCATTTATTTTGTTCTTTCATTTTACCTCATCATTTCTTATAGTTTATACTATATATGTTATGGCAATGCATTAAGTAAATTTTGCGGCTTAAGGTCAAGTTGGATTTCCCCACCTAAATACTACTCGTTACCTCATAGCGGTTTCCCTTTAAATCAGATGGCTAATTGTCACCAAATTAGCTACTCGATTACCACTGAGACCACACTTCAATCCTTAACACACCAACAATATATGTTACAGTCTAGAGGTTTTCCCTGACAGAACTTAAACTATTCTTATCCGCTTTTGCAAACATAATTTCAAGAAACAAATATATATAACTTATGGCCATAAATTATATATATGAACTTTCTATCCCGTAGGTCCACTCACGACAGGCTACAATATATATAGTACTCTCTATATATATGGTTTGCGTTTAAAGTTATAACAAAACGCGAGCTGAAAAAAAGGCAAGTGGTTTGTATGCCATTACAAATTCACCTTATTCTCAAAAAATAACTTATACATACACCCCAACCTGGGCGATCAAAGCATATATACAAGCCGCTAACATGTGCCTTTTAATGGATTTTTAGGCCCATCTTCAAATAGTGTTCTGACTAGAATACTGCGCCATACATTATATATTATACCATTTTTTAATTAAATAGTCAAATTTTACTATAAAGCACTTTATACATAAAATCTATCTACTCTTTTTCCTATGGTTGAAATTATTTCATAATTAATGGTGTTACATATATTCGCTATTTCATTAATTCTTTTATCTTCATAATCAAAAATATTTACATAGTCACCAACCTTGATATCATCAATATCTGTCACATCAATCATTGTCATATCCATGCAAATATTACCAAGTATTTTCGCACTTTCCCCTTTTATATTTAACGAATATTTATTAGATAACAACCTACTCAGTCCATCTGCATATCCAATTTGTATAGTAGCAACTTTTGTCTTTCTTGTTGTTATATATGTTTTAGAATATCCAACATACTCTCCCTTTTCTATTTCTCTTATATCACAAATAGGAGCAGAAAGTTTAAAAATTCCTTTTAAATCAATTTTATCATTTTCTAAATATCCATACATTCCAATACCTAATCTTACCATATTGTTATATGAATCTATACAATTTAGTATACCTATACTATTACATATATGTGCATACTTATATTTTATACCTGCTTCATCTATTTGTTTAAGAGCCTCACCAAACAATACATCTTGTTGTTTAGTATATTCCATATCTGAATCGGCACTTGAAAAATGACTAAATATGCCTTCAACTTCTAAGCTGTCATATTTTTTAATGTTAGATATAACATCTTGTATACATTCTGGTGTTGCTCCGATTCTTCCCATTCCGGTATCTACTGCAAGATGCACTCTTATCTTTTTATTACATTTCTTTGCTTTTTCATTTAATAATCTTGCTATTTCCATATTAGATATTGCATATATAGCATCTGTGTTTACAGCATCTTCTATTTCATCTTTTAAGATACCAGAAAACACAATAATATTACTTTTAATATTATTTTCTCTTAATAACTTTGCCTCTTTTAAATATGCAACTCCCAAATAGTTTATATTAAGTTTTTCTAATCTTTTAGATATTTCAACCATTCCTGCGCCATACGCATCAGCTTTTACCATAGCCAATAGTTCTACATCTTTTTCTTTGCTATTTTCCTCTATATACTTTCTAATATTTAATATATTATGTTCTAAATTTTGAAGATTTATTTCTAATTTAGCGGGCATTATTTTCCACCTCGTATATATTGCTCATACATTACTATACTACTTGCAACTGCCACATTTAATGACTCCATAGTATCCTGCATAGGTATTTTCACAAGTTTATCTGAATAATCTAATAGTTCTTTTGAAACACCATTTGCTTCATTTCCCATAACGAAGATAGTTCTATCATTTATTGTTTCTTCATTTAAATATTTATCACCTTCAAGAGAAGTTGATATAATGTTATACCCTTTATTTTTTAAACTACTTACTAACATATCTATTTCGTTTTCTTTTATATAAAATATGTTAGTCTTTAATATTGCACCCATGGTACTTCTTGTAACCTTTGGAGAAAAAGCATCTACTGTTCCACTTATGCATATTATATTATCTATACCAAAAGATTTAGCACTACGGATAATAGTTCCTAAATTCCCTGGGTCTTGCACTTTATCTAATATAACAAACTTATTATTTGCATCTACATTTAATATTTCTTTTAACTTATCAATACTATATTCTTTTTTATCTATTACTGCTATAACTCCTTGTGGAGTTTCTACATCAGTTATATATTTAAATACATCCTCGCTTACATTTACAAAATTATATTTATTAGTATTTTCATTTATAACATTTAAAAATTTTGACCCTAGTTCTATTTTTTTTAGTATTTCTTCTGAATAAACAATAAACTCAGGGGCATTGCCTTCTGAGTTTATTATTTCTTCAACCATTTTAATTCCCTCTATAACATATTTATTATATTTATTTCTATACTTTTTATTTTGTAAACTACAAATATATTTTACAATGTTATTAGATTTACTGGTTATTATCATTATTTCACCTCTAAATTAAGATGCAACAGCAGTTGTTAAACCTGCTACTATTTTATCTATTTTTTTATCTTTTGCTTTTACTTTTGCATCCTTTTGCCATTTATTAATTTTTTCATTTACATAGTTATCTGCTGCTTTCTCACCATTTATTCTTGCATTTTCAGCTATTGACTCAACTCTTATTATAAAATAACCATATTCTTTTGAATAAACTAATTCTTGTGTAACATCTCCTGCTTTCATATTTCTTAATGCATCTTCAAAAGCACTAACTGATGTTTCGTTTAAGAATACTGTATATTCTGTTCCATATTGAATATTATTTGCATCTGCTGCTTGAACTTCTTCACCAACTGTTGCAAATCCTTCACCATTTTTAATTCTATCAAGTGTAGCCTGTGCATTAGTTTCTGCATTTTCATCAGTATTAGCATATAAAATATAACTGCATGTATATTCATTATAATTTGCTTTTTCACCTTCATTATCATCAATAAATTCTTTTATACTTACTTCTGTTGCTTCTGATGTAAGTTTCTCAATATATGCTGTAATTAGAGCATCATTATAATATACATCTTTCATTTCATCAGGATCAATTCCCTGGTCAACAAATTGTGTTACTTGTTCTTTATCAGAAAAAATATCTTTTATGTTTTTTTCTGCATCTTCTGAAATTTCAATTTTTTCTTTTTCTGCTTTTTCAGCCATTATTTTATCAATAACAACCTTATTTAATACTTCTTCTTTTATTGTTTCTTCGTCATAACCATAATATGAAAGCATTGAACCAAATAATTTATAATAAAGTTCATATTCTCCTCTTGTGACTTTTCCACCTTCATATGTTGCAACAACTTGATTATCTACACCAGAAAAATAGTACCATATAAATGCCGCACATATAATTATCATACCAGCAACAATACCAAATATAACTTTTGCATCGCTGCTCATTTTAACGCCTTTATTTGTTTTTATGCCTTTCATTTTTATAGCGTCATTTTCTGGTTTAATTAAATTTTCTTCATTTTTTTTCTTCATTCTAAATCTTCCCCTTTTCCTCTTCTATTTTTGACTCTTTTCCATATCTTTTAAAGTCGTCTTAATAGTTAGCAATATATCACTTTTTTTGCAATTTGTCAACCTAAATTTTAGGCCAAATGGTAATATTGTAAATTGTTCATTACTGCTTTTTATTTCTGTTATGTTAAGTTTTCTACAAATATTTCTTATCTCTATTATAGATATTAAGTTTTCTACTTGTTTTGGCATATCACCAAATCTATCTATTAATTCTAGTGTAATATTTCTAAGTTCTTCATCATTATTTGCACTCGATAATTTTTGATACATCTCTATTTTAATTATTGAACTAGAAATATATGAGTTTGGAATATTTGCTGATACATCGATTGATATCTTAACATCGTTATTTAAATAATCAACTTCATTTATATCGTTACCATCTTGATTATTTAACAACGCTTTTTCTTCTTTTATTGCTCTTTCTAGCATTGCAGCGTACATATCATAACCTATATCTGCTATATGACCATGTTGCTCTGCTCCAAGTAAATTACCTGCTCCCCTTATTTCTAAATCTCTTAATGCAATTTTAAGTCCACTACCAAATTCAGTATAATCTTTAATTGCAACGAGTCTTTTTTCTGCATCTTCTGATATAGTTCTCCTTTTATTATATGTCACATATGCATATGCTAGTCTATTAGATCTACCAACCCTACCTCTTATTTGATAAAGTTGTGCTAAACCTAATCTATCTGCATTTTCTACAATTATAGTATTAGCATTTGGTATGTCTATACCAGATTCTAGTATTGTAGTACAAACAAGTACATCTATTTCTCTATCCATAAAGCCTAACATTATATCTTCAACTTGTTTTGGAGACATTTGTCCATGTGCATATGCAACCTTTGCCTCCGGAACTAAACTTCTTACTTTATTAGTTATCTCTTCTATATTTTCTACTCTGTTATTTAAATAAAATATTTGTCCATCCCTATCTAGTTCTTTTTCTATTGCTTGTTTAATTACTGTTTCGTCATATCCCATGACATATGTATGAACTGGCATTCTTTCAAGAGGTGGTTCTAATATAGCAGATACATCTCTTATGCCTATCATTGACATGTGTAATGTTCTAGGTATCGGAGTTGCAGTCATAGATAATACATCTACCCCTGTCCTATATTTTTTAATTGCCTCTTTATGCTCAACGCCAAATCTATGCTCTTCATCTATTATTAAAAAACCCAAATCATTAAATTTAACATCTTTTGATAAAAGCCTATGTGTTCCTACTACAATATCTATTTCTCCAAGTTCTAACTTTTGCAAAATTTCTTTTTGTTCTTTTGCAGTTTTAAATCTGCTAAGCATCTCTACCCTTACACCATAATCTTCCATACGATGTTTAAACACATTATATTGTTGCAAACATAAAACTGTTGTAGGAACTAAATATGCAACCTGTTTTCCGCCCATAACTGCTTTAAAGGCACCTCTTATTGCAACTTCTGTTTTACCATATCCTACATCACCGCATAAAAGTCTATCCATTGGCTTATCTGATTCCATATCCTTTTTCATTTCTTCTATGCATCTTCTTTGGTCTACTGTAAGTTCATATTCAAAATCAGATTCAAACTCATTTTGCCATGGTGTATCAACAGGAAAAGCATAGCCTTTTGCTTCTTGTCTTGCTGCATATAACTTGATTAAGTCTTTGGCTATATCTTTTACATGTTTACCAACTTTATATTTTGTTCTTTCCCATTCTTTTGTACCAAGTTTATTTATCTTAGGAACAAAGCCTTCATCACATACATATTTTTTTATATATTCTAGTGATGTAACAGGAACATAAAGTACCCCTCCATCTTTATATTCTATCTTTATATAGTCTTTTACAATACCATATGTTTCAACTGTTTCTACACCTAAATATTTACCTATACCATATGTTTGGTGTACAACATAATCTCCTATTTTCAAGTCGTTATATGAATTTAACATTTCACCTAGGAAATCTTTTGACACCTTTTTACTTGCCTTTAAATTAGTACCAGATATATCCTCTGCTAAAACTACTAAATTCATTTCCTCATAAATATATCCAGAAGATATTATACCGTTTAATATATATACCTGACTTCTATCGTTTGGATTAATTTCATCTAATGAATAAACTTGTTTTGTTTTTATGTTATTGTCTATAAGAAGATTTTTAATTGTTTCTACTTTTTTTAATGTAGAGAAAACAATTATTACTAGATTTTCAGAATTTAAATATCTTTTAATCTCGTCAATTTGTACATCCATTGAGCTACGAAAAAAGTTGACCTCCCTACAGCTAAAGCTGTACTCTTTTCTTTTCGCATGCAGATTTCTATCTTTGTTTATTCTATCTAAATAAACAGTAAGTAGATTATTATATTTTGTTTCTATTTCATCAAACCCCATATATTTAAAAGCAAATTTTGGATGTATCTCTTCTTTTTCTGTCATTATTTTTATTGTTTCGTTGTTTTCTTCTATTATTCCTTTTGAGCGTTCCTTACATCTAGTTATCTCATCAAAATATATTACTCTATCTTTTAAATAATCAAGTAATGTATATTCATTTCCTACAAATAAATTAAAATATTTATATATATTATTTCCTAATTCTTGCTCGGATATTTTTTCAATATCCTCTTTAATCTTGTCTCTAATTCCTTTACTAAAATTACCTTTTTCAAGTTCATCTTTTAGTTTATCTATAACTTGTTCTTTTAAATCATTTGATATTATATATTCGCTTGAAAATGTTATTTCAAATGAATCTATGTTTTCTATACTCTTTTGACTATCTATATCAAATGTTCTTATGCTATCTATATCATCACCAAATAGTTCCACCCTATATGGCACATCTTCATTAATTGGGAATATATCAAGAATTCCACCTCTTACAGCAAATTGACCTTTTCCTTCTACTATATCATGTTTTGAGTATCCTAACTTAACTAAGTTATTTACTACCTCTTCAAATGATATTGTTTCATTTATTTTAAAAGTCATATTCTTGTTTAAATATATCTCTTTTGGTAGCATACATTGCATTAAGGCTTCTACTACTGTTACAATAATACATGGTTTATTTTCTATTATTTTATTTATTGCATATACTCTTGCGTTTTCTATCTCTCTACTTTCAATATCAGAATCATAGTATATTACTTCTCTTGAAGGTAAGTATACTATTTCAGTATTACTATAAAATTTAAGGTCTTGTATCATCTTTTTTGCAGTTGATACATTAGGACAAACTATGACAGGTAATTTATTTGAATAGTTATACAAACTGTATATCATATGTGCCTTTTGACTATCTGTAAGTCCTATTATACTTAGATTATCTTCTGCTTTTTCAATATCATTTACTAACTTGTTAAATTTACTAAATTTTATTGGTTCTTCAATAAGTACATTCATTTCTTTACTCCTATTTATTTTTATTTATATAATATCTTCGTTCTTTTTATATTATATTTTATATCTTTATTTATATATTCTTGATATCCCATCATAATATATTCTGGATTTAACATTCTTTCTTTTCCGGTATATATTGTAGCCCTTAATCTATTATCTATCAAAAATTCATAATCAATTATATCCGGTTTTATATCAATTCTTTCATTTCTATGAGGAAGCTTTTTCAAAACAAGTATTGCAGAATCTGATAAATATTCTTCAAACATTTTTCTATACCATAATTTTAAATCTTGAGCTTGCTTTTTGTTCATGCCTATAAACATTTCATCACTAAATACAAGTTCAAACTCATAGGTTGATGCATACACTCTTCTATTTATATTTTCTTCGTTTAAATCTACATACTGCGCACCTAATATTATCATGCCATCTGGCATTGTTTTATTTATTTCTCTTACAAGATATGCAATATCCATATGTTCTTTAATATATACTTCACATATCTCCCCGTTACTTTCTACACCAATCGGAAGAATACTAGCATTAACTATTTCCGGTCTTACATTTCTTTTGTTATATACTAATTTTACACCTATACGAATAAGTGCTTTTGATATAACATCAGAAACATCAATAGCAGGTATATATATAGCTGACTTAGATTTCATATATGTAATTCTTAATCTATACACTAGGCTTCCTCCTTTCAAATTAATACTATCTATTATACCATAAAACAAACAATCTTCATAGATGTTGCTGTAATAAAAAGGATTTTTGAACTAAGTTTTTAATATAGCGAAGAAAAATGAGCATTATACATATAGTATAATACTCACTTCTTTTATTAATATATATCTATATATTATCTTTTATTTGTTGCAAATTTAACTTTTGCTACATAGCCAAATCCAAGAACGGCTACCACACCTAACATCATAGCTATAACCATAGTCATATCAGATGTATTTGGGTTTTTAGCTGGTGCTTTAACTGGTAATTCAGCAGATGATAAAACATAAGTTGATGCGTGGTCTATTTCAATTGTAGCCAAATCATTACTATCTACTACAACTTCTTTTGATATTAGTTCCATGCTATCAGTAGTTGGGTTATAGTAGTATAACATGAATTTATCTCCTTCTTTATATCCAAAATCACTTGCTCTAAGTGTTATCTTAGTTCCTTTTGGAAGAACACCTGAATATTCTAAATCAATAAATACCATTTCTGCTTTTATATCTTTTAAAACATTACTCTTGAAAGGTTGTTCGTCTGTAACTTCAATTTTTAAAGTTAAATCTTTTTCAAATTCTTCTGTCATATCTTTTGCATTAAATTCTATAATGTAATCATATGAATAAATTGTAACTGTTGCATCAGTTCCTTTTAACTCATTTAGTACATCTTTGCTTATTACAGCGTCTTCATCGTGTACTTCGATTTCAATATCAGTTACACCTGCTTCAATTTGATCTTTTAATTGATTTTCAGGTGTATCAACTGCGTTTTCAGGTTGAATATAATATTGATATTGTAAATTCCCATTAGCTGCTTCAAGTTCTAGTGACCAAAAATCACCATCTATTACTATTTCACCTTCTAATGTTGGATCTTCCCAAATAGTTGGTAATTTATATGCTTCTGTAGTGTTTAATACTTCTGCATCAGTTAGAACAAGGCTAGGCATAGCATCACCTGCTTTAGCAAGTTCGATTCCTCCAAAGCCATTACCTGAAACATCAAGTGTTCCTTTTACTGTAACTTTTGAACCTTGTACTAATAATCCAGCATTACCACCTGTTAGTGTAATATCACTAATTGTTACATTACATTTGTATGCTTGTAATACATAAAGTCCGTCCCATACTGTATTATCTTCAGTATCAATTGCTATTTTGTGCCCATTTCCGTTAATTGTAACATCTCTTGTTATAGTAGTTTTAGCTGTTGTTGTAATATCTTTTGTAAGATTAATTGTTTTTACACCTGGATCATTTATTGCAGCAATTAACTCATCTTTTGTTGCAACATCTCTTACACTTTTATCTATTACTTTTATTTTAAGCGTATTTTCAGCAATAACTTCTCCACCTTCTACTTTTTTAACACCATACTTAACTGTATATTCACCAGCTTTATTAAATGTTACTCTAAATTTTGAAGTCGCATTTTGAAGTGGGAAACCTGTTGGCTCACCAAACATTGTTTCAAGTACATACCATGTGCTATTTTTCACTTCAAAGTATTCTAACTTTTCTATAGCACTTTCATCGCTTATTACTCCATCACCTAGTACTATAACTTCTTCATACCCTTCTGGTACTACTGTTGATATTGTAAATTCTTGTGCTTCACCAACATAAAAATCTCCGCCAGTTTTCATTTCAACTGTTGGTTCAGCAGCATAAACGCCAGCAAATATGAATGTTAGCACAGCACATGCCAGCATAGCAAATGCTACTTTAAATTGTTTTTTCATAAAGATTCCTCCTTTTTCTTTATATGTACTATTATATATTTTTCCTATTTTATAGTAAATATATTCTTAAATTGTTTCAAAAAACACTCTCGCTTGTAATATGTTTGTAATACAATTGAAATAATTAATGTAAATTTATATACTATTTTAATATAACTACATTGCCATAAAACAATTATTAGTATATAATTAAGTTACAATATATATGGAGGTTCACATATGGAAAAAACAAAAAAAAGAAAAGGAAATATATATTCTAAACTCGATAATTTAAATAACGAAGATAATATCAAGAAAAGAAAAAATAAAAAGAAAAATATAATTCTTACTATTATCTTAATTATATCTATTATTACTGCTATAATATCAATACTAATTATTCTAGGATGGTTTAAAGATAATAACGAAAGCGAAAAAATAGTACAAGAAACAACAGAAATAGCAAATGTAGAAGAAATTACGGACAACGAAAATACTGAACTTATTAATCCACCTAGCGAAGAACAAAATACGCCAAATGATTATTGGGACTTTATAAAATTACCACTAATAAATGTTAATTTTGATGAGCTTATTATTAAAAACAAAGATACTGTTGGTTGGATTAATGTAAATAACACAAACATAAACTACCCCGTTGTTCAAACTAATAATAACGAAGATTATTTAAAAAAAGCCTTCGATGGTTCAAAAAATCAAGCAGGTTGGATATTTGCAGATTATAGAAATAATATGAAATCTTTTGATCAAAATACTATTATATATGGACATAGTAGATTAAACTCTACAATGTTTGGCACATTATTTAATGTTTTAAATAAAAGTTGGTATACTAATAAATATAACCATGTTATAAAATTCTCTACTCCATATGAAAACACAATGTGGCAAGTTTTTTCGGTATATAAAATAGAACCAGAAGTATACTATCTTACAACGAATTTTATAGACAATTCTAAATATGTAGAATTCTTAAATACGCTAAAATCAAGAAGTATTTACAACTTCAATGTAGAACTTAGCGAATCGGATAAGATTATTACTCTATCTACATGTAGTGATGCCGCTGGAACAGGAAGAATTGTACTTCACGCAAAATTAATAAAGAAAGAGGTTAGAAATTAATATTAAAGAATGGTATCAAAAAACGATACCATTCTTTATTTTACTATATATGTTTATTATGAATTACACATTTCTAATGTGTTAATGCTTTCTTTATTTCTAATATAATTGTTATACCCATAATCTCTTAGAAGACCCGAATAAACTAGACGCATTTTTTTTATTCTTCTAAAATCCTCTGGTTTTATAACATTACAGATTCCTTTTATTTCTATTTTTGACTCTTCAAGAGTATGTCTTACAAATTCTGAGCAATAAAATCTATTTTCTCTTATATATCTTTTATCAAATAATGCAAATATAAGTCCTAGTACATTAAATTTGTAAATATCTTTATCTGTATTTATAGCCTTTATTATTTCTTTTAATCTTTCATATTCTTGATCTGTTACCCTTAATGAATAAATTGCTGTTTTGGTATTTTTAAATCTTCTAAATGTCCCTATATTTATCCCTTCTTGAACAAAACCACCTATAAATGGATTATATGGATTTACTCTGCCAAACGAATACATACCTTCCATATTTATATCAAGTGATATAGATGCATGTGTATATTTATTTCTAGTAAGTATTCGTACTATTCTAGACAATATCGTTCCTGTATGTGTAAGTACAATATATACTTTTTTCATTCTTCCTCCAAACATGTTTATATATTACGAATAAATTATACCACATCTAAACAGAAATTTGTATAAAAATGTTTAAATTTGTAGAAAATATAAAATCACTAAAAAATCAAAACTACTTGTTTTAATCTTCAAGTGATTTATTTATTAACTTGTTGTATTATCAAATTACATGATATTTGTTTGTAAATGGAACTGACTTAATAAACGGAGACTCAAAAATAGTATCAATTGTATTAACTACTTGTTTCTTGTTTTTGTCAGTCAAAATCTTTTTTTCTCTTAAAGTTTTATACAATTCTTCGAGAGTGAAAGGTTCTTTAAAACCTAACACCAAGTTCAATATTGTTTTATATAACTCCTGCCGTTTTTTCATATTAGCACTCCTCCTTAAAATAATTATCCTTTGGAAATAAATTAATTATATGCTAATTATATCATAATCTCTTAATAATTACAACAAACTTATTTTAAGACAAAAAAAGCACCATACCAACGGTACAGTGTATAATTTTTGGTGGGCAGGGATGGATTCGAACCATCGTAGGCGGATGCCAACAGATTTACAGTCTGCCCCCTTTAGCCACTCGGGCACCTACCCAAACAAAAAAATGGTGGGCCTTCAGGGATTCGAACCCCGGACCAACCGGTTATGAGCCGGTTGCTCTGACCAACTGAGCTAAAGGCCCTCATTTGGCTACGACATGTTAATATTATAATTGTAAATTGAACATATGTCAAGAGATTTTTTGATTTTTTTTGTATTTTTTAATACTTTTTAATACTACTATTTTTTATGTATTCTATTGTTATATATATTCATTAAAATAGTGTGATATTCAAATACCACACTATTTTTTAAAAATTTCTATTTATCTGTGCTCATGAAATCTTTAAGTCTTTTACTTCTACTTGGATGTCTTAACTTTCTTAAAGCTTTTGCTTCAATTTGTCTTATTCTTTCTCTTGTTACCATGAACTCTTTACCAACTTCTTCAAGTGTTCTAGTTCTTCCATCTTCTAAACCAAATCTAAGTCTTAAAACTTTTGCTTCTCTTGGTGTAAGTGTTTCCATTACATCCTCGATTTGTTCTCTTAATAATACATCTGCTGCTTGGTCTGATGGTGATGGTGCATCGTCATCTGGTATGAAGTTTCCTATGTTACTGTCTTCTTCTTCTCCAACAGGAGTTTCTAATGATATAGGTTCTTGTGCTATTTTTAATATTTCTCTTACCTTTTCTACCGGCATTTCCATCTCTTCTGCAATTTCTTCTGGTGTAGGCTCTCTACCCATAACTTGAAGTAAATGTCTAGATGTTCTAATAAGTCTATTTATTGTTTCAACCATATGTACTGGTATTCTTATTGTTCTTGCTTGGTCTGCAATAGATCTTGTTATCGCTTGTCTAATCCACCATGTTGCATATGTACTAAATTTATATCCCTTTGAAGGGTCAAATTTATCTACTGCTTTTATAAGTCCAAGATTACCTTCTTGTATTAAATCCAAGAAATGCATTCCTCTACCAATGTATCTTTTGGCAATACTTACAACAAGTCTTAAATTTGATTCAACTAGTATTTTCTTAGCATATTTATCACCATTTACCATTTTATACGCAAGTTCTGTTTCTTCTTCTAGTGATAATAGTGGTATTTTACCTATTTCTTTTAGGAACATTCTTACTGGATCATCAACATTTAAAGTTTCTGTAAAAGACATATCATTTATATCTTCCAATAATATATCCTTTTCTATGTCACTTATATCTTCTAAATTAGGCTCAATTTCAAGTTCTGCGATAGCAGCACTTGTATCACCAACAGTAAGTTTTTCTACAAGAGCTTCTTTCTCATCATCGTTATCCTCTAAAAGTTCTAAATTATCATCAACATCTGGACTATCGCCAAGTGCTCCTGGTTTTATATCCTCTTCTATCATCTTAATACCAGCTTCATCTAGTTTATCATATAACTTAGCAACTTCTGCTGGTTCTAATTTATTTTCATCTAGAAAATTAACCACATCTTTATATGTATAATTTTCATTTTCCTTTAAAGAAGAAATAAACTTATTTACCTCAGTTTTTTCCTCTGATTTTTTCTTTTTAGTTTCTTTTTTAGGTTCAACATTTTCTAGTATCGCTTGGTTATCTACTTCTTCTAAAATAGTTTCTTCTTTTTTCTTTCTTCCCATTTTTCACACTCCAAATATACTATACAAATATAAATATACACTATTTAACAAAAAAATACAATATTTATTATCTTAATTTCCCTCTATTTATTATTATTTGACTAAGTTCAATAGATAACATTTCTCTTTCATCTTTTGAAACATCTTTATCAGACATTCTTTTTAGTATTTCTTCTCTTCTCTTATCATATCTATATTTTTTTAAATCAATTTTTAGATCTTCAATAAATTTTGCTTTATCTAATATGTTTACGCATAAGATTTCAGTTATTAATTTTATTTTATCTCCATCTGTTAAATGCTTTAAAATATTTACCTTTGCTATATCTTCTGTATTATCCAAAGATACAATATCATTAAACAACTCTCTTAAATCATCACTTTCAAAATCTTTCTCGCTTACTATTTCTTTTATGCTGTTAATATATTTTCTTTCTTTTGAAAGTAGTGTAAATATTATATACATTTCTTGTTTTCTTCTCTTGCTTAAACTACTTTCTCTTTTATTTACTAAATATGTCATATCAACATTACTAACTATTGTCTCTTCGCCAGGTGATTTAACTTTTTTCATTATTTCTGCTGTCAAAGCGCCTTTTGATATTTTATATTTTTTTACTATATCGTCAATATACATATCTCTTTCAATATTATTTGCAATACCGGCTAAAATATTTGCTACTTTATTTAAAAATTCTATTTTAGAGTCCATATTATTAATATCTAACTTCTCTTCTAGAACTCTAACTTTATAGTCAATATGATTAATACTATTTTTTACACACTCTTCAAACTTAGTTTTTCCATATTTATTAATATATTCATCAGGATCTTTTACATCTTGATGATCTAAAATTAATACTTTTACTTTTAGTCCAACACTATATAATATATCTATAGCTCTTAATGTAGCTGTTTTTCCAGCATTATCTTGGTCATATGAAATAATTACTGTATCTGTATATTTCTTTATTAATTTAGCTTGTCCTTCTGTAAGAGCAGTTCCTAGACTCGCTACAACATTATTTATGCCGCTTTTATGAAGCGCTACCGTATCCATATATCCTTCTACAATTATCACAGAAGATAATTGTTCTTTTTTAGCAACATTCATACCATATAGATTTCTACCTTTATGATAAACAATATTTTCAGGAGAGTTTACATACTTTGGAAGAGAATTATCTAGCACTCTTCCACCAAAACCTATTACCCTATCTCTTGTATCAAATATAGGGAAAATAAGACGACCGGCAAAGTTTTCATAAATATTTCCTTTTGTATTTAATGTTACTATACCAGACTTTAATATTTCTTCCTTTGTAAAGCCTTCTTTAAGCAAAAAACTGTATAAGCCTTCATCTTTTTTATTTCCAAATCCTAATCCGAATCTAGTAACCACATTTTGAGTAAGTTCTCTCTTTTTAAGATACTCCCTTAAATTACTATTTTCTTCTTTAACATTCTCAAATAATGCATCATAAAAATATTTAGCCGCCACTTTATTTAAAGAAAATATTCTTTCCTTCATATCCTTAGTTTCCGGATTAGATATTTTTGATCCAACTTCAAATCTAGTTAAATCAATACTATATTTATCTGCTAAAAATTCAAGTGCCTCTTTAAAATCTAAATTTTCTATTTTCATTACAAATTGTATTGCAGTACCACCTTCTGAGCAACCGAAGCATTTAAAAATTTGCTTATCTGGTGCTACTGTAAAAGATGGAGTTTTTTCACGATGAAAAGGGCACAAACCTATATAGTTTGCACCTCTCCTTTTTAGAGGAACATATTGACCTATTAAATCTACAATATCAGTACTTGATATAACTTCTTCAATTGCATCTTCTGTATAATATGCCATAATTTATTTCCTCCCAATTTAATTCTCTGCTTTTAAAAGCTTTATTTTTTCATCTCTATTATAATAAATATTACCAACATTTAATATAAGTGTTATTACTAAAAGCGCATCAAATGTGGATAAAAGATATACATCTTTTATAGTTGTTACAACTAACATTATTAATAAAGAACATAATTTTATTAATGTAGTTTTTGTATCTTTTTTTCTTTTTAACATTGCTCCTAATATATCAAGTAGTATTATAAAAGAAAGTGCAACAATATAATAATTTTTAGATATAGATACTCCGCTATATATGTTATTATACATACTCTCTATGTTTATGTCTTTATACATGTCAAACAAATCTAAATCCAGTATATATGCCCATGCCATTCCAAACAACACAAAACAAATCAAAATCGTTGATACTACTATTAGTTTATTTATAGCAATCGCTTCCATTTTATACATAAGTTTTCTTGCACTTACGCTACTAAATTTTTCTATAAATTCTCTTTTATTATTAACCCTTACATATCCAACATTATTTGAGATAAATAGTGTGCTAATTAAAACAATTAACCAAAACTCAAATCTTCCTCCAAATAAAATATCAAGAAAAATCGTGCATCCCATAAGATATGTTAATTTTAAATATTTCTTTGTTTTTAATTTATGTTGTTTTACCTCGTCAATAATCATTAACATTAAATATATACCTGCAAGAACAAAAAATGTATTAAAATTATATCTTGCATAATTAGTTGTATTTACTATTGCCTGTGGAATAAAAATATATCCTATCGTCGCTATTGCACTTAATATTTCGTTTGTAGTTATATTAAATACAAGTCTTTTAATTATTATTGCACATGCAAAAGTTAATATTGTATTAATTATTATAGTAGCATATAAAGGATGCAAAGTTATTTTCCCTAAAAAGTATACAATGTAAGAGCCTAATCCTTTTTGAATTGATGGTTCTAATAGTTCAACACTTGTATCTTTATACAGTAAAACTGCTATAAATCTTGTTATTAACACAATCATTACTATGTATATATATCTATAACTATACTCTATACTTTTTTTACAATTAATAGAATTTAATTTCTTTTTTAACACAATATAAAAAAGTATAGATAAAAATATCATACCGGCATATGCAGCTTTATATAAACTGCTAAATGTACTCTCTACTTTTATTGAATTCTCAGCACATATATATAGTATAATAGCTGAGCAAATTAAGAATATTACTGTTATTATACTACGAATAATTCTACTTCTATTCATCTTTTATCCCCAATTTCTTTTACTACTTATTTGTTATTTTTTTGTCTATAAAGTTCACTAACTTCTTTTAAACTTTCATGTGTTCCTACATCATAGCATTCACCTTCAAAAACAAATGCATATGTATCTGTTTGTTTATATAACCATGCAACAAAGTTACCTGGTGCATCTATTGGATTACCTTCTTCTATATATTTATCAAAGAATTTAACAATTTCTCTTGGATAAATATATTCTGCATATGTAACCAGCGTACTTTTAGGCTGCTCCGGTTTTTCCTCAAAACCAATTATCTTATTATTTTCATCCGTTTCAGCCACACCAACTCTTCTAAGTAAATTAATATCGTCAATTGACTTTACACATACAACAGGTGCATTTTTAGATTTACTGTAATTAATAGCATCTTTTAATTTAAATGTAAATAAATTATCCCCTGCTATTATTAATAAATCATCATCTATATTCATTTTATCAATAGTGTATTTTATATCTCCTATTGCTCCTAATCTATCATCATTTGAATTAGTTCCATCATTTATAACTGTGATTGGTTTTACATTATTTTTTGAACTTGCCCAATCTTCTAAATGTTTTGCATACTTGTTATTAGTTATTGCATATATTTCATCTATTTCATCAATAGTATTTACTTCATCTACTATATAATCTAAAAGTGGCCTTCCGCCTATATCCAAAAGTACTTTTGGAAAATTCTCTGTAAGTGGAAAAAGCCTTGTTGCATATCCTGCACATAATAAAATACATTTCATGTATTATCAACTCCTTTATATATTAGTTTGAGTGCATTATATCATAAATATTCCTTCAATGCAATTAACTACAAAATCATTAATTTAGCACTTTATTTTTCTATATTAAATAAGAATTTATTATTATAATATTCTGATTTTTTATCAAGTTCATTATTTACAAAATCAATACCATATTTTTCAATTATAGTTTCATTATCTGAAAATAAATTTGTACCAAGTCCTAATCTATCCCCTTCAATTTGAACACCTAAACTTGCAAGTGTTGTCGGGAACAGGTCCATCGTAGAAAATTCTCTGTTATATATATTATCAGTTGAAATAGCAGAATTAATATATGCATTATATATTCTTCTCTCTTGTTCCTTTTCTGTATAATCATCAAAAAAGTCAACATCCATAGTATGATGATCTCCTACAATTACTATTGTTGTATTTTCATAAAAATCTTGCTTTTTTACCCAATTAATAAAATCATAAACCATAGTGTCCGCACATGAAATAACATTCGAATACTGATCATCATATTTTAAATCCGTACAATTATCTGAAAGATAACCATCTTCAAAATGAGTATCTACTGTAAGAAGTGTAAGATTAAATGGTTTATCTTCTTTTGAGAGTTTTATTAATTCATTTTTAGCGAAAGTATATAAATTACTATCATCATACCCCCACCAAACAAATTCGCCGTTATAATATCCGTTTTCAGCTGCATACACATAATCAAATATATCAAAATCACCATGTTGTTTCATATAACTATCTCGTGAGCCAAATTTAGCATCTGACCCAAGGATAAACATCTGATTATATCCTTCTTTTTCTAAAATATCTCCTAAATTTGTAACTCCTGGTAAAAATGTTTCATGCTTACCATAAGCACCCCTATCCATTGTTAATTTAAATGGTATTCCTGAAAAGTGAGAAACCATGCTTGCAATTGTCCATGTAGTACCATTTGTTGCTAAGGCTCCACCTAACTTCTCAGTATTTGAAAATGATATATTTTTATTTGCTATATTAGTTAAATTAGGAATTAGGTTATGTTCTAATATTCCTCCCTCTTGCTCAGTTGCATATGAAGATTCCATCGACTCCATAAAAATATATATTAAGTTTCTCTTTTTTTCTGGAAATTTTATATCTACTTTGTCCGGTTCTACATAGTTATCTTCAATAAAATCAGATTCTATTAATATTGATTTTGCAAAATCTACCAAGTCTAGTTTGATTACTATGCAAATTAACCCAGATAGAAAAATAACAATGCATATAATAAGCTTTATACTTTTCATTGATAAAAACTTACTATTTTTATTAGTTTCATTATTAAATATTTTCTTATACACAAATTCAAATATAAAAAATAATATTACAGATATTATTATAGCTGGTATTAAAATACATTTTATCCCATCTATGAAATATGAACTAACATCCGAACCGTTCAACGGATATATTAAATGAAATAGTGTTTCATCATATGAAACATTTCCAAATGTTTTACTTACCCAAATTGAACCTAAAAGAAATATAAACCCTATTAATATTAATGTATATATTATTATATTTTCAACAACCTTTTTCATTTTTACTTCCTTAAACATATGAATTATGCAATTTTAACAAGTTTAAAACCAGTATAATCACATGATACCATTATATATTCAATACCATCTATTAAACCTTGTTTTACCATATAATGGCCATTTCCATGAAGATGCCCATAAATACACTTCTTCGCTCCTATTTCTTTTAATACATTTTTAAATTCATAAGTAAATGGTGGAAAATGTGTAAGCACAATTATATCCTTAGTCTTATCCTCATTACTTAAACTACCATATGATAAATTAAGTCTCCCTATCTCTCTTTTAAATATTTTTTGAATATCAATACAATCTTCTGTTTCTCCAATATTTCCCCAGCCTCTTGTACCACAAATGCTATATCCTTCTACAACAAAAGAATTATTGAATAATATATCAATTGTATTAAAGTTATTCTCATTTAAAAACTTTTTCACTTTTTTCATAGTAGAAAAATAATAATCATGGTTTCCTTTTATTATTATCTTTCTACCCGGAAGTGAATCTATAAACTTAAAATCTTCTACTGCTTCTTCCAAATTATTTGCCCAAGATATATCACCTGCAATTAAAACAGTATCTGTTTCTTTTACTACTGCCTTCCAATTAGTTTCAATTCTTTTAACATAATCTTTCCAATCATCACCAAAAAATTCCATTGATTTACTACTATCACTAAAAGATAAATGTAAATCAGATATTGCATAAATAGACAAATTTACGCCTCCTCTATATTTAAACTTGCTTTCGCATTTAACGATAAATCATTCGTATATTTTCCAGCCATGTAGTTATAATAACCAGCCATTGCTATCATAGCTGCATTATCCGTACAATATTCTAAATCTGGTATGTATGCACTGACTTTATGTCTTTTAGCTTCACTTAAAAGATGCTCTCTTAATCTATCGTTTGCTGCTACACCACCTGCTAGTACTACATTTTTAATCCCTGTTTCTTTTAACGCTTTCATGGTATTTGCTACTAAAATATTGCAAACATTATCTTCAAAACTTTTTGCAATGTCTTCTTTTCTTAAATTATCTTTTTCTTTATTGGCTAGATTAAGTACAGCTGTTTTTATTCCACTAAAACTAAAATCTAAATTTTCAAATTTAGTAGTTGGTAATTTATATGTATCTTGTCCACTCTTTGCAAGTTTACTTACCTTAGGTCCACCAGGATATCCTAAACCAAGTACTCTTGCAACCTTATCAAATGCTTCACCTACTGCATCATCTCTTGTTTTTCCTAGTATTTTAAACTTAGTATAATCTGATACCTCAATTATATGAGAATGTCCTCCTGATACAACAAGAGATATAAACGGTGGTTTAAGTTCTGGATTTGATAAGTAGTTTGCTGCTATGTGTCCTTGAATATGATGAACTGGAACAAGCGGAACATTTAATGTATATGCTAAACTTTTAGCAAACGACACTCCAACAAGGAGCGCTCCCACAAGTCCTGGCCCAACAGTAACAGCAATAGCAGTTATATCATTTAATGTAACTCTTGATTTTTCTAGTGCTTCATCAAGAACATATGATATATTTTTAGTATGATGCCTAGATGCTATTTCTGGCACTACACCACCAAATTCTTTATGT
Source organism: Clostridia bacterium (assembly GCA_045536565.1). GTDB lineage: Bacteria > Bacillota > Clostridia > TANB77 > CAG-465 > CALXJE01. The sequence goes on along the minus strand of JAZSNU010000010.1, from coordinate 17,062 downwards.
ATATCTATTTGTGATGATACAATGTTTGCTAAAACTTCTTTTCCATCTTTTAGTATACATATTGATGTTTCATCACAACTTGTTTCAATTCCTAATATTATCATACTCTTTCCTTTCTATAAATTCAAAATAAAGTTTATTACTAATGTAACTAACATATATGCAGGTAATATTATATATGAATATAGCCCTGTGTATAAAAGTACAATTAATATCCAAATAGAATATCTTTCTATACTATCCATCCACCTTTTTGCTTTATATGGCAGGAAGTAATATAACACTTTTGAACCATCAAACGGTGGAAGTGGTAATAAATTAAATACCGCAAACACTATATTAAATTGTATTGCTAAAACAAGCATTGCATATAATATTTGACCAACACTAGAAGTAATACTCTCTGCATCTATGCCGCATTCCATAAGTACTTTTAAAACAATTGTAAGAACAATTGCAAGTATAACATTAAATACTGGACCTGCAAGAGCTACTAACATATTGCCTTTTGCTCTATTTTTAAAATTTCTATCATCTATAATTACTGGCTTACCCCAGCCAAATTTAAATAAAAGTATAAATATAAATCCAAGTGGATCTACATGCGCAAATGGAGACAATGTAAGTCTTCCCATTGCCTTTTGACTTTTATCCCCCAACTTATATGCAACAATCGAATGCCCAAACTCATGTATAGCAAGCGATATAAGAAGTGCTGGAATAAAATATAATGTTTCTAAAAAACCTTCTCTTGTAAATATATCAAACATTAAACTTCTCCTTTAAATATAATAAAATCACTAGATGTATTATACTACATATAGTGATTTTATACAAGTATTCGCATTTTATTGACCAACTTTTTATTACTCTTCCCAACTTAAAAATTTCTTACCAAAATGTCCATATACTGTTGTATCTGAATATTTTACATTAAGCAAATCTAATCTATCTATTATACCTTTTGGTGATAGGTCATAATTTTCCTTTATATATTCAACTATTTCAGATATATTTATTTTTTCTGTTCCGAAACATTCTACAAAAATAGAAATTGGCTCTTTCACTCCAATGGCATAAGATAACTGTATTTCACATTTCTCCGCCATATTTTTTCTTAATATATCTTTAGCTATTTTCCTTGCCATATACGCAGCACTTCTATCTACTTTTGTTGGATCTTTACCAGAGAAAGCTCCTCCACCGTGATGCGCATATCCTCCATAAGTATCTGCAATTATTTTTCTTCCTGTTACGCCTGCATCACCAATACTACCACCAATTACAAATCTTCCAGTAGGATTAACTAACATTTTAAAATCAGTGTTCATTCCATATTCTTTTGCCGTATTTATCATAATTTTTGATACAATATCTTTTACTTGTTCTAGTGTAGTTTCTTCTTTATGCTGCGTAGATATTAAAAATGTATCTATTCTTACTGGTGTATCATTTTCATATTCAATTGTTACCTGAGCTTTAGCATCTGGTAATAACAAATCAGAATTAAGATTTTTTAAATTTATTAACGCTTTATTTGCAATAGACCAAGCAAGAGGCATCATCTCTTTTGTTTCATTAGTAGCATAACCAAACATTATACCCTGATCGCCAGCCCCACCAATATCTACACCCATAGCAATATCTGGCGATTGCTTGTCTAAAAGATTAGTAATAATATATCTTTCTTTATCCTGTACTCCGACATATGTTAATACTTCGTCTAAAACTTGATACAATATCTCATCTGTTATGTCAAAAATAGTCGTTACTTCTCCTGCTATTATTACATCATAATTTTTCATCATAACTTCAACAGCTACTCTACTTGTTTTGTCATATTCTAAACATAAATCAAGTATTCTATCTGCTATTTGATCACACATTTTATCCGGATGTCCACATGACACCTGTTCACTTGTTATATATTTTTTCATAAACCGTTTCCCTCTTATCCAAAATTAACAATTATATATTTATCTGTTTCAAAAATAGAACCCTTTTTAGGCCACTCAGGTTTACCTTCACATAAAGGTACTATATACTCTTCGTATATATCTCTATTTCCAGCTTTAAAATCATATCCCATATAATTAAAGAATTTTATTAAATCCACACTTACCTTATCATCTTTTTCAAATGCTGATATTGACCAATCAATATATGAAATTATATTAGACTCTCCATAATAAATACCTATATTTGAATCTTTTTTAAACTTTTCACTTTTGTTTCCCAACAGCTTATTTAATTTGGAACTAATATTAAAAGCGTTACTTTCACGATTTAAATACATTCTACCAGTTATTACATCTGGTAATGAATAACTGCCCACAAAATATACAGGTTTATTTATATCATAATTTTCACTTATTTCATCACCTATATTTATAATAGCATTCTTTTCTATTTCATAACGCTGATAATTTGTTACAAACCAGCCATTTAAATCTTTTACTTGATAAAAAATTATAGTATAAACAATTATTATAAATATATTTTTTACCCATTTATTTGTATTCTCTTTATACATTTCGTGAGCTACAAGCATAAATACAAATGCAATAAATATAGCAAATGTTTGGCAAGTTCTATACATGGCCGCTATTCCTTGTATAATAGATAAAGACGATACTGCTATTCCAAGCCATATAAATAACAATAGTAATATTAAACTTTTCTCTTTTATACTAGATTTAATTAAAAATATAATATAAAGAACTGTTGCAAGTACTAATACAGTAATAGGTAAATAATATGTTACTGGTAATATATATCTTTCAATTGTTGTTTTTACAAACCAGCCCCAAACATGTGATAATGTATTTCCTGTATATATTATAGTCTTTGCAGAATAATTACTCTTTTCTAAATGTAATAATTTCATTAGTATTCTAACGAATATATATCCACCAATAATTGCAATTACCAATGGAATTACAAATAGAAATCCTTTTTTAATAAGATCAAAAAATTTCATTCTATTTTTGTTATATAAATACTCTATTATTAATATCATGAATATTCCACATAAATATACGGCTGCAAATGATTCATATAAATAGACCGCTAAGCAAAGTAATATTGTTTCAAATATAATCCCTTTTATTTTAGAATAACAATTAAATATACTCTCATATCCTATCATTAATGATATAGCAGTTAGAAAATATCCTATTCCTATACTTAAACTTGCTGGTGTAAAAGTAAATATTTCCGATATTAATGGATATGATATAAACAAGCAAGAAAAGATTGTATATACATTATCATTGAGTTTTCCCTTGGATACCCTGTCAAATAGTAAACAAAATAATATTGCACTTGCAATTAAGAATAAAACTGCCAAAGTATCCACAAAAAAAGGGTTAAAATTCATTATATTAAATATTTTGTTTATCAATGGTGCTGTAAATCTACCTTGCGCTATAAGTTCACCTTGTTCAAAATATCTATCATATGACAACACATCACCATTTATTGAATGATGAGTTATAACAAATCCAAAACTTAATATTGCAGTAATCACAACTGGAATTATATATTTTATATTCTTAATTAACTCTACTGCTTTTTCTTTGTATTTTTGCATATTATTTCTCCTCAAAATTTATTCTTTTTTCTTCTATTACTAATGGTCTTTTCATCATTCTAGCATTTATAGATAAAATATATTCACCTAAGAATCCTAAGAAAAATAATTGTATAGCACCCAAGAAAAACATTCCTATAACAATAGGTGCACTTCCTGCTGAAAACATTTCCCAGTTACATAGTTTTAATACAAGATACACCATTGCAACAATAAAACTAACAAAACCTATAAATAATCCTCCAAATGTTGCAAGTCTTAATCCTACTTTTGTATATGAAGTAAAACTAAGCATAGCTGCATCATATAATTTATAGAAATTATTATGTGTTTTCCCTGCTCTTCTTTTAGCTTGTTCATATGGTATATCTTTTCTAGAAAAGCCAAGTTCTGCAACTATTCCACGCAAAAATGGTGTTGGATCGTCTAGGTTTCTTAATACCTCAATAAAACTTTTATCATATAGCCCAAAGCCTGTAAAATGTTCTATTTGTTCTGTATCTGACATTTTCTTAATTGTCTTGTAATAACAACTTCTTAAAAAGTACATTATTTTATTTTCTTTACTTGTTTCTTTTATTCCTATAACAATTCTGTATCCGTTTTCCCATTCCTTAACAAATTTAGATATCATATCTACTGGGTCTTGGAAGTCAGCACATATAAGAATTGTACAATCTCCTGTTGATTGTAACATACCATAATATGGTGAATTAAATTGCCCAAAGTTTTTAGCATTTAATATTGCTTTTACTTTTTTATTGTTTTCACATATTCCTTCTATCAACTGTCTTGTTTTATCAGTAGAACAATTATCTATAAATAATATTTCATAGTCATAATTTGATAACTCTTTTTTTATTTCATTTTCTACTGCTTCACATATTGCTTCTACATTTTCTTCCTCGTTATAGCAAGGAATTACTACACTTATCTTCTTCATACTTTACTCCTTCATATATTTTACATATATATACAAATTATACACTAGAAGCAAGTATAATACAAGAAAAAGGATGTAAGTTTTAACTCACATCCTTAATTGACTATTATTTCTGCTGTTTATACCATTCAATTGTCTCTTTAATACCATGTCCGAATGAATAGATAGGAAAAAATCCTAATTCTTTTTCTTCTCGTGTAGTATCTACATTTAATGAAATCGGTTTTAAGCCGCTAAATGGAATTTTACCAAACTCTATTTCTGACTTTGAACACATAATTTCTTTAAGGGCAAGTATATACTCTTTAAGCGGATAATTAGAAAAATCTGCTACACAATATACTTCACCATCTTTTCCTTTATCACATGCTAGTCTTATACCTCTTGCTGCATCTTTTACATAAAGATAATTCCACATCTGGATTGCTTCAGTGTACTCCATTGGCTTGTTATCAAGGAATTTAGAAATACTTGACATTACCATGGTTTTAGGATTATCATATGGGCCATATACACTAAATATTCTAACCCATATATGTTTCATTCCTAAACTTTGTGCATAATGTCTGCTCATTCTATTTGCAGCAAGTTTTGATATACCATAAGGTGTATCAGGATTTGTAGGTGTATTATGTCGTATAACTCCATCTACTCTTCCATATTCAGCTTGCGAACCAACACCCAAAAAGGTTTTACATCCCAAATCATGTGCTAATTTAACACAGTCTAGTGTGTATTGAATGTTTTGTGACTGCATATAGTCATCTTGCCTTGCCTCACCAAAAGTACCAGACCAAGCTAAATGAAAAAATGCATCGTAATCAGTAGTGTAATCATTTACTTTAAACATAGATATTCCTTCTAAATTACATATAGCAATTTTACATTTGCCTGTTTCCGCGAACTTATTAAGCTCATCTGTCATTCTTCTTGATATGGCAAGTACTTCAATTTCCTGAGAAAGTAAATACTCAATAAGTGCTATCCCAATCATAGAGGTTGCACCTGTAACAACTACTTTTTTCATGTTACTCCTCTCCTATCATATCAATAATCATATTAGCCTCAAATTCATCTCTTGGGAGAAATGGTGCTAAATCTTCAAGAGGAGGAGAAACAAGTTTACCATCTGGTAACTTTTTAGTAGCAGATTTAGGCTCAAAGTTCTGTTTTGGTGAAACAAACACTTCGCATATAAAAGGTCCTTCCTGTGATAAAATCTTTTCCATCCAAAAATCAATATATTCGTTTGATTCAAGTCTAATATATGGATAACCATATGCAGCCGCAAGTTTTTTCATACTTGGGAAACTGAGGTCTCCGCTATCTTCACCAATACCAACAAAATTGGCGTTGAAAAGATTTGTCTGAGTTTGCCTTATAGAATGATAGCCACCGTTATTTATAACAAAGATTTTAATTGGAAGTTTATGATGAATTATAGTTTGAAGTTCCTGTAAGTTCATCTGAATACTTCCATCACCTGTTATGCAAATAATGTCTGCATCATTGTTTTCTGCATAAGATATTTCACTTTTGCCAAAATATGCACCAATAGCAGCCGGAAGATCATATCCCATTGAAGCAATAGCTGAGTTAATAATAAATCTCTGACCTGGCTTTATATAATATCCATGACTACCTACAACACATGCTGAACCATTTCCTACAACAGTATACTGATTTTCTACTAATGACTTACTGAGTTTATCTATAAAATAATAAACATTTGCAAGACCATCTGTATTTTCTTTATGCTTAGGTAAAACTACCGGATAATTTTTCTTCCAATCCGAGCATGTAGCAAGCCAATATTCATTTTGGAAAAGTTCATACACATTTTGTTTATCAAGATATCCTTCGAGTTCTTCTAAAAAGTCTTTAGCATCAGCCCATATTGGCATATCAATGTGAAGTGTTGGCTTTTTAAGTTCCTCTTTATCAACATCTACCATAATTGTATATGCTTCTCTCGCCCATGTTTTCCAGTTATATCCTACCTGTCTTATGCTGAGTCTACAACCAATAGAAATAACCAAATCACTGTTTTGAACTGCAAAATTACCAGCTCTATCTCCCATTATACCACCACGACCCACATAAAGTGGATGTTTGGTATAAATTGCATCTATGCTGTTCCATGCAGTAACAACAGGAACATTGAGCTTATTAACAACTCTCATGAATGTATCATGAGCACCTGATATTCTTATACCATTTCCAGCATAAATTACAGGTCTTTTAGCATTCTTTATTTTTCCAATAACTTCTTTGATTACTTCATTTGTAACAAGATCCGGAATATCATCTAAATCATCGATCATAGCTTTGGTGGTATACCCTTCAAGTTCATCGGTTTCAATATATGCTCCCTGAACATTTAAAGGAATATCAAGCCAACAAGGACCAGGTCTTCCGCTCTTTGCCAAGAATAATGCTTTTTCCAAGCAGTACCTTATTCTGTTTGGATCAATTACCATTTCACAGTATTTGGTCATCGATTCCACAGCTTTGCAAATATCGAATTCCTGGTCTCCCATTGCCCTTATATTAAGCCCTGTACTTCTTGCAGTTGTATCATATCTTACCTGTCCTGAAATGATAAGCATAGGTATTGAGTCGAGATATCCTCCTACAACACCCGTAATTGCATTTGTTCCTCCGGGACCGGTTGTTACGCATACAGCAGCAATCTGGTTGTTTACTCTTGCATAACTTTCGGCAGCAATAGCACATGCCTGTTCATGATGATTATATATACATTTAAGTCCTTCTTTATGACCCAAACTATCATTTAAGTGCATTGCACCGCCGCCAGTTACAGTAAATATGTGATGTATTCCATTTTTAACTAAAAAATCTGCTATATAATCAGATACTTTAATTTTCATTTAAGTCCACTCCTTTATATTAGTATTTTTTAAAACATCTGTTATATTAAAATTTAAGTTATTTTTTAAATGCCCATAATTTGTTCATTATAAAATTTAGAGGTACTGTTATACATAGATTTATTATTGGTGCTATATACTCAGATATATTTAAACAATCAACCATTACATATAAAAGTACTGTGCTAAGTATAAAAGTAACACCGTATGACATATACACTTTGACTAACTGTTTAATTGTATCTTTCTTAGTTTTAGCCTTGTCTTTTGTCTTAAACACATATTTATTGTTCCAATAGTATGCATTTAATACACTTATAATAAAACCAATTGTATTTGCTACAATGTAATTGCAGTTAAAGAATACTAAAACATAATATATCGCTAAGGATATAAGCGTATTAGATACTCCAACAATACCAAATTTTATAAATTGAATTATAAGTTTTTTAAAATCTTCTTTATTATTAATTCCAAATTTTTTTAATATTTTTTTCATATGCATTTCTCCAATCACATATTAAATATTATAATTTGAAATTAATATTAAGTCAACTTAAATTCTAATAGAAAGTTAAGGTGCACTATTTAAGTGCACCTTGTATCAATTGTTACTTCAATGCTTCATGAAGCTTTTTAATCATATAATTGATTTTTTCATCAGTCATGCCAGGATAGACTCCAATCCAGAAATTATCATTCATAACTTTATCTGCATTTTCGAGAGTTCCTACTATTCTGTACCCTTCACCTGTTTTTCTCATTTCATCAAAACATGGATGCTTAGTGAAATTTCCAGCAAACAAGTTACGAGTTTGAATTTTGCTATTTTCCAAATACTCAACTACCTTATTTCTGTCTATTCCATCTTTGCATGTAATCATAAAACCAAACCAACTAGGATCAGAATTTTCACATGCTTCCGGGAGAATAATCTTATCTTGTAAATCTAAAAGTCCTGCTTTAAGCTTAGCAAAATTTTCTTTACGTTTTTGCACAAACATTGGCAGTTTTTTAAGCTGAGCACATCCAACTGCCGCTTGCATATCAGAAACTTTAAGATTATATCCAAAATGTGAATATACATATTTATGGTCATAACCTTTTGGAAGTTCTCCATACTGTCTATCAAATCTATGTTTGCAAAGATTATCTACACCAGATGGACATGAACAATCTCTTCCCCAATCTCTGAGTGATCTTACAATTTTGTTAAGCAATGGATTATTGGTATAAACTGCTCCGCCTTCACCCATAGTCATATGGTGAGGAGGATAAAAGCTTGAAGTTCCAATATCACCAATTGTTCCTGTAAAGTACTCTTTACCATCAATAGTATATTTAGATCCCAAAGCATCACAGTTATCTTCAATGAGCCATAAGTTATGTTTCGTGCAAAATTCTGACACTGATTTTAAGTCAAATGGATTACCAAGAGTATGAGCAATCATAACTGCTTTTGTTTTCTCTGACAACGCTTCTTCCAACATATTAACATCAATGTTATACTGAGGAATGGTAATATCTACAAACACAGGTATCGCTCCATACTGAATGTAAGGATTAACCGTGGTTGGAAAACCTGCTGCAACAGTTATAACCTCATCGCCTCTTTTTACAGCTCTTTCTCCCAAAAGTGGTGAAGTAAGTGCCATAAATGCAAGTAAATTTGCTGATGAGCCTGAATTTACAACTGAGCAGTATTTTACTCCTAGATACTCTGCAAATTCTTTTTCAAACTGCTCTGTATACTTTCCGCTAGTAAGCCAAAAATCAAGTGAGCTGTCTACCAGATTAACCATTTCATCACAATCATAAACTCGTGATGCATAAGGTATTCTGTCACCTTCTTCAAAAGGTTTCTGAACATTATGATATTTTTCACAATATTCAATTACCATTTGAAGAATTTCTTCTCTTGCCTGTTTTTCTGTTTTATTATTAAACATTTTTCATGCCCTCCATAATAAATTCATTAATTTGATTTTCTACACATTTTGTTATATCACCATTTTCATGATATACCTTTGCAAATTCTACTGTTTTCTCAATAGCCTTTGAAATATCCCAAGTAGGTTTCCAATCAAGTTTATTCTTTATCTTAGAACAATCAAGTTTCAAGAAATTTGCCTCATGGGGTCCAAAATTAGTCTTAGTTGTCCATTTTAGGCCATCGCCCCAAATTTCACAGAACATCGTAGCTATTTCTCTTACTGTTACACAATCTGAGTCATCAGGTCCTACATTATAGCTATCAGTATTTACTTTATCCTCGTACTGTTTTTGTGCTATAAGAAGATATGCAAAAAGCGGTTCTAATACATGCTGAAATGGTCTAACAGAATTAGGATTTCTTACAAAAATATCTTCACATGCAATAGCTGCACGAACACAGTCAGGAATAATTCTATCTTTGGCGAAATCTCCACCACCAATTACATTACCTGCTCTTGCTGTTGAAACTCTTACATCTAAGTCATTTAAAAATGACTTTATATATGAAGATGTAACCAGCTCAGAGCAAGATTTACTGTTTGAGTAAGGATCATAACCATCGAGTACGTCGCATTCTCTGTATCCCCATTCCCATTCATTATTTTTATATACCTTATCGGTTGTAACATTAAGGAATGATTTTACAGAATGTGTTTTTCTCACACATTCAAGCACATTAACTGTACCCATAACATTTGTTTCATAGGTATAAACAGGTTCATCATATGATGTTCTTACAATAGGCTGCGCTGCTAAATGAAATACAATTTCTGGCTTTTCATAACTGAAAATAAGAGATAATTTATCCAAATCACGAATATCACATATTACATGATGATGAATTTTCTTATCAAGTTCAAGCAAGTTGAACAAACTTTCCTCATTCTCAGGAGGGGCCAAACTGTATCCCGTAATTATAGCACCTGCATCCAAAAGTATTTTTGTAAGCCAGCTACCTTTAAAACCAGTATGACCAGTAATTAGGACTTTTTTTCCTTTATAAAAAGATAAATCTACCATAATGTTATTCCTCCCATACTTTCCAAGGTGCTTTGCCTGTTTCCCACATTTCTTCAAGTTGTGTTTTGTCTCTTTGTGTATCCATACACTTCCAAAAACCATCATATTTGTATGCCATAAGTTGTCCTTCTTTTGCAAGTGTTTCTAATGGTTTCTTTTCAAATACAGTACTGTCACCATCAATATAATCAAAAACTTCCGGTTCAAGCACCATAAAACCTGCGTTGATATAACTACCATCTTCTTCATTTTTTTCTCTGAATGAATTAATAGCCATGCTATCATCAATTTCAAGGACACCAAAACGCTGACCAGCATTTACAGCAGTTAGTGTTGCATACTTACCATGTTCCTTATGAAATTTTAAAATATCATTCATATCAATATCACAAACTCCATCACCATAGGTAAGCATAAATGGTTCATTGCCCACATACTTCTGAATTCTTTTGATTCTTCCTCCAGTCATTGTATGAAGACCAGTATCAACCAATGTTACTTTCCAAGGTTCCGAATAATTATCGTGTACTTCCATGCTATTATTTTTAAGATCAAATGTTACATCTGATGTATAAAGATAATAGTCAGAGAAAAACTCTTTAATTACATGAGCCTTATATCCCAAACAGATAATAAACTCATTAAAACCACGAGCAGCATAACTTTTCATTATGTGCCAAAGTATAGGCTTGTCTCCAATACCAATCATTGGCTTAGGCTTCAAATGACTTTCCTCAGAAATTCTTGTTCCAAAACCACCTGCTAAAATTACTACTTTCATATTAAATTCCTCCTATTTGTTTCATAATGTTTTAATTTATATATAATAGCCTCTAATAGTTAGAGTGCTTAATAAAAGAGTAATAATTTTAGATACTACAAATAATATCTAAAATCCTAATTCTAGTTTATTTTATCTCCTTTCAAATTACTGAAAAAACAATATATAATAATGCTTGTATAGTATATCATAAAATTATGTAAATTGCAATGTTTTTAATACTATATTTTACGCAACAAAAAACGATACAAGTATTTTTCCTTGCATCGTTTTTTATTTATATCCTTAAAAATTTACTAATATGTATTCATCTGTTTCTATTATTGAATTTTCGTTTGGCCATGATTCCATCCATTTAATGTCTTCATTTATTTCTTTAAATTTTTCCATACTTACATTTTTTAAATCATAACCATAATATCTAAATATTTTTATAATTTCATTATTAGCGTATTCATCTAATGAAAATGCATAAATAGCCCAAGATATATACGAATTAACATTTGTTTGTGGTATTTCTAGTACATACTTTTGACTAAAATCATACACATTAGCATCAACAATTCTTAATATTTTATTTACAATTCTACCATTTATACTATCACTCTTTAAGCTAATCTTATCAACCAGATTATCTGATATTTGGTAATATCCTTTAAACACAACAGGTTTATTTAAATCATATTCCTCCTCTAATTTATTACCAATTGCTACAACTATATTTTTTTCTTCTTCATACCTTAAATTATTTAGATAAAACCATTTGTGCAAGTCCTTTGCTTGATAGAATATTAATATAAATGTTAATACTAATAAAATATTTTTAAACCATATTTTTTTATCACTATCTAACACTATTTGCATAAATATCATTATTATAAACGCTGTAACAAAAGCAAATGTCTGACATGTTCTATATGGTGATGCTATTCCTTGTACAATAGATAGTGAAAAAGTTGCCACAAATAATGCACAAAACATAAGTACTAATAATATTCTTTTCTTAAAAATATTTTTTATAATTAAACCACATAAAATTAACATTGCAATCATTAATGTAGTTAGAGGAACATAATAAAAAGCGGCTAATATATATCCAACAAATGATGTTTCTATTAATGTCTTAATACCACCTATAATTCCAACTTGTGAATACATAATAGTTTTTGCTGCGTTACCACTTCCTTCTATATTCATTATATGTTTTAGTAAATTTCCAATTAGTGAATTTAATACTACTGCACATATTACAACTATTAAGAGTATAACTGCATATTTAAAATTTTGTTTAAATGTCTTTTCTTTGTCTATCTCACAAAACATATAATTTAGAATCAATATCATTATTATTCCACATAAATATACTGCCGCAAACGATTCGTACAAAGAAATTGCTAAACAAACAAATACTATCGAATATATTATGTTTATCTTTTTACTATTCTTTGTAACTTCATACATTAATATCAGAGATATGGCTACCAAGCAATATCCTATTGCAATACTAAGTCCAGCAGGCGTATATACAAATATTTCATTTATTAATGGATATGATATAAATATGCAAGAAAATATTGTATATAATATATCTTTTAATTTATTACCTGTTATATTCATAAAAAGTGCTGAAAATAGCAAAGATGCTATAATTAAAAATATAACCGCTAGCATATCTACAAAGAAAGGATTAAATTCCATTACACTAAATATCTTATCAATTAATACTGCCGTAAATCTTCCTTGTCTTATTAATTCATCTCCATCAAAATATCTATCAGCAGATAAAGTATCTACGCTAATAGATGTATTGGTTACTACAAACCCAAAACTTAAAATTGCAGTTAATATTACTGGCATTATATACCAAATATTTTTTATAAGTTTTTCTATATTTTCTTTATACACGCTCATCTACTAATGCCTCCTACCCAATATTTTTTGTGTTTGTATTTTTAAATATCAACAATTTACTAAAAACATAATTAAGTACTATTACAAATATTGATATTATTATTTTAACTATAATATCATTCATAAATAATTTCTCGACCATTATATAAAACATGGCTATATCCAGTATACCTGATACAACTCTACACCCTATAAATGATAACATTTCTATAATTACGGTCTTAGCTTTTGTAGATTTGCTTTCAAACACCCATATTTTATTTGTAACATATGCAAATAATACTGATACAATCCAAGCAACTGCATTACTAACTGTTTGATTAATATCAAAACATCTTGCTAATAAAATATATGTTAAAAAGTTAACTAATGTTGTAAGTACTCCAAATATTAAATATAATATAACTTCTTTATATTTTATTAACAAATCTACAATTTTCTTTATATCAATAACTTTCTCTTTTTCCTTCAATTTTATATATCCTCACTTCATATATTAGTCTATATTTTGTTTATTTATAACTACTAAATCAACTTCACTATTAATTCCATAATAATAGTAATAATATTTTTTTGCCCAATACTCTTCATCACCTACTGAATTTAAATCATTATGAAATTTCATAAAGAAGCCCGGACTTTCCGTTAAGTATATAACTTTATCATTATTCTTTATTCCTTCTGCTATTTCTTTCTCTCTAATTCTTGATACATTACCAATATTAATATATATATATAATTCAAACATTAACAGTAAAGTTAGTATGCTTGTTAATATACATGTGATAATTTTGTTTATTGCTTCTTTTTTAAATTTAATTAGGTCTACTAGCCATCCTGCAATTAAAATAGAATAATAAATATATAGGTAATAATTAGGTCTTAAAGACCAATATAATGGTGTTATGCACATTGAAAACACCACAGCATACATAGAAATTGAACATGTTATAAAATTATACTGTTTGTTTCTTAAATGTATATAGTTTTCTATAAATGCAAGTAGAATTATATTAGCAAAACAAGCCCATCCATTTTGAGTTATTATGCAAAGCAATGTATTTATAAGTAATAGACTTACACCTGTTATATATATTACATTCCCACTATTGTTAATATTGTGCTTTCTATTATCTATAATTATTTTTATTACTTTCATAATAAGTACTAATATATAAATAGCAGGTATAAGATTATAACCGTTATTTACATTAAGTATAGCCTTAGATAGCGCTGGAATAGATATTAACATTTTTTCAATTATATTCATTGAATACCAATCTTCATATGAAGATACCCTTACTGAATTTCCAGGAGCCGCTAATAAAATAACTGCACCTATAATTAGTGGCACTATATATAATAATTTTTTTATATTAAGTTTTCTTCTAAAAAACTGTTCTAATACAATAGTAATATATAATATTACTGCCACAACTAATGAGTTTTCATGAATATTTGCTAATAAAAAAAACAAAACTATATTCACTATGTCATATTTATTAAAATTGGTTTTTAAATAATATACCAATGATAACAATACAAAAAAGAAAACCCATACATAATTTACTGAACCTGCCACCCAATAAACAAGCCACTTAAAGTCAAATAACAATAAAAAACAAATTGAGCATATTATTGTAGATAAATATTTTTTATCTTTACAATCACTAATAAATTGTTTAGCAATATATGCCATTAAATAAATTGTTCCTACTATTATAGCAGCATTTAATATGCTAAATAGTACTCTATCAAAAATTAAAACAAATTGAACAACACAATGTACTAAAAATCTACCGTTTATTTCTCTATAATCGGCAACTTGATTTTTTAATACTTGTATTATATTTTGAACTCTCTCAGGACCTCTATAAAAAAATGAATATGGCAAATCATCATTTGATGGAAATGTATTAAGTCCACAACAAAGAAATACACAAAACATTACAATAAATATCAAAATTAACCATTTATTGTTTGATATTACATCCTTTATATTTAATTTATTATTCATATAACAAAATCTTCTCCTTCTAGACAAATAATTTATCTATCTCATCAGTTAAATTTTCTATAAATTTTTCAGTATTAGATACATATTCTTTTGATACTAATTTCTGTGCCTTTTCTATTGACTGTGCTATGTTTTCTAAATCATTACCATCTACTATATATCCATCCTTACTCATTTTCTCTATTATTTGCAGTTGATGGTCGTTTGTATGTTCCCCATATTCTGCCAGTCTTGCTACTGCAACTACTTTTTTTCCTCTTTTTATAGACGATACTATTGAACCTACTCCACCATGAGTTATAATTACATCTGCTTTTTCTATATAATCTTCAAATTTTTCAAAAGGTATGTACTCTAATACTTCCATATTCATAGAATCATATTTTGTATATCCTGCTTGTACAATAACTTTATCTTTTATTTCACCTTTTAATATTGCTTTATCTATTGCTTCTAAAAGTCTAGTAAAAGGCTTGTCTTGTGTTCCTACTGTAACAAATATCATTAAAATATACCTCCTAAACATACTGCTTTTGGATATAATTTTTTCATTTCTTCCCATTGCACTACAAAAAGATCAGCAATTTTATATACTAATTTTCCAGACAATGTCTTTGTTGTAACATTTGCATATGTTTCTATAAATACAACTTTTTTCTTAAATAGATGAGCAATATAACACATTGGTACTGCTGTATGTGTACCAGTAGTTATTACTATATCTGGTCTTATTTTAATAAACAATACAAATGATTTCAAAATATTATATAACAATTTAAATGGATAAGATATTTTATGATCCTTCGTGCCATATACCAAATAATTTATCTTTTTACCATGAATATTTTTTAATGATTTAGTCGAATTAGTTTTTTCTGTTATAATGTGATAATCAAATTTTTCAAACATTGGTTTTAACATCATCATTTCCGAAAAATGACCACCAGTTGATGATATAAATAACGCTTTCTTCATCGCTTCACCTCATATCTTTATTTATTATCATAGTCTATTATGTTTTTTGCAATATATATAGGTCTTTTTTTTCCTTCTATATACACCTTCGCTAAATACTCACCTATTATTCCAATACAAAATAGTTGTATTCCACCTATCAACAATATTAGTGTTACAATAGTTGCATATCCTGGTATTGCAATACCAAATGCTAATTTTTGAATAACCACTACAATTAAATACATAACAGAACAAAATGCTGTAATCATACCTATAAAAGTTGCTATTTTTAGAGGTGCTGTTGTAAAAGCAGTTATTCCTTCTAATGCATATTTAAATAATTTTCTAAAAGACCATGTAGAATTTCCATTTGCTCTTTCTTTTACTTCATAAGGCATATAATATGTATTAAAACCAACCCACGAAAATATACCTTTTGAAAATCTATAATATTCCTCCATTGATATAATAGCTTGTACAACATTTCTTCTAAATGTCCTAAAATCACTTGCATTCTTTACAAAGTTTGTATCAGATATTTTATTAATTATTTTATAGAAAGAGTTCTTAAAAAATGTTAGTACTTTACTTTCTTTTCTTGTTTTTTGATATGCAGCTACTGAATCATAATCATCGTTTTCTTCTAGTATTTTTACCATATCTAGTATATATTTAGGATCTTGCTGCATATCAGCATCAATAATAGCTGTATATTTACCTTTTGCCTCTTTTAGTCCAGCGTACATTGCAGCTTCCTTACCAAAATTCCTAGAAAAATTAATCACCTTTATATTTTTATTACTTTTTTCCGCAATCTTTTTTAGGTTTAGATAGGTACTATCACTACTTCCATCATTTACAAATATTATTTCATAAGAATATTTTGTATCATCCATAATTTTTGTAGTTTCATTATAAAATAGAGAAACATTTTTTTCTTCATTATAACAAGGAA
>JAZSNU010000002.1:0-61796 GCA_045536565.1 Clostridia bacterium | reverse complement strand
ATTAGAAAAAAGTCAAAAGCTATTATAAGTATAGATACTCATGAAGCTTATATGGAACAAGAGTCAGATTTTATAAAAGAAATTTTTGATAGTGTTGATATAGCTTTTATAGACAAAGAATATACTAATTTATTAGATTGTAAAGCACCTGTTAAGGTAATTAAAATGGGAAAAAGTGGTTGTAGATATGAATATAAAGACAAGTCATTTATAGCAGAAACACAACAAAAACCTGTAATTGATAAAACGGGTGCAGGAGATGTTGTAACAGGGGTATTTCTTGCAATGATGGGTAAAACTAGAAATCCACAAAAAGCATTGAGAACGGCAGTTGACGTTGCAACTGAATCAATTGGAGATTATGGAGTAGATTTTTTAGTGAAAAGAGAAATTGATAGAGAGGAAATAAAATGAATTTTTTAGAAATAGAGAAAGAGATGACAAAAACATATAATGCGATTTCAACTAAATATGAAAAAGAAGCAGAAGAAGACTGGAAAGATAAAAAGTATGTGGATGTATTTTTAAGTTATCTTAAAAATAATGCATTAATTTTAGATATTGCTTGTGGTACAGGAGAATTATTGAAGTATTATAGCGATAAAGGTTTTAAAACATTTGGAATAGATATATCACGAGAAATGGTAAGTATAGCGAAAAAGAAAGCTACTAATGCTAACATTATGGAAATGAGCTTATATGAATTAGATAAATTAAAAGAAAAGTTTGATGGAATAAGTGCTACATTTACCTTAGTTCACATACCCAAAGAAAAAATAGATGATGTTATAGTAAGTATTATGCTGTAAATTATTGTAATCCAGAAATAGAAAAGATATTAAGTGATAATGGATATGAAATTTTAGAAAGTATAGAAGCAACAAGAATTAACAAATCTGATGTGGGTATTATTGTTGCAAAGAAAATTGTTGGACAATTTTAGGAGGTAGTGTATGGATATAGAACAAGAATTTACAGATAGAATAAATTTAAATACAGATTTAAGTTTAATATCAAAGAAAATATGTGGCAAGTACAATTTAGGAAACTATATTTCAGATACAATTATTACAGTAGGATATGAAGATTTTAATTATATACTAGAAACAACAACAGGAAAGTATTGTGTAAAAATATTTAATAAAGAAAGGACGGATCAAGAGTGTATAAACTATATAGATAGAATAGAACTAGCTTGTACTTTAAAAATAAATACGCCAAAATTATATAAGACCAATAATAATAGTCAATGCAATATAAAAATTAATAATGTGAAATATAGACTATGTGTGTTTGAATATGTAGAAGGCAAGAGTTTCTTTGATTTAGGGATTTCTCCAAATGAAGAAGAAACTAAAGAAATTATAAGACAAATGGCAATAATACATAAAGCTAATTTAGAATCGAACTTTATTTATGATAAGTGGGCAATTATAAATTTTGAACATGAATTAAAAGAGAAAGAATGCTATTTAAAGAAAGAAGATAAAATTAAATTATACGAATTATTAGATAGATTTAAGAAAGTTGATATAAAAAGATTACCAAATGCTTTTGTTCATGGAGATGTTATAAGTACAAATGTAATGATAGATAAAGATAAAAAAATATGGATTATAGATTTTGCGGTATCTAATTATCTTCCTAGAATTATAGATTTAGCGGTAAGCTCTTGCAACTTATGTTTTGAAGTAAAAAATAAAGAAAAAACAATTGAAAAAGTAAGGGCTATTATAGAAGAATATCAAAAGCATAATAAACTAACAGATTATGAAATTGAACAATTTCCAATATTTTTCGATATAGCAAATGCAATGTGTATTATACAAATAAGTTATTTATCAAGCTTAGGTGAAATGTCAGAAGAAGATAAGTTTTGGTATGAAGAAAGTAGACAAGGATTAAAATTTAGTGATAAAGATTTCTGGAGTAGAATTTTAAAATCAGAAAATGGAGAAAAAGATGGCTAAATTTAAATTTGATATAAAAAAGTTTGAAAAAAATTTAAGTAAAGAATTAGAAAAAGTATTAAAAAATAAGCAAAAAGAATTAGTAATTAGAAATAGAATAATGCGGAGGGGATAATGAAATGAATTTATTATCTAGAAAAGAAGAAGATATGTTGTCTGTAATTTTATCTAAATATAATAACAATTCAAGTTTAGAAGTAACAGGTATGCACACAGACTTTCAAGAATATATGAGATTTTGTATAAAAGAAACAATGGAAAATTTAAAATTATTTGGATATATTGCAAATTATAACTTTTTTATTTCTGGAGATTGGATAGTAAATCTTACTCCGGATGGAATATCTTATTTTGAAAAAAAGGGGATGAGAGAGAAATTGTTTAATGAATTACCAGAAAATGCAAAGGATCTTTTAAAACAAATAATAGATAATGAAGAGAAAAATATTAGTGATTTATTAGCTAAAAAAGTTGAAGAAGATAAAACAGATGCAATTGTGAGAGGAATAATAGGAACATTAAAAGAAAACGGATTAATAAATGTAAATTGGGCTAGTAACAATGTATATCATGCAGAACTTACAAATGCAGGAAGAACATATTTTGAACGCGAAGAAAGATATAAAAAACAGTTAGAAATGTCAAGGCAAATTGCATATAATATTGGAACAATAAATGCTAATGGAAGTAATTTTGTAATAGGAAATGCAATAAATTCAAATTTTAATTTAGAAAGTTCATTTAATAATGTTGAAAAAGAAATAGAAGAAAAGGGTGGAGAAGATAAAGAAGAGTTACATGATTTATTGCAAGAAACAAAAGAAATAATAGAAAATTTTGAGAATTCTAAAATTGTTCAAACAAGAAAAAGTTTTATTAATAGATTGTCTAAACATTTAGAGAAACATAGTTGGTTTTATGGAGCTATAACTACTATTTTAGGTGAAACTTTTATAAAAGTATTAAGTGGAAATTAAAAAGGAGATGAGACAGTGAACATTTCAGATTGTATAAATGTTGTTTTATGCATATTATCATTTTTATTGGCAGCAATTTCTGTAATAACTGTTGTAATAACATTAAAGCAAAATAACAAAATGATAGAAAATAGTACAAGACCTTATATAACAATATATAGTAGGGTTACAAATTTTTCCTCACCCTCATATTACATTGTATTAAAAAATTCAGGACAGTCAGGAGCAATTATTAATAACTTAACTACAGATATAGACTTACTAGATTATTCATATTCAAAGGAACACAGACCGTTTGGGAATATTAAAGGAACTTTTGTAGCACCAGGACAAACTATTATGTGTAATTTAGACCCTATAAAGATGTCAAAAGAAAAAGTACAAAAAATAAATTTTAGCATAGAGTATATTACAAATGTAAAAAAATATTGTGAAAATTATAGTGTGAATTTTTTAGGAGATACTGATAATATTCAAACGAGGAGTGCAACAAAGGATAAAGAATTAAGAACGATATCATATACTTTACAAGATTTAGTAGAGAAGTTATTATAATTATACGAGCTTTTAGAGGAGGTAATAAATTGAAATTAGAAGACTGCAAATCAGGCGAATATGTAAAAATGAATGATTATAAAGCGTTTATTCCTAGTAAAATAAATTACAATTGGGAATGGACTGATACAAAACTGAACAAACTATTATCAGAAGCAGATAGACAAATAGGAGAACTTAATGCATATTCACTATTAATACCAAATGTAGATTTATATATAAAAATGCATGTAAAAATTGAGGCTAACAAATCTAGTAGAATAGAAGGAACAAGAACAACTATAGATGAAGATTATGTATGTCATATAACCTTAAAAGAGGATTATACATATAAAGAATTAAAAGATAAATTAGTAAATGAATTTAACTGTGTTGTTAATTATACATTGAATGGAGAAAGTGTAGATAAAGAAAGTACAGAGCTAATTGCAAATGGAACAAAAGTAAGATTATCTAATTTGTATTTTGAAAAAATAACAGGAGACACATCAGTGGCTCGCCAGCCATCAGCATCGTTTGTAATAGGGCAGTAAAATAAATCAAAATATATTATGATATACGAGTTATTGTTATAAATTAATATAAAAGTATTACATTATTTTAGATGTGATACTTTTTTCTTGAATAAAAATATATTATATGATAAAGTATTCTCGTTAAAGTATATTAGTATGAGAGGAAATAAAATGAAAAATAAATTAAATAAGAATATAAAATGGATTATAGTAGGTGTATTATTATTTTGTTTTACAATGATAGCTATATTTGTGGTAATAGATAAAATTCATGTATATGATAATTACATATATAACGCTATATCTAAGCTTATTTCTCCAACAATGACAAAAATTGTAAAAGTAATAACAAATTTAGCTGACCCTATATTTATAGTTATATTTGCTTTAATATTTAGTTATATAGTAGGAATAAAGAAAAAGGATAGAAAAACAGCAATATTATTTTGTTTAAATTTAGTTATGGTAGCACTTTTAAATCTTGGTTTAAAGAATGTGTTTGTAAGAACAAGACCAGAATTAATAAATATTATACAAGAATCAGGTTATAGTTTTCCAAGCGGTCATTCATCTATTAGCATGGGAATGTATGGATATTTAATTTATTTAATAAATACAAGATTAAGTAATAGAAAAATAAAAATAACATCAAATGTATTGCTGCCTATACTTATATTACTAATAGGTGCAAGTAGAATATATTTAGGCGTTCATTATGCTAGTGATGTTACAGCAGCCTTTTTATTTACTTTAAGTTATTTAATAGTATTTACACATGTAACTGGTAGGAATATCTATGGTATTAAGAATAAACAAGTATAATAATTACAATAACTGAAATAAAGTTGACATAAAGAAAGCAGCGTGATATAATTAAATTGGTTAAGTTATTAATCAAATCATTAATATGAGGAGGACAGTATATGTCTAAAAAAGAAGTGAGTAAAAAGAATTTAAAATTATCAAACCTCGCTATTATTCTAGTTATTATTGCAAGTGCTTTAATTATATTAAGTAATAGCATGGTTAAAACACTATTAATACTTGTAGGTGCAGTAACAATTCTTTTTTTCATAGGCAGAAAAATTGACAAGATAAAAAAATAGTTAAAATACTAATCCGATAAAAGTATATATAAATGAATAAGGAAGCTTTAAAATTAAGCTTCCTTAAAGTTTTTTAGAATTTGTTTAATATCATGTTGTCTTTCTTTTAATCTGGAAATAATAGAGTAGTCAGATATATTTAAATTATTGTTTATACCTTTTCCTATCTCTATATGTTGATTTGATATTGCATGGTAATCTGAACCAACTGTTGGTATTAAATCTAATTTTTTTGCCATGGAAAGAAATTTTTCTACTTGTTCTTCTTTGTTATGTGGGTTATATACTTCAATACCTTCAAGACCACATGCTCTAAGAAGTGTTAGAAAATCAAAAGTATCATCTTGATTCATTTTTAAACTTTTGGGATGAAGTAGAACGGGAACACCTTCTGCCATTCGTATTTGATAAATTAAATCCATAGGTGATAGTTTATCTCTTTGAATATATCCTGGCATACCTTGGTCTAAAAAGTCTCCATAAGCAGATACTGGACTATCCGAATATCCCATTTTATATAAAGTTATGGCAATGTCGAATCTTCCTATACTAGATTTTTTTCTTGCATTTTTTTCAACAGCAGAACGAGTTATAGGTATGTTCATGTTTTGTAGTTTAGTAAGAGTCCGTTTTACACATTTGTCACGACTTGTTTCAAACATATCAAACACCTTTATAATTCTATAAGATGGGTAATATGCACCAATGTGACAAACATGTCTATTTGACATACCAAAGCAATCTAGGTTTGTTCCAAATTCAACACCTGGAATGATTTCAATATTATCACCTGCAAGACTTCTTGCTTTTTTGTAAGATCCCATGTTGTAATGCTCTGTAAGTGATAGAACTCCAACATTGTTTTTCATTGCCAGCTCAATTACATCTTCAACTTTCTTTTTTCCATCTGAACAAATGCTGTGTACATGCAAATCAATCGTTTTTCCATGAATTTCTCCTTTCATAAAAATCTCCTCCTAAATATATTAATACAAGAATAAAACTAATTTACCGTTACAGTATAACACATTTTATTTTAATATGGTATAATATTATTTAATTAATTTAATATATTTTTTGGAGGAATAAAATGACAAAGTCAGCAATATATGAAAAAGATTTTGAATTGTATTTAAGGGATACAGATAAAAATAACAATATGAGATTTTCATCATATCTTAACCTGATGCAAGAGGTAGGTGGTATGCATGCAACTCAGCTTGGTCATGGATTAAAGGAAGAAATAAAGACTGGGAAAGCATGGATAGTTATAGCGTGGAAATTAGATATATTCAAAAGACCAAGTTGGAATGAAAAAATAAAGGTGAGAACTTGGATAGGTAAGGTAGATAAAATATATCATTATAGAGATTATGAACTACTTGACTCAAATAATGAAGTGGTTGCAAAAGGCGTAGCACAATGGGTTATGGTAGATACAATTAATAACAGAATAATGAAGGCAGAAGAAAGTTATGTAGAAGAATTTAATGTTATAGAAAGAGAAGACTTTGATAATAATATCAAAAAGATAAATGCTAGTGTAAATATAGATAATGCAAATCAAATATTTGAATATGTTATACAAAAAAGAGATACAGATAAAAACAATCATATGAATAATGTTATATACCTAGATTTAGCATTAGAAGGTTTAGAAGATGAAGTTATAGATAAAATATCAAACATAGAAATTCATTATAAGACAGAATGTAAATATGGTGATAAAATAACATTTTTAAAAGAAGAAATAGATGGTCAAACTAAAATATACATTATGGATGAAAATAAAGAAAAATTGCATTCACAAGTTACATTAAAATAGAAAGGAAAATTAATTTGAAAAATACAAACAAACCAGAATTGCTTTGTCCAGTAGGTGGCAAGCCTCAATTTATAGCAGCAGTAGAAAATGGTGCAGATGCAGTATACTTGGGTGGCTCGGAATTTAATGCAAGAATATATGCAGATAACTTTAATGATATAGAGTTTTTAGAAGAAGCAGTAGATTATGCACATTTAAGAAATGTAAAAGTATATGTAACATTAAATACATTAGTCAATGACGACGAAATAGATAGAGCGGTGGAATATGCAAAACAGTTATATATTATTGGTGTAGATGCTGTTATCGTGCAAGATCTAGGCCTTATAGATAAAATATCAAAAGAAATACCTAATCTAAAAATACATATCAGTACTCAGGGAACTGTATATAGCACAGAGGGAGTAAACTTCTTTAATAAAAATAACAATATAGATAGAGTAGTTCTTGCAAGAGAGTTAAACTTAGATGAAATACAAAATATAGTAAATAATGTAGATAAAGAAATAGAAGTATTTGTACATGGTGCATTATGTGTATGTTATTCAGGACAATGTAAACTAAGTAGTCAAATAGGTGCAAGAAGCGGAAATAGGGGGAAATGTGCACAACCATGTAGACTTCCATACAAACTTATAGATCAAAACACAAATAATGTATTAAAAGAAGATTATTATCTAAGTACAAAAGATATATGCACAATAGACATTTTACCTAAGGTTATATCATCAGGTGTACATTCATTAAAGATTGAGGGAAGAATGAAATCACCAGAATATGTAGCAGTTGTGACAAGGATATATAGAAAATATATTGATATGTGCTTTGAAAATACGCCATATGTAGTAGGAGAAAAAGATAAAAATGAACTGTTACAAGTGTTTAATAGAGGAAACTTTTGGACTGGATATTTAGAAGGTAAAGATTCAAATAAATTATGGTGCAACATAAGACCAAAACATTGGGGAACATATCTTGGTAAGGTAATAGAGTATAAAGGTAAGAATGTAAAAATAAAGTTGGAACAAGATGTTATGATAGGCGATGGAATAGAAATTGTAAACAGCGAACTTTCAGGCACAGTTATTTCCTTTATTAGAAAAGGAATGGATAGAGTAAAAGAGGCAAAAGCAGGAGATATTGTAAAAATAGGAGATATAAAAGGGAAGATAGAAAAAGAACAAGAAGTATACAAAATAACAAGTAAAAAATTAAATGAAGAGATAAAACAAACATTTAACTCAAAATCATTTAAGAAAAATGATATAGATTTAAAAGTTGTAATGAAAATAGGGGATAAAATATCAGTAAATGTAATTACGAATATATTAGGGAAAACATTTGAAATAACAATAAAAGATGGAGCAGTTTGCGAAAAAGGAATAAATAAATCTTTAACTTATGAAGATGTTAAAAAGCAATTTGAGAAAACAGGCGATGTGCCATTTAGAGTCAATAATATAGAAGTAGAAATAGAAGAAGGATTAATTACACCTATTTCAAATATAAACTATGTAAGAAGACAAATGTTGGATATATTATCAGACAAAATAATAAAAGAATTTAAGCATAAAGAAAAATTAGAAATAAAAGCAGAACAAGAAAACGCCAAAAGTATAAAAATACAAGATAGAAATGTAAACACAAAACTTTCTGGATATATACAGAGTATAGCATTATTAAATAACCTAGATGGAATAAACAAATTAGATAGAGTATATATATCACTTGAAGATATGGTAAGATACAGCAATAAGATATTAAGTAAAATAGATAAAGATAAAATATGCATATATCTTCCAACAATTACAACAATAAAATACAAAGAATATATTAAAGAAAACATGGAAGTAATAAAAGAAATAAAAAACATCCTTGTTACTAATATTGAACATATAGAAATGTTTGAAAAAGAAGATGTTAATATGTACTTAGACAATAGTTTTAACATATTTAATTCAGATGCATTAAACAAAGTATGCAAATTAAATATAAAAGGGGTAAATTTATCTAATGAATTAACATTGGATAAAATAAATAATATTAGAGTAAAAAATGATAAACAAATTGAAGTTGATGTATATGGAAATCTCCAATCAATGTATAGTAATTTTTGTATGATAGGAGCAGCTGTTTCTAAAAGAGAAGGTTGTAAAATGTGTACAAAAGCTAGATATGTTTTAAAAGATAGAAAGGATAAAGTATTTCCTGTGATATACAACAGCATTGATTGCAATATGAAGATACTGAACTCAAATAAACTATTTTCAAAAGAAGCGATAGAAAAATTAAATGGAAAAGTAGACTATATGAGGCTATATATTTATAATGAGAATAAAGAGGAAAGAGAAAAGACCATTAGCATAATAAAAGATATATTAAATAATAAAAAAACAAGCAAGACATTAACTTCAAATGATAAAGAGCAATATACCAATGGACATTTCTATAAAGAGGTGTAAAAAGCACTTAAAAGCGCTTGCAAAAATGATAAAAGTATGTAATAATATAGGTGTAGCAACAATATAATCATAGGTAGTTGACGCTTAGTGGTTATATGCTATATTTCCCAGTATCTTTTTAGTGTGTATGTTTTGATAAATAATATTTATCAAGATAGTGTGGCCAAAAGTTGACATTTTTCACCTCGATTTTTGGGGATAGATGCATTCATAGACAAGTTCTAATGTGTGCAGAGATACTGGGGAATTAACACACTATATTAATGAAATAATGTCACATTTAAAGTATTGAAAGTTACCTTTAATGTTTTAGATGTGTTTTTTCTTTTTAGTCTTCTTGATATTATATATAAAATATAGTAATATATGATTAGTAAGTAAAAGGAGAATAAGGTTATGGGAAATCAGTTATATAATAAATTGAGTGAAAGAAAAAACAGTGGTGAAAAATTAGTTTGGGATGAAATAACAAGGGAAGAATTAGAAGATTTGTTTGAGGATATACCAGATAGTATGATAGCTGAGTTGTATGGTGTATCAAAAGCAGATGTTACTAAGAAGAGAAAGAAATGGAATATAACTATGAATAATTGTATTATTAAAAAGGTTGTAGAAAAATTTCCGGATTATGATTTCTCGAAAGTTTCAAATAATACATCCAAGGCTATAATGTTAAGTGAAGATAATATAGATAATTTATCAATAGCATTAACTCATTATTTATTTAGAAATGGTCCAGTAGAAGATATGCATAGTGAGGGTAAGTTATCACAAGAAGATATGAAAACATTAAATAAATTCATGGTAAATAGAATTGCAGGATTACTTGAAACTATAAATAAAAATGAGTGGGGAAAATTAGAGAAACTTTTTATCTTTTATAGCCTTTATGGAAAAGATTGGGACAAACCCGTTCCAGACACAGAGGAAATAGATTTCTTAAATTAGAATTGTGATATATATTAAAAAATAATAAAAGATTTACTTGGTATAACGAAATATACTAGTGAATCTTTTTTAATACATATGTGACTAGAAAATAGAATAATATTTTTAATATACATGTAGAAATATGTCTATTTATTTGATATAATAGTGAAAAATAATAGAGGTGTAGAAAATGTTTGAAGAATTAAAAAATGCTATTGAAGCAATATTATTTGCAATAGGAAGAAATGTATCTGCTCATGAACTTGCAGAAACACTAGAAATGGAAGAAAAAGATATATTAAAAGCAATAGAACTTTTAAAAGAAGAATATGAAAAGAAAAAAGGAATTAGTTTAGTATATGTAAACGGTGGGTATCAACTCGTATCAAATAAAGAGTATTATGAGTATGTTACTAAGTTTGTTCAAAACACAAAAAAACAAACTCTTTCCAATACTTGTATGGAAGTTTTAAGTATAATTGCATACAACCCTAAAATAACAAAAAGTGAAATAGAAAAAATAAGAGGAACAAATAGTGATTCACAAGTTTCAAGACTAATTGAATATGGTTTAATTGAAGAGGTTGGAAGATTACAACTTCCTGGTAGGCCTGCAATATTTTCTGTAACAAATGAGTTTTTTAAATGCATGGGAATATCTAGTTTAGAAGATTTACCAGAATTTGATGCATCAAAATTAGAAGAAGATGAAATATCATTATTTGATAATGAAAGTGAAAAAGTAACAGAAAGTGAAGAAGAAAATAAGGAAGATATTGAAACAAATATATAGGGGGAAATATGGCTTTAAACTGTATTATAGGTGACATGACCTTAGATAAAGGAAAGTACATATATAATAAAGCAAAGGAATATGAAAAAGAAGGGAAGAATAATATAATATTTGTTCCTTCACAGGCAAGAATGTCATCTGAGGAAGAGTATTTACAAAAAACAGGTACTAATGGAATGCTTAATACTGACATAACAACTCTTTCTAGATATATATCTAAACTACTTGATGAAAAATATACAAGTAATAAACAATATATATCAGATGATGAAAAAAGAATGCATATAAAATATATAATAGGTAGAAATGAAAATAATTTATCTTTGTTTAAAAATGTATTAGATAAACCATCTTTTATAGATATGATAATATCATATATGGATAGCATTAAAAAAGAAAATTTAGATATAGATAGCATAGAAAAAATAGATGGTATTGATGAATTAACAAAAATAAAACTTAAAGAAATATTTGAGATCTGTGAGTTTGCAAAAGAAAATATAGCAGATAAATACATTGATAACATTGATATGCTAGACATTTTTACTAGATATATAGTAGATAATAGAGATAAATATAACAATACTGAAATATTTTTTCACGGATATAACAATTTTAGTAAGAAGGAACTTAGTGTAATATCTAGTTTGCTATCTCTTGGAGTAGATGTTAATGTATCTCTTACAATATCTAAAAACGAAATAAATAGTGCTAGTAAGCCAGAAAATATGTTTGAAATATCATACAAAACATATAAAGATTTGGAAAAGATTTGTGATGAGTGTGGAGTAAAATTTAATGTTATAGAAATAAAAGAAAAGCAGGTGTTAAAGGAAGATATTAATTACTTAGTTAAAAATATATTTAACAATGAATATAGCGAGTATGATAAAGAAAGCAGTAATGTTAAGATAAAGTTAGAAAAAAATTCTAATACAGAAATAGAAAATATTGCAAAAGAGATAGTTGGTAAATTAAGAGAAGATAAAACTCTTAGATATAGAGATTTTGCAATATATACGAGTAATTTTGAAGAGTATGAATTTTGTATTAAAAGAATATTTGATGAATATGAAATAAATTATCACTTTGATGATACATCAGAAGTAGCATTTAGCAATTTAACAATATATATATTGTTAATGTTAAAACTTTCAAGTGATGGTATAGATGTTAATAAACTGTTGTTATTAATGAAAACAGGACTGTTAGATATATCAAAAGAAGATTTAAACTATTTTGAGAACTATATCCTTGAATTTGGAATAAAAGGATATATGATAAATAGAGAATTTAAGAAGAATAACAATGAAAATTCAATTGGTAGTTTTGTATATGATTTAAAAAAGATAAATGATATTCGTGAAAAATTAACTAGCTATATAACTAAGTTTAATGATGAGTTACAAGCAAGGGTTACTGCAAATGAGAAGGTTAAAACAATATATAACCATATAATACAAAATTCAGTTATAAATAGATATGCAGGAGAGATTGATTTAATAACTGATGAGGATATTAAAGAGGGAAATATAAGAAAACAAATTATAAAAGCAATATATGATATTTTTGATAATATAGTAAATATTGCTGAAAATGAAGAGATTTCTGTTCAAATATTTACTGAACTATTTGAATTTGGAATGAAGGACAGAAAGATAAAAACAATACCTATGACCATTGACCAAGTAGAAATATGTGATATTAACAAAACAAGAATATTGCCTAAAAAACATGTGTATATAATTGGAGCATATGAAAATGGACTTCCAAATATATCAACAGAGGATAGTATATTTTCAGATAAAGAACTTGATAAACTTAAAGAAAATAATATTGATATAAAACAAAATAGTTTATCAAGAACTAATATGGCATTATTTAATGTATACATGGCACTTTCCAATGTAAAAGAAAGTTTGACGGTTACAATGCCAGTATCAAAGATTACAGGGGAACCTCTTAGAATTGGTAAATTAATTAATGAACTAAAAAGAATTTTAAATATTTCGATAGATGGAAATATATCTTATGATGATACTCCGTTATTTGAAGAAAACAAAATGACTCAGAAAGTAGTTTTTAGAAATTTACTAAGTAATGTAGTAGAGTTTGAGAACTTAAATGATAATCAAATAGAATATCTATATAGTATGTATTTGCATTATTCAAATAAAGAAGAGTATAAAAAGATTTTGCAATATTCTAGAAAAGACAATAACATATCTGGTGAAATTTTAGATAGCATATATAAAGACAAATTAAATAGTAGTGTGTCTAGATTAGAAGCATTTAAGAGATGTCCATTTTCATATTATGCAAATTATATGCTGAATTTAAAACCTAGAAAAAAATATAGCTTGTCTGTTATGGATATGGGTACATTAATGCATGACTGTTTAGAAAAGTTTTCTAAATGGATTATGGAAAGAAATCTGTTGTGGCAAGAAATTGTAACAGATGGGAATGTTCAAGAAAAGGCTAAAAACAAAATAGATGAAATTATAGAAAAAATATTTGAAATAAATTATAGCAAATTTAAAGATAATAACAGATATATTGTATTAAAAGCTTCACTTAAAAGAAAAATGTTTAAGATTGTTAAGATAATAGCATCAAGTTTTAATCAAAGTGAGTTTAAACCATTAGGATATGAAGTTGAATTTAGAGATGGAGCATTGTATTCACCAATAGAAATTAATTTAGAAAATGGTAAAACCATGTATCTTGTTGGTAAAATAGATAGAATAGATTCAGCCGTTATAAACGACAAAGTTTATCTTAGAATTGTTGATTACAAATCATCTAATAAAAATATAAGTATAAATGATATTAAAGAAGGAATATCACTTCAACTTATGACATATATGAGTGCGTTAGTAAAAAATAAACAAAACATAGATGTAAGTAAAGATGTAATTCCTGCTGCTATTAACTATTTTACTTTAAATGCAGATATAAAGAAATTAGATGAATTTACAGATGATGAAAATAAAATAAATAAAGAACTTATTAAAGCAATGAAACTAAAAGGTATATATATAAGTGATGTTAAAGTTTTAGAAAGTTTAGATAGGAAATACAAAGACACATCTAGTTCATTTATAGATGTAAATAGCAGAAATATTAATGATAAAAATAAAGTGGTAACAGAAGATGAATTTAAAAAAGAATGTGAAAAAATACAAAAAATATTAAAAGACATAGGAAGAGAGATAACCAAGGGTGTTATAAAAATAAATCCAAAAAAGTGTAATGGTAAATTACCATGCGAATATTGTGATTATTCAAGTATTTGTAGAAAGAATATAAGAGCATAGAATAAGGAGAGTATAATTATGGAAAAGAAAACTAATAAAAAAGTTATAAAAAGAAAAGTTAGTAATACAAAAAAGAAAGCAAGTAATATAAAAACAAAGACCAATAGTAAGTCTAAGAAAGTTAATTTATCAAAATTAAAATCAAATGTTAAAAAAATGAACTTTATTAAGACAGTAGATTATACTTTCTTTATATCACTCATACTTACAATTATTTTTGGTATACAAACAAATACTACTATTTTCTTTATACCTTTTGTTGTAGTACTTTTAATTACACTTGTTTGTATGGGTATAATACTGGTAAATGCTGCATATAGCAAGATAAAAAAGATTATGAAAAAGAATTAAAAAGAAATATAAAATATTAATAAGGTATACTACATTTAGTTGTAGTATATTTTTTTTCGTTTTAGCCAAAATATGTAAGAAAATATTTGGAGGAAGAAATGGAAAAAGTATTTAAAAGGGTATGCGTAATAATAATTCTTTTTGTATTGCTGTTTTTATCTTATATTGAATTTGAAGTTCCAGCATTTAGTGTTTATGCAACAAAAACAGATGCAAGTTCTACATCGTCAAAGAAACCTACTGACCAAAGTTCAAAAAAAGATAACTCCGAAAGTGGCTCTGATGCAGTAGAACTTTTAGCTAGGGTTATAAATGCAGAAGCAAGAGGTGAGCCGTATTTAGGACAGGTAGCAGTTGGTGCCGTTATAATGAACAGAGTTAAAAGTGCAGAATTTCCAAATACAATAGCAGGTGTAGTATATCAAAAAGGACAGTTTTCAAGTGTTACAGATGGTCAAATAAATAAAGCATACGAAGATGAGGCTACAATAAAAAAAGCAGCAAGAGAAGCATATAACGGATCAGATCCTACAAATGGTGCACTTTTCTTTTATAACGCAAAAACAACAAAAAGTAAATGGCTATATACAAGACCAACTTTAAAGGTTATTGGAAGTCATACATTTGCAAAGTAGGAGGAAGATATTATGCTTGAAAAAATAGAAGAAAATATTAATAAATATAAAAGAAAATTTGACCATAGGACATGGGGGATATTTGCGTATGTAATGTTTGGTATAGCATTACTTTATGGTATGCAAATGGCAAATATGTTTAAAAGACAAAAGCAGATAGCGCAAGACGGATATAACAAATCGATGTATGAATTAATAAATTATGTGCAAAATGTGGAAATATTACTATCAAAAGCAAGAATAACTACAACACCAGTAGAATCTAGTAAAACATATGCAGATATATGGAGACAATCAAATCTTGCAAAAGAAAATCTTTCTTCACTTCCAGTAAATCAAAATTCTATGTCAAATACCGCTAAGTTTTTAACACAGGTAAGTGATTATTCATATTCATTAATGAAACAAACTATAGCTGGTGATAGAATTACAGAGGAGCAATACAAAACATTAGCTGATGTAAATAATAAAGCAGAAGAAATTTCTAATGTATTAAATAACATATATGCTGATTTAAACAAGGGAAGATTAAAATGGGATGAAGTTGAAAAACAAGGAGATAAAAAACTAGGCGAAGAAAAATATGAAAATGAAGTGTTATCAAATATTAGCAAAATTTCATCAACATTTACTGAGTATGAAGGCTTGATATATGATGGTGCATACTCTAACCATATATTAGAAAGAACACCTGTAATGGTAGAAAATCAGTCTGTGGTTACAGTAGAACAGGCAACTCAGAAAGTAAGAGAAATACTTCAAAATACCAAAAAAGATGTAGAGATAGAGTATATAAAAAATACAGGTGAGTCAAAAGGTAAATTAGATGTCTATGAATTTGAGGCAAAATATAAAAATAGAGAGGATAAGGTAAATATAGAGATAACTAAAAAAGGTGGTATGCTTTCGTTATTTATATATGATAGAAAAGTTTCAAAACAAAACAAAACGGCGGAAGAATGTGAAAAAATAGGAATGGAATATTTAAAAAATATTGGTATAGAAAATATAAAATCAACTTATTATTTAGAAGTGGAAAATATGATTACGATTAACTATGCAGCAGTTCAAGACAACATTACGCTATATCCAGATTTAATAAAAGTTAAAATAGCAATGGATGATGGAGAGGTGTGTTCAGTTGAAACCTCAGGGTATATATTTAATCATAAACAAAGAGATGATATATCACCAACTATTACAATTGATGAGGCAAAAAAAGTCTTGAATCCAAATATTGAAATAAATAGTGA
Organism: Clostridia bacterium; assembly: GCA_045536565.1. Classification (GTDB taxonomy): domain Bacteria; phylum Bacillota; class Clostridia; order TANB77; family CAG-465; genus CALXJE01. Next base: position 45,104 of record JAZSNU010000002.1, on the reverse strand, counting down.
AGGGTTAGCAATAATACCTACTGATTCTCAAAATGAAGTTTTAGTTTATGAGTTTAAAGGTAAAATAAACGAAAAAGATTTTATTATATATGTAAATGCTAAAACAGGTGAAGAGGAAAATATTTTACTTATAGTTAATACTAAGAATGGAACATTGACAATATAATATAAATGATGTATAATAGTTCACATAAATAAATAACGAATAAGATTTTAAATAAAATTTTTGTAAAGGAGGACATTAATATGTCAAAAATAATTAATCCGCGTTCACTTGATGAATTAAAAAAACTAATTCCAGTTGTAGAAGATGGAGAACTTATTAACACAGGCTATATTGTTGAAGTTAAGTATGGCGGAGACATAGAGTTTAAAAGATATGAAAATAAAGAAGCATTAGATGATGAAAGTATAACTGTATCTGTTTTGGTGTATGATAACTTTGAAGAATTCTTAAAAGAAGTAAAATTTTATACTGGCAGAAAAAAAGTATATCTTTCAAAAGATTATGCAGTAATATTACTTTCTATATTAAATGGCGGAGAGCCAGAAGATTATGAAGATTAAACGAAGAAAGAGTTGATTAATTTCAGCTCTTTTTCCTATTTATATAAATATTTAGAAAAATGTATAAAAACAATTTCCTATCTACAAAATTCGTGGTATAATACAAACAGCCAAAATACGAGAAGTATTATAGGAGTTGATAATATGTATGGAATAGCCTTAGAAGGTGGAGGAGCAAGAGGTGCTTATCATATAGGTGCTTTAAAAGCATTAATTGAAAACGGATATAAAATATCAGCAATAGTTGGAACATCTATTGGAGCATTTAATGCAGCAATTGTTGCACAGAATGATTTTGATAAATTGTATGAATGCTGGAATAGTCTTACATCATCTGATTTGTTTGATATAGGTAAAGATGATTTGCATAAAATAGTAAATAGAAAAATAGATATTTCCCTTATTAAAAATGTAGCAGAATATGTTAAATCATCTACAACAAATAAAGGTATGGATGTGACTAAATATAAAAATATTTTAGAAAATCTAGTAGATGAAGATAAACTAAGAAAATCAAAGATCGATTATGGTCTAGCAACATTTTCATTAACTGATAAAAAACCTCTCGAATTATATAAAGAGGATATAGATGAGGGAATGATAGCATCATATATAATGGCAAGTTCTCAGCTTCCTGTTTTTAAATCAGAAAAAATACAAGAAAAGACTTTTTTAGATGGCGGTTTTTACAATAATTGTCCTGTAAATATGCTAGTAAATAAAGGATATAAAAATATCATAGAAATAAGAACAAGAGCAGTAGGTGTATATAAAAAAGTAAAGAAAGATAAAGATGTTAATATAATAACTATAACTCCAAGTTCTGATTTGGGAAGTATATTATTTGCAGATGAGACGGTTATAAATAAAAATGTAAAAATGGGATATTATGATACATTAAAAATAATTAAAGAACTAATAGGTAATAAGTATTATATAAATAAGTTAGATAAAAATATTGCATTTGATATTTTTTCTAGTTTAACAGATGAGCAAGTATATAGAATAGGTAATGATTCCGTTAAAAATGTAGAAGAAAAAGAGGCTAAAAAAGTATTATTTGATAATGTATTATCTGAAATATCAAAGAAATTAAAATTACAAAAGGCAAATAGTTATGATGAACTTTTAATAGGTATTGTAGAGTACTTGTTAGAGGAAGAAGAATTAGTAGAACTATATAACATATATAATTTAAAAGATTTAATACTAGAAATTAAGAAAAATAGTAGCAAAATGTTAATAAAAGAAAAAAGCAACATTATATCCAATACAGTTAAGCAAATGGCTATTAAATTAATACAAGAAATAAACATAGAAGAAATGTAAGAAAGGTGATATGCTTGGCAAAATATGCAATAACTGATTTTAGAATGAAAACTAAAATTAAAGAATATATAAAAAGCTTGGGCTATAAAATAATAGAATCAGGATATAACATAAATTTGTATGATGAAATAGCAGCACATGTGGATATCTCATATACAAAAATTGGAGAGGAAATTATTGTATCACCAGATAAATATGAAGATTTATGTAGAAAAATAGAGGTTACTAGCGGAAAAACGGAGTTAAAAGGTTCTTATCCTAATGATATACCATATAATGTGTGTATTATGGGGAAAAAGGCTATACACAATTTTAATTACACAGATGAAGTAGTTAAGGAAAAGATAAAAGAGTTAGGCTATGAAAAAATAGATGTAAAACAAGGATATAGTAATTGCTCAATAGCAGTTATAGATGAAAATTCTTGCATAACATCTGATATGGGTATAGCAAAAACATTGATGGATAAAGGCATAGATGTGCTATTTGTTTATGAGCCGGATATAAAACTGTTAAAAAGAACAAACCCAAAAGAAACAAATCCAAATAGAATGTGTTTTGAATATTCTGATATGCAAGGCTTTATTGGTGGAGCTATGACAGTAGTCGATGATGAAGTAATAGTATTTGGTGATGTTAATAAATTTTTAAATAGTGATAAAATAATTAATTTTATTGAAAGTAAAGACAAAAAAATAAAAAGCTTTGATGGTGAAGATATAATAGATTATGGTGGAATAATTGTGATAGATAATGAGGAGGAAGATATATAATATGAGCAAAATACTAGATGAATTGAATTCTGTTCAGCAAGAAGCAGTAACATATAATGAAGGACCTATGCTTATTCTAGCAGGTGCTGGAAGTGGAAAAACAAGAGTGCTTACATACAAAATAGCATATATGATAGAGGAAGGTATAGTAAATCCTTGGGAAATCTTAGCTATAACATTTACAAACAAAGCGGCAAAGGAAATGAGAGAAAGGGTAGATAATTTATTACCTGATAATGCAAGTGATATTTGGCTAGGGACATTCCACTCTATATGTGTAAGAATATTAAAAAGAGAAATAGAACTATTAGGATATACAAGAGATTTTAATATAATGGACGAGCTTGATAAACAAAGAGTGGTAAAGGATATATTAAAAAGATTAAATATTGATGATAAGCAATTTCCAGCAAATAGTATATGTTATGAAATAAGTTCTGCTAAGGACAAGTTAAAAAATGCTGACATGTACTTAAAAGAAGTAAAAGGTGATTTTAGAAGAGAAAAAATAGCAGAAGTATATAAAGAGTATGAGAGAGAAACTAAGAAAAACAATTCATTAGATTTTGATGATATTATAATGCTAACAGTAGAACTGTTTAAGCATAATCCAGATAGATTAAATTATTATCAAAATAAATTTAAATACATATTAGTAGATGAGTATCAAGATACAAACCATGCGCAATTTGTATTAATTAGTTTACTTGCATCAATGCATGGTAATATATGTGTTGTAGGTGATGAATCACAGAGTATATATGGTTTTAGGGGAGCAGATATTTCTAATATATTAAATTTTGAAAAACAATTTATAGGAGCTAAAATAGTAAAACTAGAACAAAATTATAGAAGTACTAAAAATATATTAAATGCTGCAAATCACGTAATAAATAAAAACAGTTCAAAACTTGATAAGAAACTTTGGACAGATAATGATGAGGGGGAAAAGTTAAAATATTATACTGCTAAAAATGAATATGATGAAGGACAATATATTGTAGATACAATAGATAAAATGGTAAGAGAAAACAATTTAAAATATTCTGATTTTGCGGTACTTTTTAGAACTAATGCACAAGCAAGAGCAATAGAAGAAGTGTTTATGAGAGAAAGTACTCCATATAGATTAATTGGTGGTCTTAAATTCTATTCTAGAAAAGAAATAAAAGATATAATTGCATATCTAAAATTAATTCATAACCCGAATGATAATGTTTCTTTAAAGAGAATAATAAATGAGCCTAAAAGGGGTATCGGTGATACAACAGTAGATAAACTTGCAGAAATAGCAGATTCAAAAGATATGAGTATATATAATTTAATAAGTGATTCAAGCAATTTAGAAGGGATGAGAGCATCAGGTAATTTGATATTATTTAGAGATATGATGCAGGAACTTATAAAGGACAAGTTCACATTAAGTGTAACTGAACTTATGAAAAAAATATTACTTGTTACAGGTTATGAAGAAATGCTAGTTAGAGAAAACACATCAGAGGCAGAGGGAAGGCTTGAAAATATATATGAACTTTTAGGTGTGGCATCAGAATTTGAAAAAGAAGAAGTAGATAATTCTTTATCTGAATTTTTAGATAGTATAGCACTAGTTGCAGATACAGATAAATTAGATGAGGGTGAAGAAGCAGTAACTCTTATGACAATGCATAGTGCAAAAGGATTAGAGTATAACAATGTATTTATAGTAGGTATGGAAGATGGTCTGTTCCCATCTAAGAAATCTATATTTGAACATGACGATGTCGAAGAAGAAAGAAGACTTTGTTATGTTGGAATAACAAGAGCAAGACAAAAACTTTATCTTACTAATGCTAAACAAAGAACATTATATGGTTCTACATCTTATACAATTCCATCTAGATTTATATCTGAAATACCTGATGATTTGTATGATGAAGTATCAAAGGAAAATATTAAGAAAAAACAAGAACAAAGAAGTGAAGGATATTTGGATAATGATTATAGTTCAGTTCAAAGAAGAATAAATGAATTATCAAGAACATCATCGTCGGTTAATATTTCTTCTGGATTTAAATCAAAGAGTAATTTTGGGGTAAGTGTAGATAGCTTCCTTAAAAATATTGGCAAAACTGCACCTGTACAAGATGAAGTGGATTTAGATAGATATAAAGAGGGAGTTAAGATTAGACATAAGAAATTTGGTATTGGAACAATTAAGAGCGCAGAGCCAGAAGATGACGATTTGAAAGTTGAAATAGTGTTTGAAAATGGTCAAATGAAAAGACTTATGGCTAAATTTGCTAACCTTGAAATTGTTGAATAATTAATTATATGATATAATAGAAAATAGTAACGTTAATTGTGGCGTTACTATTTTTTGAACAAAAGATAGAAGAATAGTGTGCGATGTTACCATAAAATTTGATTTATTTATAAAAAAGTGGTATAATATATGTATATATTATATTATAAAGGAGTTTTTTAACTATGAAAACAAGCAAAAAAATAATAATTTTAGGGATTTTGGTTTTTACCGTGCTTATATGTATTAATACGATAATTGTTTCAGGCGATATTGTATTGAGCAGAGCGTTTGCAATTGAAAGTAGTGATTCTACAATGTATGAGGCAAAAATGATTGAATATTACAACTCAGTAAATCTTATAACCAAATCGATTGCTGATCGTGATGCAACATTACTTTCAAGAGTATTAGTAGCACTGGTATCAATTTTTTCACCTTACTTATTCGTTAAAGGCGTTAGAACCTATAATGGATATAAGAGAAAGATGAGAAAAGCTAGAGTAAATTAACTCTGGCTTTTTCTTTTGCGTTAAAACACCGCAATATCAGTGTGTACAAGGTATTTTGAAATTTATTTGACATATAATTTAGTATATGATAAAATACTTTACAAAAGGGTTGATATTAAGGAAATATATGCCGAAATTTGACATGCTAATCGATTTATGGTATAATTGATATTGTATGAGGCAAAGAAATAAAAGGGGTGTTTTATTAATGAAAGGAAGTAGCGTGCTCAGAACGCTAAGATTCATATTTTTTACAGTTTTATTATTTGTTTTAACATTAAGTGCCGTTATGGTTACAATACTGAATATTTATACACCAACATATAGAGCAAAAATAAATGATAATATTGTAGGATATTTTAAAACAGAAGCCGAATTTGATGAAATATTCGAAGTAATAGCGAATGAAAAGAAAGCAGATGGGGTTGAAGTTAAAGTATATTTAGATTCAGACCCAACTTATGAATTAAGTTATGTTAGAAAAAGTGTATTAGAGGAACAAAACTTATATACATCTGTTAGAGATATAGCAAAAACAGAATATACAATATACAATGTTATGGTTAAAGAAAATGCAGAAATGACATTTACATCAAAAGAATCTGCTGAAAACTATGTAAATGACTTAAAGAAAAATACAACAGGTGTAAATGTAGAAGTTAAAGAAGAAAAAGTTGCTGAACTTAATAACATAACAGACAGCGAAAAAGCAAAAACTATATATAATGATTTAGTAAGTAGATATAAACCAGTGGTTAAAAAAGTTGTTAAAAAAACAAGCGGAGGTTCTGGTGCATATAAAGGAACATCTGCAAGTTATAGCAATAATGTAAATGTAAATGGTGGTGTTAAACCAACATCTGGTATATATACACAATACTATTCTGGAAGCCATAGAGGTATAGATATTGCCAATAAGATAGGTACACCTATATATGCATATAAAGCAGGTACTGTTATATATGCTAAATGGCAAAACAGTTATGGTTACTTAGTAAAAATACAACACGAAGGTGGAGTTGTTACATATTACGCTCATCTAAGCGCATTCAATGTTAAAGAAGGCGATGTGGTTGGAGCAGGGCAACAAATTGGTGAAATGGGAAGTACAGGTTGGTCAACAGGCCCACACTTACACTTTGAAATAAGAGTAAATAATACATGTATTAACCCATACCCATATATAAATTAATGTAAATGTAGGAAGGTAAGCTTATATGCTTATCTTCTTTTTTTAATACACTTTCAACCTAAAAAGGTTGAAAAATTGTATTGTATATACTAAAATATAAACGGTAAAGGGGTTGAAGAAATGAGTGTTGAAATAAAACAAAAATATATTGAAATTATGAGTCAGAATTATATAAATATTAAAAATATATTTGATGAGTACAAAAGAATAAATATTAAGCCTAAGAAGGCAAAGAAAAAGTTGTTAGTGTTTATGGTGTTATTTACATTGTTTAGTCCATTAGTGATTTATCCAGCAGCAGCCATTGTTGTGCTCTTATATGATAAAGTATCGTTGGTTAAACTTATCACAAATATAATATTGATATTGATTATAATATTACCAATATGGATGATAATAAAATCTAATAAACGAAACAAAAAAAGATTACATTATGAAGAAGTATTATATCCAATTATAACAAAACAAATTATATATCCTGTTTTTGAAAATACACTAACTAATTTTGAATATGAACATACAAAAGGTATAGATGTATATACTTTTATACAGGCAAGCCTAAATGAAAGATATGATAGATTCTATTCTAATGATTATATAAGATTCGGTATGGGTAATAATACATTATTTGAGGCTTCAAATGTATTAACTGAAACAGAAGAAAGAGATGATGAAGGCAATACATATTATTCTACTAAGTTTATTGGCTTAGTGGGAAAACTAAATTTGCCAATAAACATAAATGCAAAAGTTGAAATATCTTCTTTAAAAGGTGATAAAAATAAAATATCAGTAGATATGGACGAGTTTGAAAAGTATTTTGAAGTTACTTCTAACGATGAAATTAAAGCGTTGCAAATTCTTACTCATGATGTGATGTTGAAATTAATTGAGATTAGAGAAAAATATAATTTAAAATATGATTTAGTGCTAAGTAATAATACTATGTATATTAGATTATACGATTATACCATATTTGAAATTAGAAAATACGAAGATTTTCAAAACGATATGTATGATGACATAACGAAAGTAATTAATATAAAAAATATGATTAGCGAGCTTTTTAACACTATATCAGAATTGGTTATATAGGAGGAAAGTATATGAATAAAATATTAGCTCCTAAGGGGATTTTTATATTATTGTTTGCAATTATTGTTTTAGTTAATTTCTTTTCTGGATATAGCAGCTATGTAGAATTTAAAGAACGAACTGAACCAATACTTTCTATTTCTTCTGAGTTTTCAAATAAAATGTTGAAAGATAAATTTTGGGAAGAATGTGGATTTTCTGTTTGGTCAACTATAATTGGTTTGAGTGTATTATTATGTTATTATGTTATAAAACTATATAATAAATTAGCATCTAAAAATAAAGAAATACAAAAAGATTTTGCTAATATAGATATATTTTTAAAACATAGATTTGATTTAATACCAAATTTAGTTACAGTAGTTAAAGAAAATTGCAACTACCAGCAAAAAGTATTAGAACAAATGATTAAGATTAGAGAGAAATATATTAATAGTAATGCCATAATTGAAAAAGAATTTTTAAATAAAGAATATGATAATATAATATTTACATTAGAAAATTATCCTGAATTAAAAGTGTGTGAGAGTTTCTTGAATTTACAAGAACAATTAGTAAAAGAAGAAAGTAAATTACAAGCGGCTAGAAGAACATATAATATAGATGTAACTGAATATAATATATTGCTAAATAAATTCCCAAATAATATAATAGGAAGGGTATTAGGATTTAGGGATCAAAAGTTATTAGAACTAAAAGTTGATTAATAAAATATAGAGAATAAAATTTTTATGCAAACTTTTTTTATAAAAAAATAAACTTTTTTATAAAAAGGTATTGCATTTTTTTTGCGTTTATACTAAAATATGGGTACAGGTGGAGTAAAGTGGAGCAAAGTGGTAGGGGGTGAAACTTTTGTTACTAGGTGAATATAATCATTCAATCGACGAAAAATCAAGACTTATAGTACCATCTAAGTTTAGAGATGACTTAGGTAGCACTTTTATTGTGACAAAAGGTTTAGATAACTGCTTATTCATTTATTCAATTGCTGAATGGCAAACATTTGAAGCAAAACTAAAAGCACTTCCACTAACTAATCAAAACGCTAGGGTGTTCACAAGATTCTTTGCAGCAGGTGCAACAGAATGTCAACTAGATAAACAAGGCAGAATAGTTCTTCCTGCTCATTTAAGAGAATATGCTGGACTTTCAAAAGAGGTTGTAGTAATTGGTGCGATAACAAGAGCAGAAATATGGGATAGAGAAAAATGGACTAATTATACAAGCGAAGATAATATAAGCGTAGAAGAGGTTGCTAGTCAGATGTCAGATCTTGGCATTTAACTATATATGAAAACTAAGGATTTTAAGAAACAAAAGATAAATTATTTAAATTAACAAAAGAAATAAATATGTTAAAACAAAAGATTACAAATATACAAAAGTCAATTCTCCTCAACAAAGGAAAAATTATTAATAAACAAAAGATAAAAAGTTTAATAAACAAAAGAAATATTAATTTTATTAAATGGAGTAAAAAATGGAGTTTAGTCATATACCAGTTTTAAAAGATGAATGTATAGAAAATTTAAATATTAAAAAAGACGGAGTTTATGTAGACGGTACGTTAGGTCTTGCTGGACATTCGTCAGTTATATTACAAAGATTAAATGGTACAGGTCTTCTTATAGGTATAGATAGAGATACAGAAGCATTAAAAGTAGCAAAACAAAAATTATCAGCCTATGATAATTTTAAAGCGGTACATGATAATCATGTAAATATATTAAATATTATAGAAAAATTAGATATAAATGGCGTAGATGGTATTTTACTTGACTTAGGAGTATCTTCTTATCAGTTAGATGATGCAAGCCGAGGATTCAGTTATATGCAAGACGCTACTTTGGATATGAGAATGAATCAAGATGATATTTTAACAGCAAAAGAAGTTGTAAATAAATATTCAGAGGAAGAACTTGTAAGAATATTTTTTGATTATGGGGAAGAAAAATTCTCGAAGCAAATAGCAAGGAAAATAATAGAGGTAAGAGAAAATAAAGAAATAGAAACTACGCTAGAATTAGTTAATATAATAAAAAGCAGTGTGCCAAAGAAAGTGTTAATGGATAAAGGGCATCCTGCGAAAAGAGTATTTCAAGCAATAAGAATAGAAGTAAATAGTGAAATAAAACTACTGGAAAACGGAATAAGAGATGCTATAAAAGCATTAAACAAGAATGGAAGACTTTGCGTTATATCTTTCCATTCATTAGAAGATAGAATAGTTAAAAGAGTATTTGAGGAAATGCAAGGGAAATGCACTTGCCCGAAAGATTTTCCAAAATGTGTTTGTAATTATGTTTCTTATGGAAAAATAATTACTAAAAAGCCAATACTTCCAACTGAGGAAGAAATGGAGATTAATACAAGGTCTAAAAGTGCAAAGTTAAGAGTGTTTGAAAGAATTTAAGAAAGGGGAAAACTAATGGTAGCAGAGAAGAAGTATCTTTATGATTTAAGCTTGCCTGAAAAGAAAACAATAAACAAATCAGAAGATAAGTTCAGATTAATAAAGAATACAAATAAAAATACAATATCAAAAAGTAATAGGGCTACATTAGTTTTAACTACTTTAATTATATTTACTATGTTTATGGTAATAACATATAGATATAATGTAATAAGTGAAAAAAACTTGCATGTTCAAGAATTAAAGCAAGATTTGGTTGTTGCTAAATCTGAACTTGCAACTACACAAATAGCAATGGAAGAAATAATGAATGAATCAGAAGTTGAAGCTTATGCTAAACAACAATTGGGAATGCAAAAACCTGAAAAAAGTCAGTTAATATATATTAATATGGAAAATGAAGAAACAGTACAAAAAGTATCAGCAAGTAACATGATAATGAGCTTAGTAGAAAAAATAAAGGGAGCATTTAATTAAACAATTAAAAATATATTTTTAAGATTACAAAGAATAAACAGAGAAGAATTAGATGTCTTTTCTGTTTGTTTTTTTTTGTATAAAATTTTCATAAAAAACAACTTATAGTTATTTATAAAACACTTATAGAGTAGTATAATCTTTTCATAGGGAACATCAGTTATTAGAGTGTCTACCTCTAATCTTGAAAGAGAAAGGAGGTTTGATAAAAATGAAGAAAAGAATCTTTATATTGAAGTTTCTAAGATACATTTGTATCATTTTATCTCTCCTTGCTGTACTGGTAATAGAAATAAAAAAATGACACTCATTAAGCATAAATGAGTGCCTTTAAGAAAAATCTTAAGGTAGACATTCAATGTACCAAACTGAATGTTCCCTATTATTTTATGTTTTTTTGTTGTATATATACATACTAACATATGAATTTGTTTTTGTCAAATGCAATTTTTACCTTTTTGTTTTAATCGTATTGTTGCTTATTTTTCGGGTTTGTGATAAGATTTTTATATAAATAAATTCGTTAAAAAATTCTAAAATATATAAAAAAACATAGAATATATTGATGCATATATGATATAATGTATAAGATTTAAGGGGTGTGAAACTAATTGGCGTTTGCTAGCGTAAAAAACAAAAAAAGGGTAAAAGTTATTTTAATATTTACTGTTATATTGATGCTTTTTTTAGTAGGTAGACTTTTTTATCTTCAAATAATAAAAGGGGACTATTACGAAGAAAAAGCATATAAACAGCAGACAAGAGATAGAAGTGTTGCAGCAACTAGGGGAACTATATATGATGCCACAGGTGAGAAAAAACTTGCACAAAGTATATCAACTAATACAATTAGTGCTGTTCCAAATGATATAGAGAATAAAGAGCAAGTAGCAAAGGACTTGGCAAAAATTTTAGAACTTGAAGAAGATGATGTACTTGCAAAATTAAATAAAAAAGTTTCATTAGTTACAATAAAAACAAAAGTAGATGAAGATGCTGCAACAGAAGTATATAAATATGTTTTAGATAATGAAATAAATGGAATTAAAGTTGATGAATCAACAAAAAGAATATATCAATACAATAATTTGTTATCACATGTTTTAGGCTTTACAGGTACTGATGGCCAAGGATTATATGGACTAGAATTAAAATATGATGAAGAACTTTCGGGTGTTCCTGGTAAAATAGTTGGAAGTGCTGACGGTAAAGGAAGAGAAACACCGTATAAAGAGGAACAATATGTTGCGCCTATTGATGGATACGATTTAGTTCTTACGGTAGATGCAACAATACAAAGTATAGTTGAAAAGAATTTAGCAAAGGCTGTAAAGGAAAATGTTGCAAATTATGGGGCAATAATAATGATGAGACCAAAAACAGGTGAAATACTTGCTATGGCAACTTATCCGGATTTTGATCCTAATAATGCTTTTGAACCAAACACGGAAGAATTAATTGCAAAATGGGACTCTATGTCACCAGAGGAAAAATCAGCTGCTCTTAATGATATATGGAGAAACAAAGCAATATCAAATACAGCAGAGCCGGGTTCTACCTTTAAAATAGTAACATCATCTGCTGTGCTTGAAGAAGGCTTAGCAGAAATTGATCAGGCAGGGGCTTTTAATTGTTCAGGTGCTATGAAAATAGGCGGGTGGACTATTCGTTGTTGGAGACATCCAAGATCTCATGGTTCACAAAGTTTAAGACAAGGTATAATGAATTCATGTAACCCAGTATTTATGCAAAGTGCAATAAAAATTGGAATAGATAAATATTGTGAATATTTAGAGGCGTTTAATTTAAAAGATAAAACAGGAATTGATCTTCCAGGAGAGGTAGGAGGAATTTTGCACAATCCTGAAACAATGACGGAGGTAGATTTGGCTACAACAGGATTTGGTCAGACATTCCAAATAACACCACTGCAAAGTTTAGTAACAGCAGCAGCGGTGGCAAATGGTGGGGAAATAGTAACACCATATGTTGTTAGTGAAATTAGATCATCTGATGGTAATTTGATTTCTAAGACAGAGCCAAAAATTAAAAAAAGAGTAATATCAGAAGAAACTGCGGCTAGTATTTTAGATGCTCTTTATTCGACTGTTGAAGAAGGAACAGGTAAGGCAGCAAAAGTTAGAGGTTATTCAGTAGCAGGAAAAACAGGAACTGGTGAGCAAGGAAGGGGAAGCAATCTTTGGTATATGGCATCATTTGTTGGTATAGCACCAGTAACAGATCCAGAAGTTTGTATTATACTTAACCTATATAATCCGACTGGTCCACAAGGTCACCAAGGTGGTACTATTTGTGCACCGGTTGTATCTAATATCATTGATGAAACACTAAGATATTTAGATGTAAATCCAGATTATACATTAGAAGAAAATAACATTGAGGAAATATTGGTACCAGATTTAACTGGTAAAACATATTCACAGGCTGAACAGACATTAAAAGAACTTGGCTTCTTAATATCATCAGATAGTAAATTTGAAGCAGATGATTTGATAACTGATCAAACGCCAAAGGTAGGTGCAAGTCTAGTATCTGGTTCAACCATAAGGGTATATAGAAGTTTGGATAGTGAAAAATTGACCGTTACTGTTCCAGATATTAGAGATATGACAGTTGCTAAAGCAACAAAAACATTAAAAAATGCGGGGCTGAACATTAGAATAATAGGAAATGGAAATGCAATTATACAAGATCCTAGTCCGGGTGATGTTGTACAAAAAGGCTCTATTATAACTGTAAAATTTGTTGATACAACAGATTTACACTAAGAAATGTAAATACTAAACTTAAATAAAGATAGTAAAATATAATTAGATTAAATTTTGAATTAGAAAGAGGTAATTTTATGTTATTACAATATTTAATAGAAAATTTAGAGGGTAAAGAAGTAATAGGTAATTTAAATGTAGCTATAAATAAAATAGAATATGATTCAAAGAAAGTTGAAAATGGTGATTTGTTTGTAGCCATTAAAGGATTAGAACAAGATGGTCACGAATATATAACTGAGGCTGTGCAAAATGGTGCAGTTGCAGTTATAGTAGAAAAAGGCTATACGGAAACTAATATAGAAAATGTTACATTTATAAAAGTGGAGGATACAAGAATAGCACTTGCAAAGGTTGCAAGTACATATTATGACAATCCAGCAAGTAAACTAAAAATAATAGGAATAACAGGTACAAAAGGGAAAACAACAACTGCATATATGATAAGAGATATATTACTTGCATCAGGTAAAAAAACAGGTATGATAGGCACTATATATAACACATATGGAAATAAAAAAATAGAAGCAATAAGAACTTCGCCTGAATCTTTGGATTTACAAAAACTATTAAAAGATATGGTAGATGCAGATATGGAATATGTGGTTATGGAAGTATCATCGCATGCCTTAGATTTAAATAGGGTATATGGTATTCATTTTATGATTGGCGTATTTACAAATTTATCACAAGATCATTTAGATTATCATAAAACAATGGATAATTATCTAACTGCCAAAGCAAAACTATTTGAAAATTCTGATTTTGCTATTATAAATGCAGATGATATATATACTCCAAAATTAGAAAAATTAATAAAATGCAAAATAGCCAAATATGGTTTAGATAATGAAGCAAATGTTACATGTGTAGATGTAAGAATAAATAACAATTATGTAGATTTTAAAATGTATATAAATAAAATGCTTCAAACAGTTACAGTAAATATACCAGGTAGATATACTGTATATAACTCACTTGCGGCAATAGCAGTAACTAGTATGTTGGGTGCACAAATGGATGCTATACTTAGTGCTTTAAATGAAATAAGAGTGCCGGGTAGAAGTGAAGTAGTTGATATTGGAAAAACATTTGCAGTAATTTTAGATTATGCGCATTCACCTGCTAGTTTAGAGGCTATACTTCTAAATACAAAAAAATATTCAAAAGGAAGAATAATTTGTGTATTTGGTTGTGGTGGAAATAGAGATGCTGAAAAAAGACCTCTTATGGGAGAAATTGCTGGAAAGTATGCAGACTTTACAGTTATAACTACTGATAATCCAAGAGAAGAAAATCCAAAAAATATTATGAAGGATATAGAAAATGGTATTAAAAATACAAAAGGATTATACAAAGTTATCGAAAATAGAAAAGAAGCTATAAAATTTGCTATGAGAATTGCTTGGAAAAACGATACTATAATAATAGCAGGTAAGGGGCATGAAACTTATCAATTACTTAAAGGAAATAAAAAGATTAAATTTGATGAAAGAGAAATAGTAAAAGAAATAGCAAAAGATATCAAAGGAAAAGATATAGAAACATTTTAATAATATAATGGGAGTTGAATTTTAAATGAAATTACAAATGCTAATATTTTTAGGAGCATATATACTTGGTATTTTACTTAGTTTAATAGTATTACCATATTTGAAAAAATTAAAGATAGGTCAGGTAGTAAGAGAAGATGGACCAAAATCACACCTTAAAAAAGCAGGTACGCCTACAATGGGTGGAATAGTAATACTTATTGCATCTCTTGTAGTGCTTTCAATAGTCGCTATTAAATATCCTAAGCTTGTAATGGCAATAGTGCCTTTTATAGGGTTTGGTATAGTAGGGTTTATAGATGATTATAAAAAACTAAGATATGCAAATACAGAAGGATTATCACCGCTTAAAAAAATGATATTTTTGTTTGTAATATCTGCAATATTTATATTATTATATATATTTGTATTTGATTATGGTATGGATACAATTATACCTTTCATTCATAAAGATGTAATAATGCCAGTAGGTATATTTGTTATATTTACATTATTTATACTACTTGGAACAAGTAACGCTATAAATCTAACTGATGGATTAGATGGCCTTGCAACAGGTGTAGTAACTATAATAATTGCATTTTTTACAGCAGTTGCTATAAAAAACAATGACACAGAAATGGCTGTATTTGGTAGTACAATTATGGGATCTAGTTTAGCATTTTTAATATTTAATATGCATCCAGCAAAGATGTTTTTAGGTGATACTGGATCACTAGCACTTGGTGGTGCAGTTGCTGCTATGGCGCTTCTTATGAAAATGCCTATATACCTTGCAGTTGTTGCACTTGTTCCAGTTGTTGAAACAATATCAGTTGCTCTACAAGTAATATATTTTAAATTAACTCATGGAAAAAGATTGTTCAAAATGGCACCTTTACATCACCATTTAGAACTTTCAGGATTAAAAGAAACAAGAGTTGTTTCTTTATTTTGGATAATTACAACTGTATTATGTGTTTTAGCTTATGTTATATAGTAAAAGGAGTTTAAATAGGCATGGGTAAAAAAGTAAATGATGTAGCAAGTATTGGTAGTGATAAAAGTTTTGATTTTAAGTTATTCTTTTCTGTTATAATACTATTATGTATGGGGCTTGTTATGGTAGCCTCAGCAAGTTCGTATTATGCACTTACAGAATTTAATGATTCAAATCACTTTTTAGTAAGGCAACTTGCATTTGCAATAATTGGTGTAATAGTTATGCTTGCTATATCTAAGATAAATTATAGAGTATATTCAAAATTTGCATATGTTATATATATAGCAGTTTTACTTATGATGATATTAGTTTTAGTACCAGGAATAGGTACAGAAATAAATGGAGCAAGAAGATGGATAGATTTAAAGGTTACTACATTTCAGCCATCAGAACTTATGAAAGTAGCACTTGCTATTGTTTTATCAACATATATAGTAAACAACTATAAAAAGATGACAAGCATGTTAGTATATTTAAAACCATTAGTGTTTATGCTTATTGTATGTTTTGTAATGTATTTACAAAATCACATGAGTGGAATGGTAATAATGGGAGTAATTACCGCTGTTATATTCCTTGCAAGTGGCATGAAATTAGAAACAAAATATATTGTACTATTAGTGCTATTTATAGGTATAATTAGTTGTGCTTTTATATTTGGTAAGGGTTTTAGAATGGATAGAATAACTTCATTTTTAAATCCAGAAGATGATATAACTGGCTCAAATTGGCAAGCATCACAAAGTTTATATGCGGTAGGTTCAGGCGGATTATTTGGAAGAGGTCTTGGCCAAAGTAGACAGAAATATTTATGGCTTCCAGAAGCACAATACGACTTTATATTTGCTGTTGCAGCAGAAGAACTTGGTTTTATTGGTTCTACTGTTATAATTGGAATATTTGGATATTTCATAATTCGTGGCGTTAGAACAGCATTAAAATGTAATGATTTATTAGGAATGTTAATAGCAACAGGTATAACTGCAATGTTTGCTTTTCAGATAGTTGTAAATATAGCGGTTGTAACTAAGAGTATGCCAGTTACAGGCATGCCTTTACCATTTTTTAGTTATGGTGGAACTTCGCTAGTTATAAACCTAGCAGCAGTAGGAATATTGCTTAATATATCTAGACATACAACAAAATAAAATGTATAATATTAATACTTCTATATGGAGGTGTAGTTAATGAGAGTTATAATAGCGTGTGCTGGTACAGGTGGACATATAAATCCTGGTATAGCTATTGCAAATATGATAAAAGAAAAAGAGCAAGATAACAAGTTTTTATTTATAGGAACAGAGAATGGTATCGAAAATGAATTAGTAAATAAAGCAGGATTTGATATTGCTCATATAAGAACAGGCAAGTTATATAGAAAAATTACACTAAAAAATTTCAAATCAGTAATTAATACTGCTCTTGGAATTAGTGATGCTAAAAAAATAATTGATGAATTTAAACCAGATATTGTTATAGGTACAGGGGGATATATATGCGGTGCTGTTATGATGGCAGCAAAAAGCAAAAAAATACCATATATACTACATGAGAGTAATGCATTTCCAGGACTTGCTGTAAAAATGTTTGCAAAGAGCGCTTCAAGGGTTCTAGTTGGATTTGAAGATACAAAAGTAAGGCTTAAAAACAGAAAAAATGTTGTGTTTACAGGTTCGCCTGCCAAATTTGATGCAAACAAAATAGATAGTTTAGATAAAGAAAAATGTATTGAAGAATTAGGATTAAAGGATGTTGTAAACAATAGGAAAATAATTTTTGTAACAGGTGGAAGCCAAGGTGCCAAAAAATTTAACGATGTAATAGTAGATTTGGTTCTTCAAAAGAAAAGTAATAAATTTTTTGTAGTACTTGCAACAGGTATGAAAAATTATGATGAGGTAAATAAAAAATTAGAACAAGTAAAGGATGCAGATAAATATATCAAGTTGGAAAGATTTGTATTTGATATGGATAAAATGTATAAAGCAGCTGATTTATTAATTACAAGAGCAGGTGCTATGACTATAACTGAAATAGCCCTTGCATCAAAACCAGCAATACTTGTGCCATTTCCTTATGCAGCAGAAAATCATCAATATTATAACGCGAAGGTACTTGAAGACGCAGGTGCAGGTAAGATAATAATTGAATCAAACCTTACAAATGAATCGCTATATACAGAAATAGAAAATATTATTGGTTCAGATGATAAACTGAAAATAATGTCAGACATTTCAAGAAGCCTTCAAAAAAATGATGTAGAACAAGTTATATATAACGAAATACAAAAAGTGTTAAAAAGGTGATTATATGGCAAGACGAAATGTAGGAAAAAGTGATGTAAAAGTATCTGCAAAAGGTAAGAATATAAAAAAGAAGAAAAAGAAAAATAAGGTAAAGAAATTTTTGGCATTACTACTATTTTGGATAATAATACTTGGGATATTAACTGCAATAGGATTTGGGGTATATTATATTTTTACATCAGATAGTTTAAAAATGAAGAGTATTAAAGTTGAAAAAACGAATTATTATTCAGAACAGCAAGTAGTAGAAACGGTGAGTATTCCAAAAGACAGTAACATGCTTTTTGTAAGAAGAAGGAAAATAAAGAATAAAGTTTTGGAAGAATTACCATATATTGAAGATATAAAAATAAAAATTGGTAAAGAAGGAACATTAAGAATTGTAGTTAAAGAAAGAACTGCAAAGTATGTTGTAAATAATAAAGATACTAATGAATATGTAAGAGTGGACAAATATGGTATAATGTTAGAAAAGGTTAGTGCAGAGAATATTCTTCCAGAGGAAATGCCACTTTTTGGTCTTAGTTTAGATAAGGACGAAAAACTTGGAAAGAGTATACCGGAAACTGAATATACAAAAATACAAAGATTTGAAACAATATATCAAGAATATTTAAATGCAAAAATAGATATGAAGGTAACAAGTGTTAAATTTCAAAATTCAAAAATAATATTAACACTTGATTACAAAACAGAAGTAGTTACAGAAGTTTCAGAAAATTTAGAGTATAAAATGAGTTTTCTAAAAGAAATATTAAAAGAAGTAGCGGGAAGAGGCGGAAGAATAGATTTAACATTGGATAATCCAACTTTTGTAGAAAAAATAGGATAATAAAGGAGTGAGAATTGTGATAAAAGAAACAAAATTAAGTGATAAAAAAGTAAATAAAAGTAAAGATATAGTTAAAAAAATGTCTAAAAAAGCGGAAACAAATAATGTAAAGAAAATAAATGATTTCATAAAGAAAAATGCAGTTTGGCAATATACACTTATTGGACTAGCAGTTTTTGCTCTTTCATTTATCTTTATGGCGCAACTAAATACTGTAAACAGATCAGATGAAACAATTCAAGGAAAGAGGGAAGCAGAACTTATTGATGACCTTACAGCATTAAAAACGGAGTACGAAGAATTAAAAATAGAAAATGATAAAAATCTAGAAATTGTTGAAGAATATAAAACAAGTGCTTCAAATAACAGTACTCTTATAAATTCATTAACAGAACAATTAAATCAAATGGCAGCACTTTCTGGGATGAAAACTGTTAAAGGTGAAGGTATTGTTGTAACAGTAGATGATAGTGATATGGCAATTTCAGATAATATATCAACTGAATCAATGCTTATTCATGATACAGATTTAAGAGCAATAGTTAATGAACTTAATGCAGCAGGGGCAGAGGCTATATCTATAAATGGACAAAGGATATTATCTAACACACCAATAAGATGTGTAGGACCAGTTATACAAGTAAATGGTGTAAAGGTAGCAGCACCGTTTTCAATAAAAGCAATTGGAAATGCTAAGTATTTAGAAAGTGCATTAAATATAAAGGGTGGATTAGTAGATAGTTTTGAAGTATATGGAATTAAAATTAACATCACAACTGAAAAAAGTATAACTATTACAAAATATGATGGTAAATTAAATTTATCAAAAGCCACAGTAGTTGAAGAATAGGAGGAAATGAATATGGTAGGAATAATAATAGTTGTTGTTTGTGCTATTTTAGGAATAGTTGCTGGAATGAATATAATAGTGCCATATGCAATTTCCAAATATGTTGCGGTTGCTATATTAGCATTTATTGATACAGTATTTGGTGCTATTGTATCTAATACTCAAAGAAAGTTTAGTTTAACAATATTTTTAACTGGCTTTTTTGGAAATGCTTTAATTGCAATAGCATTGGTATTCTTAGGTGAAAAACTAGATGTTGATATATATCTAGCAGCAGTAATTGTATTTAGTACTAGATTATTTAGTAATTTCTCTATAATGAGAAGATATGCAATAGATAAAATAACCGAAAAAGTTCAAAACAGAAAAGAAAAGAAGAACAAAGATAAAGAACTAGTTACCGAAAATGTAAGTGAGTAAAAAATGCAAAATAAGACTAATTGTGAGTAGACAATTAGTCTTATTTTGTCTTATTTAGTAGATTAAATATAAAAGTATTGATTTTTTGTATGTGTGTAAATATAATAAATTCGTTGATATCAATAAAATTTATAAAAGTTTATTTAAAAGTTTTTTTCTATAAAGATTTTAAATGTTCTAAAATTACAACCCGTAGCTTGAATATATATTCTAAAAGTGTTAAAATAAAAGGAGGAATGATATTGCTAGATGATAAAAAGTTAAATCCTAAAAATGATATAATATTTAAAGCTTTATTTTGTAAAAAGGGAAATGAAGATTTACTTGAAAGTTTAATCGAAAGTATAATAAATGAAAAAGTGGTATGTAAAGAAATAATAAAAGAGGCAAGAATAGGTGCAAAAAGACCGGAGGAAAAATATAGTACATTAGATGTTAAGGTTATATTAGAAAATGATAAAGAACTTGATATAGAAATTCAACTTATTGATAGAAAGAATACTATACCCAGGGCAGTTTATTATATGAGTTTACTTACTTCCGAAGGACTAAAACCAAATGAAAACTATAAAGATATGAAACCAAAAGTGGTGATTTTCTTAATGAATTATAGCTTGTTTAAATATAACGAGGTAATATCAGGTTCATATATATGTTTGGAAAATCACAAAGAGCATCAATTAACCGACCTTCAAAAATATTATTTTGTAGATTTAACAAAACTAGGATTATTTAAAGAAGAGGATCAAAGAAAGTTGAAATTCTGGATAGCATTCCTAAATCAGGATAAAAAGGAGTTGTCCAAAATGAAAAAAGATAAAATAATGAGAAAAGCAGAAAAAGAATTTGAATATCTAACAGGAGATGAAGAAATAAAGAGACTAGCAGAGTTAAGGCAAAGAGCGATTAGAGATGAAATGGCAAGTAGGCAGTTAGGTGTTAAAGAAGGAAAATTAGAAATTGTAAAAAACATGTTATTAGATAATGTTAAAATTAATCAGATAATGAAATATACTGGTTTTACAAGAGAGGAAATAGAAAAAATAAAATAAGAATATGTAAAAACACACATACCTTTAATAGTATGTGTGTTTGAATTTTAAACTTCGTTTTCTTCTAAGATGCTAGTACAATGAGGACATCTGCTCGCTTTTATATCAATATCTGTTATACAGAAAGGACACTTTTTAGATGCTGGTGCTTTTGGCTGAGGTTCTTCTTTTGATCGTTTATTAAATGTATAACGCAAGAATATAAACATAGTAAATGCTATTATTAAAAAGTCTATAACATTTGACATGAATACACCGTAGTTTAATGTTATTGCGCCTGCTGCTTTTGCTTCTTCTAGTGTATTAAAACTCCCTCTTCCAAGTACAAGGAACATATCTGTATAATTAACTCTTCCTGTTAATTTGCTAAGTAGTGGTGTTATAATTTCGCTAACTAGCGAGTTAACTATTTTTGTAAATGCAGTACCTATGATAACACCAGTTGCCATATCAACAATGTTACCTTTCATTGCGAATTTTTTAAAATCAGACATAACACTTTTTACTTTTTTTACTTCTTTACGATTTTCTAATTTTTCTAATTGCTCTTTTTGTTTTTCTTTTATTTTTTCTAGTTTATCTATTTTACTCATTTTTATTCCTCCCAAGTTTTGTATAATTATATTATAAAATCTGACAAAAGGCAATAAAAATGTTACCTTAATTAGGTGGGCATAAAAAAGGTGATTGTATTTATGAAATATTTCTGTAATATACTTGAAATATTTACTCTTTCAATATATAATCTACATGTATATTATAGGAGGAACATATGAAGAGTTTTTTTAAAGTAATGATAGTTTTTATGGGGATAGTTTTAGGTATTTATTTAGGAGAATTAGCGCTTGAAGTACCATGGCTAAAATTCTTAGCGTTTGGTAAAGATATAGGTTTAACAAATCCTGTAACATTAGATTTAGGCTTTATAAGTTTAACATTAGGGTTTATGTGTAAATTAAATCTCGCAGGAATATTAGGCTTTGTAATAGCGTTATTCGTAATTAAGAAGGCAGTAAAATAGATAAAAAGAAAAATGAGACCATATATAATTTAAAAATAAAAGACGCACCATATATGGATAGACCATATGAAAAACTAGAAATGTTTGGTGCAGAATCACTTTCGGATTCAGAACTTTTAGCCATTATAATAAAAAGTGGTACAAAAGAAAAAAATTGTTTAGAACTTGCAAAAATATTACTTGCGGAAAATAATAGTGGACTATCAAGTTTTAAATATATAGATAGCTTATCCATAGAGGAACTTAAATCTTTCAAAGGGATAGGACAAGTTAAAGCAATACAAATAAAAGCAGTAATAGAAATTGCAAAAAGAATATCAATTAGTTCAAATCAAAAAGTAAATAAAATAACAAGTCCAAAAGATGTATATAGCTTACTTAGTAAGGATATGAAAGAAAAACAAGTAGAGGAAGTAAAGGTAATTATATTAAACACAAAAAATATTGTTAAATCAATTGTAACTGTATCAATAGGTGCCCAAAACAAAGCAGTAGTTGGGATAAAAGAATTGTTAAAGGAGCCTTTAAAACAAATGGCTGCTTCTATAATAGTTGTTCATAATCATCCAAGCGGTGATAGTAAACCTAGCAGACAAGATATAGATTTCACAAGGCGAATATATAGCGGCGCTAAGATGTTTGACATAGAATTATTAGATCATATAGTAATTGGAAATAATGAATATACAAGTATAAAAGAGTTAGATATTAGTGTTTTTAATGAGGGGAGAAGAATAATATGAGTATAATCGCAAAAGATATAGGTATAGATTTAGGTACATCTACAACAATGATATATGTAAAAGGCAAAGGTATTGTTCTTAGAGAACCTTCGGTAGTAGCCATTAATGATATTACAGGTGAAGTTTTAGCAGTAGGTGAGAATGCAAAAGAAATGTTTGGAAGAACACCAGATAATATTTTAGCGGTCAAGCCATTAAAAGGTGGAGTTATTGCAAACTTTTATGCTACTAGAATGATGCTTGAAAGATTTTTATCAAAAGTGGTAGAGAGAACATTTTTCAGTAAACCAAGAGTAGTTGTTTGTGTGCCATCAGGTATAACAGATGTTGAGGAAAGGGCAGTAGAAGAAGTTGTATATTCATCTGGGGCAAAAGAAGTATATATAATGGAAGAAGCAATGGCGGCAGCAATAGGTAGTGGACTGAAAGTAGATGGGCCAGAAGGAACAATGATAGTTGACATAGGCGGAGGTACAACGGAAGCAGCGGTTATATCATTGGGAGGAATAGTATCATCTAAATCAGTTCGCTTAGCAGGTGATGATATAGATAAAGATATAGTTGAATATATTAAAGCCAAGAAAAATGTAATAATTGGAGAAGCGGCAGCAGAAGAATTAAAAAATACAATCGGTGCAGCATATTCTTCTATGACAGAGGAAAGAATGCAAATTAAAGGAAGAGAACTTACAACAGGTCTTCCTGCAACAATAACAGTTTGTACATCAGAAGTTCAAGAAGCAATGCAAAGAGTTATAGAGGAAATATTAAGAACAATAAATGAAACATTAGAAAGAACACCTCCTGAACTTGCAGCAGATATTATGGAAAGAGGAATAATGCTATCAGGTGGAGGAGCATATATAAAAAATATTGATAGATATATAAATAGTATAATAGGAATACCTGTACATATTGCAGATAATCCATTAGATGCGGTAATTAGAGGAACAGGTATTGCTTTAAATAACATTGAAGTGCTTAAAAAAGCTACAAAAAAGAGAAGAAGATAAATGTATAAATAATATTTATAGTGTTCTGGGCAAGTGGTGCTCAGAATTTCTATAATATAGATTAATAAAGGTGGTAAAATGAATTATATTAATATGTCAAATAAGAGAAATACTAAGAAAAGAAAAATTAATATTATCATATGGGTTATTGTTATAATAGCTCTATTTGTGTTTTTTAGTAAAGTAAAAATACCAGGTGTTTCTACCTTTGCTGGTAAAATTACAGGAACAATAGGAGATGGTGTTTCTTCTGCTTTTGGCGTTTTTGAAGACGGATTTAGTTATTTTGGTAGTGTTAAAAAAGTAAAGAAAGAAAATAAAAAATTAGAAAAAAAGATAGAAGAATTAGAATATAAATTATTAGAAATAGAAGTTGTTGAGGCGGATAATAATAGTCTTAGAGAAAAATTAGATATAAAAGATAGATACAATCATTTTAAGTTAGTTTATGCAGATATTATAGTTAAAAACTACGATAATTTTAACGAAACTTTTGTTATAAACAAAGGGGAAGATGATGGTATTAAATTAAAGCAAACTGTAATAACAAAAGATGGTCTTTTAGGTCATGTCACATCAATATCAAAAAGTACTGCAATAGTTACAACAATACTCGATCCTAATATTTCGGTTGGAGTTGAAATTGCATCTGTAAATAAAAACGCATTAGTAAAAGGTGATTTTACATTAAAAAATGAGGGTAAATTAAAACTTACATATATACCAATAGATACAGAGGTATCAGTATCCGAAATAGTATATACATCAGGAATTGGTGAAGTATACCCAAAAGGAATACCAGTTGGAACAATAGAGAAGGTTATAAATAAAAAGAATGAGATTGATAGGTATGCTGTTATAAAACCATTGGTTGATATAAACAATGTCAAAAGTGTAGGAATTATTGTAAATTAAGCATAGGAGATATTATGAAAAAAATATTATCAATATTTAAAATACCACTTGTAATTATTTTAGCCTTGTTTTTTCAAATAGTTATAGCAAATAACTTTGAAATATTTGGAATAACACCAAATATTATATTAGTAACCATAGTTATAATATCAATGTGGAATAGGATAGAAATAAATATAATGGTTGCATGTATAATGGGAATACTTGCAGATTTAATATTCCATTTTGATTTTGGAAAATCGGTAGTTTCATATTTGACTATTGCGCTATGCATTTCGTTAATTAGCAAGAAATATAGAAAAGAGAGTAAAGCAGCAATTGTATATATAACAATGATGGCAACCAGTATATTTGCAGGTTTTCAATTTGTATATTACATTATAGATAGTTCGCTTGTTATAAGCATATTAACTATGATAAAGCAGATTATAGTTGAAATACTATTAAATATAGCTATTGCATATGTGTTATACAAAGTATTTGAAAAAAACATGAAAGATAAGGAATTAGATAACTTTTATAGATAGAAGGTGATGATATGATAAGGAAACTTAAACAATTATTTGAAGATAGAGATAGTATAATAAAAATATTTGTTTGTATTGTGTCTTGTATATTCATTATCACTTTATTTAAACTTCAAGTTGTCGAGGGAAAAGAGTATAGGGAAATGTCTGAGAAGAAGATGCTTCGTTCTTCTACAATTGAAGCACCAAGAGGAGAAATTTATGATACTAATGGTGTACTACTTGCCACAAATAAACTTGGATATGATTTAAAGTTATATAAAACAAAACTTAGTAATGATGAGCTCAATGATCTAATAAAAAAAGTAATAGATATATTAAATAAAAATGGAGATAATGTAAAAACAACTTTAAATATAGAAAATAATGTGCTTGAATTTTACTCTAAAACTGATAAAAATAAATTCTATAACACATATAAATTTAAAGAAGATATGAAAACAGAAGATATTTTAAATAGTTTGTATAAAAAATATGAACTTGAAAAATATAATTCAAAAGATAGATTAAATATTTTACAAGTTAGATATAATATAACATCAAATGGATATTCACTTTTTAAATCAATAGATTTTGCAGAAGATATATCTTATGAATCTGTAATAATGTTAGAAGAAATAAAAAAAGATTTACCTGGTATAAATATTACTGTAATTCCTAAAAGATATTATCCAAATGGAACTGTTGCAGCACATGTTTTAGGTTATGTTGGAAATATAACAGAAGATGAGTATAAAGGCTTGAAGGATAAAGAGGGATATACAATAAATAGTACATATGGAAAGATGGGGATAGAGCTTTCCATGGAAAAATATCTTAAAGGTAAAGATGGAATACTTAGAACACATGTAGACAGTATGGGTATTGCAAATGCTGAACAAATATATGAAGAGCCAGAGTCTGGAAATAATGTAACTTTAACTGTTGATTATAGATTGCAAAAAGTATCAGAAGATAGTTTAAAACAAGTTATTTATGATATAAGTCAGGGTAATGGAACATTTAAAAAATATTCTGATGCCGCTAGTGGTAGTGTTGTTGTATTAGATGTAGAAAACTCAGATGTACTTGCTATGGCTAGTTATCCTGCATTTGATCCTAATGAATTTGTAGGAGGAATTTCATATAGTAAGTGGAAACAAATAAATAACGATACAACTAAGCCGATGTTTAATAGAGCAATAGCAGGAACATATTCTCCTGGTTCAACATATAAAATGCTTGTTGGGATAGCAGGATTGGAAATTGGAAAAATAACTCCGGATGAAAAAATACAAGATACAGGAATATATCAATATGGTCATAATCCTAAATGTTGGGTTTATTCATCATATAGAAGAACACATGGATTTATTAATGTTTCAGAAGCAATAAAGGTATCATGTAATTGCTATTTCTATGAAGTAGGAAGAAGAATAGGAATAGAAGAGTTAGTGAAATATTCTAGATTGTTTGGGCTTGGCTCAAAGACTGGAATAGAAATTGCAGGTGAAAATAAAGGAACAATAGCAGGAGATAATAATGTGGATAAATGGTATTTAGGTGATACATTATCTGCTGCAATAGGACAATCATATAATTCATATACACCAGTTCAACTTGCAAACTATATTGCAACTCTATCAAATGGTGGCAAGTTAAACAGAGTAAGCTTAATAAAAGATGTAAGCAATAATGAAGGAAAGAAAATATCACAAGATGAGTTGTTAGAATATATAGAAGAATTTACCGGTGTGAACTTTAAAGAAACTAATATAAAATTAAAACAAGAAAATATTAATGCAATAACAGAAGGAATGAAGACGGTTACATCAGAGGTTGGGGGAACATCATATATTACATTTAAAAATTCCAAAATTGAGGTTGCAGGAAAAACAGGAACAGCTCAAGTATCAAGTGGTTCTGATAATGCATTATTTGTTGGGTTTGCACCTGCTGATAATCCAAAAATAGCAGTAGTTGCAGTTATAGAACATGGTGGAAGTGGTGTATATACTGCAAGTGTAGTTAAACCTATTATGGATGAATATTTTAATATAACTGAGAAAGAAAAAGTTGATATAACAGATCAAACAATGGTAAATAGTGGAGTGAAATATTAAATTAAAGCAAGTAGAGAAGTAAACTTAAAAATTTCTACTTGCTTATATATTTATTCAAAAAGGTGGTTATACAATATATTTTATTTCATTATCCTTAAAGTATTTCTTTAAAAGAGATGATATATATAATGTTCCTTCTGCTTTAAGCTCATTTTTGTATGTATATTTTCCTTTACCACGACCTGTCATTAGTTCTTTTGAAAAGAGCACAGGAGAATTAGGAAAAGCTTCTGTATTTATAGCATTATGTACAAAACTATATGTCATGAATATAACTTCAAAAAATATTTTTTCTTTTGCTTCATCGGATAATTTTTTGCTAAGATAAACTATTAAGTCTTTATATAACTTTTTCCAGTTTTCTACAAATATTATAGGGGCAACAAGTATACCAACAGGATATCCTGCGGAAGCCAATTTGTTTATTGCTTCTATTCTTTGATCAAGATTACTAGTTCCAAGCTCTATTTTTTGTATTATACTTTTAGGATTAACACTTACTCTTGGTATAATCCTATTTTGATGCTCTAAATGTAAAATACTATCTACCATATGAAATTTAGTAGGAAAGGTAAGTTTACCTTTATTTGTGTTTTTAACAAATTCTTTTATAGTCCAAGATAGGTTACCGGTAATAGTTTCTTCTAATATTAAGTCACTATTACTACCAATTTCTAAAACTAAATCTATGTTACTTTTTTCTACTTTCCTTATTATATTTTCTAGCATTTGTTCTCTATTTACAAATACTCTTAAATATGAACATTTATTGTAGTTACATACTAAATAACAGTATAAACACATTGACATACAACCAGATGAAGTATATGGTACTAAGTAATCAGATATTTTGTTGTTTGGTGTCCATTTTAAAGATTTTCTAGTTCCAATAATAAGGTAGGATTTCATCTTTACAAAATCTTTATTTGAATTTGCCCTAAGTTCTGGAATATTGTTGTGACTTTCTATAGGAACTTTTTCTATATTTTTATATTTTTCAAATAATTTTATTCCGAGAGGATAGTTTAGAATATCTGGTTCATAATATATTTTAGTTATTTCAAATTTTTTCAAAATAATCACCATAAATATTATGATGCAAAAGAATATTAAATAGACATGAAAAATGTGTAAAAAAACTTCAAAGAAAATCTTTGAAGTCGTATTAAATTTATATATTAAAAAAAGAATGAAAATGCAAAATTAATTGCTGCTGTTAAAACTAATACAATAATGTATTTAGTTATGTTTATATCTGATTTTTTTTTATTTAAACTATTTTTTACTGCTAAATATGTAAGTAATACAGTTATAGCGGCACTAAATAGATTGCGTATTGCACCAAAAAGCATAACACCATTTAGTAAAGGAATAAATGCTTTTACTAAATTAAGAACAATGAAGATATATAAATGTTTTTTGTTCAATGTTTTGTATAGTAATAAACAAGATAAGCATAGTAGTGCTTCAAAAATTAAATTAACATTTATATTAGCAATAAATAAACCAGTAACAAGGCGTAAATTAAACGCATTCATTTTTAAAATAGGTGATAGTAAAGCAATTATTGTTGAAATTCCATATGCTGCTATTAAATATATAAGCCAGATTTTGCCTAGTACTGAAAGTTTTCTTTCAGTATTTTCATTTTCCTGAGAAGCCAAGGCCGCTTTATATTCTTCATAACTTGTGAATTTTGTACTTACAGAAGAATTGGTGTTTAGATTACCTAAGATTGGAGCACCACAATTTACACAAGAAATTGCTTTATCACTTACTTCTTTTCCACATTCAGAACATTTAATTAAAGCCATAATTACACATCCCTTCTATATACATATTTTTTATATTTTTCTATTTCTTTTAATGTTTTATCACAGAAATCTTCGGTATTAGCTGAGAACATAACACCTCTTATTTTTGAGTTTGAAGATATGATTAATCTTTCTATTTTTAAGAAATTACGCCCACAAGTAATAGAGTCTATTTTATCTAGTGGTATATCAACTGTTTCAGTAGAACCACAAGAACGAATTTTACCTTTTATTCCTTTGTTTGTTAAGATAATATCATTTCTTTTACATTCGCCATAAATTGCAGCATATATGAATAATATTATTCCTCCAACTATACCAAATAGTGTAAGGCAACAAATAATACCTAGTATTATAAATAATCTTTGGAATTTTTCTATTTTTTCATAATTAAGCTCCAATTTGTCAATAAAGAGTTCCTTTTCGTAGTAAAGGTCACTATTTGTTGATTTAGTATTTGTGTTTGAAGTGTCATTTGATATTTGAGTAGGGCAGCCACAATATGAACAAATATTACTTCCTTTTTTTATCTCTTTTCCACATTCGATACATACATCATCTTTTTCGATAGGACAACCACAATGTACACAATTAGGTGCCTTATCACTTATTTCTTTTCCACATTCAGAACATTTAATTAAAGCCATTTAAAAAACCTCCTTTAATATATTTTATTAGATTATATCACAATAAAACAAAATATGATATATGTTTTTTAAATACTAAAATAAACAATAAAAAAAGAAACTACATAAATGTAATTCCTTTATTATATGGTAGCGACGGTTGGAGTCGAACCAACGACCTATCGGGTATGAACCGATTGCTCTAGCCAACTAAGCTACGTCGCCATTTGTTAATACTCAATTAGTATACAATAATATTGTGGTGTTGTCAAGTGTAAAATATACTTTTTTGAAAATTTAATGCTCAAAATAATTCATAAATGTTGATATATTTTTTTATTTAATATATAATTTTTATATTAAAGGAGGAGTTGTATATGAAAAATGATAAAAAATATAATATTGTGTTAGGAATCATGATATTTTTATTTATTGTTGTTATAGGTATAGGGATAGCTTGGGGGCTTGGATATATAGGTATTAAGTCTAATGATGTGGATACAAATATTAACAATAATCTGATAGAAAACGATCATGTTAATGTTCCAGACAAAGAAACTGAAAATGAAACAATTAATACTAATGATAAAGAGGAACAAGTTACAAATAATGATAATAATAACGGTACTGATGTGACATCTAAGCAAGAAACAACTACTTCTAGCAAAACTAATTACGGATTATATAGTGATGGGAACTTAGAAGAAATGGCTATTACACCAAGAGGATTAGTTGTGTATGGTGCACAAGATATACAACTAGGTTGGGTTGATAAAAAAGAAGATGCAAAATTTATTACTTCATTTGATTATTATAAGTTAGATATAAATATAGTTAATAATACAACTATTAAATATACTAGCGGTCAAGAGTTTACTTTAAATAAAGTTACTAATAATGGTGTTATAACATCTGAGAGGACTGGTAAAAAAGTTTTACCGGGAGTATATGTTGCAACTGATGGGATACTAGAATTGGTATTACTTAGCAGCAATAAGTTTTATATTGGTGCACAAGATACGATGAATGGTACATATGAAATTAATGATAATGAAATAAAATTAAAGTATCAAGAGGATTGGCACGATGCTGAAACAATTATAATAGAAAGTAAAGAAAAGTTAAAATATACAAGATATGATGGATGGGAATTTGAACTAACACTTGTAAAATAATATGTAAAAAGGGAGTTGTACTCTCTTTTTTGTTTATATATTTATTGTAATTTACTGTAATATTTTATACAAACTATTGAAGAATTTATTTAAAATGGTATATAATACCAAGTATAAAGTGGTAGATGTTAACAATATTAAGAGTTGATAAGGAAGTAAATAACAAATGATATATTTAGAGATAATAACATGTGTTTTTCTTGTTATAGCAATGGGATATATGAGTGCAATCGAAACAGCATATCTTGCTATAAACCAGAAAAAATTAGAATTAAATGATATAAAAAATGATACTAAAAAAATGAATAGATTAAAAAAAATATTAGTTAGGCCAAGTTCTTTTGTTTCATCTTTGAAATCAGCAGTTGCATTTTGTAGTTTATGGCTTGGTGCATTAGTTGTTGAGATAGTACCAGCACCAATATATAACAAGTTTGACTTTGATTATGAGGCTACAGCATATTTATACAAATATATATTAGTACTTATAACAATAATAGTACTTTCATATTTAATATATATAATTGCAGAAACAGTGCCAAAGTCTATTGCTATAAAGAAGAAAGAAAAAATAGTAATAAAGACAATAAATTTTATATATTTTGCATCTAAGTTGTTTTCTCCTATAACTAAGTTTTTAAAATCTACTGAGTCAGTTATAATGAGAATGTTTGATATAGATAGAAAAGAGAAAATATCATATAAAGATAGCGAGATAAGAGAAGCAGTAGAAGTAGGACAAGAAATGGGAGTACTTTCAAAAAATGAAGGTATGATTATATCAAATTATATAAAATTAGATGAAATGACAGCAGAAGATATAATGGTAGATATTGAAAAAGTAGTAATGCTTGATATAAATAGTACAAAAGAAGATATAAAGAAAAAAATATTAGAATATGGTTATACAAGAATGCCTGTGTATGATTCGGATATTCGCAAGGTTGTAGGAACTATTAACATAAAAAATGTATTAAAAAGTATGATTGCAGGTGAGAAGTTGCAGGCTGAAAAACATGTTAAGCCTTGTATGTATATATCTAGCGGTAAAAGATTAGACCTATTATTTAATGATATGAAAAAGCATAAAGAACATATGGCAATAGTAGCAAAAGAAAAGGATATTGCTCTTGGAATAGTTACTATGGAAGATATAATTGAACAGATAGTTGGAAGCATAGAAGATGATTACGAAAAATATAATTAATAATAGCAATAAAATATATTATATGATATAATTGGTTATGAGGTGGAAATTCTTTGATAGTTGAGATAATATTACTAATAATCCTTATTGGTATAAATGCACTTTTTGCAGCATCTGAAATTGCTTTTCTATCACTTAATAGAAATAGAGTGGATAAAGAGGCAGCAGAGGGAAATAAAAAGTGGGGGAAAATAAAGAAGTTATTAGATAATCCTAGCTCGTTTCTTGCTACTATTCAAATAGGAATAACACTTGCAGGATTTTTAGCAAGTGCATTTGCAGCAGAAACTTTTGCAGATTATATAGTAGAAAAATTAACATATATTGATGTATCAGTTGGCGTTTTAAAAACTATTATTGTTATAACAGTTACAGTTATATTATCATATTTTACACTTGTATTTGGAGAACTTGTTCCTAAAAGAGTTGCTATGAATTCACCAGAAAAAATATCAAAACTTATGGTAAATAGCATAACAACACTTTCTAAAATAGCATATCCTTTTGTATGGATACTTACAAAATCTACAAATGCTGTATGTAAACTATTAGGCATAAAAGAAAAAGAAGAAATAGAGGTTACAGAAGAAGATATAAAACTAATGGTTGCAGAAGGATTAAATAAGGGAACTATTGAAAAAGGAGAAAAAGAATTAATATATAACATATTTGAATTTAATGATACAACTGTAAGTGAAATAATGACAAAAAGAGAAGATATGGTAGCGGTTAACATTAATGATAGTATGCAAAATATAATAACTACTATAAGAAAATATAAATATACTAGAATGCCAATATATTACGATGAGCTAGATAATATAATTGGGGTTTTAAATGTTAAAGATATAATCTTGTCTTATTCTGAAAGTAAAGATAAGAAAATAGACATAAAGAAAATAATGAGAGATCCATATTTTGTAGATAGTGTGGATAAAATAGACGATGTATTTAGTAGTATGCAAAAATTAAGAATAGCACTTGCAATTGTAATGGATAAACAAAAAGTTGTAGGTGTTGTTACAATGGAAGATATAGTAGAAGAAATTGTAGGAAATATATTTGATGAATATGATTTAGATAAAGAGGGGTGAAAGGTGTGAAGGATAAGGAAAGTTTTAAGAAAATACTTGGACTAGCTATTTGTATTATCTTAATTGTTCTAGTTGTTTTCTATACAGAAAAGATTGTAGGTTTTGTTAGGTGGACTATATCTCATACTAGTACAGTACTTACAGCATTTGCACTAGCATTTGTAATTAATCTACCAACTAAATTTTTTGAAAGAATTTTAACACCTAAAAGTAAAGTTAAAAAAGGTGAAAAATTAAGTTCGGAAGAAAAGATAAAATTAGAAAAGAAAAATAAAATGATGAAAAAAGGCATAAGAGTTGTATCTATGCTTCTTGCAATAGTATGTATTTTATTTGTTATTGCACTTATTACTACATTTGTTATACCAAAACTTTTTGAAAATATAATGGGGATAGTAAATAATATTCCAACATATATAGAAAATGTAAAAGATTTTGCTTATGAGCAAAAAGATAAGTTAAGTATATCTGATGATTTGGTAAATAGTGCAGTTTCATATATAAATACTTCATTATCTGAAATAGGTCTTACACTTGAAGATATAGTAACTGAAACATTTAAAATTACAACAGGAATAGCATCAGGAATATTTGATTTTATAGTTAGCTTTATACTTGCAGTATATATGATACTTGATAAAGATAGACTATGTAAAGCATTAAAGAAATTTGTATATGCATTTCTTCCAAAAAATAAAGCAGATTACGTAGCAAAAGCAGCAGGGGTGTTTAATAAAACATATTCTGGATTTGTTACAGGACAGGTAACGGAGGCTATAATTCTAGGAATACTTTGCTATATTGGTATGGTTATATTTAGAATGGAATATGCACCAATCATTAGTATATGTATAGGAGTAAGTGCATTAGTTCCAATATTTGGAGCATTCTTTGGTGCAGTACCAGGAATATTCATACTTCTTATGATAAGTCCTATGAAAGCAGTTTGGTTTGTTGTATATATAATTGTACTTCAACAGATAGAAGGAAATATAATATATCCTAAGGTTGTGGGAACATCAATAGGCATATCTGGATTTTGGGTTTTAGTAGCACTTCTAATAGGAGGAAGTATAGGAGGAATACTTGGAATATTAATTGGTATACCAGGTTTTGCAGCAGTATATCTATTACTTAGAGAAGTAATAAATGATAAACTAAAAGCAAATAATATAAAAATAGAGGAAAATGTTGAAGTGAAAAAATAGATAGAGAAAAAATATATAAAGTCCTGCTAAGTTAAGCAGGACTTTGTGCGCCTTATATTATGTTTTCTTGATACCATTTAGCAAATACTTCCATTGAACTAACAGATTTAATTCTTTTTCTGCTATTTCTTTCTTCATCTGTCATTTGAGATAGGGTTTTATTATATCCATAGGGTTTGTATATATACCATAAATCAGACCATTTTTTATCACTATCTTTGCCTAAGATTTCAGTAGCTAAACTGCCTTCATGGTATCCCATAAACTGATGTAGATTCTTACCATCATAATATGATAAACATTCTGTAAATCTACAACTTCTGTTTTCTTTTCCTTCCATTAGCTTTAATATTCCTTCTATACCAATTGTATCTAATGAAAAGTTTACAAATGCTTTTGGAAAACCATTTAGGGCATCTATAAAAAAGCCAGAGTCTTGTGATATACAGGGGCATTTAACTAATTTGTATGCTTCAAGTACTTTGTATTTGGATATGTATGCTATATCATCACTTCTGGGTTCATCTAAGTCATATTCAAATACTTTGAAGTTTACATCTTTTAAGGCATTTTTAGCAGAAGCTATTTTCCCTTTGTTATGGGTTACAAATACAATTTCTTTCATATTGTTTCTCCTTTCAATATTAATTAATGGATTAAATAATTTTAATATGTTGGTATTGTACCATAGATTTGTAGTATTTTCTAGTGTACAATATTAAATATATGAATATATTATAGAGTGACAAAATGTTAAAACTGTGGTATCATATATAAAAATAATTTAAGGAGGAGAATTAATATGCAAAACAAGGAATATATTGGTAAAATTATTAATGTAAGAATTGATAGAAAAATGGGAAGTAAGCATCCAAAACATGGATTTATTTATCCAGTTAATTACGGTTATGTACCTGGTACAATTAGTGCAGATGGTGAAGAATTAGATTGCTATGTTCTCGGTGTATTTGAACCGGTAGAGGAGTATACAGGTAAATGTATAGCTATTGTTCATAGAACAAATGATGACGATGATAAATTGGTAATTGTTCCAGAAGATAAGGAGTATACCGATGAACAAATTAATGCATTAGTTGAGTTTCAAGAAAGATTTTTTGAGCATGTTATTTTAAGATAAAATATATAACTTATGGAGGAAGAGAAATGTTGGATTTTGAAAATATTAAGGATAAGGAAATAATTGAAAGTGTGCTTGATATATTAGATTTACAATATGAATCTCATAAATACTATAACGATGGAGCATCTAGTAGAGTTGTTTTGCTTAACGATAAATATTTAATAAAGCAAAATGATAAATTAGTACTAAAAGCAGAAGTTGAGTTTTTGAAATTAAATAACTTAGACATATTTCAAGATATAGTATATGTTGATCCAGAATACGAGTATGTAGTATATACCTTTATACATGGTGATATCATGAAAGTGGTAGATGATCCAAAGGACACAATACAAAAACTAGCAGAGGTATGTGGTAAGTATAAAGTGTATGGTAAAGAGGGATATGGATATCTTAACGAAGAACTAGATACATGGAAAGATTTCTTGATAAGTGAGATAGAGTATAGCAGTAAAAACATATCTGAATATATACAAAGTAAAGATGAAGTATATGAAGCAGCAGAAATATTACAAAAATATCCATTTGAAAAGAAACTAATACATGGTGATTTTGGGACTCATAATTTTGTTAAAGTAGATGGTAAATTAATAGGAATAATTGATCCTATGCCAGTTATAGGGGATCCATTGTATGATTTACTATTTGCAATAGTTAGTAATACTGATTTATTAACAAGTATGCAAATAGAGGAGGTATATACCCTAACAAATGAGCCAAGAGAAAAAGTTAAAGCTATGTTTAAAATTGTTTTATACAGCCGTATATCTAGATGCTTAAAATATCATCCAAAAGATATTTATACATATATGAAGTATTGGAATATATTAAATAACAAAAGCTAAGTTTTTAATAAAATTTAGCCACAAAAATTATAAATTTGCAATAAAGTATTGACAAAGCACATATAAATATATTATACTAAACAAGTAAAATGAATCGCGGGGTAGAGCAGTTGGCAGCTCGTCGGGCTCATAACCCGAAGGTCGTAAGTTCGAGTCTTACCCCCGCAACCAATGTTAAGTCGCTAGAGCCTTAAAGGTTTTAGCGATTTTTATTTTTTGCAAAAATCTCTAAATTTTAGCTATTTTTAACCAAATGGGGAGATTTTGGGGAGAAATCGAACTTTTTATAACCTTCAAATACTATATATTTCAATAAAATTCTTAATTTTACTTTTTATCATTTTTTTATTCTTTTGGTGTTAACAATAAATTTTGTAACACATTTCCTGCAACTTTATTGTGCGATATTACAGGATGCACATAAAAGTTTAATGTTGTTGTAATCTGTGAATGTCCTAGTCTTGCTGCTACAACTGCAATATCTATGTTTTAAGATATTAAAAGTGTAGCATTTGTGTGTCTTAACCCGTGAAAGTTGATTACGGGAAGACCAATATTTCCTACAAATTTTACAAACCATTTACTAATTGTATCTGGATGCATAGGTTTGCCATCAGCTTGTACAAATAACCTGTTTGAATTCGTCCATAATTCGCCGTATAACGATTTTTGTTCTTCATACCACAACTTATATTCTTCAAGCAATGAAATCACAAATGTGGGTATTGCAACCTCTCTAACAGAGCTTTCTGTTTTAGGGTCTTTAGTAAATACTCCTTTATCAGATAAATATTGACTTGCTTTGTTAATACTAATAATTCCATTTCTAAAATCAATATCATCCCATTCTAATCCCATAAGTTCTCCAAGTCTTACTCCAGTAAATATTGTTATTATAATAGCTACTTTGTATTTGATATTATCTGCATTTAGCCTCTCTAAATTTTCTAATAAGAATTTACATTGCTCATCATCATAATATCTTCTTTTAGGTTTATGAACTCGTGGTGGTTGAACTCTTTCAGCTGGATTATTTACAAGCAGTTGCCAGTATACAGCTTTGTGTAACATTGCACGAATTAATCTGTGATGTTCTAAAATAGTTTTTCTAGATAAGGGCTTTTTAAGTCTTTCACCTTTATTATTTTTTAATCTTTTAATTTGTGTATCACTTTCAAGCATATCGTAAAATTTCATAATGTCTGTTGGCTTAATCTTATCTAGTTTGAACTTGCCAAAGTATGGTAGAATTCTAGTATTTAATATTGCAACATATCTAGAATAGGTTGTAGGTGCTAGTTCTTTAGAACCATAATCTTTTTTTCAAATTTCCACAAATTCCTCAAATGTAATAGAGTTACCTTGGGCAACATTTCCTTTCTCAATATCTGCAACAAATTTTGCTAGTTCAAGCTTGGCTTCTTTTTTTGTACAATGAACAGTTTTTGTATGTCTTGCAGGACTACCATCTAGGTTTTTACCACAAAAGTAAACTAACCTATATGTGTCTTTACCTCTTTTTTCTATACTCCCTGCCATAAAATCCTCCTTTCCGTGTGGGAGAGAGTACATCAATCTACAATTAGATTGAAATATAAAGATTGTATATATTAATTATACAAAGTTAAAAAACAAAAGTCTAACCAACAATTAATTTTTTGAAAGAATAATATTAAAGTGTATGGTATTGTTTGGAATGTAAATGGAAAATATTGTCGAAAAAAGTAGAAAATTAAAATTGCTAGAGATACTGGAATTAGTAGATTTATAAGACAAAAAATGATATAATGTGACACGAAGCTAGGAGGGATTTTTATGTTGAACATAAGTAAGGAAGATATAAAGAGTTTAAATGATAGCGATTTAAGAGAATTGATTGGAATGCTATGTGAAGCAGAGTTGTATGCAAACATTAAAGATACATATGGGGTAAGTTATGGTGGCAATCAAGATGAAAAAGATGATGGTATAGATGTTAAAGTTAATATAGTAAAAGAAAGTGAAATTTGCGGTTTTATACCTAAAAAAAATACTATTTTTCAAGTAAAAAAACCAATGATGACTCCAGCTAAAATTAAGAAAGAAATGACTAATATAGATGGTAGTATAAAGAAATGTATTGAAACATTATCTGAAAATAATGGAGCATATATTATTGCTAGTAGTGGAGATGATTTAACAGAAGTAACTTATAATAGCAGAATTAGTGCAATGAAAGAAATTTTAGATGCATCTGGAATTACTAATATAACAGTAAAATTTTATGATAGCAATAGAATAGCAATTTGGACTAGAAAGTATCCATCATTAGTATGTTGGGTTAATGATAAGAACAAAAAAAACACAAATGGGTGGACATCATATTGTAATTGGTCAAATAGAAGAACTAAAGAACAAGAATTTATTATAAATGAAGAATCAACTCTTTATTATAATGATTTTAATAAAGATAATAAACTTAAATTGATTGATGGGATTAATCAAATGAGATTAAACTTAATAGTTCCACAAAATGCTGTAAGATTAGCAGGGTTGTCTGGAGTTGGTAAAACAAGATTAGCTCAGGCATTATTTGATAATACAATTGGAGAAAATGCATTAAATAAAACTATGGTTATATATGGTGATGTAAGTGATAACTTGTTTCCAGACCCTATTACTTTTATTCAACAACTAGAAAATTTAAATAAGCAAATTATACTTATAGTAGATAATTGTGAAGCAAAGATGCATAACAAATTAACAGAATTGTGCCAAAGAGAAAATGGTAAGATTAGTTTAATGACAATTGAATATGAAGTAAAAGAGGATGATAATATTGATTCTAATAACTATTATCTTACTTCAACTTCAGATGAAGTGTTAAAAAAATTAATAAAAAGAGATTTTGAGCAAATTTCCGATATTAATATAGATACAATTGTAAAATGTTCGGATGGTAATTTTAGAATTGCTATATATTTAGCTAAATCAATAAATACACGAAAGAATATTGGTGTTTTAAAAGACAATGAACTATTTGAAAGATTATTTTATCAAGGTAATACAGTCGATAATGATTTATTGAAAATAGGGACAGTTTGTTCTTTATTTTATTCGTTTGATGTAACATACGATAGTGATAATGAGAAAAATGAATTAAATATTATATCTAGTTTAATTTCTGAAGAACCACTTAAAGTTTTTGGGAATATAGATGAATTAAGAAAGAGACAAATTGTTCAAAGTAGAGGTAATATGAGAGCTGTATTACCACATGCACTAGCTAATAGATTGGCTATAGAATTTTTAAGAAAATATCCAGAAGATAAACTTATAAAAGTAATTGAAAGAAATGAAAGATTATGTATTTCTTTTTTTAGGAGATTAAAGTTTTTACATACTTCAGATGAAGCTCAAAATATAGTAAATAAGTATCTTATGAATATAGATGACGAAAAGTTTATAAATGCTAATGATAATTTATTAGAAAAAATAAAATGCATTACTATTTTAAATCCAGAAATTATATTAGAAAGAATTGAAGGAATACAAGATGAATTGTTTTTTTCACGACAAAATAAGAAATTTTATGAATGGGTTAGAATATTAGGCTATATAGCATTTGATAAGAAATTTTTTGTAAGAGCGATAAATTTAATAATTAGATTTGCTTTAACTGAAAAAATTGGTGAAAATTATAATTCAATAAGGCACATATTAAATAGTTTTTTTCATATATACTTATCTTTTACTCATGCACCTTTGGATATGAGGCTTGAAGTAATTAATGAGTTATTAACTAATAATGATGAAACAAAGATGAATCTAGGCTTAAAGCTAATAGATGAAGTACTAGATTATGGCAGTTTTATTGGAGTTCCTATATTTGATTGTGGTTCACAAATAAGAGATTATGGATTAGAACCGGAACCAAGAGAATGGTATGAAAGAACAATAGAATACTGTGGAGAACAATTAAATAAAGGAATATGTTACGAAGAGTTAAAAGAAATAATTGCAAATAATTTTAAAAATTTATCTTCTATTGGCTTTTATAATCAATTAGAAAAATTAGTAGAAGAAAATATATTGAAAGGAAGTTGGCCAAGAATATGGATTTCATTACTTTCTATAAAACGATTTGATTCAAAAAAAGTGCCTTGTGATTTGATGCAAAGAATGGATTTATTATTAGAAAAAGTGAAACCAATAACTATTTCTGATAAAGTTAAGATTTTTTTAGATAAAGGAAAAAGAATTTATATTAATATAGATGATACAACAGAAAATGAAAAAGAAATTAACAATATTATATATAACTTAGGAAAAGATATTGCTATAGAAAAAGAAAGAATTAAA
Source organism: Clostridia bacterium (assembly GCA_045536565.1). Taxonomy (GTDB): domain Bacteria; phylum Bacillota; class Clostridia; order TANB77; family CAG-465; genus CALXJE01. The sequence goes on along the minus strand of JAZSNU010000002.1, from coordinate 3,903 downwards.
GAAAATTTATTATTGCTAGATGATAGTTGTTCATCGTATAGAATAGGATTTTTTGCAAAGGGATTATATGAAAATTATGATGAAAAAGAAAATTTGATATATATAATATTAAATTTAATATATGAAAAAAATGAAAATATAATGAAAGAGCTTGTTTCAAGTTTGATAGGAATATATCATGATGAAAATAAAATATTATGCTCAGAATTATTAGATAATCTTATATGTGATGAAAGATATAATAAAAATTATATTGATTTTCAATTAGCATATACGCTAGAAGACGAAGACCTTATAAGAATTGAGAAAGCTATAGATTTAGGAATTGTAAAATATATTAATTTAAGTAATTTAGATTGGTATTTAAGAGAAATGAATACAGAAAAAATAATAAAACTTTTAGAAAAATTACCAAAAGATAATAATTTTAATAATAGAAATCTTTTTACATTATATAGATTAGTTAAAGAAAGACCGGAAGATGCATTATTGAAACAGTATATTAGAAAGAATATAGTAAATCTTGATTATGATAAAATTAAAGACTCAAACGATCATCATGAAAATTATATTATTTCAGAATCAATAAAAGTATCTTTTGATAAAGATAACGGTATAGAAGAAGCTATGGAAATATATAAAAAATTAAATTTATTAACTGAGAAAGATTTTATTTATTTCTATCCATATAAAGATATAGTAGTGCCATTAATTAAGGTATATCCAATTGAGTTTTTAAATGTTTTTATTGATTATATAGGAAAACCTAATTTTGGAAAAAGAGAATTTTTTAAGAGAGTATATAATTTAAATGATAATATTTTAAAATATATAGATGATGACAAAATAATAGAATGGGTTGAAGCAAATAAAAAAGTATTAGAAATATCGTATTTAATTGAACCATATGTGTTTGACGATAAAGCAGGATATTATGTGTGGTCTAAATTGGGAGAGTATATTATAGATAATTATTATGAAGATGAAATTATAATGAAAAACATTATTTCTCAAGTTTATCCTAATTCTTGGGATGAAAAATATTCTAGCGTATTGAAAAAAAGAGAGAATTTATTTTTAACATTAAAGAAAAATAGTAATCCTATTATTTCAGATATAGGAAAAAGAAAACATACTGAGATTTTAAAACAGATAGATATATGCATTATAAATGAAAAAAAAGAAGCTGAAAAAGAGTTTAATACTTTTGAATAAGTAGATATAATAATCAAAATAAGGAAAAGTCTTAACTTTTCCTTATTTTTGTGCTATCAATCCATTCCTCAAATTTCTTTCCTGTAATTTCACCTTTTTCATATTTTTCCTTCATTATAGCTCCTTCTGTTTTGTAATATTCATACATTTCAGGAGCTTTAGATTTAGAACCAGGTTTAGTTTTTGAAGCAAGTCCAGCAAGTGTTTGATATCTGGTTCTCCATTTTTTTAAAAGTCTATTATTTTCTAATTTTTCTGCATAACTTTTTTGAGCTCCAATTTCTTTACAAGTTTTTTTACCTCTAAAAACAGAATCACAATATTTGGTATCGTGAGCAGTAGTAGGAATAAAGTACTTTTTACAATTCTCACATTGTTGTATAATTATATCTTTTTTCATATAAGCAAATTCTCTAAAACTTATAAATAAAATATCGTAAAAGTATTTAGAAGAAAAGCTATATGGAATATTTTCTATAATAAAGTTCCTATTTTTATCTGTAAAAAATGTTCTTAAATTAAAGTGAATATTTAAAAACAAAGTAGTTGTTGCAATATTTGAAAGTGAAGTATGATAGGTTTCTGTTTTACTAGATTCTTTTATCATTGATTTCTTTAACTTATTTTCTTTACTTTTAGAAGTTATTTCTTTAGAAAGAAAATCAAAATATTTAAAATTAGCAACAGCTGTATATAGCTTTTGATAATATATTAAAATATCTTTATATTTTGTATATATTTCATCAAAGTAATAATCTATTTCTTCTTCAGATAGAATAATATCATAAGAGACTTTAGTTATATCTGTAGGATATATATCATCACCATGTATTTCACTTTCTAAATGAATTCTATTATTAGCTAAAGTTAATAAATTAACATACAAGTACTCAAATATAAAGTCTTTGCAATTTTCCTTTTTCTTAAAATCTGTATTTAAGAAAGTTAAAAGAAATGTACCTAAATTTTCTGGACTAGGCTTTTTCTTTTCAAAAATATAATATGTTTTAGTTTTTCCTTTAGCAAGTTCGCCTTTATATTCTTTCTTTTTATATTTTATAAAATATTCTTAAAAACCTTTTAAATCAAAAGCAATTTCTAAATCTTTCATAAACTACTCCTCAATTTTCTTAATCATTGTATGCATTCTAGAGTGATAATCTTTTTTAGAATAAAAGTTAAAAGCATTGTCATTATATGCAAACACATCAACTAAAACATATTCACAGTTAATACTTTTAAAATATTCTTCAATTTTATTTATTAATTTTTGTCCAATTCCTTTAGAACGTATAGTTTGTGAAACTATTAGTTCTGTAATGTATCAGGCTCTAGGACATTTATAATCTAAATTATCTTTATCAATTGAAACAATATATTCTTCCAATTCAACAAGTAAATCTCTAACATCATCTAAATATTTTTCTTCATATTCTATTATCATAAATACTCCTTATATACAATTTAAAAGGTACACAATAATTGTATAGTGATTATATAAAGATTTATTTGCAAAGTCAATAAATTGGGTATATATGTTAATTATTAGAAAAAGTATGATATAATGTAGCAAGAAATAGTAATTTGTAGAGGAGATATAATAATGAACGAATATATAAATTTAACATTAGAAAATATTGATGATGAACATATCTGTTGTGCAATAGGAGATCCAAAACATCAAGAGGGTGTTGATAGTAAAAAAGAATGGATAAAAAGTAAATTAAAAGATGGTCATATTTTTAGAAAATTAAATGCAAGAGGAAAAATATTTATTGAATATGAGCCAATAGAAACAGCTTGGGTTCCTATTAGTGGTAAAAATTATGAATATATTTATTGCTTATGGGTTGCAGGTAGTTTTAAAGGTAAGGGAATAGGAAAAGAATTATTAGAATATGCAATAAATGATTCAAAAGAAAAAGGGAAAAGTGGTATATGTACTATTGTATCTAAAAAGAAAAAACCATTTTTAGGAGAAAAGAAATTCTTTGAACATTATGGCTTTGAAGTAATAGATAATATTGGAGATTATGAATTGTTAGCATTAAAATTTGATGATAGTGAAACTCCTAAATTTAATGATAATGCAAGAACTATGAAGATAGATAGTCAAGACTTTACTATTTATTATAGCAATGAATGTCCTTATGTAGAATATGAAGTAAAAGAATTATCAGATTATGCAAAAGAAAAGAATATAAAAATCAACTTTATAAAAATAGATTCATTAGAAAAAGCCAAAAATGCACCTTGTATTTTTAATAATTGGGCTAATTTTTATAAAGGCGAGTTTATATCTAATACTATATTAAATGCAAATTCATTTGAAAAGTTAATTAAATAATATTTACAGAGATGATAATATGGCAATGTGGAATCCTTGGAGAGGTTGTAAAAAATGTAGCGATGGTTGTTTGCATTGCTATATTCATAAAGGTGATTATAAAAGAAATGTTAATACAAGCAATATTGTTAAAACAAAAGATTTTAAAAAGCCTATAGAAAAATTAAAAAACGGAAACTATAAAATGAAGTCCGGTTTAGTGTATACATGCTTTTCAACTGACTTCCTCATAGAAGAAGCAGATGAATGGAGAAAAGAATGTTGGCAAATGATTAAAGAAAGATGAGACTGCACTTTTTTATTTCTAACTAAAAGAATAGATAGATTCATAAAATGTATAC
>JAZSNU010000009.1:0-22161 GCA_045536565.1 Clostridia bacterium | reverse complement strand
ATCAAGTTTCCGTTCGACTTGCATGTCTTAAGTGCGCCGCCAGCGTTCATCCTGAGCCAGAATCAAACTCTTGTTCAAATTCTTTTTCAGTAACTTTCGCTACCGTTCTTTACTTTGTTTTAGTACGTTTTGTTATGTTAACCATAACTCTCGCTTGGCTTTACTTACTCTTTATTTTTCAATGTGCTTTTTGCTCTCCATCGCTGTGAGCAAGATAGATTTTAACACAGGTAAAATGGTTTGTCAATGAATTTTGACATTTTTTTTAATTTTTTTCAAAATTTCTTTTTTAGCTGTTTACGCCATGTTTTATATTATGTAAAATTCACATACTTACACTCATTTAACCTGTATATTTATTATAACAAATTCTTATGGTTTGTGCAATGGTTTTTAATGGAAAATTTATTTTTTTAAATTCCTTTGTCTACATACTTCATATACAGTCATAGCTGCACTTGCTGATGCATTTAAAGAATTAATATTTCCTGTCATAGGTATTTTTAAAACTTCATCACAATTTTCTTTAACTAGTCGCGACATACCTTCTCCTTCATTGCCAACTACTATTCCTATGCTACCTGTTAAGTCATAATCATATATATTACATTTGCCATCCATATCTAGTCCATATATCCATAATCCATTATCTTTTAATTTTTTTATTGTTTCAGTTATATTAGCAACTCTTGCAACCCTCATATATGAACATGCACCTGCTGCAACTTTTTCAACTGTATCTGTTATACTACATGCGTTTCTTCTAGCTATAACTATTCCATGAGCCCCCATACATTCAGCAGTTCTAATTACCGCACCTAAATTTTGAGGATCTTCTATCTTATCTAATATCAAAACAAGCGGATCTTCATTTTTAGATGCTGCGTATTCTAATATATCCTCCACATCATAGTATTTATATTCAGTAAACGATGCAATTATTCCTTGATGTGGTTTATTATCTGACATTTTATCTAATTTGTATTTATCACTATCCACAACTACTATTTTTTTGTTTATCGCTTCTTTTTTTATCTCTGATAGTTCTTTTAATCCTTTTTGTATATATATTTTATTTACCGTTTTATCAGACGATATTAATTCCTTTACTGGATTTCTACCATATATTATTGGCATTTATATCTCTCCTTTATTTTACATTTACCTCTTTATATGATATAATCATTCAAAATTTATATTATATAAGGAGGCATTAATATGAATATCCTATTATCAATTTTATTTATCTACATAGCTATAAAACTAAGTATATTTTTAGTAAAGTTATTTTTCAAAGCACTTACGGGAGTATTATTCCTAATAGTATGCTTCATTTTCTTTTCAGCGATAATGTCTTTCCTATCACCACTATTAATATTGTTATTATAAGAAAGGAGTATACATATGTTAATTTTTAATATAATCCTCTCATTGCTATTAGGAGCGGCATTGTCTACCATTATACAAATAGGTCTTCTGCCTGATGGAAAATCTAAGCACATACCTATTTCATGGATTATCGTATTTTTTGTTTCATCATTACTTATATTTGTTATACGAACAAAACTTTACACATAAACAAGCATCAATAATCTGATGCTTGTTTTTTATTCATCTACTTTAAGTGCTGTCATGAAAGCATCTTGTGGAAGTTCTACATTTCCAACTTGTCTCATTCTCTTTTTACCTTCTTTTTGTTTTTCAAGAAGTTTTTTCTTTCTTGATATATCTCCACCATAACATTTTGCTAAGACATCTTTTCTTAATGCTTTAACTGTTTCTCTTGCAACTACTTTTCCGCCTATTGCTGCTTGAATAGGTATTTCAAATAATTGCCTTGGGATAATCTCTTTTAATTTTTCTGCTATCTTCCTTCCTCTCGTTTCTGCTTTACTTCTATGTACGATAAATGAAAGAGCATCTACTACACTACCGTTTAATAATATATCTAGTTTTACAAGTTGTGATTTTTCGTAATGATTTATTTCATAATCAAATGAAGCATAACCTTTACTTCTTGATTTTAGACTATTAAAGAAATCATATATTATTTCATTTAATGGTATTTCATACTCTAAACTTACTCTTGTATTATCAATGTACTTCATGTTAATGAACTTACCTCTTCTTTCCTGCGCAAGTTCCATTACATTCCCAACAAATTCTTTAGGAACAATAATATCTGATTTTGCTATTGGCTCTTCTATTCTATCTACTTCTTGCATACTAGGTAAGTCTGCTGGATTATATAACTCTATCTCTTCTCCATTTGTCTTATACACTTTATATATAACACTTGGAGCAGTCGTAATAATGTTTAAGTTATATTCTCTTTCTATTCTCTCTTGAATTATTTCCATATGCAATAATCCTAAGAATCCACATCTAAATCCATGTCCTAATGCAGCCGATGTTTCAAGTTCATAATTTAATGATGCATCGTTTAGTTTTAATTTAAGTAATGCTTCTTTTAATTCTTCATAATCACTGCCATCTGCTGGGAATATACCAGCATAAACCATAGATTTTACTTCTTTATATCCTTCTAATGGAACATCTGCTGAATTATCCTTTAAAGTTATAGTGTCACCTACTCTAATATCCGAAACATTTTTTATACTTGCTGCTATATATCCTACTTCACCAGCTTCTAATGAGTCACATGGTTCATAACCACCAACTTTAAAGTGTCCTATTTCAACAACTTCATATGTTGCACCATTGGACATTGTTGTAATCTTATCGCCTTTTACTATCTTACCATCTTTTATTCTAACATGAGCAACTGCCCCTTTATAATTATCATATATAGAATCAAAAATTAAAGCCTTTGTAGGAAGATTAACATCCCCTATCGGAGCAGGTACTTTTTTTACTATTTCTTCTAATATACTTTCTACATTTATTCCATTTTTAGCAGACACACATGGTGCATCCATTGCTTCTATCCCTATTATATTTTCTATTTCTTCCTTTACCTCATCTGGTCTTGCAGCAGGTAAATCTATTTTATTTATAACTGGAATAATTTCTAAATCATTATCTAGTGCCAAATAGACATTTGCAAGTGTTTGAGCCTCTACCCCTTGCGCTGCATCTACTACAAGTATTGCTCCTTCACACGCTGCTAAACTTCTAGATACTTCATAGTTAAAATCAACATGTCCTGGCGTATCAATTAGATTTAATATATACTCATTTCCATCTTTTGCTGTATATTTCATTCTAACCGCTTGTGATTTTATTGTTATTCCTCTTTCACGCTCTATATCCATATTATCTAGTACTTGTTCTTTTAAATCTCTAACTTCTATTGCACCAGTAAGTTGCAATAATCTATCAGCAAGCGTAGATTTCCCATGGTCTATATGTGCTATTATACTAAAATTTCTTATTCTTTCTTTATTAACCAAAGTAGTTCTTCCTTTCTTTACTTATTAAATTTTAACATACAATGCATAAAAAGTCGATAGTTTTTAAACTACCGACTTAAAATTATGACCGTGCAATTATTTTTGAATTATTAATTTTCTTAAACTTTTTAGGATATGCTAAATTAAGTGCTTTAATAATACTGTGCTTAAAAAAATTTGCATATAGTCCACCCAAACCATAATCGTAGAAATTTTTAGATGTAATTTTCGCTGCAACCTCTTCCAATGACCATTTGAGTTTTTCTTCGATTAACCATTTAATAGCAACTATTGCTTTATCTTCTGTCCAATGCGGAATGTTAACAACTTGCCATTCTTTTACCTCTACTTTTGCTACAAGTAAAATTAAACTATATACACCATATTCTCTCGCTCTTCTACCATGATTTTTATCAATTAGTGAAGCTGTTATTTTTCTCAAATCAGAGATTTTATATGGGTCTATATTTTCCTTTTGTATAAGCCATTCCATATATTCTTTTCTGTTATTTTCTTGCATCCAAAAACCATCTTCTACTTTATTAAGTTCCCAATATTTAATTTTAAGTTCTGGAAAACAATAAGTTACAAGTTTAAATATGTTTGTGTCAAATACTTTACTACTGCCTGATAATTTAAACTGTTTCAAATACTTAAAACTTATATTTTTGCAAATTTCTTCTCTTGTAAGTTTTTCTTTATTTAATATAACCTCCCGAATAATCGTTTTCATATTTTCTTTCGTAACAAATCCTGGTGGAAATCTTGGAATAATACCATTTACTACATAACCGTACACTTCCATTGTTGTAAGTTTATATAATTCATTATACATCTCATTTTTCCGCTTCTTTGCCATTTTCTTTCCTCCTATATTAATTAATATATTTTTATCACAAAACCTAATTATATTATACCATATTCATTATGTTTTTTCAATACACATATTACATAATATGGTTCGTATATTATCAAAGTTTTCTGTTACCTGTATATATTTTTGCATTTTTCTGATATAATAGTTATATGGAGATGAGTACTAATGCAAAACAAATATTGTACACTAAACAATTCCAAACTTATTTGGAAAATAGAAAAAGTAGATAAAAACAAAGTACATTTAATAATGAATAATAAAAAAATGGTTACAAATATAGATAATATAAATTTTATAGACAATTACATTCCAGAAAAAGATAACAAAGTATCTATACAAATGTCAGATAATGATATTTATTCTGAGATTATGCTAAGACATCTTACCAAATTAGATGCAATGGAAGAATTAGATAAATTTATAGATAAGGCTATATCAAATGGTCTTGCAAGAGTCAAAATAATTCACGGGAAACACGGAGGAATTATACGAAGTGCAGTTCATGAATATTTAGATAACCACCCCTTTATTTCTTCATATAACTTTGGAGATTATCACGAAGGTGGATTTGGCGTTACAATAGCATATATAAAACGATACAACTAATTTAAGTTGTATCGTTTCTTTTATTAATTTGATTTTATTACTATATTTACTATAACTTCGCTTTCACTAGTAATTTCTATATTATATGTTTTATCCTTTTGAAGATATGTGTTAATAAAGTTATTTACATCTATTTTAGGATCTGTCAATTTAGCATTTGATTTTGACATATCAAGTGCTACTTTGTAATTAATAGTAACCTTATCCATATTTTTTTCAGCAGTTAAACTTGCTCCATTATTCATATACATTAATAACAAGCCTGAAACTACGCTATAACTTTTATTTTTTCCTTCGAATACTTTTATTTCTTCAAGTGTTAATATTTTAGATGAAGCATCAAGTTTTGTTGTATCTTTTGACTCCTCTTTTTCTTCGTATATTTCTACTGGTCTATTAGTATTTATTTGTATTCTTTTTTCTAGATCATCTATATCTATTTTTTTATCCTTTTGAGATATTCTCCATCCCCACGCACCTACTATCGCAAGTAAACAAATTACAAATACAATTACAACTGTTACATATTGTTTCATATACTAATCCTCCCTATTATATACTTCTTGTTTGTTATATTTAGTATGGAATAACTTATGAGCCTTTTCACCATTTGGTTTTCCAATAAACTCTTTATATAACTGTTTTACACTTTTGTTATCACAAGATATTCTATTATTTGATATTTCATCTGCTTTATACAATGCTTTAGCTCTTAACCCTGCTATATCCATCGTCGCTCTCTCTTTTGTTGTTTTTATAGGTTGACCTCCACCCATTATACATCCGCCTGGACAAGTCATAACCTCAATAAAGTCATATTTACTTTTCCCATCTCGTATTTCTTCTAATAGTTTTCTAACATTTTTTAATCCATGAGCTACTGCTATATTTATTTCTTTTCCAGCAATATTTACTTTTGCCTCTTTAATACCTTTTTCTGCTCTTAATTTCTTAAACGCTATATTTTCAATATGTTCACCAGTAAGTTCCTTGTTTATCGTTCTTAAAGCAGCCTCCATAACGCCACCAGTTACCCCAAATATATGACCAGCTCCTGTTGCTTCGCCAAGTGGATTATCAAACTCTTCATCTTGTTGCATTTTTAAATCTATATTAAGCTGTTTTAACATTCTAGCAAGTTCTCTTGTTGTAAGAACCGCATCTACCATTTGTTTGCCATCTACTTTAAGCTCTTCCCTTGTTATTTCTGCCTTTTTAGCACTACACGGCATTATAGCAACTGAATATATATCTTTCGGATCTATATCCATTTTTTCAGCATATCTTGTTTTAATTATAGTTCCCAATATTGACATTGGTGATTTTGTAGTCGATACATGTTCTAACACATCAGGGAAAAATTTCTCAGCAAAGGTTATCCATCCACTACTACAAGATGTAATCATAGGAAGTACTCCACCTTTATTTATTCTTTCTAAAAACTCAGTTCCCTCTTCCATTATAGTTACATCTGCTGCAAAGTCAGTATCAAACACTTTATCAAAACCAGCTTGCCTTAAAGCAGCAACCATTTTACCTGTAACTAATGTACCTATATCATAGCCAAATTCTTCACCTAGAGCGGCCCTTACCGCTGGTGCTGTTTGAACTACAACATGCTTTTTAGGATCGTTTATAGCATCTATTACCTCAGATATTGCATCTTTTTCTTTTAAAGCTGCAACAGGGCAGTTTGCTATACATTGTCCACAGCCAACACAAGTAGATTTAACAATTGGCATTTCTTCTGCTACGCCAATATGAGTATTAAAACCTCTGCCCACTTTGGTTATTGCAGAAACAGTTTGTACTTTGTCACATACATTTACACACCTTCCACATAATATACATTTTGAAGTATCTCTTGTGATACATTTAGAACTATCATCATATATAGGTTTTGTCATTTCACCTTGGAATCTAATATTTTTAAGACCAAACTTTTTGGCTAATGCTTGTAGTTCACATGTGCCATTTCTTTCACATGTTAAGCATCTAATATTATGATTTGAAAGTATTAATTCTAATGTGTTTTTTCTTGCTTTAAGTACCTCGGGAGTATTTGTTCTAACAACCATCCCCTCTATTGCTGGATACACACAAGAAGTAACAAGTCCTTTTGCACCTTCTACTTCAACTAGACACATTCTACAAGCCCCTACTTCATTTATTTCTTTTAAAAAGCAAAGTGTTGGTATATCAATTCCTAGTTTTCTTGCTCCATCTAATATAGTTTGTCCTTCTTTTACTTCTACTTCTTTTGAATCTATTGTAAATTTAATCTTCTTATCCACTTTATCCACCTCACTTTACTTACTTATTGCCTTAAATGGACACTTACTTACACAAGCTCCACATTTTATACAAATCTTAGGATCTATTTTAAACGGTCCTTGTCTTACTTCACCAGATATTGCTCCAACAGGACATGTTTTTTTACATATTCCACATTGTTTACAAATATCAGGATTAATCTTAATATCAAGTAGTTTTTTACACTCTCCTGCTGGACATTTTTTCTCTTTTATATGAGCCTCATATTCATCTCTAAAATATTTTAATGTACTAAGTACTGGATTTGGAGCAGTTTGACCAAGTCCACATAAAGAAGATTTTTTAATAGATTCTGAAAGCTCTTCTAAAAGCTCAATATCTCCTTCTTTACCTTCACCTTCTGTTATTCTTGTAAGTATTTCAAGCATTCTTTTTGTTCCTATTCTACATGGTGCACATTTTCCACAAGATTCATCCACTGTAAATTCTAAGAAGAATTTAGCCAAGTTAACCATACATTTAGTGTCGTCCATTACAATAAGTCCACCAGAGCCCATCATTGCACCAATACTATTTAGTGATTCATAATCGATTTTTGTATCTATTAAAGATTCAGGCACACATCCACCACTTGGTCCACCTATTTGAGCAGCCTTAAATCTTCTGCCTTTTGGAACACCGCCGCCTACATCTTCTACTATATCTCTTAAAGTAACACCCATAGGCACTTCTACAAGTCCTACATTATTTATATTTCCGCCAAGTGCAAATACTTTTGTACCCTTACTCGTTTGAGTTCCTATCTTGCTATACCAATCTGCTCCGTTTAATATAATTTTAGGAACATTTGCATATGTTTCTACATTATTTAACAAGGTTGGTTTATCAAATAATCCTTTAACTGCTGGAAATGGTGGTCTTGGTCTTGGCTCTCCTCTTTTTCCTTCAATAGAATTCATAAGAGCTGTTTCTTCTCCGCAAACAAACGCACCTGCACCAAGTCTAAGTTCGATATTAAAATCAAAACCTTTATCAAATATATTTTTTCCAAGTAATCCATATTCTTTTGCTTGTTTTATAGCGATATTTAATCTATTTACAGCAATAGGATATTCTGCTCTTACATAGATATACCCTTGTTTTGCACCTATTGCATATCCTGCTATCATCATGGCTTCTATAACTGAGTGCGGATCTCCCTCTAGGATACTTCTATCCATAAATGCTCCTGGATCGCCTTCATCTGCATTGCAGCAAACATATTTTACTTTGTCATTAGATGCTTTTGCAAAAGCCCATTTTTTACCAGTTGGGAATCCTGCTCCACCTCTACCTCTTAGTCCTGATTTAAGCATGATATCTATAACTTCATCTTGTGAGTATTCATTTAATACTTTTTCAATTGCTTTATATCCATCTACTGCTAGATATTCATCTATGCTTTCCGGATTTATAATACCAGAGTTTTGAAGTGCTATTCTTTTTTGTTTTTTATAGAAATTAAGCTCATGCCATTTTTCTATTAACTTATCTTTTTCTTTTGCCATTAATCTTTCAACAGTTTCACCTTTTGTCACTGCTTCAATAATATCATTAGCATCTTCTGGTTTAACTTGCTCATAAAATATTTCATATGGGTCTATTACTACAATTGGACCTTTTGCGCAAAAACCAAAGCATCCAGTTTTTTCTACCGATACTTTGTCTAGTTTTCTTTTCTTTATTTCTTTATTTAAGTTATCAATTATTTTATCACTTTTAGATGATGTACAACCTGTTCCAGCACAAATCATTATTCTAATATTTTTCATGCTTGCCCTTGTATTTTTTCTTATTTCTTCTAATTCTTGTGAACTTTTTTTCATTATTTAAGCCCCTCCTTTTCCCTATAACTATCAATTATTTTAGGTACCATATCAGGAGTTACTTTTCCATATACATCTTCATTTACTACGATAGCAGGTGCTAAGCCACATGCACCTAAACATCTAACGGACTCAATTGAAAATAGTCCATCTTCTGTGACTTCACCTACATCTACTTTTAAATTATCTTTAAATGCATTTATAACGGCTTCTGCACCTTTTACATAACATGCTGTTCCCATACACACTTGAATATTGTATTTGCCTTTTGGCATAAGCGAAAATCTAGAATAGAATGTTATAATTCCATATATTTCAGATAGAGGAACTCCCATTTTATCTGATAAATACTTTTGATTTGCCTCTGAAATATATCCATATTCATCTTGAATTTCATGAAGAGCACTCATTATTCCACCTTTTTGCCCTTTATATTTATTTGCAATAGATACTACTTTATCTTCTACTGCACAACCATTACACCCTTTACATTTACCCATATCACACCTCATATTTTACTTATATTTCTATATCAAAATATATTGTATCTACATTACCTGATTTATCTTCTAATGTTAAAATATAACTACCCATTTTTGATATTTTTTTACCACTTTTAAATTTAATTCCTTCACCATCTCTTGTAAGTGTTGCTTTTTTAACTGCACTCGTTACTATTGGCTCTACGCTGTCTGTATAAACACCACCATTTTCAACACCTTTAACCATACTAGATACACCGTTTATATCAATGTATGCACTACTCTCTACTATACCACTTACATTATTTTTTCCTACCTTGTTATACACAGTTATACATACTGCACATATAACAAAAAGCATGGATAATCTTGTTATAAGCACTGCACCATTTACTTTGTATTTTCTTTTTCTTACTTTACATGCTTTTTTATCTACCATAACTTCTCCTATTTATCCATAGCATTTTCGCTACCTAATACATCTACTATTTTATGTTTTACCATTTCTTTTACTGCTTCTCTTGCTTTTCCAAGATATGTTCTTGGGTCAAATACTTCTGGACTATTTACAAAACATTCTCTAATATTTGCTGTCATAGCAAGTCTAATATCCGAATCTATATTTATTTTACAAACCCCATAAGTTGCTGCCTTTCTTAAAAGCTCTTCTGTAACACCTTTTGCACCAGGAATATTTCCACCATATTTATTACACATCTCAACAAACTCTTGTGGTACAGATGATGCACCATGAAGTACAAGTGGATATCCTGGAAGTCTATTTGTTATTTCTTCTAATATATCAAATCTAAGTCTTGGCTCTCCCTTAAATTTATATGCACCATGACTTGTTCCTATTGCAATAGCAAGAGAATCACAACCTGTTCTTTCAACAAATTCTACTGCCTCGTCAGGACTTGTAAAGTTTGCATCCTCTGCTGCCACATTTACATCATCTTCTATTCCAGCTAATTTTCCAAGTTCAGCCTCTACTACAACTCCTCTTTCATGTGCATAGTCTACTACTTTTTTAGTTAATGCTATATTTTCTTCAAAACTAAACTTTGAACCATCAATCATTACCGATGTAAAACCGTTATCTATACAATCCTTACAAAGTTCAAAACTATCTCCATGATCTAGATGTAACACTACATCTAAATTTCTCCCTTTCTTTTCACCATCTTCTATTGCCGCTTCCACTAATTTTCTTAAATATATTGGATTTGCATATTTTCTTGCACCACTTGATACTTGAAGTATAACTGGTGAATTAGTTTCTGTTGCTGCTTCCATTATTCCTTGAATTATTTCCATATTATTTACATTAAATGCTCCAATTGCATATTTCCCTTCATATGCTTTTTTAAACATTTCAGTTGTTGTTGTTAGCCCCATATTATTACCCCTTTTCTTACATTATTATTCAATCTAAATTTTACTACAATAACCCTATCATGTCAACGAAATATACAGTATGTTGCACGAATTGTAAAATAACTGAAATATACAGAAAAAAGATGCAAATACATAAGTATTTACACCTTATTTCCTAACTATTTCCTATTTTTCAAATTATATTTTTACTTTATTAGATTTATAACTAACTTATTATTCTCAATAGATGAAGAATATTTTTCTAAACTAGATTTTGTACCTAACTCATCTAAAAGAGCATTACATTTATTTAAATCCACATCCTTATATAGCTTAACTATACTTTTATTTTCTATATATGTAGGAGTTATTTCTAAACTATCTATTACTCCATTTTCATCTATATTGATATCAAATATTGCTGATTTTTTACCATGTTCATTATTTGTATCATGTATTAAATATCCTAGACTGTATATAATAAATTTACCGTTGTACTCCTCGATAGGATATATTCCAAGTGAATGACCACCTATTACCATATCTGCTCCACTATTTATTATTTCTCTTGCAAACCATCTCATAACATCTGTTACTTCATGTGCATTCTCTTTTCCATAGTGAGTCATTACTATAACTAAATCCGCCTTTGTTTTTGCATCTGCTATACTGCTCTTTACTTTTCCCATATCATATACAAACATTCCAGCATCAATATATTTTTTAGCATTTCCTATTATTACATTATTTACACCTATAAATGCTACTCTAATACCATTACATTCAGCATACGCAATATCATTTTCTAATCCTATAACATCTATATTATTTTTTCTTAATGTATCTATTGTCGTGGTAAACATATTATTAGAAAAGTCTAGCATATGGTCGGTTGCTACATTTAATGCATTTAGATTAAGTGCTGAAAATGCATTTGATATACTTTCATTTACTATATATTTTGTTTTAGTATCCGATAAATCCTCTACACTTGTAATATTTGTTGCTAGACTTGAAACAACATAATCCGAATCTTGCATAATAGATGATATTTCTTTAAATGCTAGCGCATAACTATTATTCATATAATCTCTTGCACCTAACATTATCTCTCCAAGAGCTGTTATTTTCATACCACTTTTAGTGTTAGTATTAGTATCTGTATCCTTGTCAACTATATTTTGCTCTATTTCTTCTGCTTTATCTTCTTCTATTTTTATTTCATCTTTCTTATTTTCTTCTGTTTTCTCTGCAACCTCTTTATATATTTCCACATTTTTTCCTGTATCTTTATTTGCAACTTCTACGATATTTTTACTTGACACTCTATAAATGCCATAGATTGAAAATATTGATACAGATAATATTACTACCCCTATTATTCCAAGTTGTAATATTTTTAATTTATTGTTCCTAGCATTTGCTCTGTTTCTGATGAGGTTAAAACCACGTCTTGAATTGTGCCACATAAACTTTCATCACCTCTTACCTTGCACATTATATAATTTTTAGTGTACCCATATAAATACCCATTTGAATATGATTCAAATAGTACAGGCATTTTTTTACCAATATATTTTGATAAAAACTTATTTGTATTTATTTTGCTTATATTAATTAACTCGTTACTTCTCTCTTTTTTTATATTTCCATCTAATTGATTTTCCATTTTAGCTGCAACTGTATAGTTTCTCTTGGAATATTTAAACACATGTAATTTCATTAAATTCATTTTCTGTATTGTATCTACGGTGTCTCTAAACTCTTCTTCTGTTTCTCCTGGAAATCCTACTATACAATCTACCGAAATTGTAGCATTCTTAAATATTTCATGAATATTATTGCATATCTCTATTAAATCATTTTTAGTGTATTTTCTATTCATTCTTTTTAATATAGCATCATTTCCGCTTTGCATTGATATATGAAAATGCTCACAAAATTTATCTATTTTACTTAATCTTAATATATTTTCTTTCGTTAAAAATCTTGGCTCTATTGAACTTATCCTTATTCTTTCAATACCTTTTACTTCTGATACTTTTTGTAAGACATCAATTAGGTCTATTTTCTCTTGTATATCTTGTCCATATGACGCAACTTCAATACCAACTAGAACTATTTCTTTAACATTATTATATGCCAAATTTTCTGCCTCTTTTATTATTTCTTTTATATCTCTACTTCTTACTCTGCCTCTTACATAGGGTATTATACAATATGAGCAGAAATTATTGCAACCGTCCTCTATTTTTATATTTTCTCTTACTTCATATCCGTGCTTTAATATACCTTGTTTTTTATATTCCTTTTCTTTAGAAATATCAATAACATGATAATGTGTTTTTTCTCTATTTTTTAAGCAGTTTTCCACCATTTCTACAATTTTGTTTTTGTCATCATTTCCTATTATACAATCAGCATCAATTTTTTCTTTATTTTCTTTTAAACTTTGAACATAGCAACCAAGTACTCCAATAATAGCATTACTATTTTGTTTTCTCATTCTACTTATAACTTGTCTTGTTTTTCTATCACTCATATTAGTAACTGTACAAGTATTAATCAAATATATATCTGCTTTTTCATTATCTTCTACTATGCTATACCCTTTTTCTTCGAACTTTTCTTTTATTAAGTTTGTTTCATATTGATTAACTTTACACCCTAATGTATAAAATGCTACTTTCAACTTTTTCACCCTTTTCATTTTACATATTATATCATATAACAAGATTAAATGATATATATTTTTTAAAAAATAGTTGCATTGTTTACATAAATGTGGTATAATGTTAATAGTTGTAAAAAGTATATTCAGAAACAAATGGTTTTGGAGGTATAAAATGGATAACATTAATTTAGAAAAAATACAAAAGGTTTCAATGGATGTTTTTATGCATCTAAAAGGTTCAAGTTACATGATTCTAGACCGGTTTAAAAAGTTAGTTGATTCAAAAGTAGTTGATGTTGATGATATAAAACTCATTACGATAAATTATAACACAAGTACCGGTGACGCGGCAGATGCACCTGTTCGTATTTATTTATCATCTGGTGTTGTAATATATCTTAATTTAGCTGCTGGTTTTAACGGATCTGGTCCTACTGATCTTTGTGCAATATTAAGACTTTGCGAAATTGACTTTAACAAAGATGACATTACATCACCTCAAGAAGAAGTTAATTTAAGATATCTTAGACCAGACGGAATTTTGTATCAGTTTATGATGCATGATGGCACATACGAATACTCAATGTAAATAATATAGATTCTTGTAAGATTTGAGCATTAGGCTCAGAAAAAATCACTCCTTCATAAAAAGATATATGGTTAGAAAATTTCTAACCATATATCTTTTTATATATTACATTTCTTTTAGATAATCATCATATAACTTTTCAATCTTATCCCAATCAATTATACAAAATTGTGTATCTATATATTTTGATCTATCAACATTAGTATCCAAATAATATGCATGTTCCCACATATCTATCATAAATATTGGTTTCATACCATACATTATTGGGTTTTCTTGATTTTCAACATTTGTTATAGCAAGTTCACCATTTTCGTCTATTACTAAACATGTATACCCCACCCCTATAACATCTAATGCTGCATTTTTTATCTCAGTTTTAAATTCTTCAATTGAGCCAAAACTACTTACCAAATCATCTGCCAATTTTCCTTTTATTTCTTTGCAAAGTGGTTTACAAAGCACGGAAAATATAGCCTCATGGTTAAATATCCCACCTGCATTTTCAATAAATTCATCTTCTAAATCAAGTGGTATTTGTGTATAATTAGTTAATATTTTTTTTAGAGTCCAACTTTTATACCCTTCATTTTCCTCCATCAATTTATTTAAATCATTAACATACATTTTTAAATATTCATAGTGATATTTAAGTGTTGCCTCGCATACATTTGGCTCACACTCATTAAACGGTATTGGCATTGGAATAGCACTAAATGGATATGTTTGATTTAAAATATTATCAATTGTTTCTTTCATATTATTACCTCCTAAAATTATATAAATATTATTTACAAACTAAGCAATATTTATTCAAAAAATAAAGAGAAATAGCTATGTATTAACTATTTCTCTTTCATTTTTTATTCAATTATTACTTTTACTATGCTACTGGTAGCATTTGGTTTTGCTATCAATTTACACATTTTTTTCATTTGCTCTACTCTTACCTTATTCTTAATCAGTGTATTTATTTGATGTGATATAGGTTCATCATCATAAGCCCTTATTGCTGTTCCATTATTAGTAAAATATATTGCATTTTGCTCCTCTTGCCCAGGTATAGGATTAATGATAAGCAAAGGTTTATTCATAACCAAGCATTCTGTTGATGTAAGTCCACCAGGCTTTGATATTACAAAATCACACATATTCATTAAAGCAGGTACATCATTTGTATAACCAAGTACCACTACTTTTTTATCACAGTTTTTTACCATAGCTTCAAACTGTTGTTTTTGTTTTTCATTTTTACCAGATACTGCAACAATTTGGAAATCTCCATCTATATCTAATAACTCTTCAAATATGTATTTTGATTGTCCTATTCCTTGCCCGCCTCCTGCAAAAAACAAGAAAGTTAATTTATCCTCTAAGTCATATTTTTTCAAAGTTTCTTCTCTATTATATTTCTTTTCAAATTCAGGTGATGTAGGTATTCCTGTAACGCATATCTTTTCTTTATCTATCCCATATTTTATACAGTCATCTTGCATCTCTTCTGTTGCTACTAATAATTTATCGTGATACATATGATCTTCTAGCCATATATTATGAACTTCATAATCAGTTATTAATGTTACTAATTTTGCACTTGTTTTATTTTTCTTTTTTAGATATGCACATATTTTAGAAATAAATGGATGTGTTGAAAATATGACATCAGGTTTAGTTTCTCTTAATAACTTTTTAAGTCTTATTGTTAACCCTTTATGTATAAGTTTAGACACTTCATTTAAAACTGTTCTTTCTTGTGTATCTGCTTTTGAATATATGCTTCCCCACATGTTAGGTGCTAACTTTGTCATATTTGCGTACCCTTTTACAACTATTTTATTTGCAATTCTACTAGAATACTCTAATCCATCTTCAAATATAACTTCTACATTTTTATATTCTTTTTCTAATTTTTCTTTAACAGCCTCAGCAGCTTTAAAATGTCCATTTCCTGCTTTTGCATATAATATTAATACTTTCATATTTTCCTCCCACAAGTTATTATATACTTACACTCTATTTTTCATACATTATGCCTAAGCAGTATTATATTATATATTTTAAAAAAATTCAAATAAGAATACACAAAAAATACTACACATAAATTGTGTAGCATTTTTAATATATGGCTGGGATACTAGGATTCGAACCTAGGAATGTCGGAATCAGAATCCGATGCCTTACCACTTGGCGATATCCCAATACACATATATTATACTATTTTAATTATTGTTTTTCAATAATATAACTATTTTAATTCAAATTGTTTATTAAAAATTTTTTCATATTATCTCCCATAATATTTTGAATTTCCTCTTTACTAAACCCATTATATAACATACATTCTTCTAACTTGGTTATATCTTTTACTCCTTTTAAATTTTCTGGTAATCTATTTTTATCTACACCATCAAAATCACTTCCCAAACACACATATTCTGTTCCTATTAAATTACTAATGTATACTATATGATTTACAACATCTTGTATAGTTGCTTTTTTATTACAAACCAAAAAATCACTACAATAATTTACACCAATTAATCCGTTATTTTTTGCAATTTCTTTTATCTGTATATCTGTTAAATTTCTTTTGTGTTTGCACAGTGTATATACATTTGAATGTGAGGCAATTATTGGTTTATTACTAATAACTATTGTGTCCCAGAATGTTTTTGTTGAAGCATGCGATATATCTATTATCATATTAATATTATTCATTTTATTTATACATGTTTTTCCAAAACTGGTAAGTCCATTATCACATTTAGTAATTGTGCCACAACCAAGCTGATTATCCCCATTCCAAGTAAGTGTCATCATCCTTATACCTTTTTCATAAAGGTTATATATATTATCTATATTATTATCTATTGCTACTCCATTTTCTACTGTTAATATTACACCAAGCATGTTATTTTCAATTACTTTACAAATATCGTTTTTAGATGTAATTGTGTACATTATATCTTTATTTTTTAACAACTGTATATTATAGTAATCCAATATTTGATTTACTCTTTCATACCCTTTATTTAAATATTTATCATGCACAAAGCACGAAAGACACTGAATGTATGGTAAATATTCTAATACATCTTTTACATTAAAACTTAGATTTATATTATCCAACCCTAGTTCTTTATCATAACAATACTGAATAGTATCTGCATGACTATCTACTTTCAATCTTTTCATATTATCACCATATACTATGTATATGGTATAAATCACATATAATTCATAATTATTTTAAAGCAGAAAAAAGATGGCCATATTGACCATCTTTACATGTTATTTTAATTGTTTATATACTGTTTTTACAAAATCGTTTATTTCATCAATCTTTGATTCAATATCCTTCAAAAGTACAAATTGATTCATAAATCTATCATAGTTATGTGTCTTGTACTTGACTTTAAAATACACATCGTTGTTAATATAATCTGTTAAAAATCTTAATGCTAATTCGTAAGTTAATGTTGCTATTGAAAGACCTATATAGTTAACCTCGGATTTTGTTAGATAAGGAGCCATTTCTTCTAAATATCCCTTGATATATGCCTTAGTATAATCCATATTTAAAAAGATTTTATCTTTATCAAGTTCATCTTCAAATGAATTAGAACAAGCTGACCTTATACCATCTCCAACATCAAACAATATAGAACCCGGCATCACAGTATCAAGGTCAATTACCGCAACTCCTTTTCCGGTCTCTTTATTCATAAGAACATTATTTAGTTTAGTATCATTATGAGTAACTCTCATAGGAATGCTTCTACCCAAATTTTCCCATATTAAAGAATAATTTTTCCTTTTTGACAAAAGATAAACTATTTCTTCTGAACTTTGATTTGCTCTTATAATATTTCCATTCTCTATTGCCAATAACAAATCGTTATATCTTTTAGGTGTATTATGAAAATTAGGTATTATTTCAGCTAAAAAACTTGCTGGAAAATCAGTTAAATACTTATGAAACGAACCATAACATTTACCCGCACTATATGCTACAAATTCAGGATTTTCACAAACATTTAGATTATCAAAAGATTTACAACCATATATATATTCATATATTCTGTAATATTCTTTTTCGTTATACTGATTTAAATGTGTATAGATTAATTCATCATCAATTGTTCGCACAAAGTTAAGAGTACTCTGCTCTTCATCTATTTTGCTTTTTACATGCTGAGTAACAAGTTCAATATTTTTTACCACTAGATGAGGTTCTTTAAATACATAGCTGTTAATTTTTTGTAACAAATATCTTTTGTTGCTCTCGCCATCTTTAAAATTTAGCAAATATGTGCTATTAATGTTTCCCTGTGAATTTTCTTCAATAGAAATTAGGTTTCCAGGCACCTTAAAATTTTCTACTATTCTCGCTAATTCTTGATTCATAATTATATTCCTCCTAAAAATTATATGTTTGGATCTGTTGTATACTCAATATCACGCATTTTGAGTATCTCTTGTTCCATCTCTTTTGATATTCTAATATTTCTTGTTTTACTTATAATTTTAAAACAATTCTTTGAAACATATATAATGTCAAACTCATATACATACATTTCGTCGCCTTTTACAATAAGCATATAGCAAGTACAATTACCAAACCACGATGTACTCTCTGTCATTTTAAACTCTTTTACATCATCAATTGTCTTTGCTTTCTGTTCCTCATTTATCTTGCGTATTTCTTCTCGATTAAAACCTGGAACAAGCATTATAGGCTCAGAATATTTTATTTTATTATACTTATCTATTATCGCTTCATCAGATAGGTCAATAAAATTTTCTTTTATGCTTACCTTTTCCTTATATGACTTTGCATATTGAATACCTCTATACCGTTCAAAAACATATTTACCATCAAATCCAGTTGCTTTATACAAAAAATCCTGTACATCTTTTTTAGTAAGATTTTCAAATATTTCTTCTTTTGCCTCAAATTCATCTAAGGTTAGTTCTACGAATATTGCTTCTTTTTTCTTGTTTTTAATCATGTATAGAAATGTAAAGTGATATCCTAGTGAACTCATCAAACTAAAATGATTAGGATTCATTGCTCTTCTATTTGTAAATTTAGCATATATTTGATTATATTTTAAAAGATGTGTAGCATGATACTCAGATGATGGTTTATTTTTATATGGCATTTTTCTTCTAATTGGGTCATCTAAATATTTATGAACAACTTCACAGTCATCACCATCTCTTAAATATAAATAACCATCCTTTGAACATATAATTTGCCTTGTAGCATTTGAAAACATTATTTGTACTTTGTCCTTCGTGCAGTACTTTGATTTTATTTTTTTAACTTCTTTCATCTATATCCTCCTCGAAATTTTTCTTAGAACTATTTTAAATTTATGCGGTTATTATACCTTAATTTAACATAAATGTCAATTTGGTAAAAAAACATGAACTCATATAAATGATTAAAAGCTTTGGAATAATTTAATTCCAAAGCTTTTATACTTAACACACATGAAATTTTTCAAATACTTTCAGAATATCTTCATCAGATATAAATCCATCCTGATTTTTATACTCTTTTAATCTTTTTAATATTAGATCATCATTAATTTCAAATGCATCCATATGACCATAATCGCGAACTATATCATGCAATACTTTTTCCTGTGCCTCTAGCAAGAGATACCATTCATAAAAACGCGTATCAAATTCTATTGCATACCGTAAAAAGTCATGATCTACTTCACGTATCATAGCACCATGGTCACAAAATTCTATTTTTTCTCCAAACAATTTTTTTCCTGTTTTATATAGATATTCACCATATGCTAATACGAGAAGCTTTTCTAGTTTCATGGTATTTATGTTATACCCTAGTTCCAAACATCTATTGACTATACATTTTCCTATTTCACTTGCGGAGCATAAAATATGTCCTTGTATAATTGGATACTGTATAATTTCTGGTTTTTTATCATTTTGTTTTTTGGTTTTCTTACGAAAAAACATAACACACTCTCCCTTTCTGCAAATTTGCATTATTTTAATATTTTACTACGGTAATATTATATCATAGTATACATAAAAATGCAAGTGAAATACAAAAAAGCTCTGAAGCATATCACTTCAAAGCTTACATATTGGCTGGGATGGCTGGATTCGAACCAACGAATGCCACAGTCAAAGTGTGGTGCCTTACCGCTTGGCTACATCCCAATATATTTTTTAGTGGGGTGGATAATGGGAGTTGAACCCATGACCTCTGGTGCCACAAACCAGCGCTCTAACCAACTGAGCTATATCCACCACGCACTAAGTATTTTACCTAATTTTATACTATTTGTCAAGTGTTTTTATAACAGATAATGATTTTTCCGAAATTTTAGCATTTAATTTGTTTGTAAACTCTACTTCTCCATCTATACTTATAGGGAATTTTTTGTTAGATACAATCGAAATATTTTTGCATTCTAAAAGTTCAATTAACTTTATACCTTGATGCTTACCTTTCATAAGTTTTGGAAGATATATTAATTTCTGCACAAGATTTGTGTTTTTAACTATACATACATTAAGTTTTGAATCTTCTATATCTGCATCTGGAAGTATATTTACTCCACCACCACAATATTTATTATTTCCTATTGCAACCAAGGTATACTTCCCTTTTTGAACTTTACCATCTATTCTAATTTTAAAGTTATATTTTACAGGTGAAAATATAGTATATGCGATAGCAAGTTTGTATTTAAAACTTCCAGGTATAAATGGTATTTTTCTAAAATGATTAACATTGTTTCCAATAGCTGCATCTAATCCCACATTTACCATATTAGCTGACACTTTATGATTTATATCAATGGTATCTACTTTTGTAGGCTTGCTTTCCATGCTCTTTTTAATTATTTTTCTTATACTTCTATATGAATTTGTTGCTCTTGCAAAGTCGTTACCGGTACCTTTGGGAATTACAAGAATAGATATATTTTCTTTGTTTTTTATAGCTGCTGCAACTTCTGAAACAGTTCCGTCTCCACCTACAATGTATATAACTATATTTTCTTCTTTATACTTTATCGAATACTCAGTTGCAATTTCTAAGGCATGTCCTACATATTCAGTATATTCTATAAATATATCATCTTTTAAATTATTTTCTTTTTGCAAATTATCAAACACTTTTTTTATTGTCTTTGCATATTTTTCTCCCCTTCTGTTTCCAGAATAAGGATTTATTATAACAAGTCTAATCATCTATATTAACTTATCTCCTAATTTTTTACCACCAATAATATGAAAATGAATGTGCTTTATTGTTTGTCCTCCATCTTCACCAACATTAGTAATAACTCTATATCCTGGTTCATCTACTATTGCTATTTTTGCAATTTGAGGAATCACTTCAAATACTTTTTGTATATTTTTACTATTTTCCTCATTTATTTCATTAGCACTTTGTATATGAGTTTTAGGTATAACTATTATATGAACAGGTGCTACTGGATTTATATCTTTAAACGCATATACAAATTCATCTTCATATACTTTTTCAGATGGTATTTCCTTTGCAGCTATTTTACAAAACAAACAATCCATATTAATCCCCCTATTATTCTAATATTGCTTTTATTCTTCTTACACCAGAAGAACTAGCCTCTTCTTTCTTTATTTTAAATTTACCAAGTTCCTTGGTATTTTTTACATGAGGTCCACCACATAATTCTTTTGAAACACCTTCAATGGTATAAACGCTTACTTTACTACCGTATTTATCAGTAAATATTCCAACTGCCCCACTTTGTTTTGCTTCTTCATAAGTCATTTCTTCACGAATTACAGGTAGAGATTTATCTATAACTTCATTTACTCTTCTAGTTAATTCTTCTTTTTCTTCTTCACTCATTTTATGATCTAATGGAAAATCAAATCTAAGTCTTTCTGGCGTTATATTTTGACCTTTTTGTATTACATCATCACCATACATTTCCTTTAAACAAGCTAGCAATATATGAGCAC
>JAZSNU010000017.1:0-98140 GCA_045536565.1 Clostridia bacterium | reverse complement strand
AAATGCGCCACCTGCTTGATAAAAGCCTGTTCTTGCAAACAATCTAGATGCGATTGTTTGATATAAAAGCCAACCATTTGCCATTATATCTATATATTGGTTTCCTGTACTAAAATTTTTAACTACTTTACTTTCCCAATATTTTATAGTTTTTTTGTATTCATTTTGAACTGATATATTATCTGAATATTTTTGGATTACACAATCAATCAAATTATATTCTGTTGTACTACCTAAAAGTATCACAAAATCAACGCATGAATTAGCCGGTATATCTGTTTCAATTTTAACTGTATAATTTGTTTCATCATAAATTATTTTAATTTCATTTCCTAATGAATTTACTTTTAAATATGTAATTATATTAGAAAAATATTGATTATATGAATTTTTAAATTCTAATCTATCATTAATCTTCCTACATAGCACATATGGCGCTGTCATTTCTTTTGCAACTCCTAAAACCATATCTAGTGAATACTCAATAACACATTTTTTATCTTCGCCTGTTTTATTTTTTAATGATATTTTTTGTAATTTAACATCATCTTCTGTTGGCACAAAAATAGTCATGTTTTTTTCGAAAAACTCATCTTCTTGTATTACTTTTACATAACCAAAACCAAAAGTTAGATTATATCCCTCATCAAATATACCTTTAAAAACTTCCCCTGGAATAAAACTAGCAAAATCATTACACCAATTTGTAATTTTATATTCACTAGCATTTTTGTAATAACTATATACAGTTCCAAAATTTGATATAACAGTTCCAAATCTTTCATTAGCTAAAATATTGCACCACGGCACAGGAGTATTAATATTATATATATTATACTCCTTGCCATCTCTGCTGAAACCACCATAACTATTAAAAGCTATTAATTCATTATTCATAATCATCTACCTCGTTTGTTTCATCTATCTCCTCTTCCGATAAATCAGCCTTTAATTCATCTATACTATGTATTGTCTTTTTAGATAAGAAATCAAATAATGCTTTCTCATCATCATTCATATTCTGGATATTTACTACATATATATTTCCTCTTGTATATGACATATATACAACACTTTGTAAATATCTAACAATATGATTTTTTATAGGTTCCCCTGTTGATAAATTTTCATCAACCACAATGACTATATCAAGATCTATTTTTCTATATTTTACATAGTCCATGAAATTAACAATTTCGTTTAATAAAGAGGTATCTTCTATTTTACCAATAGGGACTTGAATTATTGGTAAATCTCCTGATATTGAGAATTTCCAAAGCATAGATTGACTAAGGTTTTTATCCCAATACTGATTTACATTTTTTGATAGCTTAGGCTGGCTGAATAATACCTCATAAATTATTTTATTATATGCCTTTGCCATTCCTTGTTTTAATTTCAAGTATCTTGCTGAAACATTTTCTTTTTGTATTGCAAATTTGTATGAATCCTCTATACTGTTTTCGTCTAGATTTACAATTGCATGACTTACAGCATATTTAGTATCTGTCGCGCCTACAACATAATAGAAGGATTGTCTTTCCTTTGGCTCCAACAATATTCTTGCTCTATATGATATAACTGGAACTAATGGATAATTTGCAATTTTTCCAGAGAATGCATATTTACCATTTGATTCTATTAGTTTTGTTTTCTCTGTTTCTGCTTCATATCCTAAATCAATACCTATTAGTTTTGCATATACGAACATTTCATCGGTTTTATCAGTTTTAGTTCTTCTCTTTGCAACAAGCATATCTAAATCTTTATCATAGAACACCTCTATTTTTAGATTATTAAATGCAGGATGAACCACATTTGCTGCTTGTTCGCACATTGCAAGTTCCATATTAGTGTTAATTACTATTTCTTTTCTTTCATCTGAATGGTTAATAAGGGTATATTTTCTTATCTCTACATTATATTCTGGTGCAACATGTACCCTGCAAAATGTTTCTATATCTCCATCTTTTCTATAAAAATCAGAACTAGACATATTAAACAATACACCATAACTTTCCGGCACTACAAAATTTGGCTCATAAGTTCCAGACCATACTTTTGATGTACTCTTATCTGTAAAGAATACTGTGTTCCCATTTACTGTTTTTTTATCTGTATATCTATTTTTAGTTATCGCGTAATTGTTATAATACATAAAATTTTCACCAGTGTCTAATGTTATTACATTCATTTTTCCGTTTGTTTGAATGTTAAGATTTCTATGATTGTTACTCTCTAACATTTGCTTAGTAATGTATGTAATATGACTTGTGTATTCTTCAATAGATGGTTGCACAAATTTATTATACTTATTATTTATATTTTCTTTAATAGCAACTGCCATTGGCACTCTTTCTTTTAATAGAATTTCAGCTGCTTTTATATCAGGATTTTTATGAAATCTTTCTTGTATTATATTTTTATTCAAATAGTTGTTTAATGCTGTAAGTATCATCCCTTGATGATGTGCCATATATGTTTTTACAGTTTCATATTTTTTGCCTTTTGATATATGAGTTTTTGTAAAATCAATAGCCTCATAAAAACCATATGTAGAATATGCATCATATTTTTTTAGTTCTTTTATGTTGTTATATACCTTTCTAGGTGCATATGACATGCACATTAATGATGAATATGGAGATACTACCATATTATCATTTAAACCTCTTTTTAGGCCAAGCCAAGGCACACCGAAAGCCTTATATTGATAATTTAACATACTATCTTGCATAGCAAATGCAGATTCAGATATTCCCCATGGAAGCGATGATTTTTTACCATACTTTATTTGGCTAAAAACAGAGAAAAATAGTGCTTCATCAATTAATGTATGCTCGTATGATTTAGTAAATAAATTAGGCATAAAATATTCAAATGATGTACCACTCCATGAAAGAAGGCCTTTATATCTATCTACTTTTACTAAATTTCTAGCTAGTGAAAACCAATGTTTTGATGTTACTTGTCTTGATGCAATAGCCACTAAACTTGTAAGTCTAGATTCAGACATAAGAATATCATAATAACTTTTAACTTTTTCGTTTTTATCTAAATCATAACCTATTGAAAATATGTTTCTAGATTTATCATATAACACCGTAAAATCGGTATTTTCAATTAAATTTCTGCAAACATCTATCATACTATTTATCTCAATTTGTATTTCTTTTTCTAGTTTACTGTTTTTTAAATTTTCTAAAAATTCTTTAACAACATATATGCATGCAACAAAGTTACCACTATCAACTGTTGATACAAACAGAGGTCTTAAAGGTTGTAGTGTACGAATATTATACCAATTTAGAAGGTGTCCGTTCCATTTTTCTAGTTTTTGAATTGTTTTTAAACTATTACCTAATTTATATACAGTTTCATATGCATCAATAAAACCTAAATCGTATGCATTAACAATTGATAATATTGAAAAACCAATATTTGTAGATGAAGTTCTATTTACTACTTTCGGTCTTCTGTTTTCTTGAATATTATCTGGCGCTAAATAGTTGTTTATTGGTGTCATAGTAGTTTCGAAGAATTTCCATGTATCATATGCTATTTGTTTAACTTCTTTATCTTCTTTATCCGTAAGTTCTTTTTCAGGTTTAAACAAGTATCTTTTACTCATTATATAGCCTGCTAAAGGTGCTATTAAGAAGAATACTCCAAATAATAATGTGGAATTTTCTTTAACAAACACAAAATCATTTATTAAGGAATATATAATTAAAATGATTCCAAATACAGTATTTGCCCACATATTTTTATATACATATGAAATTTTCTCTTTTGCACCCTTTTCAATCGACTCTGCTGTTGCCCATTCTAAAAGATGCTTTTTAGAAATAAACATTCTGTATAAAGATGTGGCATGCGCACTTATCGTAGTCCAAGCAGCATATGGTAATGTAATGAAATTAAACACCATTTTAAGTAAATTTGCTCTTATACCATATATAACTGGTATGTATTGTTTTTGTTTTCTTTCAGCATTTTTACCCCATATTAAATTATCTATAATAGATAAAATATGTCCAAAATTCAAAACAGTAAATACAAATATACATGCATATACAAAGCTTGTTCCTGGTATAAACATTGTAACTATTAATAGAAGTAATGCAAATACATATAGTGATTCTCTTCTTAAATTATCTAATATTTTCCATTTAGATAACAAATTCAAAGGACTATTAGGACTAAATAACCACCTAATGATTTGCATATCACCTCTGTACCATCTATGGTTTCTTTTCATATATGCTATAAAGTTGTGAGGAAAACCATCTTGAACTTCAACATCAGATGCAAGTCCAGTTCTCATGTAACTTCCTTCTAGCAAGTCATGACTAAGTATTAAGTTTTCAGGCATTGTATCACCAAGAAGTTGTTCAAATAGCTCTATATCATAAATACCTTTACCAGTAAATATTGCTTCTTTAAATACATCTTGATATAAATTAGAAATAGCATTAGTATAAATATCTAGGCCTCCAAAGCCACCGAAAACCTTTGAAAATATACTTCTATTTGCAGATTCTATATCAAGCCCTACTGCTGGTTGTATTAATCCATATCCAGATATAACTCTCCTTCCGTCTTTTGAAAGTATTGGCTTATTTAATGGATGTGAAATAATAGCAACTAGTTCCTTAGCAGAATTTAGCGATAATGTTGTATCCTCATCAACAGTTATTAAATATTTAACTTGCGGAATATCATCATGTGCTAGATACATATATTTCTCAATTTCTTTTTCCGAAAGTTTTCCAAGTAATAATTTATTTAAATGCCCTAATGCACCTCTTTTTCTTTCCCATCCCATATATATTTCTTCACAGTCACTATATACTCTTTTTCTATATAAAAAGTTAAATAGTTTATGCTCTGATGGATATTTGCTATTTAATTCATCTATTTTTTCTTTTCCATACTTAACTATTTCATCATCTAATGCTATATGTTTTGTTTTTTTGTTAGATACACAATCTCCTAGTAACATATAGTACATATTTTCCGACCTATTGGCCAAATATGTAACTTCCATTTTTTCTATCATTTTATCAAGTTTTTCTTTTGAATTAATAACACTTGGCATTGCAATTATTGTGCTACAAGCTTCATCAATAGTCTTAGCAAAATTAAATCTTGGAAGTATTTTAGGTCTTACAAATTTTCCAACAAAATATGATATTATTTTATCTGCTATTTCAAGACCTAATATAAATGAAATAATACCAATTATTATTCTGAATTCCATAGCATAATGATTTATAAAATAATAGTCAATTATATATGCAAGTATAAAAGCTAGTACATTTAATAATAAAATAAATATGGCAGGTCTTAATGGATTTATAACCTTTTCTTTAAAAACAAGCCCTGCTGCACTTTTACCCATACTTCTTATTAAGAACTTTTTATCTTTTCCAATTAAAAAGTGACCCACATGTTTCTCATATTCTTCTGAGCATTCAACTGCTTTTTTTGCAACATACATTTCAGACAATTTATATTTCTTAGCAAGCTTAACTACATTTCTTCTATATCTATTTTTAGTTTTGTAATCGCATTTTGCATATTCTCCTGTAAAGTCTTCTTTAAGTGTTTGATCTATTTTATTAATAGCAACTACTACCTCGCTCCAATTTGTGCTTGCTACTGTTTTTAACGATACTATACCGTTGCCTATAAGTCTAGTTGTAGTAGTAATTTCATTATGTTCTTTCTCAATTGCTTCATCTAATGTAAAGCCAATTTTATTAGTTTCTTCTTTTAATTCGTTAAAGTACCTTTCACCATGTCTTCCCATATCTTTAAGCTTAAATGCCATATACTCAATGTACGCAGTATTGCTAGTTTTAATACCATTTGATTGGTTTAAATCTAGTTTTAACTTTGTTGCTAACTTGTCCATACGGTTTGCTATACTTTTAGCATTATCCGATATAGATTTGTTAACTCTTTTTTCAACCTTTAATTTTTGCATCTCAGAATTAAATATATTAACACTTACTTTTTTTATAAACTTTATCAAAGCACATCTAAGCATAAGTGGTAATAACGATAACTCGGTAAATGTAATGTACGAATGTTTTTGAAATTCTCTTACATAATTACTAACTATTCCATCCGTTATTATTCCACTATTTTTTTCTACTATTTCATTTGCCATAAAATATACTCTAAGTTGTCTATTCATATCTTCTGGTTTAACATAAGGCAAACTTTCTTCTTTAATATTTTTTAAATCTTCAAGTGCTACAACATATTCTTGCTCAACTATATACATATTATCTAAAATCCATTGTCCTGCTGAATGTACAGGAATTTTAAGTACTGCTGTTGAGTTAAGCAAATCATGTGTAAGTTTTATTGTTCTATAATTTCTTTTAGTTTCCAAATATATTGGTAAAATATAATCTTGCATAACTTCCCCCTAATATATGAAAATTATATAATATATGTAAAAATAATTCAATAAAATGACTACATAATAATATGTTATTTTTTGATGTTTTTTGTGTAATATTGCTTTTTAAAAAATATATTATATAATAGGTTTTGGTGGTATAATGTTATATTTTATATTATATGTAATATTTGTAAATTTATTAGGATTTATTCTTATGAAATTAGATAAAAATTATGCAATTAAAAACAAATATAGGATTAGCGAAAAAACCTTCTTTATAATCTCTTTAATGTATGGTAGTATAGG
Organism: Clostridia bacterium; assembly: GCA_045536565.1. Taxonomy (GTDB): domain Bacteria; phylum Bacillota; class Clostridia; order TANB77; family CAG-465; genus CALXJE01. The sequence continues at coordinate 91,416 of JAZSNU010000017.1, read as the reverse complement.
TGTATATTGTGGTATGTATGCTTTTAGACATAAAACAAAACATATAAACTTTACAGTCATGATTCCGGTGTTATTTATATTAAATGTCATAACTATCTATTATATATTTAAATATAATCTGATAGAATATGTTAATTTTTAAAAGTCAAATTATATAGATAAAAACACGATAAGTATATAACCTATCGTGTTTTTAATATTATGCATATTTTTTTGCTTTATCAATTATGTTTTTAGGAAGTCTATCAATAACTTTAAAAGCTGTTTCCATATTATTTACTTTTATAAAAAATCTACCAGAGTAACTAATACCAGGCATTCCTTTAACATGTTTTTTCATGATAATACTTTTATCAAACGCTTCTATTACTAATGTTCCTTCCCTTCTGTCATCAGGAAAAACTGCATACATAATGTTTTTTCCTTTTGGGTGACACTTTACTATATTTCTCCATCCCTGAACATATATAGGTGGTGTAATATAGTTGGTATCTGCCTTTTCAATATAGGCGATTACTGTTTGAGAATATATTCTCTCATTTACAGAATCCATAATTGCCTTTTCAACTAACTCGTATGTAATTTTGAGTGCTTTTTGAAAACTATCTTCTGAAAACTCCGAATATGTTGAAGAATATAAATCCATTAAGCAATCAAGAACTTCGAAGTTGGAAATTTTTTCTTCTACTGATTCTGTAACAACTTTCAAACTTTCTTCATCATATACTCCGTATTTATTAAGAATTTCAGGACTATTTTCTACCCACTGTTTAGCAACATCGTGATATGATGGAATAACAGGAAATAGTGTTGTGAAATCATCATTAATAAACAACTGACATTTTGAAAGTTCTTCTGGATTGGTTGTTCTGATAAAATAAACAATGTTGTCATACGATTCATGTTTTAAAATTGCAATAGTGCTTAATATTAACTGTTTTGTGTCAAATTTCCCAGGCATAATACCAATATTAAAATGTTTTTTTAATACTACTTTGTTAGACACTAAAAATTTTTTCATGTGCCATACCTCCTTAAAAATTTTTTTAGATTTTGAAAAATAACATTATTATTATAACATTTTATTGTTATTATGTCAATTATTTAACTCCATTTCCAGTTATTCGTGGTTTTTCGATATATTTTCTAAATATTCTACTTGTTTTCTTTGTTCGTCAATATTAGTCCAATGAGAAATGGTAGGAACAAAATCATATCCATACGGATCAATATTATTGTTATCGTTTAGTTTATTTATATCTTTTTCATGAAGTCTATTTTTCTGTTCTTTTTTATTAAACTTGTTATTTTTTCCCATAAAAAAATCACCACGATTATTATGGTGATTTAATATATAATTTATTCTTCCGCTGTAAACTCTTTTTCTTCTCCGTCAAGTAATATATTTATTCTTTTTTCCGCTTCATCTAATTTATTTGAACACTCTTTTGAAACAGCAATACCTTTTTCAAATTTTGATATTGCATCTTCTAAACCTAACTCTCCTTTTTCAAGTTCAAAAACTATGCCTTCTAACTCTTTCAAATTCTCTTCAAATGTTTTTTTATTTTCCACCTTAATAAACCACCTTTCTAATTATTTATATGACCTCTGCCTTTATTTTTCCATCTTCCAATTGCACGCTGATTAAATCACCACTTGATACATCACCTGTATTTTTTATAACCTTTGAGGTATTTTCGCTAGTTACAACACTATATCCTCTTGAAAGTGTTTTTAATGGACTAAACGAATCAAGCAAAGCAACATATTTGGTGTATTCTTTTACGCTAGTATCAAGTTTTATCTTAACTCTATTTTCCATAGATTTTATGTAGGAATCTATAATCATTGTATACTTTTGTATGATATTTTGTGGTGTTTTCATTAATCTTTGTGCACTTATATTCTTAACAAATTGTTTTCTTCTATCAATCATATTTTGAATAGAAGTATTTAATCTAATCTTTAAATTGTTTATGTTAGACAATATATCAATTTTTGAAGGATATACAAGTTCTGCTGCTGCCGAAGGAGTTGGTGCTCTTAAATCGCTTACAAAATCACATATAGTAAAATCTGTTTCGTGTCCTACCGCAGATACTATTGGTATTTCAGATTTAAATATGGCTCTTGCTAAATTTTCATCATTAAACCCAAATAAATCCTCAAATGAACCTCCACCTCTTGCTATTATTATAACATCGACTTTCTTTTCCATATTATTAAAAGTTTCAATCCCTTTAATAACTGTTTCTGCTGTGTTTACTCCTTGAACTGCTGCTGGATATACAAGTAAGTTAACATTATTATATCTTCTTGTCGATACATTTATTATATCTCTTATTACAGCACCAGTTTTAGAAGTTATTACTCCTACTCTATCTGGTAAAAATGGTATTTTCTTTTTATATTCAGGATTAAACAATCCTTCTTGTTTTAATTTTTGTTTTAACTGCTCATATTTTAAATATAAATCACCTAAACCATCTAGTGACATGCTTTTAACATATACTTGGTATACTCCATCTCTTTCAAATGAGCTTATACTTCCTGTAATTATTACGCTATCTCCGTCTTTTGGATTAAATTTATTAAGCCCTGCATATCCTTTAAACATTACACATTTTATAGTAGAGCTACTGTCTTTTAGAGTAAAATACAAATGCCCAGTATAATGGGCTTTAAAATTGGTTATTTCACCTTTTATAGCAATATCCATTAATACTGGATCTTTGTCAAACATCATTTTTATATACTTGTTTACATTAGAAACACTATATACTTTCTCCAAATTATTCTTCCACCTTTTCTTTTATCACTTCTCTTAATATTCCATTTATAAATGAATGAGAATTATCTTTACCATATTTTTTAGCTATTTCTACTGCCTCGTTTGCAACTACTTTATATGATAAATCTTTGACAAACATTAATTCATATACAGCTATTCTAAGTATAGCTAAATCTATTTTGAAAACTCTGTCCATTGATCTTTTTTCAATTTTAGAAAAAATAACTTTATCAATTTCCTCTAAGTTTTCTTTTACACCATTTACAACGCCCTCTATAAATGTTTTATCTTCTTCTGTTAAATTAACATCTTCTTCTAACGCCATATCCCAAAAACCATCGTCTTCAACTATAAGTGGTTGACCGAATGCTATTTGGTATATATATTTAAAACTTATTTCTCTTGCTTTGTGTCTACTCATTACTATTCTCCATTCTAATTATCTTCTTCATCATCTTTTACTTTATATATAACTTCTTCTTTATCTTTAAACATTCTCTTAATATATTCGTCATCTTCTTGAATTCTTTTACCTACATATATAGCAAGAAGGATTAGAAATACTGTAAATCCTATTTCAATTAAGGCACGAATTATACCTAACCATGAAAGAATTAATACAATTGTTACAAATAAAATTATATATTTATTTTTTATAATAAAATCTATAAAACTATTCTTCTTCAAATAATTCACCCCTAGTCTTCAAATTTAGGCTCTGCTTGATTATATATTCCTTTAACTTTAACTTCTACTGCTTTGACTTCTACTGTTGTTTGTTTTAGTACCGTTGCCTTAACATCTTCTTGAACTTTACAAATGACATCTGAAACTACTGTTCCAGCAAGTACATAAACAAATAAGTCAACATATAATCCGTCTTCTCTAATGTCAACATTTGCTTTAACATTTTTTAAACTATTATATTTTTTCGCTACATTTAGCACAATTGACTCGAAAGTTTGTCCACTTATACTAATGTTACCTGTTTTAAGCGGAAGTGTTAAACTTCCTCCTGATGTTTTATCAGAACCTTCAATTGATACTCCAAATACTATTGCTAAAAGTCCAACAACAGCTGATACAATTATTGTTGTTAGTTTTGCTTCTTTACTTGCAACAAGCATGTCCAAGAAACTTTTAATATGTTCTTCCTTAACCATATCTCCTACAAATAATATTAAATTTAAACAAATCATAACTATAATTATTGAAAATATAACCGCTAAAAATTTATTTACACCTTTCATAATAATCCTCCTATATACCCCTTATTTCTACTTTAATATTATATCATACTTTTTTTAAATATCTATATTTATATAAATATTTTTACAATATTTTCAAGAAAAAGTGAGCATGTAATAAAACAGGCTCACATATTCACTAATCTAAACGATAGATGTCACATTTGATGACCTCTCCATCATTTATAGTTTCAAAAGAAAATTCAATTAATATAGAAAAATCATTTGTATTAACAAATCTAAAATCACTTGATCCATAACTTATCATAGCCTCATTTTCATATGTAGTATATTTAACTCTCATACTATGCGGATTTTGTTCAAGTATTTTCATATCTGTTTGTCGTACCGCTCCACAAATTGTTGATGATGTTTGACATATACCTCCACCAAGTCCTTTTACAACAGTCTTGCCAGAAAATATATCAGCATATTTAAATCCTCTTTCAGCAGTTCTTTTTCCAACTATATTATTAAAAGAAAACTCTTCGTCTGGTTTTAATATTACCCCGTTTATATGACTTGCTGCAAGCCTTACATTTGTTGATCTATCTACTAAATTAGGATCAAAAGTTGTACTGTTAGTGGCAATTAGTATTTTATTTGTAATGTTTGCTACATCTTGCGCTTTGGTTACAGCATGTTCAATAACTGGCTGATTAGCATCATCTAACTCTTTTTCTACATTAATAGTTTCTTTTTCTTCTTTTATCTCTTCTTTTATCTCTTCTTTTACTTCTTCCTTTATTTCCTCATGAATATCTTCTGTTGTGGTATCCGTTTTCTCTTCTTCATTTGAAATGTTTTCAGAAGAATTATTAACAATTACTTTACCGGGGTAATTGTTATAGTTAATATTAGCATTTTCATTTGCACCACTACAACCAGTAATAGATACCATTAGCAAAACAAGGGATAAAACAATAAATAATTTTTTCATTAGAAGTCCTCCTTTTATTATTAAATTAAAGTTTAATCTTGTTAACATAAATATTATATCACAATAAATAAAAAAAGCAAGTATAAAAACAAACGAACACAAGCAACTATTTTGCTTGTGTTCTATTTTATTATTATTTATTTTATTAATGCTACTGCATCTCTTGCGATCATTAACTCTTCGTTTGTTGGTATTACCATCATTTTTATTTTTGAATCAGGTGTTGAGATAACTTCTTCTTTACCAAAAGTATCTATTTTAGATTCGTCATATTTAATTCCTAAATCTTCTAAATCTCTAACTATCATTGCAACTACATCTTGGTTAAATTCTCCAATACCACCTTCAAATGTTATTAAATCAACATGACCTAAGGCTGCTAAATAACTTCCGATATATTTTCTAGCTCTATATGCAAATATTCTTATTGCTAATGCTGCCATTTCGTCACCGTTATCTCTAATTTCTTTTAAGTCTCTTACATCACTTGTAGTTCCAGATATACCTAAAAGACCAGATTTTTTGTTTATAACATCATTCATTTGATTTATATCTAATCCTTCATGATCCATAATGAATTTAATTATTGCTGGATCTATATCTCCACTTCTTGTTCCCATTGTTAGACCTTCAAGTGGTGTAAGACCCATAGAAGTATCTATTGATTTACCGTTTTTAATAGCACAAATACTTGCACCATTTCCTAAGTGACAAGATACTATGTTTAACTCTTCTGGTTTTTTACCTAATATTTCTGCTGCTCTTAAAGTAACATATCTATGAGATGTTCCGTGGAATCCATATCTTCTTACTTTATATTTTTCATAGTATTCATATGGAAGACCATATAAATATGCTTCTTTCGGCATTGTTTGATGGAATGCTGTATCAAATACTGCTACCATTGGAACATTTGGCATAAGTTCTTGACATGCTCTTACTCCAACAATATTTGCAGGATTGTGTAATGGTGCTAAATCATTACAACTTTCAACTGCTGCAATAACTTCTTCTGTTATTATAACAGACTCAGAGAATAATTCTCCACCATGTACTAGTCTATGACCTACTGCTGATATTTCACTTACATCTTTAACTGCCCCATATTCTTCGTTAGTAAGTTCAGCAATTAGTACTTTTATTGCTTCGCTATGATTTTTCATAGGAACTTCTTTTTCAAAACTTACATTTTTAGCTGGACATTTATATTGAATAAAAGATCCATCTAGATTTATTTTATCGCATTTTCCCTTTGCAATAACAGATTCATCAGTCATATCTATAATTTGATATTTTAAAGATGAACTACCACAATTAATTACTAAAACTTTCATTTAAATTCCTCCATTTTCCATTTTTTAATATTTGTATTATATCATATAGCAAAAAAATTGCAATAGAAAAACTAGAATTAAACAAACTGTAATTCTAGTTTATATAATTATATAATATTATTCTCTTTCTAACTCATTAAGCATTATTTTCATATCTTTTTCAATATCAGTAAATATTACCTTCTTACCTGCTTGTATTAATTTAACTACTTTATGAAATACAGCTTCTATTTCAATGGCTATGCTATCTATAACCTTTGTTTCTTTACCGTTAACTACATGTCCATGGTCTACATACTTTTCTATTGTAGGAAACATATTTTGTAAAAGAAAGACTGATTCCTTTCCTAAGAATTTTTTGATTAAAATAGTATCACAATTTCCGTACCTTTGAATTTTCTCTTCTCTCAACCTTTTATACTTTTCTACCTTTGAACTCATTGGAATAAACCACAATATATCAGTATCATCATCCTTTATACAAAAATATGTAGGTCTTGCTTTTCCGATTTTCATAGTTTCTCATTAATGTAGGATCTTGTACTAAATCAAAATACTCATTCTTTATATGATAAACATGTCTTTTTTTAATTTCCAAATAATACCTCCTATTAAAATAATCACCTCTCCATTTAAATAAATGAAGAGGAATATTTTCAAATGGGATAATTTATTAGTCGCACCACCCAAGAGCGACACATATTTGTCAAATGGGATAATTTATTAGTCGCACCACCCAAGAGCGACACATATTTTCTTAATATAATTATACAACTATTATATAAATAAGTCAATAATTATATATTTATATTGTATGTAAAAAACAATAATTAATTCACAGTTGCAAACAGTATTAATATTTATATACTAGCATTTTCAATCAATTTATCAATAAGCTTAGAATATCCTATTCCTGTTTTCTCCCAAAGTTTAGGATACATACTTATACTTGTAAAACCAGGTAAGGTATTTATTTCATTTAAATATATTTCACCTGTATCTTTATCTACAAAAAAGTCTACCCTAGATAATCCATTTCCGTCAATTGCTTTAAAAGCCTTAATAGCATTTTCTCTTATATATTCAGTTTTTTCCTCATCTAAATTAGAAGGAATTAAAGCACCCGAATTTTCATCTTCATATTTTGATTCGTAGCTGTAAAAATCTCCAGCCGGTAGTATTTCTCCTAGAATTGATGCTTTTATTTGCCCTTTATCTTCTAAAACAGCACATTCTATTTCTCTTGCATTAATTCCTTTCTCAACTAATATCTTACTATCATATTTTTTAGCCTCTTTAATCCCTAAGATAAGTTCCTCTTTATTTCTTACCTTGCTTACTCCAACAGATGAACCTGAGTTAGAAGGCTTAACAAACATTGGATAACTCAATTTATTTTCTATTATGCTAATTACATTATCCATTCCTGTTATTTCATTAAACTCTTCATCGATTAAAACTATTTCATCATTTATCTTTTTCAAATATATTGAAGGTACTTGTTTTATATTTGCTTTATTGAAAATTATTTTAGTATATACCTTATCCATTGCAATACTAGATGCTAATACTTTACATCCAACATAAGGTACATTTAACAGTTCAAATAACCCTTGTATTGTACCATCTTCACCATATAATCCATGGAGTACAGGGAATGCAACATCTGTTCTTTTTACATATGACACTATATCTTCTATTTTATTAGTATAGACTTTCCAATTATCTTTTTGTATATTATCATACTCTCCAACATATTCTAAAAACTCTCCGCCTTTATCTATACCTATTACACTAATATCATATTTTTCTTTATTCATATTTTCAAGAACACTAGTTGCAGATATTCTAGATACATCATGTTCAGTAGACATACCACCAAATAATACTAATACCTTTTTCTTTTCCATAATTACTCCTCTATTCATGTATATTCTTAATATAATTAAATACTTCTTCCAATTTCATCCCTCTTGATGCTTTTACAAGAATAGCTACATCATTAAAAGTCGTATTACTAAGTACATCTATTGCCTCTTTATTATTACTACACATATATACCTCGTTAATTCCACCTAATTTAGCTTCTACTGCAATATATTTTGCATTCTCTCCAACTGTTATAACTGTGTCTATGTTATTTTGCACTAAACATTTACCAACATTTCTATGAAGCTCTTCTGAATATTCACCAAGTTCTAACATATCCCCAAGTATTGCAACTTTTTTAACATTATTTAATCCTTTTAGATATTCAATACTTGATTTCATGGAATCATAGCTTGCATTATATGTACCATTTATAACAAGAACATTATCTTTGAATTTAGATATATCCATTCTCATTTTAGTAAGTTCAAATTTACTTATTCCATTTATTATATCTTCCATTGGTATATCCAAATGCTTTCCTATCGCAATTGCTGCTAAACTGTTATATACGAAATGTTTTCCTCCTACTGGTACATTAACTATATAATTATTACCATCTATATTAATATCGTATTTGCTTTCAAATTCTTTAAGCGATATATTTTTTGCAGTATAATTACTTTCATTATCTATACCATATGTAACTACTTTATATCCATCATTATTATACTTATCACTATTGTCAATTATCCATTTATTAAGCATATCATTATCGTTATTCATAACCATAACTTTATCTTCACATATGCCGTTTAGTATTTCTAATTTACCTTTTAAAATATTTTCTCTTGATCCAAAATTTGCAATATGAGATGTACCTATAATAGTAAATACACATATTGTTGGTTTAGCAATACTTGATAATAGTGTTAAATCTCCAAAGTTATCCGCGCCCATTTCAAGTACAAGTGCTTCATGATCTTTAAGTTTTAATATGGTAAGAGGCATACCTATTTCATTATTTAAATTCCCCTCTGTTTTTAACACTTTAAATTTCTGGCTTACAACACTTGCGATTATATCCTTTGTACTAGTCTTACCTACACTACCAGTAATTCCTATAACCGGTATGTCATATATACTCCTTTTATATCTTGCTATATCTTGCAGAGCCTTAACAGTATTTTCTACCTTAATAATTACTTTACCTTCATGAGAGTATTTATCTATATCTTCCTTACCTATCTCTACATCATCTACTATACAAACTGCTGCACCTTTATCAAAAGCCTCTTTATATAGCAAACTACCATTAAAAGTTTCGCCTTTAATACCTAGGTATACATCTCCTTTATTTATTGTTCTAGTATCCTTTGAAAAGCTTTCACATATATCATTTTCATTTCCACATAATAGTTTTCCTCTACACTCTCTTACAACATCTAATACTCTAATATCTTTCAAAATACTTTCCCCCTACTTAGTTTTCTAAATTATATCACTTACTAAATTGTATGTAAACATTACATTTTTTATTATTGGATATTTATGTTTACTTTTACCTCGTTTTATGATATAATACAAGCAAATTTTGTATCAAATCAAAAAATAATTATTTTAAGGAGGAATTTATTTATGTTATTAAGTAGTATTATTTGGGGCCTATCCACTGTATTTTGTTTTACAATATTTATTGTGATGTTCTACGATTGGCTATATCTTGAACAAGCAAAGTTAAATATTAAAGCAAAGTTAATAACTGGTTTTATTGGTTTTGCTATGCTTCTTGTAATGTCTATATCACAGTATTATATGACTCACCCAAATATTAATCGAAAAGATGAAGTTATATCTATTACAAAAATATCTGAGGTGTATAAAAGCAATATAGATGCTGAAGGTAATGAAGATGATTCATGTTATTATGTCATTAAAGAAAATGATACAGCACTTGAAGAAATAGTTATTGAAAAAACTATAAAGGGAGATGATAACTATATCATTACTAAAAAGTATTCAAACGGTGATATTATTCATGAGCTAGTATTAAAAAGCAAAGATGATATAAAGCCATTACCAAGTTTTAATAAATAAGGAGGAAAATTATATGTTAATCTATTTTTGGCTTGCCATTTTTATTTTATTTGGTATTACCTTTGTATTGCCATTAATCTATTGGTTAAGTAGTGAATTAGGCCTTATAATGAACTTTAAAACTAAAACGAAAGTAACAATTAGCATTATAGGAATTGTTTTATTCATAACGCTAATTCCTACAACCATTTATGTTTTTAGCTCTGAAAAGGCAGAATCAATGGTCACTGTTACAGAAGTATATGAGGTATACAAAAATAGCGATTTTGCAGAGCCTTCATATTACTATGTATCAACTGGAAACGACAATAAGTTATACGAACTAAAAGCAAACAAAGTAACAAAAGGAGACAAGAACTATGTAATAACAAGAAAGTATGAAGATGGAAGTAAAAATGTAGAACTTGTAGTTCAAAAAGTTAGTAATCTACCAAGTTTTAACAAATAAGGAGGAATCAACATGCTAGAATTTCTAATTGAACTCTGTATAATAATGTTGTTTATCGTTTTAGGAGTTTGTGCTGTACTGCATGCAAATGAAAGAGAAAAAAAGGGATTATCAAATAAAGCTCTTTGTCGTTGGGTTTTTATACCTTGTATTCTTTTTATGGTGTTTTGTATTATAGGTGCATGGCTCTCTTATGAGTCTGTTACCAATACTCCTACAATATCATACATTGATATCGAAACCGTATACAAATTAAACGAAGATGAGTTTATTATAAAAGATAAAGATGGTGAAATATACACAATTGACCCCGTTAAAATCTGTAAAGGCGAGAAAAATCAAATTATTTGCTATACACAACCGAATCTAACAGAACCTCTTTCTACAATATTAGGCACGGATATTTATGAATATACTCTTGTATTAACTAATCCAGATAATGTAAAAAAAATGCCTTATATAAAGAAATAGGATTAAATAAAAACAACTAAAACAAATAAAATTCAAATTATAATTAAGGGGATGTTTATATGTTAATACCAATTTTATTATTTTTAATGATTGCAATGCCAATATTTTCTTTTATATTGTTCGCATTTTGTTCAAAGCACTTAAATTGGCCCAACTGGGTTAAGATAACCACTGCACTTTGCATAATAATAGTGTTTATAATAGAAATATTAGTTATACCAATAACTTATGGCGAACTTTTAAATAACGCAACTGATACTGCCACTATATCAATTACTGAAATAGAAGAAATTTATGAAAGTGGAGAGGATTATACCTACTTTGTTAAATTAAAAGGCTCAGACAAATTACAATCAGTAACAGGCGATATTGGAAAAGGAAATACAAACTATATTGTAAAAACCGAATACACAAATCTAACTGATAAATTGAATTTCTGGTTAGGTCAAAAAAAGACTCGCTATACTATTGTCGTAACAAATCCAAATGTTATACAAAAAGTACCACAAATGAAATAGTCGCTATAAAGTTTAAAGGAACTCTGATTTTAGAGTTCCTTTTTCATGCACAATTATTAGTTCATATATATTTGTAATTGTTTTTTATTTTACTTAATCTTATCTCTTAAACTTCTATGATATGTAATTACAAATCTATGTACTTCATCTTGTAAGAAAGTTAAGAAATTAAGTATTTTCTTATGTGATTTTTCTTTGCTATTTGTTAAATCATATTCTTTACCATTTTTATCTATTATGCCTCTTGTCCTATGCTTATCATTTTTTACCATACCGATTACATCTATGTCTTCTAAGTTCATTTCTTTTAATACTTCTTTTACAGCACTAAGTTGTGTCTTACCACCGTCAAGTAATATAATATCAGGAGTTCCCCAATCTTCTAAATGTCCTAATCTTCTTTTAATTACTTCTGCCATACACAAGGGGTCATTTTGGGTATCTTGTGATTTAATCTTAAACTTCCTATACATGCTTTTGTTTAACTTTCCATTTTCAAATCTTATCATAGCACCTACAATATATTGATTCTTAATATTTGATATATCATATGCTTCTATAATATTTAGATCATAATTTAGGTTTAAAAGTTCTTGAAGTAATATAGCGCTACTTACCTCGTTATTTTCCTCGTTAATATTTATCTTAATGTTATTTTCAACTGTTTCAATTAATTTTAATTTATCCCCTATTTTAGGGCTTTTAATCTCTACTTTACTTTGTTTTGCTACTGACAAATATTCTGATAATACATTTAATTCTTCTTCCTCTTTAACCTTAACATATATCTTTTTCGGTATATCATTTTTATTTGATGTATAATACTGCGACACAATACTTATAATGGAATTTTGTATATCTTGAACATCTATTTCTTCTAATTTTATATTAGTATGTTTAAGTAATTTATAATTACGAATCTTAAATACTTGTATGTATAATTCATTTTCTACTGGTTTATATACATATCCCCATATATCGCTGTTTATTTCATTAATGTTATCAGCTTGCTGCTTCATAGATAGTCTAGCTATACTATCCAATCTACCTTTTAGTTTAGATGCTTTTTCAAACTCTAAATTATTTATACATTTTTCTATATCTTTTTCTATTATATTTTTTATATCATTAGAATTACCATTTAAAAACATAACTATTTGATTTATCATCTCTTTATATTCCATCTGTGATAATTCGTTTATGCATGGTCCTAGACATCTTCCTATGTGATAATATAAACAAGGGCCTTTTGCTTTACTTGACTTTTCAAAGTTTGTTTTACATCTTTTTACAGGGAATATTTCTTTAATAGTTTCTACTGCACTTCTTGCGCTTCCTACATCTGTATATGGACCAAAATATAGGTTTTTATCCTCTAATTTTCTTCTTGTTATATATATTCTAGGATATTTCTCCTGCACTGTTATTTTTATATACGGATAACTCTTGTCGTCTTTAAGCATTACATTATACTTAGGCATGTTTTCTTTAATATAATTACATTCCAAAACAAGTGCTTCAAGTTCATTATTTGTAACTATATATTCTATATTTTCAATTTGACTTACCATTTTCTGAATACGCATTGTTTTAGGACTTTTATTAAAATACTGTCTAACCCTTTTTCTAAGAGATTTTGCTTTACCAACATATATAATTTTGTTATCTATATTTTTCATCATATATATTCCTGGATTTAGAGGAATATTTGAAACAATACTTTTTAATCTTGTTATTCTTTCTTCATTCTGAATATTAATGTCACTCATATAAATCACCTATTAACATCATTTATCTATATATAGAAAAAGAGAGCACAAAATGCCCTCTTGTATTTTAGAAAAACTATTCAGCTGCTACTTCTTCTTCGTTGTATTTTTCGATAATAGCTTTTTGAATCATTTCTCTTGTTTCAGTGTTTATTGGGTGAGCTATATCTTTGAATTCTCCGTTTGGAGTTTTTCTGCTAGGCATAGCTATGAATAAACCTTTATCGCTTTCGATAACTTTGATATCGTGAATTACGAATACATCATCAAAAGTTATAGAAGCTATAGCTTTCATTCTGTTTTGAGAAGTGATTTTTCTTACTCTAACATCAGTAATTTGCATTTTGTACACCGCCTTCCTTAACTGTATATCCTTATTATACATTATCTAAATCTAATGTCAATACTTTATTTTTTATTTTTTGTAATATTGTAATTTTATGGTAATAATATGTATAACAAAAGCAAGCACATAAGTGCTCGCTTTGTTAATCAAATTTACAGATATTTTTTGATTTCTATAAGGCTTGATATATTTACATCTGCTCTTTGTATTTTTGGACATTTTTTGCCATACTTTGAATAATCAATATTGAAACCTATTGTTTTTAACCCACACATTTTTGCGATAGTTATATCTCCAAATGGGTCATCTCCTATTGATACATTGCTTTTTGGGTCTGTGCTTTCTAATGCTCTTAAAACAGCAAGTCTATTCGGTTTAGGATAATATGTATCCCAGCTATATATTTTTTCAAAATACTGCAAAACATCTAATCTTTTGAGCGTTTTTACTTGATGCTCATAAAACCAATTGGTAAGGGCTACTATTTCATATCCTTTATTGTACAAATATTCAAGTAGTTCTTTTGCACCTTCCATTAATGTTATTACATTAGCATTTATTAATGCATCAAAAAAATCATCAATATCCTTTCCGTTGCTCCTAAGCAATGGAACTCTACTTTCAAGAATATATTCATAATTCTCTTTTGTCATATATGCCCATTTATACCGTTCCATGTTTTCAGAAAACAAAACACTTAACTGTTTTTTAAACTCTTCCTTTTCTTTTATTCCTAAAATTTCTACAATTTTATCTGCTTCTTTTTCAGGATAATGTTTAAAAATTGTATTATCTAAATCAAAAATTATTCGATTTACATCCTTAAACATAGTCATGCTATCATCTCCTTAATATATTTTGCACAATTATATCATTTCAATATTATTATGTCAATTCCTTTACATCTTTTATGTATAATATATAACAAAAGATGTTACTAATAAAGTAACACCTTATCATATATATGTAATTATATTTTAAAGATTGTTTTTAAAACAAATCTCATAAATTTACCCGGTTTTAAAACTACTACTTTCATTTTCTCACCCCTAACACAAAAGCCAAGCAATGCCAAGTGCAATAACTGCTGCTCCTACTGCCAAAATCCATGTCCATAGAGGTAAAAATATTGCAATTAATGCACCTATACCAAATGCTATCATAAATAATCCTATTGTTTTTCTAAAAGCTCCAAAAAACATTTTTTACCCCCTTTATTGACATTGTTTAAAATTAATATATACTAGTACTAGATTAATATATATTATGAAAAAAAGATGAAAAGGTGATTAGTTTGAAACAAGAAAATATGAATAAATTATTAAGTAAAGAGGAAATAGATATAGTACTCAAAATGTTAGAAAATGAGTATAAAGATGCAAAATGTGGTCTTGATTTTGATTCACCACTTGAACTTACAGTCTCACTTATCCTTGCTGCACAGTGTACTGATAAAAGAGTAAATATCATAAGACCTATATTATTTGAAAAATATCCTGATGTATATAGCTTAGCCAAAGCAAGTAAAAAAGAATTAGAAGAAATAATTCACTCATGTGGTTTTTATAACAATAAATCAAAAAACATAATTGAAACAGCAAATATTATTGTAGATAAATTTCGGTGGCAAAGTTCCAAACACAATGAAAGATTTAACAACACTTGCTGGTATTGGTAGAAAAAGTGCTAATATAATATTACAAGAATGCTTTGATATAACAGAAGGAATTGCAGTAGATACTCATGTTACTAGAATAACTAAAAAGTTGGGATTAACAAATAATGTAGACCCTATAAAGATAGAAAAGGATTTAATGAAATCTATTCCTAAAAAATATTGGAATAAAATAAATCATATGTTGGTTTGTCATGGAAGAGCTATATGTGATGCTAAAAAGCCTAAATGTACAGAATGTATTATAAAAGATATATGTAGACAAAATAGAAAAAACAGGGTCATATAACCCTGTTTTTATTTTTAGCTGTCAAATAAAATTATAACTATAACTAGAATAGCTATGATAGCAATTGCTATTCCAAACGCTATAAGAAATGGTAATATTATATCAGCCCATGGATTAACATAGTAGTCAAAACTTTCTAGTACTACATTTTCGATTTGTGTTTCTTCGCTTATACCAGATATTTTAAACGAAGTTTTTTCGCCTTCTTTTAAATCCCCAATGTTTTGTTCTACATTTTTCACAAAACCATCTTTTCCTTTTAGATAGATATTTACTACAATATCCTCATACTCTCTGCCATCAATGTTTTCAACAGTACAATTTTGAGTTTCATAATTGTAAGACATACTTAAATTAAGATCATGCGTACTTGTACATGCTGTAAGAACAACACATAATATAACAAGTGTTATTAAAAGAATTATCTTTTTCATATTTTTACTCCTTTCAGTATTTAATATTGTATAATTTTTTGTATTTATTTAATCTTTCCTCCTTATCATAATCATACAATGCTCCTAGGATAGCAAGTGACATTATACCTGCTGCTGTTACAATAGCTGCAAATATAACACAAATTAATTCTTGCTCTTTCACTAAAAACATATAAATTCTTTTAATTATTGTAACTACCGGAAAAAATAAATCTAAAACATATAATATACAAACCGTGTATGCAAAAATAGTCATAAGATTATTTATTAATTTTTCTTTTATCTTTTTAATTATACTCATAAAACTTCCCCCTCAAAAATTATTTTTTAGTTACAATATATTTTTTATGTTGTGTATTATATCACCCGGTCACCTCAAAGTCAACAAATACAATAAAACCTACTCCATTTTAGAAGTAGGTTTTACTTTATTACATATTTTTTAATTCTTCAATAATTAACTTATTAACAATTCCTGGATTTGCTTTTCCTTTTGATGCTTTCATTACTTGCCCTACAATAAATCCAACTGCTTTATCTTTTCCAGCTTTGTAATCTGCAACTGATTGTGGATTTTCAGCTATTACTTGAAGTACTATTTCTTTAATAGCTCCTTCATCAGTAATTTGAACTAATCCTTTTTCTTTAACTATATTCTCTGGTTTTTTACCAGTTTCAAACATATCTTCAAATACTTTTTTAGCTATTGCAGAAGATATAGTTCCTTTATCTATTAATGTAATTAATTCTCCTAAATCGTCTGCTGTAAATTTAACATCACGGATGTCTTGCATATCACTATCGTTTATTTTTCTTGATATGTCACCCATTAGCCAGTTAGCAACTATCTTGGCATTTTTACACTTTGTTTCTGCCTTTTCAAAGAAATCAGCCATATATTTTGATGAAGTAATTTGTTCTGCATCATATTCAGTTAATCCGTATTCATCCATATATCTTTGCTTTCTTGCATATTGCATTTCAGGAATCTCTGCTTTTATTTTGTTTATATACTCATCACTTAGTATAATTGGCGCAAGGTCAGGCTCTGGGAAATATCTATAATCATGTGCATCCTCTTTTGAACGCATTGCATATCCTATACCTTTATCGTCATCCCATCTTCTTGTTTCTTGATAAATTTGTCCGCCATTTTCTATTTCTTTTATTTGTCTATCTATTTCAAATTCAATAGATCTCATTATAGACTTAAATGAGTTAAGGTTTTTTGTCTCTGTTCGTGTTCCAAATTTAGTTTCACCTTTCTTTCTTACTGAAAGGTTAACATCGCATCTTAAAGAACCTTCTTGCATCTTACAGTCACATATTTCTAAATATTCTAATGTAGATTTTAATGCTTGCATATATGCAATTGCTTCATCAGCACTTCTTATGTCAGGCTCTGATACTATCTCTATAAGAGGAACTGCACATCTATTCATATCAACTAATGTATCACCTGTATAGGCATCATGTATTAATTTACCAGCATCTTCTTCAATATGTATTCTAGTAATACCTATTCTTTTTTCTTCTCCATTTACATTTATATTCACATGACCATGCTCACATAGTGGCAAATCATATTGAGAAGTTTGGAACGCTTTTGGAAGGTCAGGATAGAAATAATTTTTTCTATCTTGTTTTGAAAATCTAGCTATTTCACAATTTGTAGCAAGTCCCATTCTAACTGCATATTCTACTACCTTTTCATTAAGAACTGGAAGTACCCCTGGCATACCAGTACAAATTGGACAACAATGAGTATTTGGGTCTCCTCCAAATTCAGTTGTACAATTACAATATATTTTTGTGTTTGTAGAAAGTTCTGCGTGAACTTCTAATCCAATTATAACTTCATAATCTTCTCTCATTATTTGTACTTCCTTTCTATATATTTGGTTTTGCTTTATGATGCTCAGTATTTTTTTCAAACGCATGAGCAACTGTTAATAATTTTTCTTCTTCAAATAAATTACCTATTAATTGAAGTCCTATCGGCATTTTTTCAGTTTCTGAGAAACCACACGGAATAGAAATTCCTGGAAGTCCTGCAACATTTACAGGAACGGTGAATATATCCTCTAAATACATTTCAAGTGGATTATTTGTTTTCTCACCAAATTTAAATGATACATTAGGAGCTGTTGGAAGTGCTACTACATCAACTTCTTTGAAAGCGTTTTTAAAATCTTCAACTATTAATGTTCTTACTTGCTGCGCTCTCTTGTAATATGCATCATAATATCCAGAACTTAATACATATGTTCCAAGCATTATTCTTCTTTTTACTTCTTCTCCAAATCCTTCTGTTCTAGACTGTTTGTATAAATCAATTAAATCTTCAAAGTTTTCTGCTCTATGACCATATTTTACTCCATCAAATCTAGCAAGGTTAGATGATGCCTCAGCAGTTGAAATAATATAATATGTTGCAAGTGCATATTTTGCATAATCAAGATTAATCTCTTTGATTTCTGCTCCTAAATTTTTATATATTTCAATTGCTTCATCAAATTTAGTTTTAACTTCACTATTTAATCCTTCGCTTAAAAATTTAACTGGTATACCAATTTTCATTCCTTTTACATCTTTATTTATTGCATCTACATAATCTGGATATTCAATATCTACTGATGTTGTATCCATTTTATCTTTTCCTGTTATAGCATTTAACATTATTGCCATATCTTCTACATCTTTTGTAAAAGGTCCTATTTGATCTAACGATGAAGCAAATGCTATAAGACCAAATCTTGATACTGTTCCGTAAGTAGATTTCATACCAACTACCGAACAATATGAAGCGGGTTGTCTTATAGAACCTCCTGTATCAGAGCCAAGTGATGCATATGCCATATCAGAAGATACAACAGCTGCGCTACCACCCGATGAACCACCAGGAACTCTATCTAAGTCCCAAGGATTTTTAGTCTTTTTAAAATATGAAGTTGCAGTTGAAGAACCCATTGCAAATTCATCCATATTTGTTTTACCAATTATTATTGCACCTGCATCTAATAGTTTATTTATAACGGTTGCGTTATATGGTGCTACAAAATTTTCTAACATTTTAGAAGAACATGTTGTTTTTGTGCCTTCTATACAAATATTATCTTTTATAGCAATAGGTACACCACCTAAAACACCTATATCTTCACCATTATCTAATCTTTCTTGAAGTTCTTCTGCTCTTTTTATAGCAGCTTCTTTTGTAAATGAAACATATGCCTCTATTTTAGGTTCAACTTTTTCTATTCTATCATATATGTCATTTACAACATCAATAATTTTAACTTCTTTGTTTTTTATCTTATCTCTTATCTCATGCAGTGTTAATTCATACATTACTACTTACCTCCTACTCTTATTCTACAACCTGAGGAACACTAATACATCCTGCTGCCTTTGTAGGTGCATTTTGTAATAGTTTTTCTCTGTCATATGACTCATATGTCTCATCTTTTCTAAATACATTATGTATATCTAATATATGAGCAGTAGGTTTTACACCTGTTACATCTATTTCATTTAACTGTTCTGCAAATTCAACAATGCTACCTAAGTCATTAGTAAACTTAGTAACTTCACTATCAGTAAATTTTAGTCTTGCTAAGCTTGCAATATGTTTTACTTCTTCTTGTGATATTTTCATTTATATATTCCTCCAAACTTTTCCATTATTTTTACCTAAAAAGTATATAACAAAAAGGCACTTATTTCAAGTGCCTTAGTAGTTATTTATATAACTAATTTGTCAATTTGTAAATATTTATGTATTTACATTATATATTTTCTCATTGTCCATTTACCATTGTTTAAAAATTCGAATCTTCCAGTTTTGGTAATATTCACATTATCTGCCATTACAAACTTATCATACTCGCAGAAATAGAAACCATGTATACCGCCTTCTCTAACTATTTCACAAATTTTATCTTTATATGAAACAACTTCTAAATAACAATCAAACGGTAAAACAATTTTTTGTTCACTTATAGAATACAATGCATTTTGTCCGGCGAGGTCGAATACACCTAATACTCCGGATGAAGGTTTTGTAGTACTACCTATTGACATGATTAGTTTATAAATACATGGCAATAACTCTTTCCCTGAATAGTCATATAGTCCATACATACCATTCTTTTTGGCAACAACCACGCCCTCAGTCGGTGAATCATGCACAATTATTGTTTCATAGTTCTCTAAAATTGGTGTTCCATCATGAGAATATAGTGAAAAGGTTTTATTCTTGCTATCATCAATCATGATACCTAACTTGTTAGTTCTTATTTCTGCTTCGTTATAGTCTGTGTATACAAGTGTTTTTCCATCACGCGAGTAAACATATTGTACATTTTTTTCATAATCACATGCAATTATGAAATTACCACGAATAAAGAGGTCATCGTATAAAGGCGGAATAATAATATTACCTTTTAAATCGTGTATTCCATGTTTACCATTTTTTGATATAAAAGCAAAATCCAAGTGTCTTTCCTTTATGGATATATCATCATATATTACAGGAATAATTTCCTCGACATCCAAATTATACATACCCTTTTTACCATCAATGGTTACTATAAAGAATTCGCCAATATCCAGTCTTATGGTTTCACAATTATCAAACTCTTTATCAGATACTTTTGTACCATCAGACTTAACTAAGAAATACTTATCTCCGCTATCTACCATAATGCAATTTTTGTGAAATGATCCCCAAACGGAAGATTTAATTATATTTCTTTCATATTCATATAATTTTTCTCCTGTTATTTTGCTGTAAATACCCATCTGACTGGGATTGCACAAAACCACTTCCTTTTCTGTTTCAAAAGCAGCTGTATAAATGTAATCAGTTATCTGCTTATCATCTAAAAACAACGCTTTTTTCAAATCTATTTTTACCTTTTTCATATTACTTACCGCCTCTACTTTACAATTTAAATTAGGACATATTGTGTTCATTTAAATCTTCTCCTTTCAAAATTTTGATTAGACCCATATTAAATCTTCTAATATTATATCATATTAATTAAAAATGTCAATTTTTACTACATTTATAGACAATTTACGATACATAATTTATACAATCATAAAATATATTTAGTTGCATAAAATGTAGCAATGTATGGAGGTAACTTTTATGAATATGTTAAAAGAATATACAAAGTTTATGATATTTTCAATTTTACTTGGAATATTAATTACATGTTTAATTGGTGTATTACTTGCGTATACTAATATTAATGATAACATGATGGGAACACTTATATTTGTTGGAGCAGCAATATCTACTTTTTTAGGAAGTATTCTACTAAATAGAAAAATAAAAAAGAGAGGTTATCTATACGGTCTAATATTTGGCTTAATATTTTTTATACTTATATATACTTTTTCTTCGCTTGCTGCCTCTTCTTTGGTTTTTAACGCAACAGTTCTTGTATATACTATCACATCAGCATTAATGGGAGCTATCGGTGGAATAATAGGTGTAAACATATAAAGGAGAAACGATGAATTTTGATAATTTAAAAAGTAATATAAAAAGCAAAAAAACTATTGCCTTTATTTCTCTACTAATATTTTTAATAATCTCATATATATTAGTTGGATATATTGAATCAAAGGCGGCTTTCTCAAATGAGAATAAACTTGCTAAAACTCTTGATAATATGGAAATATGTATAGGTGGTGAAGCGGTTGGTATAAAAATACTAGCAACTGGTGTTCTAGTTATGAGCGCTGATGAGCAGCCTAAGTTATCAGTTGGAGATATAATTTTAGAAATAAACAAAGTAGCAATAGATTCTAATGCAGAACTTGTAAGCGAAGTTCAAAAATCAAATGGTCAAAATATTAATTTAAAAATTGATAGAAATGGCGAAATAAAAAACATATCAGTTACTGCTAACTATTCAAACCTATCTAACATGTACGAATTAGGAATATGGGTTAAAGATAGTAGTGCTGGTGTTGGAACAGTATCTTTTTATGACAAAAATAATATGTGTTTTGCTTGCCTTGGTCATGGAATAACTGAAACAACTAATAATATAATAATACCTATTAATTCTGGTGGTATTGTTAAGACAAGAATAACTGAAATAAAAAAAGGAGAAAGCAAAAATCCTGGTGATATAAAAGGAATATTGTATACTAATGTATTAGGGCAGATAATAAAAAATACTGCATATGGTATATATGGAATACTTGAAGAGGATATGTGCACTATTAAAGAGGAAATTAAAGTAGCATCTAAACTTGATATTAAAGAGGGTAAAGCTAAAATATATTGTACATTAGAAAATAACAAGGTAGAAGAATTTGAAATAAATATTGAAAGAATATTATATAACTCATCTGGTAATAAAAATATGGTTATAAAAATTACAGATGAAAAACTATTAGAAAAAACAGGTGGTATAGTTCAAGGTATGAGTGGAAGTCCAATAGTGCAAGATAACAAACTTGTAGGTGCCATAACTCATGTTTTCTATAACGATCCAACACAAGGCTATGCTGTATTTGCAGAAAACATGATAAATGATATGGCAAGTATAAACAAGTAAATTAATAAATCCTAATCAATAGTTTTATTTCCTATTGATTAGGATTTAATTCTGTTATCTAGTTATTTATACTGTTTAATGTATCACCAAATTTAGTTTCAAGTAGTTCTTTTGTGTATATGTTTTCATTTTTTTGCAGTTTTGGATCTTCATGTAATGTTTCTTTTGCAGCATCTATTGCAAGTTTTAGTAAATCCATATCTTTAAGAAGATTTGCAAGTTTAAATTCAGGAAGTCCATGTTGCCTTATACCAAAGAAATCACCGGGTCCTCTTAGTTCTAAATCTTTTTCTGCTATTACAAAACCATTGTTACTACTTTCCATTATTTTTAATCTATCTAAACTTGTTTTTGATTTTGTTCTAGTTTTAAGTACGCAAAACGATTCATGCTCGCCTCTTCCTACTCTTCCTCTTAATTGGTGCAAAGCTGCTAAGCCAAATCTATCTGCATCCTCTATAACCATAATTGTTGCATTTGGAACATTAACTCCTACCTCTATAACTGTTGTAGATATAAGAAGGTCTAGTTTTTTATCTTTAAAGTCGTTCATTATTTGGTCTTTTTCTTTATTTTTCATCTTACCATGTAAAAATCCAACATTATATTTTTTAAATACATCATTTTTATATATTTCATATAACTCTGTTGCTGCTGTTAAGTCGCTATCCTCTGTTTCTTCGATGAGCGGACATACAATATATGCTTGCCTGCCACTATCTAATTGTTTTGATATAAACAGATTGATTCTGTTTTCCATATTTTCATTTACAAACACAGCATTTGTTTTTATTGGTTTTCTTCCTTTTGGCAGCTCATCTATTATACTTATATCCAAATCAGAATATAGTGTAAGAGCAAGTGTTCTAGGTATTGGAGTTGCTGTCATTACAAGTGTATCTACATTTTCTGATTTATTTGTAAGTTTCATTCTTTGTTTTACACCAAATCTATGTTGTTCATCTGTTACAACAAGCCCTAGTTTATTAAATTCTACATTATCTTCAAGTATAGCATGAGTTCCAAATAATATATCTATATCTCCATTTTTTAGTTTTTCTATAATCTGGTTCCTTCCTTTTTTAGTTGTCTTTCCTGTTATTATATCCACCTTTATATTAAGTTTATCAAATATTTTCTTTAAGTCATCATAGTGTTGTGATGCTAAAATAGTTGTAGGTGCCATCATTGCTGCTTGATAACCATTTTTTACTGCTACATACATAGCTAGTGCTGCTATAATTGTTTTACCACTACCTACATCACCTTGTACTAATCTATTCATAACTCTTGCAGAATTCATATCTTTTAATATTTCATCTAAACAATTTTTCTGTGCATTGGTAAGTTCGAATGGTATTTCTTTCATAAATTCTGACACATCTACATCACTAAACTGTATACCATTTAATTTTATATTGCTTTCTTTTATACTCATAAGAGCAAGTTCTAAAAAATATAGCTCTTCAAATATATGCCTTCTTCTTGCAGTATCAATATCTATGTAACTATCTGGAAAATGAATACCACAAACAGCCTTATTTATTTCTTCTAATTTATACTTTGATAAAAAATCATTAGAAAAGATTTCTTGTAATTTTAGTTTATCATTTACATATTTTTTCATTAAGCCAATTATATAGTTATTAGTTATACCTTTAACTAATGGGTATATTGGTCTTATACCGCTTATGCTATACATTTTGTTAATATCTACTATTTCTGGACTGTTCATTTCCGGTCTTAAAATATTTCCTTCTACTTTTCCATAAAAAGCGTACTCGTTTCCTTCATGAATAGTATTTCTTAAATAGTTTTGATTAAATACTGTTATCTTAATATTACCTGTTCCGTCACCAACATAAAAAGAATGTATAGTTAAGTTTTTTCTAATTCTCCTAGTTGTTATTTTCCCCATTACAGTTGCTTTAAAAAGTACTGTTTCCCCTAATACAAAATCTTTTATCTCTTTTATATTTGTTCTATTTTCATATTCTCTTGGATAGTATGTTATTAGGTCATAAACAGTATTGATACCCATTTTATTTAATAACCTGGCTCTTACTTCTCCTACTCCTTTTACAAATTGAATATTTTGATTTAAATCTAACAATAATTCCACCTCATATTTAATATATGTTTTAGTATATCACTTGAAAATATATGTGTCAAATAGAAAAAAGTAGTATAAATAATATACTACGATAAATATAACTTAAAATTAATTTAATCAATACTAGTGGCTTTTAACTACTAATGTCAATTTACCAACTGCTTTTTTAGAATCATAGTAAAACCTATATTTTTTACTAAAAAAGTACAAACGGCCACTAACCGTTTGTACTTTATATAAATAATTTTTTACTATTTTATATATAATTGTAGACGAGAAGTACCACGCGCTGCTGAGCAAACCGGCATATCATCACTTTTATCAGATGCTGATTTCTCAAGAGCTGTTCTACCATAATGTCCACCCCTATTTATCCTATTATGAACCCCATCACCAGATTCTTGAGTCCATTCCCATAAGTTACCTGCCATATCATATATATTTTTCACCTTATTTTTTCCACCATTTAAATCTAAACCTGTTAAATGATCAGGGTTACCTGGAACTTCCTGTTTTGTTGTTCCATCTTCAAGTAAAATTGAATGCCAACCCATATCAGTACTGTCTGTTACATATCTTATTTCGTCTTCTGTTCCGTCTAACATCCAATTCATTATTGCATCCCATTGACTTCCATATATCATTCCTGATACTACACTGCTATTTGAATCTCTAGTATATAATTCTTTTTGCTTTCCATAAAATGTATACCAAGTTGCACCTTTTCCATCTTTAGCATTGTCTTGTTCCCAGTCATACTGGTTTGGTTCAGCAGAAAGGTCTTCAAATGGCAAATCTCCATTCATTGGCATGACTCCAGGTACACTTGCTACTTTTGTACCTGTCCAACTTGTTTCATAACGTCCTACATAGAAGCCTCCATATTTTTCTACACTTTTTGCCATCGAATTATATTCATCTTGGAATTGAGCTCTTATTCCAACCAGAAGCGCTGGGGACATGTCTCTATATTCTGGTTCTAATATTAAATTATAAAATTGCGGAATTTGGTCAAAAGCTGATGTTGAAACTGGCTCTCTATTCCCAGTGATTTTATTACCATTACCATCATATAAAACAGCAGTATAATTTCCATCTTCACCCTTAGTGAACATAGGTGTTCTTTCCATATCAACTGGGATCCAAACGAACTCATTTCCTAAACTGTCTTTTACAACTAATCCTTCTGATACATCATCCTCTGTCGATATTGTTGATGCTGAAAATCCTTCTGGTATTTTTGGATATACATATATCTTTCCAGTTTCCGTTACCTCTAATGCTCCTTCTGTCTTTCCTGTTTCATATCCTGCCTCATTTAGTTTTGTTTCTGCGTATACTTTAAATGCTCCACCATATGTTGAATGTAAACCTTCATCTAATTCCCAATCAGCATATGCTAATGTTACAAGATCTCTGGCATTCGCTAAATCACTTGCTTTCTTTGCTTGATTTGCCTTACCTATTATTCCACTATTTGAT
The DNA here is from genome assembly GCA_045536565.1 of Clostridia bacterium. Lineage (GTDB taxonomy): Bacteria > Bacillota > Clostridia > TANB77 > CAG-465 > CALXJE01. The sequence continues at coordinate 65,012 of JAZSNU010000017.1, read as the reverse complement.
AATGATAGAATAATTGCTGATGCTAGGATTATCATTACGATTATTGTTATAACAAGTACTATTAATGATATTCCTCTTTTGTTTGTTTTTTTCATAATATCTTTCCTCTCCTTCTTTCATAAATTTAATACAAATATATTATTTCATATAATATAACTTTTTGCAATCATTTTTAATTGCATTTTATTATTTTTTATTTTTCATTTATATATTATGTCCTAATATACTCATATTATTTGTATATATAATCACTTTTATTAAGTGTTTATACCTTTTTAGCGCAAAAAAGCTAGTCTACATCCTTTGATATAAATTAACTTTTATTGTTTCTAATATATTATTATGAGATGTGTCAACTAAACCTAGACTATTTCTAGATTCTCCGTGTATGTGTGTGTAGTATATTGCTATTTGCACCCATTTTAGTTGACATATTTAAATTCACCTCTTATTTTTTCTTTTTTATGGCTTTATTTTACAATATATTATTTTTTTATTCAATTATTTTTTATATTTGTAACAATAATGTAACATTTTATTCTTCTTCATCAATCTTTTTTGAAACTTTATCAAAAGTTACACCTTGAACATTAATGTTTACTGATTCAACATTAAGTCCTGTCATAGTTTCAACCTGTGACTTAACAGAGTTTTGAATTGAAAATGCAACATCTGGAATTCTTACTCCATATCTTACTATTACATATAAATCAATTACAACATTGTTTCCATCTAGTTCAATTTTAACACCTTTTGAGTATTTTTTATTACTACCTAATATTTGATTAATTCCATCTACAAGTCCAAGTGTCATACCTGAAACACCTTCAACTTCTGCTGCTGCAATTCCTGCTATAATTCCTATAACATCTTCTGATATTGTAAGGTTGTTAGCAATTTCTACATTCATGCCTTCATTTTCTATTTTTGTTCCTTGTTCAAGTACAACTTCATTATCTTGTATTTTTTTAGTTTTTTCGCTCATTTTTTATTCCTCCTAATATATTTACATTATATCATTATTATGTGCTTTGTTCAATATTGCTTATTCTTATTTATACATTTATTTAATCGTTAGTATTAAAATTTATAGTTAATGAATCAGAACAAGGTTCTAACTGTTTAAACTTTATTCTTGCTGCTTTAAGCATTCTTTTAGAAGCAATTGTATTATCAGCAGTAGCGTATTTATCTGAAAGGTAAATAATTTCCTTTATCCCACTTTGGATTATTGCTTTTGCACATTCATTACAAGGAAATAACGCTACATATATTTTGGCACCCGTTAAATTTTTACCGCGAGCATTTAATATAGCGTTAAGTTCCGCATGGACAACAAAAGGATATTTTGTTTCCGAAAATGTACCTTCTCTTTCCCATGGAAACTCATCATCTGAGCATCCACTAGGAAATCCATTATATCCAGTAGATAATATTCTATTTTCACTATCTACAATACATGCTCCAACTTGTGTATTAGGATCTTTTGAACGCATTGCTGCAAGTAACGCAACACCCATAAAATATTCATCCCATGATATGTATTCTGCTCTTTTCATAATTCCCCCTTAATTATATATTATCTTAATATATGTTTTTACTTAATTATTTTGTACATACACAATGTCATATTCTCCTTGACTGTTTTGTGCATATATAGTTATTGTTGTTAACTCTTTTAATCTAATTCTATCAGAATTAAAAGTATTTCCATTACTTCTAAAATATTCTACTGCATTTTCTTCTGGAATTTCTCCTAGCTCATATTTTACATATTGTATATCATCGCCTGTTACCTTTATATTAGATACATATATTTCTTTTTCTCCTGATGATAAAGTTTTTGTTACAATACCATCAGTAGTTATCACTGGTGGTATTAATTCTTTTTCCTCATCTGATACATTTTCATTTCTTTGGTCTATATCTATTAAATCGTTAGTGATTGTATAATATGTTTTCCCGTTATATTTTAATCCTTCTAAGTAATATACTCTGCCTGTTTGTGTTGAAACTGCAAAAACATCTTTATCTGTTTTTTTAGTGCCATACTTAGTATCTGTAACTCCAATACTTGTAAGGTCTAACTCGTATAAAGTTATTTCATTATTTGAGTTTATATTTTCTTTATCAAATTGAGTAAGCGAACTAGTAGTTACATTAGCCAAATTTACTGTATAAACATTATCACTAATTGGATACCCTCCCAATTCAGAATCTTTATAGTATCTAGTAACTTGTTCTTGAATTTCTGAAAGTTCTAGTGCAAATGTTATTTTGTTTGCGCTTTGAATACTATTATATGAAGTTATTGACACAGTTCCTGCTAAAATAAGCATAATAACAACCATAATAGATACACTCACCGCTGTAATACCTTTTCTCATAAAACTCCTCCGTTATTAATAATTAACCGTATATGTAGTAGGTGTAGATATATTTCCAGCATTGTCTATAAATACCAAAACATATGAAACAACATCTTTTGGAAGTCTAATCATATTAAATGCTGATGTTTTACCTGTATTTTTTACATACTCTGCTGTTATCTCAGCAGGTAAATATTCATAATATGCCACTTCATTATTACTGTCATCTAATTTTTTTGTATAAAGCACTCTTGCTTCTTTTATTCCGCTTGAGCCTAAATCAGTTACTCCTGTTAATGTAGCAAGTATAAAATCAGTATATTCACTGTATGTAATATTAGATGTTTCTATAACAGATGGTGCTAATATATCAAGGTTAGCAAGTTTAATTTCAGTTGTTGCAATAAGCACATTAGAACCACTTGTTGTATCATATTTATTAACTTTTAATACTTTATTAGTTTCGCTTGTATTAAAAGCATTTCTGATTGTTTCGTTATTATTTAATATATCAGTCACATTAACACTTACTGGACTAGTTGTTGATGTACCTGCTGCTATTTCTGCTACAAAATACTCAATAGTTTCATTTGTTTTTAATGTTGTTTGTATGTTAACTGTTAACTCATTTGTCCAATCAGTTGTATTTTTAGTAAGTTTAATTCCAGATGTAGTAGTCATAGTTATATTTGATGTGTCATTTGATGTACTACTCTTAATTTTAGTCTTACCAGTTAACTTTTCTGTAAGCGAAAAATACCATTCTCCTGATATTTCCACACCTTTTAAATAATATAGATTGAAGTTTTTACTTGATACTAGATATATATCAGTAGCATCTCCGTTTGCCTCTTTTCCACGAGTTGAATATTTAATTGGTAATTTTGACATATCAACTCTATAAAAGACGGCATCATCATCACCATTTTCAGCAATTTCACTTGCCAGCACATCAGAATTTTGCGATATTAAAGATACTACTAATGATTTACTATATGTAACTCCCTCTATAATAGGTAAATAATTATTATTTAAATAATATTCATCAATTGTATCCTCAATTGATGTTAAATCAGTTGCAAAAGCGGCTAACTTTGCGTTTGTTACAGAATCAGCAGTGATAAATGCTATAACAGACGCTAAAATCAGCATTACCAAAATAGTAATAACTAGCATAACTAGTGATATTCCCTTTTTGTTATTCATAAAAACCTCCCTAAATATTATTTTTCTAAAATATAAGAATTCGAAAAATGAATATTGTTATTAAATTCTCTTCCTTGATAATAATATATATTTTGTGAAACATTTGAAACTAAAAATACATCAGTAGCAGTTTTTTTCACTCCATAACTCATTTCTTCTATTCCTAATTTACTCATATCAATTTCATAAAAGGTAGCTGCTTCGTCCCCGTTATTTATTATTTCTGTATTAAGTGCAGTTTTATGGCTTGCTTCTGTTATACTATTTCTATACGCATCTGCACTTAATTCATAACCACCTTCTAGAACTGGTATATCTCCATTTACTGCATAATATTCTTGAACAGAATCATAAATTGTAGTCATATCTTTTGAAAAAGCAACTTTTTTTGCTTCTGCTATCATGTCCACACTTACATAAGTAATTAATCCTGTTATCATCAAAAGCACTAATATTACTAAAACTAATGATATTAATGCTATTGCCCTTTTTCCATTATTTTTAATCATTCTATCACTCCAAATTACATCGTTATTTTTATTCTATAATAAAGATAACAACATTTCAATAAAATGGCAAAGTATGTTTGAATTTTTACAAACAAGTTACATTTATATTTCTAATTTTATTGCTTTATTTAAATTAAAAGAATAGATGTACATGGATTTAACTTCCTCTCCACACGATACCTCTACACCTTTTTTGTATATTTCAAGTTGCACTCTATATCTATCTATTAACTCTTGCTCATTTTCTACTTTATCAGTTTTAAAATCTACAATTATTTTCTTGTTATCTTTGGTTGTTATAAGAAGGTCTATAACTCCTTGAATATATGTTTTTTCTTCAAAGTTAGCATTATAGATATTCTCTAATTTATCAAATATTACAAAAGGTTGTTCTTTCTGCACCAGAGCAGCATTTTTTATTTCATCAATTATTTCACTATTTAGATAACCATATATTTTATTTTTAATACTATGTACACTTAATTCTGTTTGTGAGATTTCACTTTCTATACATTTATCTATACTTTCTTTGTCTAGTTTGCTATAATCAATTTTTTCTAATATTCTATGAATTATAGTTCCATAATTTAGTGCTGAAATTTTATCTTCTACGCATTTTGGTTTTATATTTTCTAAATTCAAACCTTGATTTATACTATCATCAAGACTAAATATCTCCTCGTTCTCTGCCATATTTTGTTCTTTTATTTCAGTTACGCTATATTTTTTCTTAATATTTAAATTATCCAAATAATTATATTTTTCTTCAAAGCTCAAGTTTATTTTACTCTCTGTAATTTCTTTTTCTTTACATGCGTTTATAAACTTTTCTTTGATACTGATACTTCTATCTATTTTAGTTGTATTTGACACATTATCCTTGTTGCTGATTTCTTTACCGTTTATGACATTTATTTTAAAATTATCTATTTTATCAGTTGCCTTTGAATTTAAAGCAAGCATAATAACTTTTAAATAGTTATTACATTCTTTAACTAAAACCGGTGATATTTTATCTGAATTTTGCATAAGTTTATCTATAAATTTAGAATAATCCTTAACCGTTCCATATATATATAGTTTTTCTTTTGCTCTTGTCATAGCAACATACAACAATCTTTCTTCCTCTGACAAAGTTCTAATTTTTATTTTTTCTTTTATAGCCTGTTTTATAATTGAAGCATATGATATTCCAATATCCGTATTAAATATATCTAGTCCAATACCAAATTCTTTATCAAATAACATGCTATCTGCCGTATCCATAGTATTGTATTTTTTAGAACAATTTACTAAAAATACAATAGGATACTCTAAACCTTTACTTTTATGAACGGTTAATATCCTAACAACATTTTCACCTTCTCCTAAAAGTTTAGGTGTATCTGTCCCTTTAGCTTTACTTTCTTTCATATTTTCTATGTAATTTATAAACTCGTGAAGAGATGATTTTTCTTCTTTTTCAAAATTTCTTGCAACTTCTACTAATCTATCTAAGTTAGCACATTTTTGTGTTCCCAATTCCTCTAAATAAAAGGAATAATATATACCTGTTTCTTCATATATTTTTAAAATAGTTTCAGCAAGTGAGTATGTATTTAAATATACAGAGAATTTATCTAGAATTTTAAATAAATCATTAATTTTTGTATATATTTCCTTATCCTTATTATTTTCATCTAGATATGCTTTCTTGATAGCTTCATAAAAATATGCTCTCTTATCATAATTTCGTATATACATAATATCGTCTGGTGTAAAATCACCAATAATACTGTACATTACAGACACAAGCGAAATGTCGTCATAACTATTATCTAAAACTTTTAATAACGATAATATTATTCCTACCTCTTCACCGTTATAGAAGCCCTCAGAAGTATCACAAAATACTGGAATATTTATTGATTTTAATGCATCTTCATATATACTTGCCTTGCCAGATACAGACCTCATTAATATAACTATATCTTTGTACTGTGCTTTTCTATATTCTTTCTTTTTTAAATCATATATTTCATATCCATTTTTTATTATATCCTCTATTTTATGTGCTACTTCACATGCCTCTTTTTGAGTATCAGTAATTTCTTCTACCTCTTTTAATACATCATCTTCGCCAAATTCTTCTTCCTTCGTTTCTACTATATTTATTTCAGTATCATGATTTATTTCTTTTTCTAAATCATAACCATCACCATAAACCAAAAACTCATCATTAGAATAATTACATTCTCCTATTTTTTCGGACATTATTTTTGAAAATATATAATTGATGCTATCTAATACTTCTTTTCTACTTCTAAAATTTTTAGATAGAAGGATTTTAGCATCACATACCTCTTTATCCTCTTCTTCATATTTTTTATAACTTACATATTTTTCGTTAAATAGTTTAGGCTCTGCACTTCTAAAACTATATATACTTTGCTTAACATCTCCAACCATTACTCTATTATTTTTAGCTATTTTACTAATTATAGTTTCTTGTATATATGATGTATCTTGATATTCATCAATATATATTTCTTCAAATTTTTCCATATATACTTTGCTTACATCTTCGTTTGATAAAATTTTGAGTGCTAAATGTTCATAATCATTAAAATCAATCTGACCCAATAATTTTTTCTTGTTAGAATAAACCTCATCTATTTTAAATGTGCTATTTACATACCAATTTAAAATTTCATGCATTGAATTTAGCTCTTTTAATATGTTTTCAGTATCTAAATATGCAATTTTTGATATATCTTCTAATTCACTAGCAATCTTTTTTTTAACATTTGATACTTCATTTTTTAATTCTTCGTTTACACACCTACTACTTGGTAATCTTGAAAGTGGTAATATACTTCTTATGTTAGAATATATATCATCATATTTATTTAAGTGTTTTATGCTTTCAACATTTTCTTTAATACCTTCTAATATATCTAACCTGCTTTGAAAATCACTATCTCCTCTAATTTTATCGCATATACTAGTCAATTCATTTTCTAATAGTTCTGCTTTCTCCATAATCATTGTTATAATTTGAGTTCCAAAATCTGTTTCAGATAAATCTTTTACACCTTCTATACTGTATTTGTTTAGTGAATCTTCTAACCATTTTTTTGAATCTACCATTGTTCTTGAAAAATTATATAACTTTTCTAGTGAATTTATAACAAATTCCTCTGATTTGTATATTTCTAATATTTTAGAAAATATTTCTGTTTTTAATTCATATTCCTCTTCAATAACTTCATTTATGCTTTCTAAAAGCAAAAGTTTTGCTTTATTTTCGTCCAATGTTTTTACATTAGGATCAATATTAAGTAAAAAGAAGTTACTTTTAATTACATTAAGGCAAAAAGAATGTATTGTAGATATTTGTGCTCTGTTAATTAAAGTAAGTTGTTTTTGTACATGTCTTTTTGTATCTTCATTTATATCCTTATCTTTTAAAGAGTCATAAAACCTATTTACTATTCTTTCTTTTAATTCGGCAGCAGCAGCATTAGTAAATGTAACTACCAGTATTTTATCAATATCTATATTATCGTTTATAACTCGATTTACTATTCTTTCTACTACTACAAAAGTTTTACCACTTCCAGCAGAAGCAGCAACTAATACATCTCTATCTCTTACATCTATTACTTGCTGTTGTTCTTTTGTAAGCTTAACAGTTTTACCCATTATACATACCTCTTATTCCAAATTAATTTTACCTATTATTCCTGCCTTAAATTCATCAACTATTATTTTAGCCGTTTTATTATAGTCAATCTCTCCGCCTTTTATATATGCACCTCTTTTAGCACCAATCATTTCAAATACTTCATAATCTTCTAGCTCAGCTATATCTTCTTCTAAATTATATCTTGTAATTAAGTAATTTAAATATTTAGGATTTTGTCGAATGTATTTTATAAAATAAAAGGCTAATTCTTCTAAATCTAATATTTCCTCTTTAATATTTCCAGTTAATGCGAGTTTCATGCCTGCGTCATTTTCATCTAGTTTAGGCCATAATATTCCTGGTGTATCCAATAAATCTATATTATTATCTATTCTTATCCATTGTTTACTTCTTGTTACACCTGGTTTATTACCAACATTTGCTGCTTTTTTGCCTGCAAGTTTGTTTATTAAAGTTGATTTACCAACATTAGGTATACCAGATATTAAAACTCTGTATACAGGTGTCATTTTACTATATTCTTCACTTGTTTTATTTGAATACTTAGTCTTTTTTCCTACCTCTATTATTTTATTTACTAGTTCACTTATACCTTGTCCAAGGTTTGCATTAGTTAAAACTACTTCGTATCCTTTTTCTTTATACTCATTAATCTTTTCACCTAGTTTTTCAGTATCTGCTAAATCATATTTATTTAATACAATTATTACTGGCTTGTCTTTGGCTATATCAAATATAATATTGTTTCTTGAACTGTCTGGTATTCTACTGTCTAATACTACACATACTATATCAATTAATTTAATATTTGCTTTCATATCATTAATGGTTTTTACCATGTGTCCTGGAAACCAGTTAATGTTCGACTTCGCAAAACCTTTCTCTTCGTTACTCATTTTTATCACTTCCTTAATCTATATATTTCCATATTCTTTTATACTGTTCCAATTGCTCAGCTTTTTTTATTTGAGCAACAGGATGATATAAAGGAATTATGACATAATTTTTAATCTTTATCTCGGGATAATTTAAAATAGTCTCTTTTAATGTTTTATCTATTTTAAAATTAAATGTATTTGATAATGATAATAACGGATAATATCCTAAAGTCAATATAACTTTTGGTTTTACAATTTCAATTTGTTCTAATAAATATTCACCGCAATTCAAAGTGGATTTTTTCAAATCGATATTATTACCTCTATAATTATTTCCTTGTCTTGCACACATTATAGCATTAGTAATAAAAATATCATTAAGATTATACTTATTACTGGAAGATTCGTCAATATAATAATCAAGTAATTTTTTTGTGTTACTTTTCTCAAATTCAATCAATTCATTCCAATTACTTTTATCACTATAAAGCATTTCGTTTAACTTTTTCATATCATTATGTGGACCCCAATCTTGCCCAATAATTATTATTTTAGAATCTAATCTATTTAACCAATCTGTCCAAATAGATGGTATATTAGTACAGAAATTATTGTCTTCAAAAATATTAATCAATGATTTATCCTTGCATTTTAAATTCGTGCATTTATTACAAGTTCCTAATTTATTTATTAATTCTTTAAATTTTTGTTCTTTCATAACTCACATCTCATTTCACTCAAATATGTAAAAATTCTTTTTATTTAATTTTACATTATAATCATTTAATTAAAGTTTTACTTAGGTTGTAATTACCTCATTTTTTTTTATATCTTATTTACTCTTTATTTTTTTCTAATAAATTTGTTTGTTTTACAAATTCATCAAAATCCGAAATAAGCATTTTATCTTGTTTTATTTTAAACTTATCATATTCTTTATATGCTAATTCTTGTGCAACTCTTTGAGATATTTTTCCAGCATTTTTCAATATCTCTTTTCCATTAAATTGTAAAAATGCATTTAACTTTTCTACCCAATCTTCCATTGTCATTGCATTATGATTTTCTGCTTGCATTTCAGCATAATCTAAATACATTGTTACTATTCTATTTAACTTTTTTAATTCATCTTCGTTTAAATAGTTTTTTGCGATATCCACATCATATTTATAAATTGGTCCATCAGGAGAATTTTTCCAATTTGTAAGTCCCATATGTTCTTTTTCAGAATCTACTCTATTATATATTATTTCTACCGCTGTATTACCAGTTATAGCAAAATGCAGCTTGTTTTGTACAGTTTTAAAAAAATGTTTAGTTATTTCTGCATCTTTATCATAATCAATACTACATTGTGAATATATATCTGTAATCTTTTGGTAAAATCTTCTTTCACTAGAACGAATATTTCTAATTCTTTCAAGAGTTTCTTCAAAATAGTCTTCACCAAAAATATAGTTCGGATTTTTTAATCTTTCATCATCCATAACTACACCTTTTATCATATATTCTTTTAATACTTTTGTAGCCCATATTCTAAAATTAGTAGCTTTTTTAGAATTAACTCTATATCCAACAGCAATTATCATATCTAAATTGTATATTTTAGGTTTTCTTCCACCAGAACTTATGTCGGAAATTCCGACGGAAGTTTCTTCTAACAATTCTCCATCATTTAATATATTATTTATATGCTCAGTAATTGTACTTCTTGCAGTACCAAACAATTCAGCAATTAAATCTTGCGTTAACCATAAATCATTATTAATTAATATAACACTTACTTTAACATCATTATTTCCATCTTTATATATTAAAAAATCATGATTTGTTATTTGCAGTGATTTTTCTTCCATTATCATTCTCCTTCCTTTTTCTCCATAAAAAACATATGCTATTCTTTTCTCATTTACATATCTTTATCAAAATAATAATAATCTACTGTAAACTTTTTATTATCATAATCCCTTGTTATATCTACGCTATTTAAATATTTAAAACCTTGTGAAAGACAGACTTTTTTAGATCTTTCATTTGTTGAAAAACATCCATATATAAATTTATCGCCGTTTAGGATATCAAATATTAAAGTCTTTAATGCATCTACTACCTCTTTTGCATATCCTTTTCCTTGGTACTTACGAGCGATGCATATTCCACTTTCCTCATAAACACCTTCTTCTATTTCTTTTATACCAGCAAATCCAATAGGCTCATCATTTGATTTCAAACAAACAAAATATGCATAATTTTCTGACTGATATTTAATAGTTCTCTCTAACCTAGAATTTGCATCTTCAATATTTTTTGTTACTTCCCAGAGCATATTTTCTGCAATTTTATCATCTTTCCATATATTATTCCATATACTATCTAAATCAATTTTTCTTGCTTTTCGTAGTATAAGATTTTTGGTTTCTAGTTTATCTATATACATATAATACAACCTTCTGTCTTTAATATATTTTTCATACAAATTATATCATATTACTAATATTTTTTAAATGGTGTATTATAAAATTTATTTAAATATTAACAAGTATATTATAATAAAGTATATCTTGATTTGTTTACATAAATATGGTATAATGTATATCGTAGTAATATTATGCTTTAAAAATAATTTTATAAAGGAGATTGTATTATGAAAATCATTAAATTTGCTGTTTCAACAGCTATCACTGCTATTTTAAGTTGGATAACTTACTATTTTGCATTACCTGCTTTTAACCTATCATCACCTGGTTTTTGGTTCTACCTAATTTCTATTGGCGCAATATTTAGTATATGTATAAATATATTTGATGCAATAGAATATGAATCATACATCGCAACTGGTATATCTTGGGGCGTTACAGCACTATTTGTTGCAGTATTGCTAATAGGTGTACTAGTAGGCGGACCTATGTGTAATTCTTCTGCACATTATTCAAGATTAGATGTAGAAAAAACAACATTTGAAAAAGAAATTCCTCAGGTAGATTGGAATACGGTACCCCAAATTGATAAAGCAAGTTCTTCTATTTTAGGTAATAGAAAAATGGGAACTTTAACAAACGAGGTTTCTCAGTTTAATGTAATGACTAATTACACTCAAATAAATTATGGCGGAAAGCCAGTTAGAGTTTCACCTCTTGGTTATGCTGGTTTGTTTAAGTATAACAGTAATAAACATTTTGGTATACCAGGATATATCACAGTAGATGGTATATCAAAAGAAGCAGAATTTGTAAGACTTGAAAAAGGTATGAAATATTCACCATCTGCATATTTTGGAAAAGACTTACAGCGTTATTTAAGAAGAAATTTCAGAACAGTACTATTTGACACCTTCTCATTTGAAGTTGATGACAATGGTAATCCATATTATATTGTTCCTACTTTTAGATATACAGCAGGAATCGGTCGTGCCAAAATGCCTACTGGATGTATTTTAGTAAATCCTATTAATGGTGAAATCGAGGTATACGATATCAAAAATATTCCAACTTGGATTGACCATGCAATTGATGCTAACACAGCTGTCGAAATGATTGATGCTTGGGGAACTTATGAAAACGGATTCTGGAATTATATATTCGGTCAAAAGAATGTAAGAGAATCAACAGAAGGATATAACTATGTAACAATTGATAATGATGTATATTTGTACACTGGTATTACCTCTGTTGTTCAGGATGAATCTAACATTGGGTTTATGATGGTAAACATGAGAACTGGCAAAGCAAAATATTTTGAAATGCCATCTGCCGAGGAATATTCTGCTATGGATTCAGCCAAAGGGCAAGTACAACACTTAAATTATTCTTCAACCTTCCCTATCCTTATTAATGCTAATGGAGTTCCAACATATTTCTTATCATTAAAAGACAACGCAGGACTTGTTAAAATGTATGCATTTGTATCCGTTGAAAACATTCAGATTCTTTCTGTTACAGAATCTAAATTAGGTGTTGAATACGGAATGCAAGAATATTTGAAAGCATTAAATAAAGATACATCTAATTTAAATGCTACTAAACCAGAGATTCTTGATAAAGAAATAACTGTGTCAGAAATTTACACTGCAACAATAGAGGGCAACTCATATTACTACATTATGTCCTCAGATAAAGAACTGTATATTGCAAGTATAACTTCTGGTAAACAGTATTTGCCACTTGTTAAAATCGGTGACACAATTAATGTTAAATGTTATGAGTCCAATAATTATTACGATGTAACAAGTGTTACAAAATAACGAATAACATGACAAAATTAAGCCTTCGCTAAAACGCGAAGGCTATTTTGTACTTTTTTAATTATTCATAACTTAATTCTGGATCAATTTCAGATACATTATCAAGCCACATTCTTACTCTTTCAAAGAATAATCCAACTGCAAACCAAAGTGGAGCAAATGTGCCTGTTATATATCCATTAATATTTAATATATCTGTATATCTCCAAACTTGTATATCAAAAATATCTAGTATAAAACCCGTAACATATTCAGTCAAATATATAAGCAGCATATATACTATTCCTCTAATAAACCAGTTTTTATTATTTAACATATTTTGAAATGGCTCTAAAAACAGTGCCATGCCATATATTACTATCATCCATATACTACTATGTGACATTAAGGCAGTATCCCCTTTAAATAGCGATGCTATACCAGTCCAAAACACTTCCATAGAACAACCTATAAATCCATATATAAAAAATCTCTTCATAATACTAATATTATTTACAAAAATTTAAATATTATTCATTATATTATATATTCTTTAAACCAATCTTTAACTACTTCTTCTTGGACATTCATGTTTCCATATCCTATCCCTATTTTTCTATCTTTTTTCTTCATACCATGAAAATCAGAGCCCGCTGACATAAGCATATCATTCTTTTTACAATAATCTTCTAAGTATTTAATTTGCTCATCAGTAAAAGCAGAATAATATACTTCTACTCCATCTAAAACACCTTTATCCACCAAGCTATTTAAAAGTTCAATATGATTATCTATTTGATACTTAAATATATGAGCTACAAATACTTTTCCGCCTGCTTCTCTTATTAATTTTGAAACTTCTTCTGCTGACGGTGTTCTTTTTGAAAAATCCCAGTAAAGTATAAAGTCTTTATCATTAGAACATTTTCTCCAAAATATATCTATGTTATTCCATTCATCATCAGTAAAAAACTTTTTATTTTCTTCGTATTTTGTAACATCATAATATATTGCATCAACCGCATAACCGTTTGGATCATAGTGTAAATTATCTGTTACCTTTATACCCTTTTCTTTACAAGTTTCATATATTTCGTTAAATTCAATTATATTATCATCTATTAATTTTTGTTTAGCAAATGTTTTATCTAGCCATGATTTAACTTTGTCTATATCAAAACCATAGCCAAGAAGTTCCATTCTCTTGCCTTCATGTGCTACGCTAAATTCAGCTCCTACCATAATTTTACCTGTATAGTAATCTTTTACATCAAACTCTTTCATTTCAATATATGCCTGAACTTTATCATGGTCTGTTATTGAAAGCATTGTAACTTCTGTTTTTTCTGCTTCTGTTAAAACCTCTTTAACACTAAATGTTCCATCTGAATATGTTGTATGAGTATGTAAATCTATCATTTTATCTCCTCCGTTTTAGATATTCTATCATAATAACAAGAAAAAATAAAGAACAGAATATTACATATTTCTAAGTTCTTCTATCGCTTCTTTTAATATATCTACTATATGCTCTGCATCATCAAGTGTATTAGCCTTTCCAAATGTTAGTCTTAATGTTCCTTTTGCCATTTTATCTTCTAGTCCTATCGCTTTAAGAACATGTGAAGGATTAACTGTTCCAGTAGTACACGCACTACCACTAGATGCACATATTCCTTTCATATCAAGCATAAGAAGTAAAGACATCCCTTCTATACCTTTAAATGAAACATTTACATTACCTGGTAATCTTTTGTCTAAATCCCCATTTATCCTTACATCCGAGATTTCTTTTAATATTCTATCCACTGTATAATTTCTAAGCTCTACTAACTTTTTGTTATATTCCTCAATCTCACTATTTGCAAGCTCAATTGCCCTACCCATACCAACTATTGCGGGTACATTTTCAGTTCCTGCTCTTTTTGAATTTTCTTGATGACCACCATTTATAATTGGATTAAATGATATTCCTTTTTTTATATATGCTGCTCCTATACCTTTGGGGCCATAAAACTTATGAGCAGACATACTGAGTGCATCTATATTCATTTCTTTTACATCTATTTTCATATTTCCTATTGCTTGAACACTATCGGTATGAAAATATACATCTTTAAATCTAGCTATTTTCCCTATTTCTTGTATATTTTGTATTGTCCCTATTTCGTTATTTGCAGTCATAATACTAATTAAAATTGTTTTATCTGTTATACTATTCCTAAGCTCATCAAATTTGACAAAACCATTTTCGTCTACTGATAAGTAAGTCACTTCAAATCCATCTTTTTCTAAACATTTACATGTATTTAACACAGCAGGATGTTCAATTTTACTAGTTATAATATGATTACCTTTATCCTTATTTGCATAAGCAATGCCTTTTATAACGAGGTTATCTGCCTCACTTCCACCGCTTGTAAAATATATTTCATCAGCATTTGAATTTATTGCATCTGCTACTTGTTTTCTTGCTATATCTATTGTTTTTTTTGACTCTCTGCCTAAAGAATAGCCAGATGAGGCATTACCAAATTTCTCACTAAAATATGGTAACATAGCATCTAATACTTCATCTCTTACATAAGTTGTGGCACTATGATCCACATATATTTCTTTCATAAAATTATCACCTTTATATATTCTATACTATACTACATACATATGTTACAACATTTAATATATAGAACCTATCGAATTGACATAAATATGAAGTGTATGATATAATATTAATGTAGTAATTTTTGTTATATAAATAATTTTATGGAGGAAAATATTATGAAAATTTCAAGTATGTTTGAGTTTGCTTTTGGTAAGGAGGTTAACTTTGGTAATCAAATAAATACACTGCCATATATGACAACTCTTGATTTTACTAAGGATGTCGAAGGATACGGTTTTGCAATAAGGGATGGAATTGATGCTGATTTGTCAAAAATCAAAAATATTTCTTCATATATATCAACATCTCAGCGATCTTTACGTGGTGTTATCGAATTTAAAACTGAAAAATCTGGCGGTGCTCCTGAAAAAACCGCAATACTCACTTTACCAATTGTCACCACATCTTGGTCAATTCATAAGCTATCATCACCTCTAAAAGAAATCGTGCTTTGGTTTCCTAAAGAGAAGAATTCGGGTAAAATAGATACATTGTTTAATAACTTTGAAGCTACCGAAGCATAAAATAAAGGTCCCTATTCATATAGGGGCCTTTATTCTATTCTTTGTTATTTTGTTGTATTTGCTATACATTTTGGACATATGTCAGGATTGTGTTTATCTCTGCCGATATCCTCATCATATTTCCAACATCTCGCACATTTATATCCAGGTGCTTTATCTACTTCTACTTTCTTTTCTTCTCCTTCTACAACTTCAACCTTAGAAACAATTAATATCATTTCTAAAACTTCTGTTATTTCAGATTTAAATTCGTAGTCTTTTCCTTTTGTAGTTATTGTTACTTTTGCATCAAGTGGATGACCTACTTTTTTCTCTGCTCTTGCTTTTTCAATTTCACCAAGTAATTCTTCTCTTATTTCATAAATCTTATCCCACTTAGCAACTAATTCTTCATTGTTATATTTTTCATCTACTGTTGGCATGTTAGTAAGAAGTACAGAAGATTCATTGTTCTTAGAATCATGATTCATGTAACTCCAAATTTCTTCTGCTGTAAAGCATAATACTGGTGATATTAATTTTACAACAATATTTAGTACATCATACATTGTAGACTGTATTGCTCTTCTTGTTTTATCTTCTGGTTTTAATGTATATAGTGCATCTTTTACAACATCTAAGTATTTGCTACTAAGTTCTGATGATGCAAATTTATGTACTTCGTTATATACAATATGGAAATCATATTTTTCATAAGCAGCTATTGTTGTTTCTACAAGTTTATTTGCTTTATACATTATGTATTTGTCTAATTCATTTCTATCTTCATATTCTATATAATCAGAATTTGGATTAAAGTCATACAAATTACCAAGCATAAATCTTGCAGTATTTCTTATCTTTTTATATACTTCTGCAACTTGTGCTAAGATATCATTTGATACTCTAACATCAGTATGATAATCAGAAGATATAGTCCAAAATCTTAATATATCTGCTCCAAATTTTTGTATTACATCTTGTGGGTTAATACCGTTACCAGCTGATTTTGACATTTTTCTCTTTTCTTCATCAATTAAGAAACCATGTGTTACAACATTTTCATATGGGGCTTTGCCATTTACTGCAACTGATGTAAGAAGTGATGATTGGAACCATCCTCTATATTGATCATTTCCTTCTAAGTATAATGTTGCAGGCCACATAAGACCTTTTTTCTCATCATTTAATACTGAAAAATGTGTTGAACCAGAATCAAACCATACATCCATGATATCCATTTCTTTGATGTATTTTTCGCATCCACATTCACATTTAACATTACCTTTTACAGTAGCTAAAATTTGCTCTGCTGTCATTTCATACCAAATATTTGATCCGTTTATTCTAACAAGTCTTGCTATTGCTTCTATTGTTTCAGGTGTTATAAGTTCCTTGCCACAATCTTCACAGTATAGAATTGGAATTGGAACACCCCATGTTCTTTGACGAGAAACACACCAGTCACTTCTGTCTTTTACCATGTTAGTCATTCTGTCTTCTCCCCATTTAGGGTACCAGTTTACATTCTTTATTTCATTTAATGCTGCATCTCTAAATTTATCAACTGATGCAAACCATTGAGTTGTTGCTCTATAAATAATTGGTTTATGACATCTCCAACAATGTGGGTATGGATGTTCTAATTTCTTAGATGTAACTAAACTTCCTACTTCATCTAATTTTTCGATTATTTTATCGTTAGCATCACTATATAGCATTCCATTAAATTCACCAGCCTCAGCTGTCATGTATCCTTTTTCATCTACTGGAACAACTATTTCAATATCACCATATCTTTTACAACATAGATAGTCTTCATGACCAAATCCAGGAGCTGTATGTACACAACCTGTACCTGCATCAAGTGTTACTAATAGATCATTATCTGCACCTAATAACACTCTTGATTTTTTATCCATAATTGGATGTGCAAGCCACATGTTTTCAAATTCTTCACCTTTATATGTAGCAACTGTTGAATAATTTTCAATTCCTGCTTCTTTCATTACAACATCTACAAGTTCAGTTGCTATGATATATTTTTCATTGTCTTTTACTTTTACTAGCGAATATTCGAAATCTTTATTTACAGTTACTGCTTGGTTACCAGGTATTGTCCAAGGTGTTGTAGTCCAAATTACAAAGTATATTTCATCTAGATTTCCTTGTCCTGCAAATACACCTTTATCATCTACAACTTTAAATTTTACATATATAGATGTAGTAGTGTCATTTTCATATTCAATTTCAGCCTCAGCAAGTGCTGTTGCACAATCTTGACACCAATATACAGGTTTTAGGTCTCTGTAAATATATCCTTTTTCATACATTTTACCAAATACTTCTATTTGTGTTGCCTCAAATTCAGGAGTAAGAGTAAGATATTTCTTTTCATAATCTCCTAAACCACCAAGTCTTTTAAATTGTCCTTCTTGAAGTTCAACTTGTTCTAAGGCATAATTTTTACATATTTCTCTAAATTTAGGAATTCCAACTTCATCTTTACTTACACCTAGTTCTTTTTGAACTTTCTTTTCTATTGGAAGACCATGTGTATCCCATCCAGGAATAAATGGTGCATAATATCCCTGCATTGTTTTATATCTTACGCAAATATCTTTTAATATTTTATTGAAAGCATGACCTAAATGGATATTTCCATTTGCATATGGTGGTCCATCATGAAGAATAAAGTTTTTACCTGATTCTTTATTTTTAGCTAATGCTTTCTCATATACTTTCATATTTTCCATTCTCTCTAAAAAGAATGGTTCTCTTTCTGGCAGATTGCCACGCATTGGGAAATCTGTCTTTGGAAGGTTTAAGGTTTCCCCATAATTTTTCTTTTCATTTGACATTTTATTTCTCTCCTTTATTTAACTAATTCTAGTCTTCTCTTTACTTCATCTATTCCAAGTACATTCATAATACTATATATATCAGGTGTATTTTGTCTATTTGTAACCCCTACTCTAATAACACCAGATACATCAGCAATACTTCCTTTGTATGCTTCTTTATTCTGCTTATATTCTTTCATATTTGAACAAAAACCAATAGAATCTGTAAACTCTTTTAAGTTTGCAAACCATGTATCTTTATCTACATCTATATCAATTATTTCAAGATATTTAGATATAATATTCTTAACTTCTTCTTTTGAAATATTTTCATTAAAGTTATATCCGTTTTTTATATCTTCTTCAAACATATCAGTATACATATATGAAATATTTGGAAGTATATCTTCATATTTTGCAAAATCTTTTCTAACTTTTGTCACATTATCTCTTTCAATTCCTAATATTTGTTTGAAGTATTCTGGATCTTTATTAATAACACTATTTAACTCTTCGTTATATTTCTCAGCCCAAATTGATACTTTATTAAATAATTCATCAGTTGTCATATTACCAATAATATTTTTAGAAATATCATTTATTTTAACCATATCAAATAGTGCACCTGCTACATTCATTTTTGAAAGTCTAACTTCAAACTCTGATATATCCGTGTTTTGATGTCCTTTTCTCCAAGGCTCAAAATCAGAATTAATTATTGTAAGTAAGTAATCAATAATTGCCTCAGTTGGATATCCACTTTCTAAGAAATATGAACATGCTGCTTCTGGGTCTTTTCTCTTACTTAGTTTTCTTTTGCTATCTCCATCTAATTTCATTATAGTTGGAACATGAGCATATTTCACTTGCTTAAATCCAAGCACATAAAATAGTTCTAAATGAAGTGGTACTGATGCTACCCATTCTTCACCTCTTACAACCAAAGTTGTTCTCATAAAATGATCATCAACTGCATGTGCAAAATGATATGTTGGAAGTCCATCAGACTTAATAATTACAATATCTTGATCGTTTTGCGCTTGTTCTATCTTTCCTCTAATTTTATCTGTAAATGCAATTTTTTTTAAGTGAGAACCACCAGATCTAAGTCTTAATATGTACTTATCTCCTTTTTCAATTCTTGCAATCATTTCTTCTGGTGTATTATTTCTACATCTAGCAAAATTGCCATAATATCCGGGTCTCATCTTACCCTTTTCTTGCATTGTTCTTAATTTATCTAAATCTTCACTTGTGCAGAAGCAAGGGTAAGCAAGACCCTTACGTATGAGCTCCTTCGCACATATTTTATATATATTCTCTCTTTTACTTTGAGTATATGGACCGTATTCTCCTATTTCACTTCCGCCTTTTTGAACTCCTTCGTGTGGAAGTAAATTAAAAGCTTCAAGTTCATTTAAGAATACATCAGCGCTACCTTCAATTTCTCTTTTAGTATCTGTATCTTCTAATCTAAAATAGAAAATACCACCTGTTTGCTCCGCAATCTTTTTATTTACTAATGTTGTAAAAAGTGCACCTGAGTGTAAAAAACCAGTTGGTGATGGTGCAAACCTAGTAACCTCTGCTCCTTCTGGTAAGTTTCTTTCAGAATATCTTTTCTCTAAATCATCTATTGTTTCAGTTATATCTGGAAATATTAAATTAGCCAATTTCTCGTAACCTAAATCCATCTATATTCGCTCCTTTTTCTATTAATATCATAATGATGTATTATATCATTAATATACCAAATATTGCAAGAAAAATAGCCAACAAATTATAGATAATGGTTAATTTAAATTGATTAAAGTATAAATAATATTTTATTGAGAGTATTTATAAAAATTATTGATTAAAATTGATTAGATTTATGTATAAAATGAATTATATCAAATTAAAATAATTTTGTTTCGAATGAAATATATGTAAGATGTCAACTTTACCATAATCTCTATACACTTCATATAGAACTATGTAATTACCTACATAAAATTTTCTAACATTTTTTGAAAATAATAATTTTGTAAATCGTTCAGGATAAAATTCTAATGAATATATTTTATCATATATTTCATTTCGAAATTTTTGTGCTGAACTATAATTTCCTAAATCGTATGCTAAATATGAACAAATATTTTTTAATTCTTGAATAAAAGAAGGAGACCAAGTAATTTTATATCGCTTCATTAGTTCCATATTCAGCCTCCAATTCAGCAATTGCAATTTCCATAGGAACACCTTTCCCGTCAGCAATTTCTTTTCTAGCAATTTCAATGTTTCTTATAATATCAGCCTTAAATTCTTCAAAACTAGCATAATGTTTATCAAACTTTTCTGATATTAGTCTATCTACTCTTTCTTCTGCCGTTTCTTCCATACTTTCATACGCCTCATTACTTAATATAACTAAATCGTTATATCCATTTTTTGTAATAAATACTGGTTCATTTGTTTCGTGACAAATTTTTGAAATCTCGTTATAGTTATTTCTTAAATCTGCACATGGTCTTATTATTGCCATAATCATACCTCCTTTTCGCATATGCAAATTATACTATAATTATGATATATTTGCAATATTTTAAATAAAATTATAAAAAATATATCCCAAAAATAAACAATTGTCTACTATTTGAGATATATACAAAATTAAACTTCTTTCTTTTTTGGTTTAAAACCTAAATATAGCCAGAAAATAGCAAGGACTATTCCTGAAACTATGCCTATCCTTTTTAGCCAAAGAGAGTTAATCCAGGTTATATAATATTTTCCTTCCAAATAGGTATACTTGATTCCGTCATTTATAAGAGTGATATGTTCTTTACCACTTTTTTGATATACTTCATCTAATTTTTCAAAGTTTATATCATATGTGCCTGGCTTTACTTTACACTCTGTTTCAATTGTAATAAATACTTGATCAGCATAGTTATTACCATCTTTTAAATAGAGTAAAATATTGTCTTCATTCTTTTTATATTTGATATTGTTTGTGTTTAAGTATTCTTCTAATTCTGAAATTTTCTTGTAATCTTTTACCTCTTTATAAAGATTATAGCTATCTGTCCAATCCTCCATATTTGAAACAGGTATAAAGAGCATAATTACTACAATTAAAATCATAAAAACAAATAAAATAATACTGGTGGTTTTTTGCATAATTTAATCCTCCTAAATAATTATATTTTAGTTAGTACATCAATTTACACAAATATTATAACACAACGATTTCACAAATTCAACCAAAATCACACATTTTATGTAACCTATTGCTTTTTACAATTATTATGATATAGTATTTGCATATTACTATTCAACCAAACAATAATTTGAAAGGAGATATTAATATGTCAGAGAAAAAATATTATAAACAAGGCGAAAGATTAGAAGGGTTAAAAAATGATATAAAATTCATTTTTGAAAACGAGCCTGCGAAGTCAAAGCTATTCATGTCAAAAGAACATTACGATAAATTTGCAGAAAAAATAAAACAACCTGTAACCCAATTACATGATGTACTTTTAAGAACAGTTATTGGCGAAGACTGTCTTGAAATTAAAACAAACAAAGTTTCAGATGCCTGTCAAAAAGTAATTGATTTTTTAAAGCAAAATGTAGTAGAAGATTTAAAAAGAGACTTTTACGAAGAAAAATTAAACCTCTACAACGGTATATATTTTGAATTTATTCAAAACAACTTAATCAAAGGCTATCCAAGCTACACTGATATTTTAAATTCTATTACACATGAGTATGTAGAACTTCGAAAAACTGTTATTGATTCATTTGATTTTTCCAAGTATACTTCATTAACAACATTGTACAACCACATGCAGGACGGATTAAGCAACCAAAACACTCATTTTTATTTCACATCTAAATCGCTTGATTATATCTATCACTGCAACGAACTTCTGATTGAAGAAATACAAAATATGCTTTCAAAAGAATTTTTCAAAGAAGAAAGTAATACAACAAGATATAGAAGAATAAGAAAGTTACTCTATGTATTAAAGCACGAACTAAGAATTAATATTAAAAAAGAAAAACTATAAGGAGGAGACTTATCATGTTATACCAAAAAGGTGAAAAATTAGAAGTATTAAAAGAAACAATTGAAAACATTCCTGCTCTATCAAAACTACATCCATCGTACTTTGCATTAACGAAAGACGAAAAACAAAAATTTGAGGCTCCTATAAGAAAACTATTTCGTGAACTTAACAGAACATTATATGATACTCTGCTTAGTAACGAATCCGAAGATGAAAAGACGGTTAAAGTTTATACAGTCGTGGAAAAAATTATTCTATTCTTAGATAAAAATTTTAAAAGAGATATTATTGAATTTTTCCATGAAGAAAAATTATCTTTTTATGAAAATATGTTTGTTATTCTTGTTAGAGATGAATTATGTGTAAGATACAAAGAATATAGAGAAACATTGTTAAAAATCCCAAAACAATATAACGACATGTATAATGCATATAAAGCAGAAGTCTTTAAGTATCCTAGAATTGATGATTTTATATCAGATTTTAAGGAATTAAATGAAGATTTGTTAGATACACCGCTCTATGATTGTACTAGAACTTATCTTTCACATTGTCTTGAATTAATCTTGGAACAAATTTCCGAATGTGTGAAAGATGAATGCAAAAAGTGTGCAGAAGATGAATCTTATTCTAGTTATTATGCATCTAGACTTAGATATCTTATCTATCTGCTAAAAAAAGAATTTAAACTTGATACTGTTTCTGATAAATAGTATTATTAAACCGCATAGATTATTAACTATGCGGTTTACTTTTTATTTATTATTCAAAATCTTTTATATCTATTTCAGTAATAATTGGAAGTATCATAGGATTTCTTCTTGTTTTCTTGTATACAAAATCACATAGGCTATCTCTAACTTTTGCTTTTATAGTAGCCCATTCTTTTACTCCCTCTTCTTCTAGTTTTAATATTTGATTCTTAGAAAATTCTCTTATTTCTTCCATTAGATCTTCTGATTCTCTAACATATACGAATCCTCTTGTTATAATATCAGGTCCGCCTATTAGTTTTGCAGTTTTAGAATCAAGAGAAAATACTACTAAAATCATACCGTTTTCAGAAAGCATTTGTCTATCTCTTATTACTATATTTCCTACATCTCCTACTCCTAAACCATCAACTAGAACTATTCCAGATTGTACTTGTGCACCTATTCTTGCTGAATCTTGATCTACTTCGAGAGTTTTTCCATTTGCCATAATAAATACATTTTTATCTTCCATACCAACAAGCTGTGCTATTTGACAGTGGCGTCTTAAAAATCTGTATTCACCATGTACTGGCATAAAGAATTTTGGTTTAGTAAGTGTAAGCATCATTTTTAACTCTTCTTCACACGCGTGTCCTGATACATGGACATCCGCAAGCTGATTGTATATTACTTCTGCTCCAAGTTTTTGAAGTTCATCTATTAACTTACCAACTGATTTTTCATTACCTGGTATTGGTGAAGATGAGAATATTACTAAATCTTCTGGTGTAATTGTAACTTTTCTATGTTCACCAGTAGACATTCTAGCAAGTGCTGACATACTTTCACCTTGTGAACCAGTTGTTATAATTACAAGTTGTTCTGGATTGTATAATCCTATTTTATCTATATCTATTATAGAGCCTTCTGGTGCTGTAATATATCCAAGTTCTTTTGCTACATCTATTACTTTAAGAACACTTCTACCAATTGCTGCTACTTTTCTACCAAATTTAACTGCTGAATTTATGATTTGTTGCATTCTATGAATATTAGATGCAAATGTTGCAACTATTATTCTCTTATTTGAATTCATAAATATTTTATCAAACTCTAATCCAACACTTCTTTCAGACATTGTATAACCTGGTCTTTCAACATTTGTAGAATCTGACATAAGAAGAAGTACCCCTTCTTTACCAAGTTCTGCAAATCTTGCAAAATCCATTACTTCACCATCTATTGGTGTATAGTCAATTTTAAAGTCACCTGTATGTACTACTGTTCCTACTGGTGTATGAAGAGCAAGTGCAACTGAATCTGCTATTGAGTGTGTTGTTTTAATTAACTCAACATTAAAATATTTGCCAAGTTTTATAACATCCTTAGCTTTTGCAATGTGAAGTTCTGAACTTCTTAGTAAATTATGCTCTTCAAGTTTTGATTCTATAAGTCCCATAGTAAGTTTTGTAGCATATATTGGAACATTTATTTTCTTTAAGAAATATGGTATTGCTCCTATATGGTCTTCATGTCCGTGTGTTATAACTATACCCTTAATTTTATCTGCATTTTTTTCTAAGTATGTTATATCAGGTATAACTAAGTCAACACCTAGCATTTCATCGTCTGGGAACATAACTCCACAGTCAACTATAACTATTTCATTTGCATATTCAAATACTGTTAAATTCTTTCCAATTTCTTGAAGTCCTCCAAGTGGTATTATTTTTAATTTTTCGTTTTCAAATATACTATTTTTTCTTACACTTTTTGGTTTTAATGTAGCTTTATTATTTCCGGCTATATTTTTTACTTCTTTACCTACATTTCTACTTTTGTTATTTATTTTCTTTTGCTCATTAGATTTTACTGTTTTGTTTACTCTATTTGTTTTCTTTTCTGTTTTTTCTTCTTGACTTTTTCTACCATTATCAAGACTTTTTATAACTTTATCTGCCTTCTGTTCAACACTAAATGTGTCAATTTCAACATTTGTTTTTTTGTTTAATTTTTTCTTAATATCTTTAAGAAGAGCGCCACTAGATACACTATCATCATAGATAGCGCTCATATTTTTATTATTTTTTTCCATAAATTATTATCCCCCTTCATATTTTTATCCTAAGTAAAATCCGAACAATTATATATTTCTATATATTTTAAAAACACTTAAATTTTATTTAAAAATATAAGTTATATAGCCGTACAAAATTAAAATGTTTATACATTTTAACTACAATAAATATTATACATTATATAAATATATGTGTCAAATTAATTTTTAGTAATATTCTTTAAATATTCAGTTATAAATTCATCTATATATCCATCCATAACCTTTTGAACATTTCCTATTTCATGATTTGTTCTATGGTCTTTAACCAAAGTATATGGACAAAATACATATGACCTTATTTGGTTTCCCCAGCTATTGTCAGTCAAATCTCCTTTTATTTCGCTTAACTTATCTTTATTTTTTTGAAGCTCTAATTGATAAAGTTTTGCTTTAAGCATTTTCATAGCATTATCTTTATTTTGAAATTGTGATCTTTCGGTTTGACAAGCTACAACAACACCAGTAGGTATATGTTTAATTCTTACTGCTGACGATGTTTTATTTACATGCTGACCGCCTGCACCACTTGCTCTATATGTTCCTACTTCTAAATCTTCTTCTCTTATTTCTAAGTTTATATCATCATCTATTTCAGGCATAACTTCTACTGCCGCAAATGAAGTATGACGTCTTGAATTACTATCAAAAGGTGATATTCTAACTAATCTATGCACTCCTTTTTCACCTTTTAAGTAACCATATGGATATAATCCTTTTACTGCAAATGTAACACTTTTAAGTCCTGCCTCATCTCCATCTTGCATATCGTATACTTCAACAGTATGATCTGTTCTTTCAGCCCATCTAGTATACATTCTATATAGCATTAAAGCCCAGTCTTGTGATTCAGTTCCTCCTGCGCCTGGATGTATTGTCACAATTGCAGTATTTGAATCATATTCATTAGAAAGCAAAGATTCTACTTTTAAATTATCAATACTATTTTCTAAATTTGATATGTTATTTAAAAGTTCTGATGACAGTTCCTCATCCATTTCTTCTTCAAGTAATATAATTAAAGAACTCACATCTTCATAAAAAGATACTATTTCATTATATTTAGATATTATGTTTTTATTCTCTTTTACTTTTGCTAAAACTCTTGAACTATTCTTTTCATCATTCCAAAAATCAGGTTTTAATGTTTCTTCTTCTAGTTTTTTTAATTCAATGTTTTTTTCATCTATCTTTAATGTGTTTTTTAATTCCTCAATATCTTTTGTATATTCGTTTAATTTAGATTTATACTCTGTAACATCTATTATTCCCATGTTTTTAATTCACTCCATATTCCATCTTTTTCTGGAAATACTTTAAATTCCATTACTTCATCTTTTGTTGGGTGAAAAAATGTCAAACTATATGCAAAAAGTGCTAGATTTTCACCTTTTTTATTTTCTCTTTCGCCATATTTTAAATCACCATATAAAGGATGACCTATATTTGACATCTGAACCCTTATTTGATGATGTCTACCTGTATTTAATTTAACCTCTATATATGAATATTCTTTGTTGTTATATATAAAATTATCTATAACTGTATAATTTAAGCTTGCATGTTTTGAATTTTTATCTTCTTTTTTACATACCCTACTTGTATTTGTTTTCTCGTTTTTACTTAAATAATTTTCAAGTAATGTATTTTTATCGTCCTTATTCATATAACCATTTACTGCTGCAATATACCTTTTCTTAAAGTCACCCTCACGTATATTTTTAGACAGTCTAGATGCCGCTTTTGATGTTCTTGCAAACACCATAATACCAGATGTCATTCTATCTAATCTATGCACTAAACCTAAATATACATCTCCTGGTTTATTATATTTTTCTTTAATATATTCTTTAAGTAAAGTTAGCATATCTACATCACCAGTTTTATCTGCCTGTGATGGTATACCTGCTGGTTTTACCACTACTAAAAGGTGATTGTCTTCATATATTATTTTTATATCTTTATATGTATTCATTTGATTCTCCTAAAAAAAATAAAAAGCCCCACTTATATAAGTGAGGGAATTTTTATTTTTCTTCTTTTTCTTTAATTTCTACTACTTGTCTTTTATTGTATTGTCCGCAACTTGGGCATGCTTTATGTGGAAGTATTGTTTCTCCACAGTTAGAACATGTAGCATATGTTTTATTTTCTAATTTCCAAGTAGAACGTCTTAATCCAGTTCTTGCTTTTGACCATCTTCTTTTTGGTTGTGCCATTTTATTCCCTCCTTAAGTAAATACATTTAATATATACATATATGCAAAGCATATTTCATTTACTTTAAACTCGCTTATATATTATATATTACTTAAAGAGCATTGTCAAGTTTTATTAATAATTTATTTTAAGGTTTTTGTATAAAAGAAAAAATACAGATTTACATTAATAAATCTGTATTTTGATCTGTATTTACACTATACTACTTCCCAGCTCCGAGTCTAAAATATGACTGTCTTCTTTTTTGGTTATTAAATATGCTGTTCTTCCATATTTATCATATGTTACTGTCTTTACACTAAACCCTTCTGTTTCTAATTTTTGTCTTACCTCATCATAAATAATATCATGATAATACATTAATGATGATCCATTATTTTTAAAATATTCCCCGAAAGATTTTATGATTTTAACATGTTGAGTATTTCTGTTTTCCTGTTCCATTTCTTCTAACTCCTTTAATACCTCCTTTGCTAAGGATACTTCTTCTGGAATTTGATTACCTTGCATTTTGTCACCTCCGTATATTTATACTTAGTTTCATTTTACTCTTCATCTGGAAATGGTTCTGCTTTATGTGTATCTTTTACTTTAATCAAATATGTCGGGTTCCCGTTATGTGAAACAGTTTGTATGGAAAAGCCTTCCTCTTCAAGCCTTTCTCTTACGGCATCATAAATAATATTCTCGTAAAAGACTTCAATTTCATTACATTTTTCCATTTGTTCTTTAATATAAGCTAAGATATCACCCAACTGCGCATTTTGTCTACCGTTTTGATTTCTTTTACCTTCATTGTAAAATTCCATTGCTTTACTAACCATTTTACATACCTCCAAATATATTAATATTTAGTTTTTATTTAAACTATGGAAGCATTATATCATAGTTTTATGTAAAATGCAAATATGAAATTATGGCACATTTATGGTTATTTTGCTTGCTGGAAAATCTAATTCATCTTGTATTGTTTTTTGAATCATAGCAATTATATCACTTGTTATTTCCTCTTTATCCGATACAATAACATTAAGATTTTCATTTGTAGGAACAATTACTATATCATCGATTCCTTTTGATTTAATTAAATCTTCTACTATTGTTATAGTATGTTTATCTTCGATAAGTTTATTTAGTTTATTTTGATATTCTGTAAGTTGCTCTGTGCTAGTAGAATTTGCTTCTATAACTTTTGAATATGTTTCTTGCAGTTCAGAAAACATATTATTTCTATTTGCTCTAAAATGTGATATTGTTTCTTCTGCCTCTTTTTGTTTGTATAAATTATTTGTTTGAATAGTTTCATCTTCTGATTTTTCATTTCTACTGATATCTTCCTCATCATATATTTTTATTGTGCTATACATGAATCCATCTTTGCTGTTCACATATACCGACTGTCCTAAATTTTCTTCTCTTTCCGGATTATATTTGTAATTTACATATCCTGCTATCATAACCATTAAAGATAATGATATTATTGCTATTTGACTTTTTTTAAAAATTTTCAAACTCTTCACCTCTTATTTTGAAAACACCTCTACTTTATGTATAGGTATATTTAATGCATTTGACACCGCCTCTTTAATCTTATTGCTACTATGCGAATCTATTCCTTTTGCAGCAATAATTGCACCAATAATTTCTGGACTTTGTTTTCTTTCTACTATGGCTACTTTTTCTCCATCTTTCTCTTCATAAGCCACTGTCTTTTCTGTTGTTGTTTTTTGACTTTTCTTTGTGTCATTACCATTACCATCTTCTTCAACAGTTATATCCTCCTTAACATCATATACCGGTATCATTTTTTCATCGCTTGAATATGTAAGCATAACTGATACATCACTAACCCCACTAATTTGTTCTAATATATTTTCTAATTCCTGCTTAGTATTATTATAATAGGAAGATTCATTTTTATTACTACTTTGGGCGTTTTCTTTGTTTTCGTTTAAAGTCTCTACGGAATCTTGGTTATATATATTGTTTATACATATTAATGCAAACACTAACAATATACAAAGAAAAATAAGATTTTGTGTTTTTGTTTTTTTATCCTTTTCTTTTGAAAACATTTTCATTAGTTTATCTACATAGTTCATTATTTACCCTCCTCTATTATTCTTATTGTGTTTTCTTTCAAGTTGTACTTCTCACTTATTTTAGTTATAATATCCGATATTTTTTCTATTTTTTTATCCTTTATATGTTCTAAATTTCCTATTTTTACTTTTAATTCTTCAAACTCGTAATTATCATTTAATACTATATCTAAACCTTTAAATTCTACTGACATATCTATAAGCAAACTTTTTATTTCTTTTGACAAACCATCTTTTAGACTTTCTGTTACTTTAACATTTTTATATTCAGAAAATTCTTGTATATCTGTATTCTTAACATTTTGAGTATTAGTTGATATAGTTTCAAGAACATCACCTAGTACCTCCTGCATATTAGTATCTTTTATAATATTTATTATTGGAGATACGATATTAAGAAGCATAAAAAGTGATAATATTACATATACATATTTTTTTGTATTGCCTTTTGGCAATATTAACTCAATAATTATTGCAACAATTGCAACATAAATAACTAATTCTATAAACGACTTAATAGCCATCATATATATTCCTCCTTTGTTTTATGTTATACTTCCCATTAGTTTTATAAGGACACCAGATGACATTATAAATAAAGCAAGTATTCCTATTAAAACACCAAGTAAAACTTTATATGTTTCCGCAAAACTATCTATTATTCCTATCATATTTTTATTATCTGTTATAGTTTCAGTAAGAGCGGCTAAAATTTTATGGCTTACAAATATAACTAGCATCTGGATTACTGGAACAAGAGATACCACTATCATTACGATTATTCCAACGATTCCTGCTGCTTTACCTATTACTTCTGTTGCACCCATAATACTTTCTAAACTATCTGATACAAACTTACCCACAACTGGTACAAAATTTGATACCGCTGTTTGTGTAGTTTTTACAACTACTGAATCTACTGATGTAGTTATGCTTCCTTTTATTGATATAACGCTAAGAAATAATGTAAATACTACTCCTGTTACCCATAGTCCTGATTTAGAAAATATTTTTCCAAGTTTATTTAATCTTATATTTTCACCAAACGCTGAGACCATATTCATTACTAATGATATAGTAACAAAAGGAATTACTATATAGTTAATTAAAAATCCTACCAAACTTGCTATAAACAAAATTATAGGCTGTATTAAATTACTACTTACTATTCCACCTGCTGCTACCATAACTATCATCACAAAAGGTGTAACAGTTTGCATTATACTAGTTAGTATAGATATAGTTTTTGTGTAGTTTTGTATTATACCCACATACATGTCCGTTAATATTGTGCTAATTACAACTATTGATATTAAATATGCAATTTTACCAACTCCGCTATTTTTATCCATCTCAAGACAGCTAAATATTCCCATTATAACTATAATAATAAGTATTGCGATTGAACTTTTTAAGGTGGTTATTGTTTCACCTGCAAATATATCGAATATTTTTTGTACCAACTTTGAATAGTCATTACTCTTACCTGTTATTAAATTTTTAGAAATCTTTTCTAAATCAAGTTCTGATGCAACAGAACTATCATCTATATATTCATTTAAACTATCTATCATATCTGTAAGTTTTAATGTATCAGATGCCTCTTTAATAATGGTCTCTGTTGCAAAAACATTAGTTATAGACATAAACAACATTGATATAAATATTATCTTTAAAATTTTTTTCATCTTTTGTTTCCTTTATATTAATTTATTAATAACTTCTACTACTCCTGTAATTATTGGAATTGTCATTGCCACCATAACAATTTTGCCTGTCATTTCTACTTTTGCTCCTAATGCTGTTTCACCAGAGTCTACGCATACATCTTTTGTAAGTTCAACAATATATGCAATTCCAACTACTTTAAGTATTATTTCTAAATATTTGGCATTTACACCTACATTTGATATTAAATCAAACAATAAATTAACAATATCATTTAATTGGACTATGGCATATACTGAAAGCACCACTGCTGCACATATACTAATTATTACTCCTATTTCCTTCTTTTCCTGCTTTATAAGTACAATAATTACAACTGCCATAAGTGCAAATGCTGACATCTTTAATATTTCCATATTTTACCCTCTATAATTTAAATACTGTCCTTACTGTATTAAATAATCCACTTATTTCTTGTATTACAATAGCAAGCACAATAATAAGTCCTGTAAGAGTAGTCATCATAGCTTGGTCTTCTCTACCTGCTTTTGTAAGTACTTGATTAAGCACTGCTACAAGTATACCTATTCCTGCTATTTTAAATAATAAATCTATATCCATATATTTTCTCCTTCCTCTTTTGTTATATAAATACAATTGCAATCATAAGTCCAATTGCAGTTCCAAGTGTTCTATATAACTTAAAGTTTTTTGTTTTTTCTTCTCTTGCCTCATCTAATCTATTGTTCAAATTGGTAATCGTTGAATTAATAATCGCTATTTGTGTTTCACTATCTGATTTACCTAAATTTGTTAATCCTTGATAAATTATCTCTTTATCATAAGAATTAAGTTCAAATACACTATCTATTTCTCTGTTTATCTTTTTATTCATATCTTCTGAACATCCACTATCTAACATTGCAACAGATATTGCACCTAATGTATCTTTTATGCCTGTATTTAATCCATGCCTTACATTTTCAATAGCATCTGGAAGTGAAGTAAGCATATATTTTATATCATTTTCCAAAGACTTAAAAGCAGTTACAAAGTCTTGTAAAATATGTTCTCTAATTTCATATTTTTTAGATTTTTTTATTCCCAGTATAGTGCATATAGCAACTATTCCTACACATATTCCTAATTTAACAATAAGCATTAAAATCACCTTTTCCTTTTATAATTTTTTCTATTGTACCTACGCCATTTCTATTTGATAAGAAAACTATTACATCAAAATACCCTTCTGATATAATCTGATTTACTTCTTTATTTTTCTTTAAATCGTTAATATTTCTTCCATGCATCGTAAACAAAAGACTTACTCCTGTAAGTGCTGCATTTTTTATTGCTTCAATATCTTTTCTGTTTCCTATTTCATCTGTTGCTATAACATCAGGTCCCATACTTCTTGTAACAAGTGTTATACCTTTGTGCTTAGGACAAAATGACATCACATCAGTTCTCGGGCCCACATCTAACATTGCTTTTCCTTCATGCATTGAAGCAAGTTCGCCTCTTTCGTCAATTAGCGCAACATTTCTTCCTATATTACTTATTTGCCTAATTAAATCTCTAAGCATTGTTGTTTTGCCACAACCTGGCCCCGATACAATAAGTGTGTTATTTATATTATTTCCATTTACTACATAATTTATTAATTTACTGGCTGCTCCTTTTATTTCTCTTGCTATTCGTATATTCATCGATGATATGTTTTTAATATTTTTAATTTTGTCATCTTCAAGTACAACTTCTCCTGTAACACCAACTCTATGTCCACCTTTAATAGTTAAAAATCCATTATTAATATCATTTTGAATAGAATATATAGAGTTTTTAGATATACTAAGTAGTATATTTAATATGTCTTCTTTTGACACTATGTAATCAGTTACTATTTCCCTCGTTGTAAACCTAAGTATTAAATGATTTCCACTTCTTAAACGAATCTCATTTATTCCTTGATTACCTAAATATTTTTTAACACATAAAGCCATATTATTTGGCATATATTTTAAAATTTCTTCCATAATTTTTCCTCTAACTAGATTAAATATACCATAGGATATATATATTATTTTGTAAAAATATATACTAAATATTTGAATAAAATGTCTAAAACAAACAAAAAAAGAAGAACTAATTAAAGTTCTTCTATAACACTACTATACATACTTTTTTAGTGTTTCATCGTTATTATCTTTTATCATGGCTTGGCAAGCATAAGTATCATATACAGCGATTCCGCCAATAGGTTTCCACCCCTCCTCAATTGCTCTATTTACTTTTACTGTTAACGCGCTTATTGCGGTATAAGTTGATGCAATTGATCGTTCATAAATAACATCATATTTCATATTTATATCTCCTTTAAATATATTAATATTTGTACTAATTTTTAATACACTAATATTATATCACTTTTTTATGTAAATTTCAACTCACATGCACTGCTATATGTAAATCTTGTTTTTATATTAACAAATGTTATTTATATTATTTTAAACTCTCTAATTCTTTTTCACTAATACCAGTCAGTTCAATAATTTCGCATATATCAATTCCTTTTTTCAATAACTTCTTTGCCACTTCATATTTACCTTGTTTTATTCCTTCCTCTAATCCCAATCTTCTACTCGCTGCTTCATCCTTTATTGCTTTTATTTTTAACCATTCTAGTCTTTTTCTTTCTTCTTCACCTCTTAAATATGGATATTCTTTTTCTAGCCTTTCAACTTCTTCTTTTTCAAGACCGGTTAGTTCCACTATCTTCTCCGTATCTAGCCCTTCTGCTATAAGTTTTTGGGCAATTTCATTCCTACTTTCCTTAATGCCTTTTTCTATTCCTTCCTCTAATCCTAATCTTCGACTTGCTGCTTCGTCCTTTATTGCTTTTATTCTAAGCCACGCCAGTCTTTTTAATTCTGCATCTCCTGTTAAATATCCATACTCTTCCTCTGCTTTTTTCATTATTTTATCTTCCTTCACCATAGACAACTCCTTTTTATCTCGATTCAGGAATGCCAGCCATATTCTTAACCTTCTTCTATCTTTATCCGTTAATTCTTTTGCTTTTGTTAAATCTATAAAGTAATATTTTTGCAGGTTTGTTATTTCTTGATTTTTATCTTCATTTAAGCATAAATACGAACTTACTATTGTTTTATCTAATTTAAATAATTCATAGTCCATTAAGAATATTACTATTTTCTTTTTCATTTGCTTATATTCTTCTGATGGATGTAGCCCTTCTACTGTTAACATACTCATGTAATACAAGGCTCTATTTATAGTGTCTTTTCTGTCTGCCATTTGCATCTCTATATCTATCTCAACACCATTTTCTAATACTGCTTTTATATCAAGAGTTCCATATTTTTCTCCTGGTCTTTTTGCTCCTATTCTTGCCTCATCTATTATTTCTTTACACTTAACTTTTTCACCTAATATACTAGATAAAAAATCTTCTAAAAGATTTTCATTTCCTTTCTTGCTAAAAAATGCTTTAAATACCACATCCATTTTAGGACTCATATTAAATTCTTCTTGCATTGCATTCCTCCATTCCATTGTAACACATACTGTGTTTATTTGCAACATATTTGTTTTGGTTTAACAACTATTAGTTGGTGTTTTGTATTATTTTTAAAATCTAATTAAACTATTAAAGAATAAATTATATATTTTTTGAATTAATATTTTTGATAAAAATTGTACAAATTAAAAACTTGATACCAAGTGTTCATATTATATTGTCATACTACTTAAAAGTCAACAACATTTTAGAAAAATCGTACGACTTACTTTTACATAAAAAATTATACTTTTAATAATATTACATAGATAAAAAATGTAGAAAAAAGAAGAACTAATTAAAGTTCTTCTTTATAAATTACAACAATTCTTTTACAATACCAAGCCATTCATATAATTCTTCATCTGAAATATCATCGTCACCATCATCATAGTCATCTTCATAGTACTCAGAATCATCATAATAGCCGTCATAATTGTCAACATCATAATCATCATAATAATAGTCATCTTCATAATAGTCGTCATCGTAATCATCATAGTAATAGTCTTCATAATAGTAATCATCGTAAGCATTATAATAATAGTCTTCGTAATAACTATCATAATTATCATCATAATAATTATCTTGATAAGCCGTAACTTTATCCCAATTATATTCATCTACTTGATCATAGTATTCACTTTGAATTTGACAAGCACCACAAGCAGTAAAAATACATCCAGAATCATTTATCTTCCGTAAATTATAGCCATCATACTCATATTCTTCATGAGGATGATTAGCATTTACAATAGTAACATTATTCTTTCTGTCAATTTCTCTAAATGCCCACGGAAATTGTTCATCAAAATCAAAAGTATTTTCAAAACTTGTAAAATATTGTTTTTTACCGCAGAAACACATTCCATAACCATTATGTTTATCTGTATATTTTACTTCATGCAAATAATAATGAATTCCATTTTCGCACAATTCTTTTTGACATTTTATGCAATCATCCATATACAGCTTAGATGAATGGTGTTCTTTTCCACAGATGCATTCTAAATAGCCAGCATGAGGATGCATAGTATACATTGTACTTGAATAACTGTAATAATGGTTGTTTTCATCTGTAAAATCACAATATTCAGCAGCAAAACACACAGCAGGGCAAATAGTCAAAACAAATATTAAAAAAATAGTTATAATTTTTTTCATTACATTTCCTCCTTAATAATTATTAGTGAGATTATGGGGTAAGGGATAACCTTACCCCTATTTTTACCCTGCTTTGTATGGAACTACATTTTCCATATTGTCCCAACTTTTAAATAGTTTTTTTAACTTTTTAAAATACTTTTTATCGTTTGGGTCATGATTTACTACAAGTTTGCCATTATTATCAAGCTCGTATATGCTGTAACATTCTTTACAAATTACAAGCTCTTTTTTAGTATCTTTCGTTGTTCCTTTTACCATATCAGTAGAAAGACAAACTTCACACATTGCCATAATTTACCTCCTATTTTATTGGGAAGGCAGTAACAATATAACCGTCTTCCATTATAACTCTTAATTTAGTCTCGCCTTTGGTGCCAATTACCTTATTAGCGTAAAATTCTTTTTGAATTTTACCTCTTGAAGGTTTACTAAGATATTCTTGACCGTTTACAACAACATCATCGATAACATCAAATACATCTTCACCTTTAACCATAAATTTACTAGCATCCTCTGTTGAATCAGCTGCATGTCTAAAAATTATATGGTCTATCGTGTTTTCCCCTTCGGTTAAATGATATTTCAGATTGGCCTTTGATGTAACTTTTGATTTACACTTATTAGTAAGTAATAAATCGTCACCATAAAAAACTTCTGAAATATTAAGTTTCTTGTTTTCTGAAATTTTCTTAATAGATTTCAAAGTGGACTTTGAATAATCATCACTATTTTCTAAAATGTTTTTAGCAACAGGTGTGACATTATCAAGGTTTTTTATTATTACCTTTTTCGCACTTTTCTCTACTACTTCTTCTACTACTTCTTTAGCTACATCATCTGCAACATTATCAACTTTACTTGCAACAACAGACACTTTCTTTGCTTTTGCAATAAATTTTCCACTAGTTGATACAATCCCTACAATAGGAATTAAAGCGATGCCTGAAAAAAATGCTTCTGCCCATTTTCTTTCTACTAAATAATATGCAACATTCACACCATCACAATAAGCACCTGCTGCTGGAACAAGACCACATACATCTAATGTAGTATGAGCTGTATTTGAAAATTCTTCAATACTCATTTTTTCAAGGTCAGAAAAGTCTACGACTTTACCTGTTTTCATGTCATATTTTTGGCCTGTAACTGGCGAATTTGTAAGTAGCTCACTATTTATAGCAGGGTCAATTTTACCGAAATTATTTACTGCTGCTTGATTTTTATCAATATTTGCAGTTGATAAAGATACATTACCGCTATAAATATATCCACCATCTACTTTATACCAAACGTTATCATATTTGTTTGTAATTTGACCATTAGCTTCTAAAGTTGCTCCTTTTTTTACATTCCGTACAACATTTGCTATTTCATAATATCCTTGCCTTATTGGTGCATCCTTGGTTACTACTAAGTTATAGCAGGCCTCAACTGTTTTTACATTTTCTTTAACTCTTTCGCTATAAATGTAGCCACCATCTACCTTAAACCACAAATTACCATATTTGTTGATAACTTCTTGCGATACTTTTAAAACTTCGCCTTTTTTCACATTTCGCGATACTGATGCAGTTTCATAAAAACCATTTCGTATAACAGCATCTTGTTTTGTTATTACTTTATATGATGCATCCTTAGTAGTGGTATAATCTTTTACCTTTCCGCTATAAATATAACCGTCTGAAACTTTATACCATAAGTTGCCATATTTATTTGTAATTTCTTGCGTAACCTTAAAAACTTCATCTTTTTTTACATTCCGCACAACAGAAGTTGAATCATAAAACCCTTTCCTTATTGTTGTATCCTGAGTTGCAATTACGCCAAAATTTACATCTTTATAAACGACATACTCTTTAACTCTTCCGCTATAAATATAGCCACCATCTACTTTATACCACAGATTATCATACTTATTAGTAACTTCTTGCGATATTTTTAAAACTTCACCTTTTGCCACATTTCGTGATACTGATGCTGTTTCATAGTAGCTGCTTCTTATCTTTGCATTCTCAGTTGCTATTACTTGGTAAGTTGCACTTTTTGTCGAAACTTTGTCTTTAACCTTTCCACTAAAAATGTAACCACCATCTACCTTGTACCACAAGTTATCATACTTGTTTTTCTTTTCTCCTGTTACTGTTAATGTTGTTCCTTGTTTTACATCCTTTACCTTTTTGCTGTCCTGATAACAATCTTTACGTATTGTTGTATTTTCCGTTGTTACTACTTTGTAATTTGAAAAAGCATGTACTGTAATACTTGCTAAATCATTACTCAATATAGTAACTAACATACATACACATAATACCATTGACAAAATTTTTTTAGACATAATATTACCTCCTACATTTAAATTATTATTTGTATTTATTTATACCTATGTTGTATATTATATCATGTTTTTAAAATTATGTATACCTTTTTTTATGCTTTTTGTTTTATATATTAAATTAAAACCCTAGTATTACACTAGGGCTCTCTAATTTATTTAGCTTGTATTTTCTATTACATTTTATCTGGACATTTTATTCCAAGTATTGCTAAGCATTCTTTTATAACAAGACCAGTTGCATATACCAAACATAGTCTTGCATTCATCAAGTTATTATCTTCAACAATTATATGATGTGCATTGTAATATGTTGAGAACAGACTTGCTATATCTATTACATATCTTGTTATAACGGACGGCTCATATTCGTCTGCTGCTTGTTTAACTATTTCCTTTACTTTTGACAATGCTTTTATTAGCTCTATTTCTTCTTTTTCTTTAAGCAAAGTAAAGTCTACATTATTTATATCTACATTTTGTATATCAAAATTTGCTTTTTCCAATATACTATTTGTTCTTACAAACATGTATTGAACATAAGGGCCTGTTTCTCCATCAAATTTTAGCATATCATCTAGGTTAAATATTTCGTCTTTTATTCTATTGTTTTTAAGGTCATTAAATATAATTGCACCAACACCAATTTGTCTTGCAAGTTCATCTATATTATCAGTTGCCTTTCCTTTTTCTTCTAATATGCTTCTTGCTTTATCAATAGCCTCATTTAATATTTCTTCTAGTGTTAGGTTAGCGCCACCTCTTGTAGATATTTTTTTACCACCTTTTCCAAGCACCATACCAAAAGGTACATGTACCATATTTTTAGCGTAATCTTC
Source organism: Clostridia bacterium (assembly GCA_045536565.1). Taxonomy (GTDB): domain Bacteria; phylum Bacillota; class Clostridia; order TANB77; family CAG-465; genus CALXJE01. The sequence goes on along the minus strand of JAZSNU010000017.1, from coordinate 25,358 downwards.
ACCTATGATGTTTTCTGCTACCTTAAACATTTGTGCAAAATGAAGTGATTGTTCATATGAAGTTACATATATGCTTTTAGCATATTCATATTCTCTTTTTCTATATAAAGCGGCTGCTAAATCTCTTGTTGTATATGTAGTAGAACCATTAGACTTTAATATCATACAAGGTATTTCATAGCCATCTAATTCTACTACTGTTGCACCTTCACTTTGAACAAGTAAATTCTTTTGTCCTAAGATATCAACTATTTCATTCATTTTATCATTATAGAAAGCCTCTCCGTTATATGAATCAAACTCTACATCAAGTACTTTATATATTCTCTCATATTCTTTTAGGCTAAGCTCTCTAAACTTACTCCATAAAGCAGTTACTTCTTCTTCGCCTTCTTCAAGCAATCTAAAATTCTCTCTTGCCATATCTTTAATTGTTTCATCTTCCTTAGCTGCCTCATTAGTTCTAACATATATATCTACTAAGCATTTTATAGGGTTTTCTTCTAAGTTATATTCATTTCCCCATCTTTTATATCCTTCAATAACTAGTCCAAATTGTGTTCCAAAATCTCCTAAATGATTTATTCCAATTACATTGTATCCTAATTTCTTGTATATGTTATATAGCGCATTACCAATTACTGTTGAACGGAGATGTCCAATATGGAACGGTTTAGCAATATTAGGTGAAGAATAGTCTATACAAACATTTTTATCTTTTCCTTCATCTATATCTAAATATTTTTCTTTGTTAGATAATATATCAGTCATAGTATCTTTTACAACATTTGAATTATTTACATAGAAATTTAAATAACCTGATACTACTTCTACTTTATCTATGTTTTCACTGGTTTCAATCTTGTCCTTTAATTCTTCTGCAATCATAACAGGTGACTTTCTAAGCTCCTTAGATAGTTTAAAACAAGGATATGCAAAGTCACCCATTTTACTATCCTTTGGAACTTCAATATTTCCTATTATTTCTGCTGTTTCTTTATCTAATGCTTTTGCAATACTTTCAGCAATCTCTTCTTTTATATTTTGCATTTAGAATCCTCCATTTCTTGAATAATTTTCAATTACTTTGTATATTTCATTTTCATCATCATCAATAGCCACTATATTTCTAATTTCCCTGCCACACTTAGTACATTTGTATACTATTTGTTTTCCTTTTTTAGAATCAACTATTACATTAATAGGTTTAAGTAATCCCTTACATTCGTTTGCTCTATCGCCCGGGAAAACATCAACATGTATAGAATGAAGACAATGATTACAATGGTCTCTTGATGTATATTTTAATTTTTCTACTTTTTTATTACAATTTACACATATAAATTCATTATCGTTTTTTATAAACATAAAAGTCTCCTATAAATAACATATATATTTTACTATATATTACATAAGATTGCAAACAAATAAATAAAAATCAGCTGCTAAAAGCAACTAATTTTCATTTAATTTACACACTCTCATTTTCTACTATATACCTTTTTAACTTACCATCCTTTATTTCACCAAGACCAGAATATTTACTTCCGTTATATACTCTAACTAACTTGTCCTGTTCATCAAAAGATAATTTTACTCCATTTAAGTATTTGCTGTATTCTTCTTTCTTTAAAGATATTTTCTTTAAATCTTTGTAATAGTCTTCTATTGATACAACTTGTTTTTTCATATCTTCATAATCTAATTTTAAGAAGTCATATAAAGAAATGCTGTCGTTAATATCAAAATTACCGTTTTTTAGTCTAGTAAGTTCTACCATAGTTGCACCACAACCTATTTTTTTGCCAATATCATTTACTAAACTTCTAACATAAGTTCCTTTTGTGCAGTATACATCAAATATTACTTCTCTTTTTCTTAAATCAACAGCAATATTGTCAATGTTATATATTTCAATTTCTCTTGATTTTAATTTTACTTCTTTGCCTTCCCTTGCATATTCATATGCTCTTTTGCCATCTACCCTAATAGCACTGTATACAGGTGGCACTTGCTCTTGTTTTCCAATAAATCTTTTTATTCTTTCTCTAATATATATTTCATCGTTTTTAATAACTGATGCAAATACAATTCTACCTGTTATATCATAAGTATTAGTTTCTACTCCAAGTAGCATTTTTACTCTATATACTTTTGTTTCTGCCATTAGTTCATCAGATAACTTTGTTGCATCCCCAATAACTATTGGAAGTACTCCTGTTGCTATTGGATCTAGCGTACCAGTATGTCCAACTTTTGAGCCATCAAATATCTTTTTTATAACATCAACAACATCATAAGATGTAATTCCTGCCGGTTTATTTATGTTTAATATTCCTGTTACTTTCAACTACAAGTTCACTCCTACTAATTCTATTATTTCATCTTTAACATTATCTATTTCTTCGTTTACTGTAAATCCTGCGGCATTTATATGTCCGCCACCACCTAGCTGTATTGCAGCTTTTGATATATCCACATTACCATTTGAACGCATACTTACCCTATATGTACCATCTTTTAACTGTCTTGCATAGATTGCAACATCTACACCTTTAACGCATCTTAAATAGTTAACCATTCCTTCTGCATCTTCTTCATCTAGGCCTAATTCTGTTATTACGGTATTTGGCACTTTTACATATTTTATTTTACCCTCTTTATATGTTTCCATATTGTTTATGACATATGAAACAAGCTTTAATCTTTCTTCTTTCATAGTATCATTTATCATTTTACATATATATGCAAAATCAATACCTGTCTCTATTAGGTTTGCAACTATTCTATGAGTTCTAGGTGTTGTATTTTGATAATTAAAATTACCTGTATCTGTAAGCATTCCAAGATATATGTACTTTGCTATGTCTTTGTCTATTTGTATATTTTGGCTTTCAAAAAATTCGTATATAATCTCACAAGTTGCAGGCGATTTGCTATTTGAGATAACTACATCTGCATCGATTTTCAAATTCTGGTGATGATCTATTACAAGCTTCTTTCCAGCTTTTTGGAAATCTTCTTCTGATATAGATACTCTATCTAATGTAGAACTATCCATTATTATACACAAATCATAACTATCTACATTTATATTTTCTTCTGCAAATTTGATTTCAGCTAAAAATTCAAATCTATCAGAATAACTTGGTATAATAACATGTACATCCTTGCCCATATTTTTTAGTGCTAAGTACATAGACATAGTGCTTCCAATAGCATCACCATCTGGACTTATATGTGATGCTATATATATACTGCTACTTTCTTTAATAAGCTCGTATGCTTTCCTAAAATTTTGTTCCATATTTCCCCCTAGTTAAATAATTAATATATAAATTATTCTTCTATTTCTTCGTCTTGTTTATGAGATATATTTAGGCTCTTTATTTTTTCCGTCATATAGCTACCATATTCCATTGAATCGTCTTCTTCAAAAACTAATTCTGGTATATTTCTTGCTTTAAGAGTTAAGCCTAATTCTCTTTTTATATATCCTTTTGCTCTTCTTATTTGTTCTAATACTTCTGATTTATTTTTTGCATTAAATATGCTTAGATATACTTTTGCATATTTTTGGTCTTTTGTAACTTTAACCGCTGTTACAGATATAATACCATCGATATTAGGACTTTTTAATTTTTCAGATATAATTCTACTTAAATAGTATTTTATATCTTCTTCTAATCTATCAATTTTATGCATATTATCTTTGCTCCTCTTGCATTTCATAACATTCTAAAATGTCTAATTCTTTAATATCGTTAAATTTCTCAATCTTGATACCACATTCGTATCCTTCTGCTACTTCTCTTACATCATCTTTTTCTCTTTTTACAGATTCTATTTTACCGTCATATACAACGATTGAATCTCTTATTACTCTAACTAATGCATTTCTTACAACTTTACCAGATGTAATGTATGATCCTGCAATTGTTCCAATATTTGAAGCCTTAAACACTTGTCTTATTTCTGCTGTTCCAAGCATTACTTCTTTATACTTCGGTGCAAGCATACCCTTCATTGCTGCTTCTACATCATTTATAGCGTCATAAATTACGTTATATAATCTTAAATCAACTTTTTCTTTATCTGCTAGACTTGATGCTAAACTATCTGGTCTTACATTAAATCCAATTATTATACCACCTGATACTTTTGCAAGTGTAACGTCAGATTCATTAATTCCACCAGCTGCACTGTGTATAATTCTAACTCTAACTTCATCATTTGAAAGCTTGATAAGAGAATCTTTTATAGCCTCAACAGAACCTTGAACATCTGCTTTTAATATAATATTAAGGTCTTTTAATTCACCCTCTTTGATTTGACTAAATAAATCATCTAATGTAACAGTAGAACCTTGTTTTATAAGGTCGGCTCTTGCTTTTGCTTTTCTCTTTTCAACTAATTTATGTGCTGTTTTCTCATCTTTTACTTCATAGAAAATATCACCAGTTTGTGGCACTGCTGGAAGACCTAATATTTCTACTGGTGTAGATGGTCCAGCTGTTTTAACTTTTTCACCTTTATCATTTGTCATGCTACGAACTTTACCAACTATTTCACCAACAACAATTGTATCTCCAACGTTTAATGTTCCTCTTTGAACAAGTACAGATGCAATTGAACCTCTTGATTTATCAAGTCTTGCTTCAATTACTGTTCCTTTTGATTGTTTATTTGGATTTGCTCTAAAATCTTTTACTTCTGCTACTAAAAGTATCATTTCAAGCAAGCTATCAATTCCTTCACCAGTATGAGCAGATACAGGAACAACGATTGTGTCTCCTCCCCATTCTTCTGGAATTAATTCTGCTTCTAATAGTTCTTGTTTTACTTTTTCTATGTTTGCAGTAGGTTTATCAATTTTGTTTATTGCAACTATTATAGATACATTTGCTGCTTTTGCATGGCTTATTGCTTCTCTTGTTTGTGGCTTAATACCATCGTCTGCTGCAACAACTATAACAACGATATCTGTAACTTCTGCTCCTCTTGCTCTCATTTCAGTAAACGCTTCGTGTCCAGGTGTGTCTAAGAAAGTTATTTCATTTCCATCAATATTTACTTTATACGCACCTATATGTTGTGTAATTCCACCTGCTTCACCGCTAACAACATTAGCTTTTCTAATTCTATCAAGAAGTGAAGTTTTACCATGATCAACGTGACCCATTACAGTTACTATTGGAGGTCTAACTTCTGTATTTTCAATATCATCTTCTGAATCGTCGAATAATATATCTTCTTCTGTTATAACAACTTCTTGTGTTGCATTTATTCCCATTTCAGAAGCTATAAGGTAAGCTGTATCAAAATCTATTTCTTGGTTTACGGTAGCCATAATTCCAAGAGAGAATAATCTTTTAATTATATCAGCTGCTTGTGTTTTAACAGCTTCTGCGAATTGTTTTACAGTCATTGTTTCTGGAAGTGTTACCTCAGTTAAAGGAATAATCTTTGTATGATTCATTTGTTTCTTTTCTTTTTTCTTTTTAGAACCATATTTTCTTCCAGAATCTCCTCTATCATAGAATTCCATAATATTATCTGATGATGAGTCTACTTGCATACCTCTAAATTTGCTAAATTCCATTCTAGTATCTGCTTCTCTCATTTGGTTTTTATTTAATTTTTCTCTTCTTTGCTCGCCATTTCTCTCTACTGTATTTTTCTTTTTATCCATAAGGACATTACTGCTGTAATCTCTTGTTTCTTTTTCGATAACAGGTGCTTGACTTGCTTCTTTGATGTATTGATTTACTTTATATGTAGTGCTATTTCCTTGGTTGTTGTTATATGGTCTTCTTTGACCGTTATTATTAAATTGTCTTCTTTCACCATTATTATTTCTATCATTATTTCTATTAAATTGTCTATTGTTATCTCTATTATATGGTCTTCTTTCGCCATTATTTCTGTCGTTATTTCTATTAAATTGTCTGTTATCTCTATTTTCTCTAACTTCTCTTTCTTGTTTTACTTCTTTATTCTGTCTATCATGATTTACAGTAGATTTATTTTGAGCCATAACAACATTTACTTCTTCTTTTTTAGGAGTCTCGATAGGTTTACCATTTTTAGTTACAACAATATTATTTAATCTATTTTGATTTCTAAAATTGTTGTATCCACCTTTTGAACGATTAGATTTAACTACACCTAATCCTTCTTTACTATAACCTGCATTTTTATTTGTATTTTCGTGTACAATACTTTTTCTTTCTATGTTATTTCCAGATTTAGTAGTTATATTTTCCACTTCATTTCCTTTTGCATCTGTACTTATAACCTTAACTTTTCTTCTAATAATATGAGGATTATTGTCTTTTGGGTCTTTACTTGAAGTTTTTTCTGAAGACTTAGACACATTATTTTTACCGCTTGCCATTATCTTTTTAGCTACATCTTCTTCTACTGTAGATAAATGACTTTTTACTTCTACTCCCATGCTTTTTAATTTTTCAATAACCTCATTTGTTCCTAGTCCCATAGCTTTTGCTATTTCATGTACTTTCATTTTTCCCAATTTACATATCCTCCATTTCACTAAGTAATGATTTCAGACTTTCTGACTTAATATCATTTTTAATTACCTTATTTATATTTTTCATTTTAAGAAGTTTTTTTATACATTCTTTGTTATTGCAAATGTATATACCTCTTGCATTTTCTTTTCCATCTTTATCTATTTTTGCATTACCATTTAAAGATATTATTCTTACTAAGTTATATTTATTATCTTTTTTTCTACAAGCAATGCAAGTTCTTGTAAATTTCATTTAGTAACATCCCTCCTAAAATGAAATGTTTTTATTCTACTATTTGATTTTCTATATCTGATCTTTTCTTAATATCTATTTTCCAACCTGTTAATATTGCTGCAAGTTTAACATTTTGACCTCTTGCACCGATTGCGAGTGCAAATTTATCATCTGGAACAACTATTGTAGCAATATTTTCTTCTTCATTTATATCTATTGCAAGAATTTCTGCTGGTGATAAGCTATTTACTATAAAGCTTGGTACATCATCAGTATATGGTATAATATCTATTTTTTCACCATTTAATTCTTTTGATATAGCATCTTTTCTAACACCTTTTTTACCAATACATGCTCCTACTGGGTCAATATTTTCATCGTTTGATGCTACTGCTATTTTTGTTCTATATCCAGCTTCTCTTGCTACTGCTTTAACTTCTACTAACCCTTCTTCTATTTCAGGAACTTCAAGTTCAAATAATTTTTTAACAAAATCAGGTGATTTTCTAGATAATATTATTTGTGGTCCAAATTTACCTGAATCTTCCACACTTAAAACATATGCTTTAATTCTTTGATGTGATTCATATATTTCAGATGGTACAAGTTCTCTTGTAGGAATCATAGCTTCAACTCTTCCTAAGTCTACTATCATACCCATTTTATCTGTTCTTTGAACAACACCTACGACAATTTCACCTTGTTTATCACTATATTGAGTAAGTATTAAGTCTTTTTCTGCTTCTCTTACTCTTTGGATAATTATTTGTTTACCAGCTGATGCTGCTATTCTTCCAAAGTTTTTAGGTGTAACTTCAATATTTATAGTTTTTCCAACTTTTGCTCTTTTACTTATTTCTTTTGCACTTTCTAAATTTATTTCTAAATCTGGATCTTCTACATTTTCAACTACTGTTTTTACAGCATAAACTTTTATATTTCCTGTAACTTCATCAATATCAACATTTACTTCTTCCTTTGTCTCATAATTTTTCTTATATGCCGCTTCTAGTGCCATTTTAAGAGACTCTATCATGTACTCTTTTGTTATTCCTTTCTCAGTTTGTAGTTCATCTAAAGCTTGTAATAATTCTTTTGCATTTACTTTTTCACTTCTCATTTTTTAATCCCTCCAAAAATTTTACTTACATATTATCAAAATCAAATACAGTATTTCCTGCTGCAATTTCTTTTATATTTACTTCGATATCATTATCATCAATACTTACAATAACAACATCGTTTTTAACATTTTTTAAAATTCCTTGTATTTCTTTAACATCGTTAATCTTTTTAAATAATTTCAATTTTACTTCATTTCCTATATATTTGTTATATAGTTTTAAATTAACAAGTTTTCTTTCTAAGCCAGCAGAAGACACTTCTAAAACATACCCATCTTTTACATTTACAAGTTTATCTACTGTATCTTCGATAGCTCTACTTAAAGTTTCACAGTCTTCTATTGAAACTTTATCATTTGGTTTATCAACAACTACTCTATATATATTGTTTTCTCCTTCTTTTACAAGTTCAGTATATTCTAGTTCTAATCCTAATGAAGCTACAACATTATCTATAGCTGCTTCAACCTTATCTGTTAGTTGGGACACTCTATTTCCCTCCTTTTCTAATATATTATAATTTTTATCATATATACTTAGAAGTGAGAGGTTTCCCTCTCACTTCTAGCGTTACTTTATTGATATTTAAATTATACTACTTTAAAAACATATTTGCAAGTCTTTTTGGTAATTTTATGTAAATTTTTCTGCAAATTCTACTATTTAGACAAAATATATAGCAGTGCATTTTTGCACTGCTATATAACTTAGATAAAATCTTCATTTTTAAGTTCGATTTCATCCTTTGATACTTTCAGATTATTCATATTAACAAATGAAAATTTACCATTTGGTAATCTAAAATGTGAATATAGTGCTTCAAACATAGTATAATTAACAGGTCTCATATTTCCCGTTCAACAACATCTATTTTTCCATCTTCACATCCAATTAATACATAATCTTCAAATACTTTTATATCCTTTGAAAACGGGTCAGATAATTTTTGCGTTGATTTTGAGATATCATCGTTATCATTAATATTCAATCTCCTAACTTCTTTGGTTACTTTTATTTTCATAGCTTTTACCTCCTTATAGCTTTTAATTCTTCTGGTCAAACTTTGCTATTTGAAAATCAGATAATCTTATTACTTCTTGTCCATCTTTACTAATTCCCAACGCAAATTCATTACTTATTGGAATTATATCATTATATGCCTTAGAAATCTCAAAATTTGACAAACGCATTATAGCTTTTCTTAAAGTACCATGTGTAACAATTACATATTCACGGCAGCAACAATCGTCTTTATATGGTATATATGGTGATACTTCTCGAAATGTTTCTGATTTGTGAAAATCTGATACTCTTACTACTGATTCCCAGCTACCATCTCTTATAATAACATGATTGTCATACTTATATGTACTAGCAGAATCAAACTCAATAAATGGTACTTCTAAACCATCTTTTTTGAGAATAGTATAATAGTGATTTGCCAATTTTAATACAACATAATTATTAAAACCAAATTCAGGGAACCAATCTACCATAGACGAGATATCTTTTAGTGCAATAATTTTTCTTTCATCTTTGTTTTTTTCAACCAATAGATAATCTTTAAAAGTCTTTACTGTTCTTAAAAATGGTTCTGAAAAACGAATACCGCTCTCTGAAAAACACATTAAGCATTTGGTATCATCTTCAAATGTTATTAACCAAGTATGATTATATATCTTTCTTCTATACTTAAACTCTACTATCGCCTCGTGCGTTGCTCTGTCCACAACAGCATAACTACCCTCATCTATTTTTACTAGTGCAAATGCACTTTTGAATACTTCTTCGCTTTTTTTTAAGAACTCCCAAGTACAATCTTCAGCTTCAACTTTTCTTATTAATTTTACTTCCATAGTTTTACTCCTTCCAGTAATAATAAATTAATCAAATTTTGCTAATCTGAAATCAGATAGTCTAAGTATGTCTTCTTTACCATTAATGGTTACCAAAGCGTATTCATGATTTATAGGCTTAATATCATCGTATTTATCAGATATTTCAAAATCTTTTACTCTTAGTAAGGCTTTTCTCTCATCTGAATTCGATACATAAATTACATAATCCACAATATTAATAGGCTTTCTAGATGTATTATATGGAGAAATATCAAGATAACGCAAAGACGTCCTAAAATCTGATATTCTAACAAGGCAATCCCTATTATTGACTCTAACAATGACAACATTTGTTAACTGTCTGCTAAATATATAATCATCAAATTCAAAATCCAATACCTCAAGTCCTTGTTTCTTTAAAATAGTTTTCTTGCCATTTGGTAATTGCATTATTTTATATTCATCTGTTAAGCCATATAACCAACTACGCTCTTTTGAAAGAACATCTCTATCTAACAATTTTCTTTTACCTTCTAAATTCTCAATTAAAACAAATCTCTCAAATACATATATTAGCCTTAAAAATGGCTTTGAGGTCTTAATTTTGTCTTTATCATAATACATTATGCACTGTGTATCATCTAAAAGTGTTAAAAGCCAAGTATTGTTATATATTTTTGATTTTTCTTTAAATTCTTGAATTACCTCACTTTTATGAACTATTGCATAAGTCCCATCTTCATACTTTACAATTGCATATGAATGATTTACTACCTTCTTCTCTTTACTTAAAAATTCATGTGTACAATCTTCTGCTTCAATTATTTTTGTTAATTTTACTTCCATAGCCTTACTCCTTTTTGTAATAATAAATTAATCAAACTTTGCCATTTTATAGTCAGACAGTCTTAATATTTCTTCTTTACCATTAGTTGTTACCAAAGCGTACTCATGATTAATAGACTTGATGTCATCAAATTCATCAGATATTCTAAAATCTTCTACTCTTAGTAGTGCTTTTCTTTGATTCACTCTTGTTATAACAACATAATATGAAAAATTAATGGGTTTTCTATGCTCATTATATGGTGAAATGTCGGGATAACGCATAGATGTTTTAAAATCTGATATCCTAACGAAGCAATCTTCATTACCAATACGAACAATAACGCCATCTCTTATATTCGCGTCGAAGATATAATCGTCAAATTCAAAATTTAACACTTCTAGCCCTTGTTTTTTTATAATTGTTAAACCACGAATACCTTCGTGAACATTTAGTATTTTATAATTCTCAGTTGTTCCAGAAAACCAGTCAAATTCTTTTGAAAAAGCATTAACAGAATATCTGTGTAATAATTTTCTTTTACCTTCCATATTTTCAATTAAAACAAATCTTTCAAATACATATATTAGGCTTAAAAATGGTTTTGAAACCTTAATCTCGTCTTCTGTATAATACATTATGCATTGTGTGTCATCTAAAAGAGTTAAAAGCCAAGTATTGTCATATATTTTTTGTTTTTCTTTGAATTCTTTTGCTATCTCATTGGTTAGTTTATGAACTATTGCACATGTTCCATCTTTATATTTTGCAATTGCCCATACATGATTTGCTAAGTGTTTTCCGTCTTTTAAAAACTCGTATGTACACTCCTCTGCCTCAATTATTTTTGTTAATTTAAATTTCATATTTATATACCCCTTTCTATATTAATAGATTAATTAAATAAATAATTTGCGTATATTATATCATAAGTTATGTAAATTGTAAATTGTTTTATCTAATATAATATGATATATTGCTAATTGCCATTCAAATATTAGTCTCATAAATTTAAAAAATAAAACCCATAATTTTAATTATGAGTTTTATTTTGGCTAATTAATAAGTTACTTCATTTTAAGTTGTGTTATTATTGTATAATCTTTTGGAACATATACCTTATATATGATTTTTTTGTTAAAGAAAAGATTTACAGAAGTTAAAAATGTATTTCTAGGCACACATTTATATACTTCAAATTTTAGTTGTTTACTATTACATACAGTTACAATTCCCTTTTCATATGCTTTATTATCAATATATACTTCTTTTTTGTCCTTATTGACATATACAATATCATATTTTCCTGATTCATTTTTCTTAGTTTCTAATTCCGGGATTTGAACATTTTCTATTATCCGTTCTTCGTAAATTGGTTGAGTAATAGTTTTATAGCCGCCTATAAACGACCAAAAAATAACTACTACTAAGGTTATAGTGCACAAAACAGCAAAAAAATCTTCGCCTCCAGCCCAATTAAAAAATGCAAATACAAAAAATGAGTAAGATTAAAATAGGGTATAACATAAAAATCCTCCTTAATAATTATATATTGAATACTAATATAGCCACAAATAAATTATAGCACATTCATGTTTTTATGTCAACAGCAAAAAGACTATACAGTAATATACTATATAGTCCTTAATTTTATATATTATTAATTATAATTTTATCATTTATATAATTTATCTTTACTTTATCTCCTGTTTTTACCTTACTGTCTAACATTGCTTCTGCAAATTTATCTTCTATTTCTCTTTGTATTGCACGTCTTAAAGGTCTTGCACCGTATACTTCATCAAATCCCACTTTACTTATGTGTTTTACAAGTTCATCAGTAAATTCGATATGTATATCTTGCTCTTTTACTCTTTTTGCAAATTCTTCAAGCATAAGTTTAGTAATCTTTTCTATACTTTCGCTGTCTAGTTTTCTAAACACTATTATTTCATCTAACCTATTTAAAAACTCTGGTCTAAATATCTTTTTAAGCTCTGAATTTACCTCCTCTTTAATCTCCTCATAGTCTTTTTCTTTATCTGCTTTTGAAACAAATCCAATATGTTTTTTCTCAGATATATTTTTGATACCTGCATTAGATGTCATTATAATAACGGTATTTTTAAAGTTTACAACTCTACCATTTGAGTCTGTTAATCTTCCATCTTCTAATATTTGAAGTAGCATGTTAAATACATCAGGATGTGCTTTTTCTATTTCATCAAATAGTACTATACTATATGGTTTTCTTCTAACTTTTTCTGTTAATTGACCACCATCTTCATATCCTACATATCCAGGTGGTGACCCTATAAGTTTAGATACACTATGTGGCTCCATATATTCAGACATATCAAGTCTTATCATAGCATTTTCATCACTAAACAGTGCTTCTGATAAAGCCTTTGTAAGTTCCGTTTTACCAACACCAGTTGGACCTAAAAGCATAAATGAACCTATTGGCCTTTTTGGATCTTTTAATCCTACTCTTCCTCTTTTTATTGCTCTTGATAAAGACTCTACTGCTTCATCTTGACCTATTACTCTATTTTTTAATATTTTATCTAAATTCTTTAAGTTTTCTCCTTCTGTTTCAGTAAGTTTTGTTACAGGCACTTTTATACTTCTTGCAATAACTATGCAAACATCTTCTTCTGTTACCTCAGGTTTATCTGCTTTTGTTTTTTCTTCCCATTTTTTTCTTTCCTTATCTAATTTATCTTTTACTTTCTTTTCTTCATCTCTTACCTTTGCTGCTTTTTCAAAATCTTGTGATATAACTGCTTCCTCTTTTTCTTTGCTTAGCTTTTCTATTTGCTTTTCTAGTTTACTTATACTATCTGGCTCAGTTATATTTTTAAGTTTAACCTTAGAGCATGCCTCATCTATTAAATCTATTGCTTTATCTGGAAGATATCTATCGTTTATGTATCTAGTGCTTAATTTTACAGCTGAGTTTATTGCCTCATCTGTTATTTTTACTTTATGATGCGCCTCATATTTATCCCTTAAACCTTTAAGTATAAGTATGGTATCTTCTGGACTTGGTTCTGGAACAGTTACAGGTTGAAATCTTCTTTCTAATGCACTATCTTTTTCTATATGCTTTCTATATTCATTTAATGTAGTTGCACCAATTATTTGTACTTCTCCTCTTGAAAGTAAAGGTTTTAATATGTTTGCCGCATCCATTGCCCCTTCTGCTGAGCCTGCACCTATTATAGTGTGAAGCTCGTCTATGAATAAGACTATATTTCCATTTTTCTTTATTTCTGCTAAGCATTTTTTAAGTCTTTCTTCAAAATCTCCTCTATATTTTGCTCCTGCTATCATAGAAGACATATCTAGTGATACAAGTCTTTTATTTTTTAACACCTCTGGAACTTTTCCCTCTGTAATACAAGTAGCTAAGCCCTCTACAACTGCTGTTTTCCCAACTCCTGGCTCGCCAATTAATACAGGGTTATTTTTTGTTCTTCTGCTTAATATTTCAACTATTCTTTCTACCTCATCTTCTCTACCAATAACCGGATCTAATTTATTTTCTTTTGCCATTTCTGTCAAATCTTTTGAATATTGATTAAGAGTTGGTGTTGTAATATCTTTTTGTTCTGAGTTAAATGAATTAATAGGACTATCTTCGCTTATTAATTTTAATAACTCTGCAAATAATTTTTGTGGGTCTACATTAGCTTCTATTAATATCCTTACTGCAACGCTGTCTATTTCTCTCATAAGCGCTAAAAGTATATGTTCAGTTCCTATGTAATTATGATTCATTCTTTTAGATTCTCTAATACTGTTTTCCACTATTCTTTTAGCCCTTGGAGTTAAGTCTGGTTCCTCAATTTCTTTTGTAGTCATTACACCATCAATTCTAAGTATTTCTTGCTGTATATAATCTATTGTTACACCTTGTTTTAATAATATTTTAGCAGCTAATCCTTCTCCTTCTTTAACTAATCCATACAATATATGTTCTGTTCCTATATAGCTATAATTATTATCTATTGCAAACTTTTTAGCATACTCTAATGAAGCTGCTGCTCTTTCTGTAAATTCATACATATTATTTTAATTCCCTCCTTATATATTCTGCTCTTTTAATATCTCTTGAATTTTCATCCAGGTTTTCTTTATATTCAAGTTTAAGCATATTAGGATATATATTTACACTAATTTTTTGAATAGTATTTATATCTATGTCTTTTATATATCCTTCTGAAATACCCATTCTAACTAGCGATATGCATTTCTCTGCCTCTTTTGTATCTATCCTTCTTGCATATCTTAGCGTTCCTAATGCTCTCATTACTTTATCTTCAAAATATATTTTATTCTCAGCTATTATATTTCTTGCTTTTTTCTCTTGTTTTATAATATTTTTTACTATTTTATCTACATTTGATATGATTTCATCATCTGTAATACCCATAGTTCTTTGATTTGAAATTTGATATATGTTTCCTCTAGCAGCTGTATTTTCACCATATAGCCCCCTTATAGCGATACCAAAAGTTGCTGCATCAGATAATAACTTTGACATATATCCTAGCTTTGCGAGTGCTGGAAGATGAAGCATTACTGACACTCTCATACCCGAGCCTGTATTTGTAGGACATGCTGTAAGATATCCAAATTTATCATGCATTGCATATCCTAATTTTTTACCTATCTTTTTCTCAGCACTTTTTGCTTTTTCATATGCAGTTTTAATATCATTACCTGAGCTAAATGATTGTATTCTTAAATGATCCTCTTCGTTTATCATTACACTTAATGTACAATCTTCATTTAATAATACTGCCTTGTTAGTTATATTATTAATAAATTCTTTCGATACTAAATGTCTTTCTACTAAACTATTTAAAGTAATTTCGTCCATATCTTTAAGTTTTAATAGACTTACATTACCTTCTAACACATTTTGCATAGAATCAATCAATTTATCTGCATCTTGTTTTGCCATAATATGTGGAAAGTTATATTCTCTTAGATTTCTAGCAAATCTTACTCTTGATGATATTGCAATACCATCTTTATCTACTTTATAGTACCACATTATTTATCACCTCTTTGTTCTAGTTTTTTTATTTCATCACGAATTACTGCTGCTTTTTCATATTCTTCTTTTTCTATACATTCATTTAGTTTTTTCTTTAGCTCATCTATTTTACTATCTGAGTTATTTTGACTTTTGCTCTTCTTTTCTTTTATATCTACATGATATGTCTTGCCATGTAATTTTTGTAATACTGGTTCTAATTTATCCTTAAATGTGTTATAACAGTCAGCACATCCAAGAAGTCCAGTATTTGCATAATCAGAAAATGTATACCCACATTTGTTACATTTATCTTCTTTTACTTTTTCTACTCCTATACTTAAAGGCTCATCAAAAAATGACATAAACATATTGTCCATAAAATTCATATTAAGAATACCTAACTTCTTACTACACTCATTACACAAATTAATCTTCTTTTTTTCTCCATTTATATTTTCTTCATATCTTACAGTTGCTTCTTTTTTACCACATCTATCACATAACATATATATCACTTCCTTTATATAACATTTAGAATAACATTCTTAAAGATGTTTGCTCTTGTAATATCTCTATCTTCACAATTTAAATTTGATAATGCTTTATCTGATGTTGCCACCTTTATAATTAAGGCTGTATTTTTATCAATTATATTGTAATCCAAAAGCGAATTTAAATATATATTTACGACCGCTTGCGACATTTTATTACCTATCTTGTCAAAAATATCACTTACTATATCATCTTCGTATGATGCTACTTTTTTTATTCTAATGTATCCTCCGCCACCTCTTCTCGTTTCAACATAAAACCCCATTTCTGGTGCAAACCTTGTTGATATAACATAATTGATTTGTGATGGAACGCAAGAAAAAAGTTCTGCCAAATCACTTCTTCTTACTTCAAGCATTGCATTATCACACTTCTCAACTTCTTCTTTTATATATCTTTCTATCATATCTACCAAATTCAATTTTATCACCTTTGTCCTTTTTTGACTTTTTGACCTTTTCTGACTATTATTTTATATCTAAACATTTCATTTGTCAATATTAAACTTATTTTTAATTATATATATAATCAATAAAAAAAGAATACAGTTATATATCTGTATTCCCACTTTTTACTTATCATACTATTTACTTTTTTCTGCTAGCTCTATTACATTTTCCATTAGAGTATACACAGTTGTAAGACCTACACCACCTGGTACTGGCGTTATATATCTTGCTTTCTTTGATACATTTTCAGTATCAACATCTCCAATTAATTTACCATCTACTCTATTAATCCCAACATCTATAACTATTGCATCATCTTTTACCATATCTTCTGTTACTAGATGTGGTTTGCCTACTGCAACAATTAATATATCTGCATTTTTTGTATGCTCTTTTAAATCTTGTGTTTTTGAATGACAAGTTGTAACAGTTGCACCTCTATTTAAAAGAAGTGATGCCATAGGTCTTCCAACAATTATACTTCTTCCTATAACAGTTGCATTTTTGCCTTCAATCTCTATATTTAACTCATCTAGTATTGTCATTACTCCCTTCGGAGTACATGGTGCTATGCCTCCTACTCCTTGCATAACTTTACCAATATTTACAGGATGAAATCCATCTACATCTTTTTTAGGTGATATAGCCTCTAAAATTTCAGTTGTATCTAAATGGTTATATATTGGAAGTTGAACAAGTATTCCATGAACACTATTGTCGTTATTTAATTTATTTAAAAGTTCTAGTATTTCTTCTTGTTTTACATCTTCTTCAAAGTAATATTCTTCCTCCAAGATACCTAATTCTTCGCACATTTTTCTTTTTTTAGAAATATACACCTCAGAGGCTGCATCTTTATTTGCATGTATTACTACTAGTTTAGGATATATTTCTTCTTTTTTTAAACTCTCTATTTTTTCTTTTAAATCTAGTTTTTTTCTTTCTATTATTTCTTTTATGTTTATTATTTCTCCCATGTTTATCACCTACAAATTTATCTAACAATTATAGTAACAATAATTATTAGTGCTAAAACTACTCTATATGCAGCAAACACACCAAATCCAATCTTCTCTACTATCTTCATTAGTGCCTTTATAGATATCATACCAACTACGAATGATACTAAAACACCAAGTACAAATTGAATATTTATCATATCAAGTGTTAAATCTTTTATAGCAAGAAGTGCAGCGCCAAACATTACAGGTGCACCAAGTAAAAATGAAAATTTAGCTGCTGATTTTCTATCTATTTTCATTGCTCTTGCAGCAGTCATTGTTGTACCAGATCTAGAAAAACCAGGTATCATTGCCATCATTTGACCAAACCCTACTCCCATTGCTTGTTTTAATGTAAGCTCACTCATATCTGATTCTGTTTTAGAATATTTATCAACCACATACATTATTATTCCCATTACACCCATAGCTATCGCTACAACAAGTGGTGTTCTAATATATTTTTCTATAACATCCTCAAATAGTATTCCCATTATACCTGCTGGTATACAAGCAGCTACTATATACCACATTATCTTTCCTTCTTGTTTTAAATTTTTAAAGCTATATTTTCCGTCTTTTCCTTTAAATCTAAAACCTTCCATAAGCATTTTCCAAAAATCCTTAAAGAAGAATATAAGTATGGCTAAAAAAGTACCAAAATGAAGGGCAATATCGAATACCATTTCTGCCTTACCACTTTCTAGCCCAAAATCAAATAAATACCTTATTGCTATTAAGTGTCCTGAACTAGATATTGGAAAAAATTCAGTTATCCCCTGTACTATACCAAGTATTATTGTTTGAAAAATTGTCATATGTTATCCCCCTAATATTAATCTTGAACTATCTCATCTATCTTTTGTTTTAAATATTTAGCACTAGACATAGGCGCTACTTTTGTAGGTAATGCAAGTTCTAAACTTGCCTGTATCCCTAACTCTTTTGCTGCTGCAAAATCTACGCCACCAGGACTAGATGCTAAATCTATTATACAAACATCTTTTTTTACTTTTTCTAATCTATTCTTATCTAAAATAATTGTTGGAATAGTATTAAAAATATAGTCAAAAGATGATAAATGCTTATCAAGATTTTTTAAATCTATATCATTATACCCCATTGCTCTAATTTGTGCAAGGTCTGATGTCTTTCTTGCTTCACAATATAGTGTTGCACCCATTCCATGTAACATTTTGCAAAGCACTTTCCCTATTCTACCATATCCAAGCACTAAACAATGGCTACCTGACAAAGTAGTTTCTGTTTTTTCTATTGCTATTTTTATAGTTCCTTCTGCGGTTGGAATAGCATTTAATATAGCCACATCATCATATTCCATTAAATCATAGTATTTTATACTATTCTTATCCATTTTTTCTTTAAATTTGATGGGTATTGCCCCTGCAAAAACAGTTTTTCCCATGCACATCTTAATACATTCCGTGCATGTTATCTCTGTTCCTGTTATATTTATTCCATCTTTTGAAAGAGGAGTTGGCAATATGGCAAAAGATGCTAAATTTATATCTTCCACTACTTTCCCTTCTTTTTTTAACATTTCTTTAATATATATACTTCTTTTATCTGTTCCAAGTACAAAAAAATATCCCAAATAAATCACCTCAAAAAATTATATGATTTATTTAAGATATTTAATACATTCTACTCATTAACTATTTTTCTTGCAACAACCGCAAATCTACCATCTTTTTGTGAATATTCACATGTAGAGAGAGTAAGTAAACTATCCCCATATTTTGCAGTAGCATCTATATTATATATACTTGCTTTTTTAGCATTTGATACATAACTATTAAATTCACTTTCATTTTTTGCATCTATAAAATAATAGTATCTAAATACATTTTGTTCATGAGAATAATATACTCTTGATTTAAATACAGCAATTATCTCATATTCTGCTTCCTCAGAAGTTGTTGTAAATTTAATTATTTTATGGTTTTTATAGAAATCCTCTTTTTTATACTTTAATAGTTCTACAAACATTTCTGAACTTCCAATATTATTGTGACCATATATTAGAAGGTTAGTGCTTGGTTTAGACCAGTCATATGCCTTATCTATAAATAGTGCCCCATCTTTTGAATATTCTTTTTTATAGTTATGTGTCATATAAAAATCATTATTATTTGTTTGCATAACTGGATAATTTATATTTGTTCCTTCTATTTCAATTAAAGCAACAATTTCAGGATTTTCTAACCTTAGCTCATTTAATTTATCTATTTTTGTAATTTCTATTTTTTCTTCTTCATTATCATTTTGTACTTCTTGATAAATATTGTTTAACTCATTTCTTATATCACTATTTGTTTTATTATCTTTTATACCCATAACTACATAATATACGACCATAGACAATGAAACAATTAATATACATAATAATATTATATATCTTTTTTGATTTATCTTTTTTTCCATCAGCTTGGACATAAATACTCCTCCATAGCATATTAGAGCAGAACCTAAGTATTCTGCTCCAATATATAATTTAAAAATATAAATTAGTTATTTTTTGCATATTTTTTAGATACTAACATACCTGCTGCAACTATTGCTACTATACCAGATACTACAAATAATATATTCATAGAACCAGTTGCTGGTGTGCTATCTTTTTTCATTTCTTTGAATGTAACTTCTACTGTTACATCAGAAGTAGGCATTGTAAATGTATTATCTTTTACTGCTACTTCAGTACCTGCTGCATCTGTTACTTTTAATGTGGCTATTTCGTAGTTTTCGTCAGGAGTTATTGTTATTTTTACAATTTGTCCTTCAAATACTTTTTCTTCTGAAGCCACAGCTTTACCGTTTAACCCAGCCTTTACTGTTACTTTTGATTCTTTACCTACATAATTTACTCCATCTATTTCTTTAACTGTTAAATCTGTTGCTAAGTATTCAGATACACCTGTCACCTCTGGTGTATACACACCACCTTGTAATTCAAGATTATTATCATCTAAGCTACTTGTTGCAACTAGCCTAGGTGCATCAAAATTACCGCCTAGAACTTTATTTCCATGTTTGCTTGATGATAACATACTATTTGTTAAAAATATTGATGCTTTATCTCCGGCAGTAGTAGTGGTTATTGCATTTTTTCCTACAATAACATTTACAATTTTACCGTCGGCAGGTTCTATAATAGCATCTCTTGTTTCAAAAGCAAACCAACCAGCTTTAATTGTTCCTCCTGTAATTATAGTTTCAACATTTGAATAAATAGCAGTTCCTGCGGCTTCAACTGTTCCTCCATTGATTATAATATTTCCACCTTCAATGGCTTTAACTGTACCATAAGTTCCTTCTCCTTTGTTTTCAACTTTACCATTATTCATAGTAAAAATTGCATTTGCCCCAACTACAACTGCTCTTCCACCATTATGTAATGAATTTCTTATTATTCCATCATTTAATGTGCAAGTAGCTATTTTACCAGATGAACCTTGAACAAATATAGCTCTTCCACTTGTAGTAGTACTTTCTATTGTTCCACCAT
Source organism: Clostridia bacterium (assembly GCA_045536565.1). Lineage (GTDB taxonomy): Bacteria > Bacillota > Clostridia > TANB77 > CAG-465 > CALXJE01. The sequence continues at coordinate 4,219 of JAZSNU010000017.1, read as the reverse complement.
TAATTATACAATCACCATATGTATGAATCATATAGCTATTACCAGTATTAATCATCAAACCAGAGCCATCAGCTGATGAATCTTCAATAGTTAATGTTGCTCCATATTGTACAAGATAACTATCAGCGCTAGAAGTACCATCAAATGTAACTTTATAGCCATTTAAATCTAGAGTTACATTATTACCTGTACTAATTTTTGCCTTTGTAATAGTAACATCATTTTTTAGTTTATACGCTCCTGTTGTTGTTGGTAATGCTGTTGTGCTCTCCCAATCAATATACTCAGTATTTGCAAATGAGATTGATGGAAATACTATTATAACTGCTAATAGAACTAAAGCAATTCTTATAAATCTTTTCATCATATTGTTTTTCCTCCTTTTGATTATGCTATACTATATTTATACCACATCAATTGTTTTTTGTCAACTATTTATGTCTATTTCGACAAAAGGAAACACAATATAATATTATTTTTCATACCCAAACTTATTATAAAATTCCTCTCTAAATTCTAGTAATCTATCTTGTTTTATTGCTTCTCTTATATCTTCCATAAGTTTAGTTAAAAATCTAAGATTATGGATTGACATAAGTCTTGCCCCAAGTATTTCATTACATTTTATAAGATGTCTAAGATATGACTTTGTATAATTTCTGCAAGTATAACAATCACATTCTTCATCTAATTTTGAAAAGTCCATTTCATACTTTTTATTTTTAATAATTACTCTTCCATGTGAAGTAAGTGCTGTTCCATTTCTTGCCATTCTAGTAGGAAGCACGCAGTCACACATATCAATTCCATGAAGCGCTGCCTCTATAAGATAATCAGGACTTCCTACACCCATTAAGTATCTTGCTTTATCTTCTGGCAAGTGAGGAGTTGTTGCTTTTAGGATATCTATCATAAGCTCTTTTGGCTCACCAACAGATAGTCCACCTACTGCATATCCGTCAAATCCTATTTCTTGCAGGTCTTTTGCACTTTTTTCTCTTAAATCTTTGTACATACCACCTTGTACAATTCCAAATAGCGCTTGTGTATCTCTATTGGTATGAGCATCTCTACATCTTTTTGCCCATCTTGTAGTTCTTTCCATAGATTTTTCTACATATTTTCTATCTGCTGGATAAGGTGCACACTCATCAAAACACATCATTATATCAGAACCTAATGTTTGCTGTATATCTATTGCTTTTTCAGGTGATAAAAAGTGTTTTTCGCCATTTAAATGCGATCTAAATTCAACTCCTTCTTCTGTTATTTTTCTTAAAGAATTTAGACTAAATACTTGGAAGCCACCACTATCAGTTAAAATATTGTGATTCCAATTCATAAATTTGTGCAGACCACCTGCTGCCTTAATTACTTCCATACCCGGTCTTAAATATAAATGATATGTATTTCCTAGTATAATATTTGCCTTAACCATTTCTTCTAATTCTTCTACTGTCATCGCCTTTACTGTGCCAAGTGTTCCTACTGGCATAAACACTGGCGTTTCAAAACTGCCATGTGGCAAGGTAATTTTTCCATACCTTGCCCCTGAATTTTTATCTACATGTAATAGTTCATATTTTATTGCACTCATATTTTTTCCTTTCTACCCCCAAGGTTTATTGTTTTTTCTATTCATAGTTCTCACTTTTACATCATTATCACTTTCTATTTCTTGTTTATTATTTTGTATTTTTTCTTTTGTTTCTTCTGCCATTTCATTCATATCATCGATTAATTCTTGTGCTTGTTCAGGAGTTTCAGGATCTCTTACAACACCATTTATCCAACTAGCAACTTCTTCAGTCGGTTTATCTTTTAAATTTGCATCTTCCATGTTCTCTTGGAATTCAGTTGTGTTTTTTTCTCTTTCTTTTTCATAGTCATTTATATCTCCATAATTTTGAATACCATACTTCATGTTTTTCTCTAAATTATCATATTCCTTTTCATCAGCCAATTTTGAAGCAACTAATGCTTGATATTCTATTATTTGTTTCTCTGCTTTTTGCTTTCCTTCTGGTGTTTTTATATCAATATTTTGTATTTCTTTTCTCATTTTGTCTAAGGCTTTTTCTTTTTCATCGATTTGAATTTCTAATCTTTTCTTAATACCCTTATGTTCTTGTTCTGCTACTCCCTCATATTTTTTACTATTATAATCCATAGCAGATTGTTTTGCCTTATTTTCTGGTGTCATATCTTTTCTTATTTCTTTATACACGCTATTTGGCGTTACTTTTCTTTCTAATTTTTCTCTAAACTTCATATTTTCTTGCTGCTCTGCTAAAAGTTCTGGATTTAATTTATTTATTTGCCATAATGTATCTACTTTATCCTGTTCTAGTACATTTATTTCATCATTATATTCTTCTATTGAAATAGATTCATTTTCTAGGCTTTTTTGAAGTACATCCATTCTATCTATTATAGCATCTAATTTTTGTTCTAACTGTCTTAGTTTAGTTAAAGCAACTTCCATATTTCTATTTATTGTTTTTTCATATTTCATTTCTTCTTTTTTATTTTGATTTTCAATATATGTTAATTCTTCTGCACCATATTCTTTTATATATGCTGCTCTTTGTTTGTTTATTTTTCTTTCTAATGCCATCATCATTACAAAATATCTATCTACCACAATATCATCTTTTTTTAATTGGTCTTTGTAATCTACTATCTTCATCTTATGAAGTTTGTTTACCATAGCAAGATACTCATCTTTTTTAGGAGTTTCTTCCTCTTTATTTTCCTTTTCTTCTTTTTTACCCTCTTCGTTTTCCTCTGCTTTTTCCTTGACTTCCGAATCTTTTTCTTCCTTATTATCGTCTCTTTCTTTTACTTCTTTTTCCTTTTCCTCATCTAAATGCTCTTTGCCGTCCTTTTCGTCAAGATTATCTTTTTCATCTCTATCATCTGATTCTAGTTCTTTTTCATTTTCTTCCTTCATAGATTCAATTATGTCTTTTATTTTGTTTTTCAATCTAGCAGACAAACCTTCATACTCTGATATTGGATTATTTTCATATATATCCTTTATATCAACTGTTTTTTCAGCATCATATTCTGCTTTTAAATTCCTAGCTGATTCATTCATACCATTTAATTTTAAATGTTCTAGAATTTCTTCCATGCTATACTCCTCAAATTTTTTCATACATACCCCCTACATAATATACATTGCATCACCAAAGCTAAAAAATCTATACTTTTCTTTTACAGCCTGATTATATGCATTCATAATATTCTCTTTACCAGCAAGTGCTGATACTAGCATTATTAATGTTGATTCAGGCAAGTGGAAATTTGTTATAAGGTTGTCCACTATTCTAAATTTATATCCCGGATATATAAATATATCGGTTTCTCTTTTTTCTGCTCTGACAAAGCCATCTTCATTTGTTGCCGATTCTAATGTTCTACACGATGTGGTTCCAACACATATTACTTTATTCCCTCTTTTTTTAGTTTCATTAATAACCCTTGCTGCTTCTTCTGATACTTCATAATACTCGCTATGCATTTTATGTTCTAATACGTTCTCAACTTTAACAGGTCTAAATGTTCCTATTCCAACATGTAACATTACATATACTATATTTACACCTTTTTCTTTTATTTTTTCTAGCAAATCCTCTGTAAAATGTAATCCAGCAGTAGGTGCTGCGGCAGAGCCTCTGGTTTTAGCATATACTGTTTGATATCTATCTTTGTCTTCTAATTTCTCAGTTATATATGGTGGAAGTGGCATAATACCAACTTCGTCTAATAATTCATTAAATATACCATCATATATAAATTTGATGACTCTTTCCCCTTCTTCTAAGATATCTATAACTTCTGCTTTTAATCTATCTGAATATATAATAGTTGTTCCTATTTTTAATTTTTTTCCTGGCTTTGCTAAAACTTCCCATGTATCATTCCCATAATCTTTAACCAAAAGTGTTTCTATGGATTCTTCTTTATCTTTTCTATGTCCAAATATTCTTGCTGGTATCACTTTTGTATTATTTAAAACTAGTGTATCACCTGGATTTAGATAATCTATAATATTATGGAACACTTTATGTTCTGTTTTTCCTGTATTTCTATTCAGTACCAAAAGTCTAGATGTGTCTCTCTTTTCAATTGGCACTTGTGCTATTAATTCTTTTGGTAAGTCGTAATTAAAATCACTTGTCTTCATTATTTTTCCTTTCTTCTTTTAGTAAAT
>JAZSNU010000001.1:0-13544 GCA_045536565.1 Clostridia bacterium | reverse complement strand
AAATCTAATTCTTCCATTTTTGTCTTTTGAATATGTTAATTCAGAACTTAATTTTTTTATAGCCTCTGCTGTTCCTGATGCAAGTTCCATACCACCACTGTGTCCAAAAGCATCTATATCATTATGCTTTCTTATAGTAATATTTGTATTATATTTTTCTCTGTCCTTTAAATAATAAAATTCTCTATCATAAATTAATAGTATTTTATTAAGCTCATATTTCATTATTTGTGAAGCCATTTCATTTAATTTAAATTCACCATTTTCTTCTTCTATTGCAGATATATTGTTTTGCTTCATATATTGTATAACATCTTCAATCATACCATTTATAATAGTATTATTTTTCTTTATTTTCTCTGCATACGACATTAAGTTACCCCTCTCATAACAACCATACTCAAAAGTTCTACTGCATTTGATTAATTTTTCTTTAATTTATTTATTTTTTTATCTACTTCTTCTAGTTCTTTATCATAATATTTATTAACATATTTTAATTGTTTCATTGATAATTTATTAAGAGTTTCAGGATTTTTTTCTACTGTATTTACAATATCTTTTATTGCATCTTCTTTTCCTGCATCTTCAACATTAGTTTGACCTTTTATTTCTTCTAAAAATGAATTATTGTTTTCTATTTTTATTTCATTTTCTACTACTTTTTCTTCATTTTTTTGTTCTTTATAAAATAATGATTTAAAAAAACATTTTATTTTAGAAAAAATATTATTTTCTTTTACTGACAAAGAATTATTCCCCATACACATTTTCCCCTTGTTCATCTCTATTTTTTTCTTCCAAAGATTCTAATTCTAATCTTTTCTCTTTTAATTTTTCTCTTTTACCATTTATTTCTTCAATAATTTCATCTCTTGTATCAAAATCAAAATCATCAAAATCATCAAAATCCTCAAATTCACCAAAATCTTCAAATTCATCTTTGTAATATTCTTCTGCTTCTAATGCCATTCTGTGTTCGCCTTCTTTGTTATAGCCCTGTTTATCAAAACCTTTTTTATCATAACCATACATATCATAGCCATCTTCATCAAAACCATCTTTGTCATAGCCTTCTCTATCGTAGCCTTCTCTATTATAACCTTCTTCATTAAAACCAAGAAAGTTATATCCTTCTTCATCATATATTGTTCCTGTACGCTTATGGATTCCTGAAACATGAAAATCGTTTTCATCATAGCCATCTTTGTCATAGCCATTTATATCAAAACCATTATCATCAAAGCCATCTTTTTTATAGCCATATGTATCATATACTGTTCCTGTATCTTTATGAATGCCTTCTCTATCAAATCCATCTTCATTGTAGCCATATTGATCATAACCATCTTCATCATATACTAATTTTTCTTCCATAACATCTTCCTCCATACATATTTTATAGTTTTATTTTTACACAAAACATACAAATTGTCAACTTGTATATCTCCCTATGCTAAGTTTTTTTAACTTTTTCCAATATTTTATTCAAAGAATCATTTTTGATATATTTCTTACGAGCTTAACTCACCTCTTATGCCATAAAATTAGAAGGGTTCAATCTGAACCCTTCTATCTACTTTATCCTCTTCTATACCATTCCCTTAAAGTTTTAATATACAGTTTTTTTGTTTCCTGTTTCTCACCACAACACGGACATGTATGATATGAAACCATATATTCTACATCTCCCATTTTATCATCATCTCCGTACCCTGCATCTATATATGTTGTTACTGTTCTAACTTCTCTTACTAACTCTTCTTTCCATTTCTTTTTTAAATGATACTTTTGGCATTTCTCGCAAAATATATATTTATCCATATCCTTTTTAGGCACCCATGTTCCTTCTTTTTTCTTCTTTGCGTTTATAATTTCTGGAAGATACACATTTTCGATTTTTCGTAATTCTTTTATCTGCCGAGATAAACTCATACCACTTACATTTTCCTCGATGTATTTCTTAAAATCTTTTTTATTCATATCTATTCCCCTTTTCTAATTAGATTTTAGTTTATTTTTTGTTTTACTTATTATACCACACTTTTTGTTATATTCAATATATAATTTTTTCACTCAAACAATCCTCTTAAATACATCTCTTCAAGATTTAGCTCTCCTCTTATCCCAAAGCTTATCTCTATTGCCCTCTTTACTTTCTCCATAGTTTCTTTATCTAATCTTCCTACCTTTTCTTTAAGTCTTCTTTTATCTAGTGTTCTAATTTGCTCTGCTAATATAACTGAATCTTTATCAAGCCCATATTTTGTTCCCTCTATTTCTATATGTGTAGGTAGTTTAGCCTTTTGTTTTGATGTTATTGCTATCCCTATTATTGTAGGACTAAATTTATTACCTATATCATTTTGTACAACAAGTATTGGTCTTACTCCTGCTTGTTCACTACCTATTACCGGACTTAAATCAGCATAATATATATCTCCTCTTTTTACTTTCATATCACACTTCCCATCTTGCTATTTGTTTGATATTATGCAGATATGATATATGTACTATTTTTATATTATTCCTTAAACTCTTTCTCTTTTATTTCTGCATTAATATCAAACTTGTTATATACTATGCTTATACACTCCTTTTTGTCATTGTCATATACTATATATGTAATAGGTTTTCCTGTATTTTTATCTACTTTTAATTCTATTTTACTAACATTTTTAACTATTTCACTTACATCACAATTACAATTTTCTCCCATTTTACAACTATTGTCTAATATCATGTATATATTATTTACTTTTTCATAACTATTTGCATCAAAACAACAATCTTTTTCTTTATATTTTTGGTATATGTCTATAAAGGTATTTATACTAAGTAAATTTGTATATTTAGTTATATATTCATTAAGTACCATAACATTTTTTTGATTTTCGTTTTGTATTATAGTTTTGTTATTTAATGTAAGTATTGTAACTTTATTATTACTGCTATCCAAATACTCCTGTTTTGTTCCAATTCCTTTTTTATACCATTCCTTCATAGTGTATGTATTTGTATTTTTATTACTTTTTACCGTAATTTCAAACTCTGCACTATAACTTGTCATATTAATTATATTATTATCACTTCCTATTCTACCAATAATATCTCCTATTTTAGTTCCTCTTAAAATATTTGATTTCATGGCTAGTGTATATACAATTATTGTAAGTATTACAAGTATAGATATTAATCCAAACAATACTAATGTTAATTTATTCCTTAATATATTCTTAATATTTAATACAAGCATAAAAAAACTCCTTTACACATATCTAAATTATATTAGATTATATGTAAGTGAGTCTTCATATATTTATATACTTTCAAAATATTCTTTTAAAAAATCTTCTACCTTTTGTTTTGAAGTTTCCCTATTTATTAAGTCTTTTACATATGAACTATTTTTTAATCCTTTAAGATAACATGCTATATGTTTTCTCATCTCTGGTATTGCTCTTTTTTCTCCGTAATACTCTACTGCTACATTTATATGTTCTAGCATAATATCTAGTCTTTCTTTATTTGGTATTTCTGGCTTTTTATTCTCTAATATTTCTTTAAATATCCAAGGATTTCCCATAGCGCCTCTACCAATCATTATCCCATCTACACCAGTATACTCAAACATATATTTTGCAGATTCTAAATCTACTATATCCCCGTTTCCTATAACTGGAATGCTTACAGCCTCTTTAACCTTCTTTATTGTATCTAAATCTGCTTTTCCTGTATACATTTGCTCTTTTGTTCTTCCATGTACAGTAATAGCCTTAACACCTGTTTTTTCACAAATTTTAGCAAGCTTAACCGCAATATTATCTTGTCTGCCATAACCAATTCTCATCTTTACTGTAATAGGCTTTTTAGAAGTTGTAACTGCAACTTTTAATATTTCTTCTATTTTGTTTAAATCTTTTAATAACGCTGAACCATCACCATTTTTAGTAACTTTCGGAGCAGGACATCCCATATTTATATCTATAATTGATATTTCATCTATTTCATTTAATTTTTCTATTGCTCCTTTTATATCTTCTTTTTCACTTCCAAATATCTGCACAGCCGCTGGTCTTTCACCTTTTAAAAGCGTAAGCATTTTATTTGTCTTTATACCTTCATAAACTAATCCTTTTGCACTTACCATTTCAGTACACATTAATCCCGGATTATATTTCAAACAAATATGCCTAAAAGGCAGGTCTGTTATACCTGCCATAGGTGCTAAAAATATATTGTTTTTAAGTTCTACATCTCCAACTTTTATACTTTTTACATATTTATTCATAAATTAATAATTACACCCCATAATATACAGTTCCTCTGAATAAGTACCCTTTATAATAATAGATATTGTTTGAGTTTTCTGCAACTAGGAATACATCTCTATCTTGAACTGTCCCTTTTCCTTTACTTACATTATTTACATCTAATTTATTCATGTCTATTACAAATAGATTATTATTCATATCCCCATTTTCAATTAATTCATTTTTGAAATCTTGTGTAAAACCAGCATTTGCAACTATCTCATATGAATCTCTTACTGGCAGCTCATCATTTGCTAGGATATATGCATTTACACAATCTGATACCCTATTTAATTGACTCATATATTCTTCATAATTTACAGTATTAATATTTCTACTTCCTACTATTGTTGCTGTTGTAAGTATTATAAACATAATAACAACGGCAAGAACAATTACTGCTGTTGTAACACCTCTTCTCTTATTCATATATTTTTTCCCCCTTATATTTTTTAATCTATAAATAGCGTTCTTTGTCTTCTTGCACTAATACTTAGAACTATACCTATTGCTATAAAGTTTGTAAGCAAATTACTACCACCATAACTTACAAACGGAAGTGGTATACCCGTTATAGGTAAAAGTCCCATTGTCATTCCTACATTTTCTAAGAAATGGAAGAATATCATTCCAAATATTCCAATAGCAACCAAAGAGCCATACATGTCCTTAGCAGTTTTTGAAATATTTACAATTCTAATTAATAATACTGTATATATTATAACAAGAAGTGTTGAAATAATAAAGCCCAATTCCTCAGATATAACAGAAAATATAAAATCGGATGTTTTTACCGGTAGATATCCATATTGTGTTTGTGTCCCTTTAAGTAAGCCTGTCCCAAAAATCTGCCCTGCACCTACTGCAATTTTAGATTGTATAGCATTATATCCACTTCCTAGTGGATCAAGTTCAGGGTTTAAGAATACAAGTATTCTATCTTTTTGTATATCATTTAGCACAAAAAAATATACCAAAGGTACTAATATTACCAAAAGTAATATTCCACCTAATATATATTTATAATTTATACCAGCTTTATATAGCATAAATATTGTTATCGATAAAAATACTGCTGCCGTACCAAAGTCAGGTTGCATAAGTATTAATAGAACTGGCACAAGCATTATACCAAACACAGCTGCTATATTATACCATTTATTTATTGCTTTCTTATCCTTAGAAGTTATATATGTAATGAACTTAGCAGAAAGCAATATATATACTATTTTTGTTATTTCAGATGGCTGAATACTTATAGGGCCAACATTAAACCAACTCGATGCCCCATATATTTTGTCAGTAAATAAAACTGCAACCAGTAATCCTAAACATATAACATAAAATGGTATGCTTAAAATTCCAAACATATTATAATCAAGTAGCCAAACAATAGTAAGTACAACTAAGGATACTATAAGCCAAACAAACTGTTTAACATAGTCCGATTTTAAATCACTATCGTTATATCCTGCACTATATATTCCTACTATTCCAATTATAACTAGGAGGATTACTGATATAAGTATTACTAAATCTGTATTTTTAAGTAATGTTTTAAACATTATCCTTCCCCTTTATTAATTTAAGTAAAATGTTTTATATGCTTTATATGTCATATATACATCAGCTGTTGATGTAAGTTCATAAGGTGAATGCATTGAAAGCACTGCTGTTCCACAATCTATTACATCCATACCTTTATTTGCTAAGATGTATGCAATTGTTCCTCCTCCACCTTTTCCTATTTTACCAAGTGTACCCATTTGATAAGGAATATCATTATTTTCAAACAAATTAGTTACATATGCTGTATATTTTGCACTAGCCTCACTTGCAGAATATTTACCGCCAGAGCCTGTATATTTCTCAATTGCAACACCACATCCTATAATATTAGAATTTTGTATGTCACTAACTTCTTGATACATAGGATCTACTGCATTTGCAACATCGGCAGACAACATTTTAGAATTATTCATCGCGTTATATAATGCTAAGTTACAGCTGTTTTCTTCTACTTTATCAAGCATAGTTGCAACAAAAAGTTCAAAAGCTTCTGAACTCATTGAAGTATTTCCAACACTTCCTATTTCCTCTTTATCCACAATTAAAGCCACACATGTTTTCTTTAAAGTCTTGTTTTCATTTGCAATATCTACCATAGCCTTAACAGTAGCATATGAACAAACTCTATCATCTTGACCATATCCTGCAATTAATCCTCTGTCAAAACCTACATATTTTGCTTTAAAACTTGGTACGAAACGAATATCGCTTCTTGCAAAATCTATTTCTTTAATCCCGTACTTTTTATTTAATATTTTTAATATGTTCATCTTTATTTTATTATCTTTTTCATCTTTACTTGGTATTGAGCCAATGATTACAGCCATATTTTCTGGATCAATAAATTTATCTGCTGTGAGCTCCATTTGTCCCTTTGCAAGATGTGGAAGTAAATCCGTTATAGTAAAACATGGATCGTCCTTTTTATCTCCAATAACTATTTCGATTCTTTCACCTTTTTCGTTATATACTATACCGTACATAGAAAGAGGAATTGCAAGCCATTGATATTTTTTTACCCCACCATAATATTGTGTTTTTAGCATAGCCATATTTTGACTTTCAAACATAGGCATTGGTTTTGTATCTAGTCTTGGACTATCTATGTGTGCTCCAATAATATTCATTCCAGAAGATACTTTATCCTCTCCGATTATTGCAGCATAAATACTTCTATCTTTGTTTATAAAGTATACTTTATCCCCACAAGAGAGTACACCCTCTACACTATTTATATCTTTAAACCCTGCTTCTTCTAATGCCATTTTAAAATATTCTACACATCTATATTCTGTTTTTGCGTAGTTTATAAAGCTAATGTAATCATCTGCATATTCAAACATAGCTTCTTCTTGAACTTTATTTAATTTTTCATAAACACTTTTCTTTTCATATTTTAAATCCATAATACTACCACCTTTATACATTGATATTAAATATTATCTGCAAATTTACTACTCTTATGCTACTTTTGTTCCTTTTTAATTATGTTTACAATCTATTAAATATTATATCATTTCTTGCTACATTTTTCCACATTTTTAACACATATCTCTCAATTTATATATTTTTTATTTAATTTTCCTACACTTATGTAAATTATGTATTTATATAAATTGACTTTTATCCACATTTATGTATAATATATATGTAATTTTTGTTTCACTAGTTAATAAATTTATTAACTGTTTATATAAATAATTTTAATATTTTAAGGAGGTATAATAAATGGCTACTTTATATGATTTAATTATAGTAGGTGCAGGACCTGCTGGTATTTTTACTGCTTTTGAAGCAATAAAACTTAATCCAAAAATTAAAATTTGTATTATTGAAAAAGGAAACTATTTAAAATACAGAAAATGTCCTATTACTACTGGAAGGGCAAAAAAGTGTGTTAAATGTTCCTGTTGCAGCATAATGCATGGCTTCGGTGGCGCTGGTGCTTTTTCAGATGGAAAGTACAATATTACAAACAATTTCGGTGGAAAACTCTACGAACATATTGGAGAAAAAGAAGCAATCGATTTGATGGAATATGTTGACGAAATTAATAGTACCTTTGGTGCAAGCCTTTCAAAAATGTATTCCACCTCAAATTCTAAAATAAAGAAACTTGCCCTCCAACATGGACTAAATTTGCTTGATGCAAGGGTTCGTCATTTAGGAACTGATGTGAACTACACCGTACTTGAAAATATATATCAGTTTTTAGAAGAACACGGTGTTAAGATGTTCTTTAATTCAGAAGTAACAGATATTGTTAAAAAAGATAATAAATTTAGATTACAAATTACAGGCGATGATGGAATAGATGATTATTACTACACTGAAATATGCAAAAAGCTTGTAATCGCTGCTGGGCGTTCTGGTTCAAAATGGATTGGTGATATGTGTTCAAAACTAGGCATAAAAACAACTAGTAACAAAGTTGATATCGGTGTAAGGGTTGAACTCCCCGCAGAAATATTTGAGCATATTACTGACGATGTTTATGAAAGTAAACTTGTATATAAAACTAAAAAGTACAGTGATTTAGTTAGAACATTTTGTATGAATCCAAATGGTATGGTAGTAACAGAAAACACAAGAGGTATAATTACTGCAAATGGTCATAGTTATAGCTGTAGAAGTAAAAAAACAAAAAACACAAATTTTGCTTTACTTGTTTCTAACCGCTTTACAGAACCTTTTGAGAATAGTAATGAATATGGTGAATCAATTGCAAGGCTTTCAAATATGCTAGGTGGAGGTCTTTTAGTTCAACAATTTGGAGATTTAATAAAAGGACAAAGAAGTACTAAGAAAAGACTTGAAAAAGGTTTTGTAAAACCTACTCTTGATGCTACTCCTGGTGATTTAAGTTTAGTTCTTCCAAAAAGACAACTTGACGATATCATAGAAATGATATATGCCCTAGATAAAATTGCACCTGGTACTGCAAATCCAGATACTCTGCTCTATGGTGTAGAAGTTAAGTTCTATAACTCAGAGGTTAAGGTAAATGGAAATCTTGAAACTTCAATCCCTGGTCTATACATTATAGGTGATGGCTCAGGTGTAACACATTCGTTGTCACACGCAAGTGCAAGTGGTGTACATGTTGCAAGACATTTATATCAAAAATAAGCATAAGAAAAACTCTTAGTTTAATAAAACTAAGAGTTTTCTATTTTTAAGTTATAAAGCCTTTATCAATATAAATTCCATCTGCATATACAATGTGTCTTATTGATCCATTCGGTGGTGTTTCTGTATGATAAAATTGTTCAATTGGTAAGTTAAGTAAAAACATTGTAAGTGCAATACTTGCATATCCATGTGTTACTATTATATTGTTATGCCAAATACTTGTTTCAAGTCTTGTCTTAACAAATAATGATACCCTGTTATACACATCAAGCATATTTTCACCATTTTCAAGTCTTGCAAAAAATCTTCCACTTTCATCGTTATATCTTGCCTGATTTATGAAGTATGAATGCGGTGATATCTCTTTCCACTTTTCATAGAACTGAAAATCAAAATCACCAAAATCCTGTTCAACAAGTCTCGGGTCTTCAATATAGTCGTAATTTTTTATATATCCATTTACAGTATCGAGCATATTTTTATATGTCTCTCGTGTTCTTTTAAATGGACTTACCCAAAATATACCACCATAGTTAGAATTAATCTGCTCATTTAGTATTTTTCCTGCTTGTTTTGCTTGCTCTATACCAGTTTTGTTTAAAGATATATTACTATCTATAACATAGTTGCCTTCCTCTACCATTCTGGCATTTCCCTGACTTTCACCATGACGAACAATATAAATATCTTTCATCATAATTTATCGTACCTTTCCCATTTGAACATTAAGTGTGTAGTATCATTTTCCACCTTAACAATATCAAAACATTTTAATAAACGCTCTCGTATTGTATCAACATTTACTCTTGTTGTGTTATATGGAAAATCATCACATAAAAGTTCCATATTAAATAAGTCAGTTATATCTTTTGACATTACAAGTGCTTCCTTCATAAAGTGACCGACAAACTCTTCAACTTCATATTTTCCAAATTTAGGTACATATGTTGTCTCAAAACATTTAATTTCACCCATTATTTTATCCCATGAAACATTAGGATTATCAATGATAATAAATTTTTCTTTTGAATTAAGTACAACATACTCAACACCAAACTTTTTACCTTCTTCTTTTATTCCATTTTTTAAATATGGACATGTTGGACAAAGTATTCTTTCTGTAATTCTACTCATAATTATTACCTCCATTAATATTAATTAATTGATAAAACTTATATAACTTTTTAAATTATATCACATTATGTATACTTTGTAAACACAAAACACGATAGTATCACTATCGTGTTTATACATTAATTCAATTTTTGTAATAATTCTGTTTCTTCTTCCTTTTCAAGATGACCGGTTTCTGCCATACACTCTATAACTCTTTTTTGCCTTTGAACTGCTAGGTCTGGATTTTTAGTTGGAGCATATACACTAGGTGCATTAGGAATTCCGGCAAGAAGTGTACATTCTAAAAGAGTCATATCCTTTGGTTCTTTGTTTAAATACCCCTTACAAGCCTCTTTTATACCATAATACCCATCTCCAAAGTAACTTATATTCACATACAATTCAAAAATATCTTCTTTTTCATAATTTTTCTCTAAATCATATACTAAGAATATTTCCGCAACTTTTCTAGTTAATCTCTTCTCTTGTGTAAAATATAGATTTTTAGCAACTTGTTGAGTTATAGTACTTCCGCCCTCAACAATATCTTTTGCTTTTATATTATTAATTATTGCTCTAAATATAGAAATAAGGTTTATTCCATTATGTTTAAAAAAACTACGATCTTCTACTGCTATAACTGCATTAATGTAATCATCTGGTAAGTCGTCATATATAACATAGTTTCTTACTTGCCTTAACTGAATTATTTTTGTATCTAAATTTATTTCAGAAATACCATCTTTATACATTTCATATCCTTTATATATTATTAATGATAAAATAGTAACTACTATTAAAACTGTAATTAAAAATATCCTTTTTATAAATTTCATACCATACCTCACTTATATACATATTATATAGTACTAATTAGTTTTTTTCAATTAAATTCATATTTTACTATTCTGTTATATTATCATTAACCTACTCTTAAATAATAAAAAATGAAGGGATCATATATCCCTCCATCTTTTATTATTTAGTATTAATATTTTTATACCAAAAACTAATTGAATCTTCTGTTTCAAAACCCGCACTATTATATACTTTTTTTCGCCAATCAAAAGAATTTATATATGCTCTTTCTATTCCCATTTCTTTTAGCCTAATTATAGTTCCATGTAGCATTTGCTTACACAATCCTCTTTTTCTATACTTTTCTCTTGTAGATACAGGCTCTATGAATGCCGTATTTGTATTTTTATCTACATAGCAAAAAGAATAAGCACACATATCTCCATCATCAGTTACAATCAAACTTTCAAAACTATCTGGATAAAATTGAGACTTCTTTCTTGCTTGGTATGAAAGCCCACCCTCTGCATACTCTTTGTACAAATTGTTGTCGTCATCCTGAGGGTGAAATCCATAGTGACAGGTTCTCATTTTCACTATATCTGGATAGTTTTCTCCAAACACTTGCTTAAAACCTACTGGTAACTCAATAGTATAATTAGTTTCTTGTGGTAATGCAACATTATCATAATCTCCTGCATCATCTCTAACATATCCTCTTCTTAGAAGCTCTTCTGCTTGGTAATTAAGACTATCATGAGATACAACTAAAAAATTTACTATTCCATTTTCATCAGGCTTAAATAATGGTAATAACTCTTTTTCAGCCATATTTAACATTTGTGTAAAAATGTGTTCATATCCTCTTTTAATAGAGCTATTAAAAGAATCTCCATCCGGAAGTATTATTCCAACAATTGCATCATTCTCTTGAAAAATATAAATATAGTCTTTTGATGCCTTTAAGCCTCTCTCATCTTTATACAATGTATCAATTCGATAAACTAAATCATCAAATCTTGCTGGTAACCAGCATTCCATATTTTTATTTTCTTTATATCTATCACCTAAAAATTTAATTACCCTGTCATAGTCTTTTGCCATTTCAAATTTCTTAATATTTATCATATTGTTCAACTCCTTAATCCTTTGTTGTTTATTATTTAATACCATATCATTATATCATATTTATGTTAACTTTTCAATCGAAATATATTCAGAATTTATAATAACATTTTACCATAATATCACAAAACCATATAAAAAGCAAAAAATCCAGGAAATACTCCTGGATATATTTGGCTCCTCAAGCGATGCACGTACTAAAAAATATGCCTTGTAGCCCATGATATAACTATATTTTATGTTTTTGCTGTTTCTTTTGTACTGCCGTAGTACTGCAACGGCAAAATAATTTAACGTATATTATACTATATCCATAATTTGCACTAACTACATTACGATAATCACAAATATATTACTAGTCCTTATTACTTATCCTTTACTAAATCAAAATCAAATTGTAATTTATCTCTTAGTTAGTTTTTTGCACCAAGTCCATTTTCCACATTTAGAACACTTCAACAATCTTCTAGCTGGTGTTCGCATCAACAAGGCAATCTCTTTATAGTTAGGAACAAACATATGTTGACAGTTCTTACATTCATAATAACCTGTTTCTACCTTAAATTTAAGAGCAATAATACAAGGAATTGTAAATAGTATAACAGACACTATTATCAAAAAGTCTTGAAATCCACATTCGGGAATAAGGAGTGATATTAAAGTAATCAGACAAATAAGTGCTATCACGCTGATTGAGACAATCACATAAGCGGAATGCAGTAGTCGTTTATGATATCTTTCCTCATTTGTTGCCATCTGAAAAACCAGTTCATTTAATTGTTCATCCTTTTGTTCCATATCAATCATCTCCCCACATAATAATTCATTTACATTTATTCCAAGCATATAACAAAGTTCAAGCATAATATTGGAATCAGGCATTGCTTTGCCCGTCTCCCATTTTGATATGGCTCTGTCGGTTACATTCAATTTTTCTGCCAATTGTGCTTGTGTAAGATTTTTCTTTTTTCTGCACTCGGCAATAAACCTTCCTATTTTTATTTGGTCCATAAGACACCTCCCTTTCTTTAATTGTAGTACATTTTAAGAAAAATAACACGAACTAATGGTTGAATGATGGTTGAATGAGGAGTAATCAACCATTAGTAGAGTGAAAATTGAATGTCAAATTACTATTTGTATTATACTATGTTCTTGTTAAAATTAAAAGTAACAGCCTTAATTTCTGTTGCATTATCTATATAAAAAGTACTGCAATAAGTACTGCAATGCCAACAACTTTATACATACTCTGTACAACTTAAAAAAATTGTAAAAACCCAAAAATGCTTTAAAATACACATTTCAGGGTTACACATATAACAAAAAGCAGGCCTTGCGACCCGCTATTTTGGCTCCTCAAGTTGGACTCGAACCAACGACCTATCGGTTAACAGCCGAGCGCTCTACCGACTGAGCTATTGAGGAATATTTAAAATTGGCGACCCCCTATCTTCCCGAAGCTTTTATGCTCAAGTATTTTCGGCATCA
>JAZSNU010000022.1:0-16747 GCA_045536565.1 Clostridia bacterium | reverse complement strand
CACCTTTGTTTAAGTCTTTATTTTCCTTTGCTTGCTTTCTTCTTTTTTCTTTTATTTCCTGAACTTCTTCTTTATTATCTGTTTTTTTCCTCATAATACTTCTCCCACTTTTTAGGATTAAAATATACTCTATCTGTCATACCATCTGGCATATATTGTTGCTCTACATATCCACCTTCAAAATCATGTGGATATTTATATCCATTGTTATATCCATGTTTCCTCATTTCTTCTATAGGTGCATTCCTAATATGCATAGGTACATCACCTGTGTCCTCGGTTTTAACAGATTCTATAGCGCTATTTATACCCATATATGCACTATTTGACTTTCTACTACATGCTACTATAAGCGCTGCCTCAGATAAGATAATTCTCGCCTCTGGCATTCCTATTTGATGTACTGCTTGCATTGCTGCATTTGCAACAACCAAAGCCTCTGGATTTGCCAGTCCAACATCCTCTGCTGCACATATAACAATTCTCCTTGCTATAAATAGAGGATCTTCTCCTGCTTCTAGCATTCTTGCCATGTATAACAGTGTTGCATTAGGGTCGCTTCCTCTCATAGACTTTATAAATGCACTAATATTATCATAGTGAGCCTCAGATGATTTATCATACATTATTTTTCTTTTTTGCATACATTCTTCCACTATCTCATCCGTTATAGTTACACTTCCGTCAATGTCCATCTCAGATGTAATTACTGCAAGTTCTAAACTATTCAAGGCTGTTCTTACATCTCCACCTGACTTATTACTTAAAAACATTAATGTATCATCTGAAATATTTACTTGGTATTTTCCCAAGCCCTCCTCTTTATTAGTAAGGGCCTTTTTTAATATTTTAAATATATCTTGCTCTGTAAGAGACGAAAGTTTAAGTACCGTTGATCTAGATACTAACGCTTTGTTCACCTCAAAATATGGATTTTCAGTTGTTGCCCCTATTAAAATTATCTTTCCTTTTTCTACATACGGCAGTAACGCATCTTGCTGCAACTTATTAAATCTATGTATTTCATCAATAAAAACTATTGCTTTTCCCCCTGGTGTTAAAAATGCATTATCTATCTCTTCTCCTATCTTCTTTATATCACTAACCCCGGAACTTGTTGCATTAAGTTCTATGTATCTATATTTAGTTGTTTTAGAAATAACATACGCAAGTGATGTTTTCCCACACCCTGGTGGTCCCCACAATATAACTGATGTAAGCCTATCTGCTTTTATAAGTCTATATAATAGCTTGTCCTTTCCTACTATATGTTCTTGCCCATAAAAATCCTCTAATTTTGTAGGCCTCATTCTATATGCTAACGGTTTGTCCATTTACTATTCCTCTTTCTTTAATACTTCCTCTATAATATGCTCCTTTGTAATTTTATACATATTCATTAGTTCTTTAACTGAGCCTGATTTTCCAAAAGTATCATTTACACCAATTCTTGTTACTTTCTTTGGATATTCATCTGCTAAAACTTCACAAACGGCACTACCAATTCCACTTATTATACTATGGTCTTCTATTGTAATTAATTTATCTGTTTCTTTTGCACATTTAATAATAGTTTCTCTATCTATTGGCTTTATACTATATATATCTACAACTCTTACATCTACACCTTTTTCTTTTAATATTTGCATTGCTTCAATAGCAATATGAAGTGTGTACCCAGTAGCAAAAATAGTTGCTTTTGTTCCATTTCCAAAAGTTTTAGATTCTCCTATTTTAAATATTTCTCCCTCTTTATATATCTCAGGCACATCACATCTTCCAAGTCTTACATATACTGGGCTTTTATCATAATCTTTTATACTATTTATTAAATATTTTGTACTTACTTCATCTGCTGGTGATAAAACTACCATATTAGGTATTGTTCTCATAAGTGATATATCTTCAAGCATTTGATGTGTTGCCCCATCTTCCCCAACCGAAAGACCAGAATGTGTTGCACATAATTTAATAGGGATATTTGAATAAGCCGCTGTATTTCTTATTTGTTCATATGCTCTACCTGCTAAGAACATTGCAAAAGATGATAAATACACTTTTTTACCTGAAAGTGCTAGTCCGCATGCTGTTCCAACCAAATCTTGCTCTGCTATTCCTACATTAATATGTCTTTCAGGAAATTCATTTTTAAATAACAATGTTTGTGTTGCATGCGCAAGATCTGCATCTAAAACCACAACATCCTTATCTTCTTTACCTATATTTACTAATGCTTCACCATAAGATTTTCTAGTAGACTTCATTTATATCCCTCCTTTATTTTAGTTCTTCCATTGCATTTATATATTCTTCTTCCGTTAGTTTTTTTCCATGGTAATTAAAATCGTTTTCCATAAAAGATACCCCTTTACCTTTTATAGTTTTTAATATAACTGCACTTGGCTTGTCATTTTTATTTCCTTTTATTTCATTTACAGTATCTATTATTTGCTTAATATCGTGTCCGTCTATAATTTGTACATTAAATCCAAACGCTTCAAACTTTTTATCTATTGGTTCAGGTGTAGTTACCTCTGTTAGTTTCCCATCTATTTGAAGTCCGTTATAATCGACAAACGCAATTAAATTATCCAAGTTATATTGAGCTGCTGTCATAGCTGCTTCCCAAACTTGTCCTTCTTCTATTTCTCCGTCTCCCATTAAACAATATACATAGCCTGACTTTTTATCTAGTTTCTTTGCTAATGCCATTCCATTTGCAATAGATAATCCCTGTCCTAATGAGCCACTTGATACATCCACGCCATTTATTTTTATACTAGGATGTCCTTCTAAATTACCATCTATTTTTCTAAGGTGTAATAATTCTTTTTTTTCGATATATCCCTTTTGTGCTAAAACTGAATAATATGTGGGTGCTGCATGTCCTTTTGATAGTATAAATTTATCTATTCTTTTTCCATTTTCATCTAAATCTAAATTCATTATATTATGATATAACGAAACTAAAAGTTCTACACATGATAAACTACCACCTGGATGCCCAGAACCAGATGCATATACCATTTCTATTATATCTTTTCTTGTTTCCTTGCATTTTTTTATTAAGTTTTCCACAATATCCACCTCTACATCTTATATATGAATTATATTATATTTTTTCACTATTTGCAATTAGCTTACACCATAATATTATATATTATATCTATCTTTTAAATCCATATCCTAACACTTCACTAGCAGGTGCTATATACATGAAAGCCTCTGTATCCTCTTGTCTTACGATTTCCTTTATTTTATATATTTGAGTTATTGTTGCAACACACTCTATTTTAACATACTCATCTTTTGTAAATTCACCTATACATTTGATAGCTGTTGCTCCTCTTTCTACTTCACTGATTATTCTTTTGGATATTCTTTCTTCCTTTTTAGTTATAATATTGATAATTTTGGTATAGTTTACACCTTCAAAAACAATATCGATAGTTTTTTTAGAAACAAATATTGCTATAAGAGAATATAGTCCTACACTTAAACTTTTAAATGTAATTACTGTTGCTATTATAATGGACGCGTCTATATATAGCATTAGTTGGCTCATGCTTATTATAGGTCTATATTTATATACAATCTGTGCCAAAAGTTCCGAACCACCGGTACTAGATTTTCCTCTAAACACTAATGATAAGCCTAGTCCCATAAGAAGTCCTCCAAATATACTGCTAAGTATAAAATCATTACTTAATCTAAATAGTTCTATATTATTTACATTTGAGGTCAAATCAATAAATAAAGATAATAAGGATGTTCCTAGAATTGCTTTTGATGTGAATCTAAAACCAAGTTTTAATATTGCTATAACAAAAAGTGGTAGATTTAATATTATTACAGTTGTTCCTACTGGGAACTCAAACAAGTGATTTAAAATTATGCCTACACCACTTGCCCCACCACTAGATATATTATTAGGCACAAAAAATATGTTAATAGCAAGAGCAGCTATAAATGAACCTAATGTTATATATATTAGTTGTTTAAAATTGTTCATAAAAAATACTCATCTCCAATGTTTTATCATTAGTATGAGTATTTTAAAATAATTTATAACAATTATTTTTGTTTGATTTTAATATAGCAAACATCTTTTTCTTCTAAATATTTTTTATTACTCTTATTATTCCCAATTACATAATTTACTTGTGAACTTGGTACATGTAACTCTAATGTTGTTACTATTTTCTTTTGCTTATTCTTTTCTATTTTTTTATCTATACTTTTTTTATCTAACTTTTTCTCAACAAATTTTAGTGCTATTTTTGATAATATTCTTTCTCTATAATTATCACATACTGGACCTATAATTCTACTATTGTTTTGTGATATTTCCTCTGTTGTTTGAAGTCCTACCCTAATTACATTTACATTTCTTTTTACACATTCTTCAAACATCATTGTTGCTCTATTTATTGCTTCTTCTAATTCCAATGGTTTATATTTTTTTGTTTTATACATATCATAAAGTTCACTATCCTCTAACACATAAACTGGATATATTCTAATCAAATCCGGTTTTAAATCTAAACTAGCCTTTATGCTTTTTAATTCTTTTTCATATGTACTAGTAGGGAGGCCACACATAAGTTGATGTCCTAAGACAAATCCGTTTTGCTTTATTAGTATAGATGCATTTTTTACATCCTCTGCTGTATGTCCTCTTTTAGAATTTAATAAAACCTCATCATCCATAGATTGAACACCAAGTTCTATTATGTGTACATTATATTTTTTTAGTAGATTTAAAATTCTCTGAGTAATATAATCTGGTCTAGTTGAAATTCTAATACTCCTTACTTTACCATTATCTATATATTCTTTTACTACCTTTAAGTATTCTTCCTGCATTTTTATATCTATTCCTGTAAAACTACCACCGAAAAAAGCAACTTCAATATTTTCTTTATTTTTATTGTACTTTTTGAACGCTTCTTCTATTTGTTTTTTTACATCTGATGGATACACCGGTTTTGCTTGCCCACTTATTCTTCTTTGATTGCAAAATACGCATTCATTATTACATCCCACATGGGGAATAAATATTGGAATTGTTATCTTATTCTCCTTTTTTATATCTAATCCTAATTCTTTATGAGCATTTATCTTAATTTTGTATATTTTCATACGCTTGTTTTGCTGCTTTTTGCTGTGCTTCTTTTTTAGATTTACCATTTCCTTCTCCCATTTTTTTACCATTTACATACACTTCAACATAGAAATCTTTGTTATGTGCTGGTCCTTCTTCTCTAACCAAAACATATTCTATACTTGTGTTTTTACTCTTTTGGACTTCTTCTTGCAATCTTGTTTTACAATCATCATTTAGGTTATCGTTTGTTATAACATTGGTGATTGTTTCGTCTAGCATTTCTAAACATATTTTTTCTGCTACTTCTAATCCACCATCTAAATATATAGCTCCAAGTATTGCTTCGAACATATCTGCTAGCATTGCATCTTTTTTATTGTTTTTCATTTTTAATTCACAATTCCCTAACATTAAGCAACTAGATAGGTCATACTTTACAACAACATCGCATAAAGACTTTTCGCATACAATCCTTGCTCTCTTTTTAGTAAGTTCTCCTTCTTTTACATTTGGTAATCTATTATATAGTTCTTTTGATATAACAAATTCTAAAACTGCATCACCTAAAAACTCAACTCTTTCATTATATGCATCAAGAGATTTATCTCCTTTATCATGTGCATACGACTTATGAGTAAGTGCCATTTGTGCAAACTTCTTATTTTTAAATGTGTAGCCTATTCTCATTTCCATTTTTTCTATATTTATCATTACATTTCTCCCTGATTATATTATATATATAATTTTACCACACCAATATGTATGTTTCAACTAAAACACCTGTATACAAATGAAAAAAGAGCCTTATAAAGCTCTTTTAACACAATACCCCATTACACTTTTCTACTATGCCAACAAAAAACAACAATAAAAAAAGTGTAAATATAGATAATGCTATTTTAATTTTTTCTAGCGTATCTGTACTTATTTCTTTCTTCCGAAAGAAATTCTTAAAATTACTTACTACAACCAATGCTACAATATCCAATATAGACATTATGCAAAACATCAGCATATACAACATTCCTTTCTTTGTTAATATTTTATATATGGTTATATTTATAACTTGTGTTTTTACTCTTTTAATAAAAATAGTATTTTTTGTTTTACGGTTTCATATTATACATCTAATAGTGCACAATGTCAACAAAAAACTAGCATATAGATTTAATCTATACGCTAGTTTTACAAATAGGCTAAACTTAAACATTTGCCTTTATATACTCAACAACATCACCTACTGTTGAAATTTTTTCTGCATCAGCCTCTGGAATTTCAATATCAAATTCTTCTTCTAACGCCATTATTAATTCAACTATATCTAGTGAATCTGCTCCTAAATCATCAATAAATGTGGTATCCATTGTTATTATTTCAACATCTTCAACACCTAGTTGCTCAGATATAACTTCTCTTACTTTTTCGAAAACACCTTCCACTTTATTCACCCCCTACTTATGTAGTTAAACTTTATATGTGTATTATCTACTATTTTATAACCATTGTCAATACCTATAATGTATTTTATTATCACTTTTTTAAATTTATTCCGAGCAGATTGCTATTCTTCAATATTATCTGCTATTTCTTTTATTAAATTATTTTTTAATATTTTATCTGCCTGATAAATAGCTGTTTCATAGTTATTCGCTTTTGCGTTTCCATGAATCTTAATAACTGGTTTCCTAACCCCTAAAAGTACTGCTCCGCCATATTTTGTGTAATCATATTTATATAACGCTTTTTCAATCATGCTTTTGCATATAGCTGCTTTTATTATATTAAATATATTTTTCTTCATTTCTTTAACTAAGGCATTCTTCATTGTTTTTGCAGTACCTTCTAACGCTTTTAACGCCACATTTCCCATAAGTCCAGGAGCAACAACTACATCCGCTTTTCCAGATAATATATATCTTGCCTCTATATTTCCAACAAATTCTGGAAACTTCTCAGTGAGTTCTTTATTTGCATCTTTTAATTCTTGTGAGCCTTTCTCATTTTCTGCACCAATATTTAAAAGTGCTATCTTTACATCTTCTTTACCTTGAACAAGAGATGCATATATTTTACCCATTTTTGCATATTGAAGCATTGATACAGTTGCTGCATCTACATTAGCACCACAATCAAGTAAAATAGTTCCTCTTCCATCGTCTGTTGGAAGAATTGTAATTAATGCTGGTCTATGAACTCCCTTAATTCTTTTTAATTTAAGCAAGCCACCTGCCATTATGGCACCAGTACTACCAGCGGAAAGAAAAACAGTATCCTCTTTTTCTTTCATGTAATCATATGCCTTTACAATGCTAGATTCTTTTTTATTTTTTATAGCAAATGCTGGCTCGTCGTTGTTAGTTATAACATCCTTTGCATCTAGTATATTTACTTTTTTTAAAAGGTCAGTACCTTTATTTTCTCCATATATTTTATTTATACTTTCTTTTATCCTATCCTCATCACCAACTAATGTTATTTTAGCATCTATTTTGTCGATTGCACTTATACTTCCTTTAATAGCAGGTTCTATACCATTATCTGAACCATTTATATCTACTAATATTTCCATCATTTAATCTCCTTTAATAAAAATTTGCCTTTGAATTTTACTTCTTTGTTGTCACCATATATTTGAACCCAAACAATATAATTAGTTTCTCTTTTTTTCTTTATTTCGGCCTTAGCATATATAGTTTCCCCCTTTGTAATTTTCTTCACATATTTTATATTTGCTATACCAACTAATGCAACTTTTGTAGGTATAATTCCTATTGCAATACTTTCTGCCATAGAATATATATGATATCCCTTTATTACATCAGTATTTTCAAAAGACATATAGTCTTGTGTTTTCATCATTGATATGCCTCTCTGCCCAGGAATTAATTCAATAATATCGCCTATTATTTCTTCTTTTGAAAGAGAAACTATCTTTTTTATATTCTCTTCTGCTCTATCTTTTATTCTTTCCCTAAGTTCTTTTATACCAAGTCTTGCTCTATCTAATCTTATTGTGTTTATACTAACACTAAAATACTTTGATAACTCCTCATCTGTTGCAAATGGATTATTATCTAAATATTTTACTATTTGTTTATTTCTAATTATTCTTGCTTCATCTGTTCTAGGCATTTTTTCCACCTCGTGTATATTTTACTATACAAACTTCTTTTTTTCAATATATATTTTTAATATACCTTCTTTATACATGGTATACAATATTTATTTCCTGCAAATAATACAAGTATATTTAGAAAGGATAAAAAGCATGAAACTACTAACAACAGAAAAATTATTAGAAAAGATTTTTAATTTTGTACAAAAATATTTTAATATTCCAATACAAGATTATTTAAAAGATATCTCTTGGAATAGTATTCAAAATATTTTAACTATATCAAGTATAGCATTAATTATATCTATCATATTATTTGCTACACTTTGGCTTCTTAAGTCTGTAGCATTATATACTATGGCAAAAAATAAAGATGATAAATATGCTTTTCTATCATTTGTTCCATATGGATGCTTAGTTGTAATGGGTAAAATAGCGGGTAAAAACAAAATATGGGGTATAGAAGTAGAAAAAACAGAATATCTTTTACCACTCCTATTAATAACTACATTACTACCTTTTAGTGAGATTATTTCTATCATATTATTTGTTTTCTTCTATTACGGTATATTATATAGAATATATAAAGAAAAATGGAAACAATTTGCCATAGTTGGCACAATACTAAGTTTCTTTATACCACTATTACAACCAATATTTTTATTTATTATACGAAAAAAATAGAGAAGATTACTTCTCTATTTTATCCATGTTTTTCTTTGGAATCATATAGAATTTTGCTATCCACATGAATTCTATAAGTGCTACAAGTAATGATAATTTAAATTGCCACATGTTTTCAGTAATGCAAAAATCTACTACCGTTCTACATATTACATATTTAGAAAGTATATCGTAAATACTATTGTCATAGTCTAATTTTCGTATAATTATCTGCAACCCAAAACATATGAGCACCGTTAATGCTAGCTGAGTTATATATTCTGAGCATTGCTGATTTATATTTACACAAAAAATGCCAATTAGCAAAATTAATATATCACCACCAAGTAGCCGTAAAACAAGCTTTGTCTTCTTAAAATTCATAATTATACTCCTTTCAAAACTTTAACCTATAATATTATATCACTCCAATTATTTTATGTCAATTTACGCTACTTAATAAATTAATTTACTAGAATTTATTCTATTTTTGTAACATTTCTGATATAATATATACGGTGATAATAGTGAACAAAAATATAGAATGGTTAAACGATATAAAAATTGCACATAGAGGTCTGCACAATATTGATAAAGGAATACCCGAAAACACAATTGCAGCATTTGAAAAAGCAATAAAACAAAATACAGCTATTGAATTAGATGTGCATATATTAAAGGATAAATCTATTGTTGTTTTCCATGATGATAATTTAAAAAGATGCTGCAATATAGATAAGAACATAAAAGATTGTACACTTAAAGAAATAAAAAAACAAAGTTTGTTTAATACTCAGCATAAAATACCTACTCTTACAGATACCCTTGATTTTATAGACGAAGCTGTTCCTTTAATTATAGAAATTAAAACAGATGTAAAGGCAAATATAATTTGTCCATATTTACTTGATATATTAAATAAATATAAAGGTAAATTTGCAATTAAATCTTTTGACCCCAGAATATGTTTATGGTTTAAAAAACATGCACCACATATTACACGCGGTCTTTTGATAACAGATTTTAAGAAATCAAAGAAACCTAATATACTTAAAAAAATATTCATATCAAGTATGATATTTATACCTATATACAAACCTGATTTTTTATCAATCTCATTATCTATGCTTAAAACTAAAAGGGTAAAAAAAGCAAGAAAGAACGGCTATCTAATTCTTGGTTGGACATTTAGAACTAAATCAGATTATATAAAATATGAACATTATTGTGATAGTTATATATATGAAGAAAAATAGAGAAACTAAGTTTGTTTCTCTATTTTTTAATTAAACCATTTTACTCAAATCATCATCCTCTGTGTTACCATTAAATAGTTTATTACCATACTCACTTATAATAGCGACTGCACACATAATTAATACCACTAAGTTAGCTCCACCGTATAAGACAAGATAAACATCAAGTACTGTTATATCAAAAAATATATTTGCTAAAAGCGATAATATAATGCAAGCCACAAAACTTATAAATGATATAATAGCAACTTTAATTGGACTTTTTGCTGATGCATAACTTAATCCCACTGTAACTGCTACGCCAATAAATCCAAGAAGCGATATAAGTTTACATAGCATTCCCATAAATGTATCTAGGTTATAAAAATAATCTAATACAAGTCCTAGCAACAATACAATAACACAAATTATTGATATACTTTTAAATTCTTTTTTATTCATAAATATTCCTCCTTAATTATAACTCAGATTTTTATTTTAATATGCAGATATTATATCATTTATATATGTTTATGTCAACAAAAAACACACTTAGTTAATACTAAGTGTGTAATATATCTCTTTAATTATAGAATTAAGCGATTATGTTAGAAACAGAACCTGCTCCTACTGTTCTACCACCTTCACGGATAGCGAATTTTAATCCTTTTTCTATAGCTATTGGAGTTATAAGTTTTATTTTCATTGTTACGTTATCTCCTGGCATTACCATTTCTTTATCTTTTGGTAATTCGATAACACCTGTAACGTCAGTTGTTCTGAAATAGAATTGTGGTCTGTATCCTTGGAAGAATGGAGTATGTCTTCCACCTTCTTCTTTAGTTAGGATATAAACTTCAGCTTCAAATTCAGTATGAGGTTGGATTGTTCCTGGTTTAGCAAGAACTTGACCTCTTTCAACT
Organism: Clostridia bacterium; assembly: GCA_045536565.1. Taxonomy (GTDB): domain Bacteria; phylum Bacillota; class Clostridia; order TANB77; family CAG-465; genus CALXJE01. The sequence continues at coordinate 5,704 of JAZSNU010000022.1, read as the reverse complement.
TCTGTTCTTTGAATTCCTCTTAGAAGTACACCAGCGTTATCTCCGCATTGTGCTTCTGCAAGTTCTTTTCTGAACATTTCGATACCAGTTACAACTGTTTTCTTAGTTTCGTCTGTTAAACCAACGATTTCAACTTCTTCAGAAACTTTTAATGTTCCTCTTTCAATTCTACCAGTAACAACTGTTCCTCTACCTGTGATAGTGAACACATCTTCGATAGGCATTAAGAAAGGTTTATCTGTATCTCTTTCTGGAGTTGGGATGTACTCGTCAATTGCTGCTAATAATTCCATTATTGGAGCATATTCAGGAGCACTTGGATCTGTTGAAGCACATTCTAATGCTTTTAATGCAGAACCTTTAACGATTGGAGTATCATCTCCTGGGAAATCATATTTAGATAATAAATCTCTGATATCCATTTCAACTAATTCTAATAATTCTTCGTCGTCAACTTGGTCAACTTTGTTCATGAATACAACTATGTAAGGAACACCAACTTGTCTAGCAAGTAATATATGTTCTCTTGTTTGTGGCATTGGGCCATCAGCTGCAGAAACAACTAGGATAGCACCGTCCATTTGTGCAGCACCAGTGATCATGTTTTTAACATAGTCAGCGTGTCCTGGACAGTCAACGTGTGCATAGTGTCTATTTGCAGTTTCGTATTCAACGTGAGCTGTAGAAATTGTGATTCCTCTTGCTCTTTCTTCTGGAGCACCATCGATTTGATCGTATGCTTTAAATTCTGCTCCACCTGATAAAGATGCTACTTTTGTAATAGCAGCTGTTAATGTTGTTTTACCATGGTCAACGTGACCGATTGTTCCAACATTACAGTGTGGTTTAGTTCTTTCAAACTTAGCTTTTGCCATTTTAAATTCCTCCTTATATAAATAAATTATACTTTAATTAATGCTTTCACATTATTTTAAACTATTTTACTATAAAATACCATAATTTGCAACACATAATATGGTATTTTATAGTTTAATTCCTAAATATTTTGTAATATTTAGTCTTCTTTCTTAGTTCTTGTTGCAACAATACCTTCAAGAACAGATTTTGGAACTTCTTCGTAATGACTTGGTTCCATAGAGTATGTTCCTCTACCTTGTGTTTTACTTCTTAGGTCTGTTGCATATCCAAACATTTCAGATAATGGTATAAATGAATGGATTTCTGTTGTTCCATTGTTTGTATCCATACCTTCCATCTTTCCACGTCTAGAATTAACATCACCAATAACATCTCCCATGTATTCTTCTGGAACTGTTATTTCAACTTTCATTACAGGCTCTAATAATACTGCTCCACCTTGACGGCAAGCTTCTTTAAATGCCATAGATCCAGCAATGTGGAATGCTGCTTCTGATGAGTCAACATCATGGTAAGAACCATCTACAAGTGCTACCTTAACGTCAACAACTGGATATCCAGCAAGTACACCAGCCTTCATAGCTTCTTGAACACCTTCGTCAGTTGGTTTAACGTATTCCTTAGGAACAACACCACCAACGATTTTAGATTCAAATTGATATCCTTTTCCCGCTTCATTTGGTTCAACTTCTAACCAAACATGACCATATTGTCCTCTACCACCAGATTGACGTATAAACTTACCTTCAACCTTAACTGGTTTTTTGATAGTTTCTTTGTATGCAACTTGTGGTTTACCAACATTACAATCAACGTGGAATTCACGTTTTAATCTATCTACTATGATATCTAAGTGTAATTCTCCCATACCAGCAATAACAGTTTGACCTGTTTCTTGGTTTGTATATGTTTTAAATGATGGATCTTCCTCAGCAAGTTTTGCTAAAGCTACACCCATTTTTTCCTGATCAGCTTTTGATTTAGGCTCAATAGCTATATCAATAACTGGATCTGGGAATTCAATTGATTCAAGTATTATAGGATGTTGTTCGTTACATAGTGTATCACCAGTTGCAACATCTTTAAGACCTACTGCTGCTGCGATATCTCCTGCATATACTTTATCAATATCTTTTCTTTCATTAGAGTGCATTTGAAGAATTCTTCCGATTCTTTCTTTTTTACCTTTATTTGCATTATATACATATGAACCACTTTCTAGTGTTCCAGAGTATACTCTAAAGAAAGTTAATTTTCCAACGAATGGATCTGTTGCTATTTTAAATGCTAATGCTGCGAAAGGTTCGCTATCAGATGATTTTCTTTCATCTTCTTCACCATTTTCAAGTACACCTTTAATAGCTGGTACATCAAGTGGTGATGGCATATAGTCAACTATAGCGTCTAGTAACTTTTGAACACCTTTGTTTTTGTATGATGTTCCACAAGTTACAGGAACCATTTTGTTTTCAATTGTTGATTGTCTGATACATTTTTTGATTTCATCTATTGAAAGTTCTTCACCCTCTAAGTATTTCATCATTAATTCATCATCAAATTCAACAATGTGATCTAACAATTCAGATCTATATTTTTCAGCTTCTGCTTTCATGTCTTCTGGGATTTCTTCCTCACGGATATCTTTACCCATTTCGTCATAATATACATAAGCTTTCATTTCTACTAGGTCTATGATACCTTTAAATGTATCTTCTTTACCTATTGGTAATTGGATAGGTACTGCATTTGCACCTAATCTTGTTCTTAACATGTTTACACAGTTATAGAAATCTGCACCCATGATATCCATTTTGTTAACGTATATCATTCTTGGTACACTGTATTTGTTTGCTTGTCTCCATACAGTTTCAGATTGTGGTTGAACTCCACCTTTTGCACAAAGTACTGTTACAGAACCATCTAGAACTCTTAGAGATCTTTCAACTTCAATTGTAAAGTCAACATGTCCTGGTGTGTCGATAATGTTTATTCTGTTATCGTTCCAGAAACAAGTTGTAGCAGCTGAAGTAATTGTTATACCTCTTTCTTGTTCTTGCTCCATCCAGTCCATTGTTGCGCTACCATCGTGAGTTTCTCCTATTTTGTGATTTACACCTGTATAGAAAAGTATTCTTTCAGTAGTGGTTGTTTTACCAGCATCAATGTGAGCCATGATACCAATATTTCTTGTCCTCTCAAGAGGATATTCTCTATTTGCCACTTTAAATTACCTCCTAAACTCTTTGGTTTACCATCTGTAATGTGCAAATGCTTTGTTTGCTTCTGCCATACGATGTGTATCTTCTTTCTTCTTGAATGCTCCACCTTGTTCATTTATAGCATCCATAATTTCGTTAGCTAGTTTTTCGTCCATTCCGTGTTCATTTCTTTTTCTGGCATATTCTACTAACCATCTAATACCTAAGCTTTGTCTTCTATCTGGTCTAATTTCGATTGGAACTTGATAAGTTGCTCCACCAACACGTCTTGCTTTAACTTCAAGAACTGGCATTACATTATCCATAGCTTGTTGGAATGCATCTAACGCATTTCTTCCAGTTTTTTCTGCAACCATTTCAAATGCTGAGTAAACTATTCTTTCTGCAACTGTTTTCTTTCCGTCCCACATAACTTTGTTTATAAGTTTTGTAACAACTTTAGAACCATATATTGCATCAGGCATTACTTCTCTTTTAACTAAATGTCCTTTTCTTGGCACTTTTCTTCCCTCCTTACTGGTACTCAAAAATTCTTAAATTTCTGTCAGTGCTTTTATTAAAATTACTATTTGTATATTTTAAAATCAAGCACCCTTTTTGCTAATTATTTTTTAGCTTTTTTAGCTCCATATTTAGATTTAGATTGAACTCTTCCAGCAACTCCTGCTGTATCTAGAACACCTCTGATTATATGGTATCTAACACCTGGAAGATCTTTTACTCTTCCTCCTCTTATAAGAACAACACTGTGCTCTTGCAGATTATGACCTATACCTGGAATATAAGCAGAAACTTCCATTCCATTTGTAAGTCTAACTCTGGCTACTTTTCTAAGAGCTGAGTTTGGTTTCTTAGGAGTTTGAGTTTTAACTACTGTACATACACCTCTTTTTTGTGGTGAAGATACATCTGTAGCTATTTTTCTTCTAGAATTGTATCCTCTTTGCAACGCTGGTGATTTAGATTTAGTAGTTTTATCTTCTCTTCCTTTTCTAACTAACTGGCTAAATGTTGGCACTTGACTTCACCTCCTTATTTAATAAAATCACTTGGCATTTTGAAATGTTACAAAAATATTACAAAACACCTCAACATGCTATATTATTATAACATTTAAGGTGTTTTGTTGTCAATAAAAAGCGCACTTTTTTATGTAATATTATGCTTTTTTATTCATATTTATTGTGGCTATTTTATTTCAATCAATTTTTCTACTGCACTAAGCAATTTATTGTTAGTTTTTTGGACAAATTTTAGCTTACATACTAATTTATTTAAATGTTGTCTAATTGCTTCTACAATCAATCCAGTAATAAATATAATAATTGCTACTATAATAACTTTAAGTGTCTGGCTTATTCCAAAAAGCATTTCTCCTCTATCTATACCTAGTAGTTTATATATGCTTCCTCTTATAGGCCAACCATCATGCATTAAATATACACCAAGCGTTAAACTACTAATATAATTAATTGTTTTTGATTTAAGACTAAATGTGCTAAACAAAATAAATATTGCTATTGATTGTGCAATTAAAATAGGATTACTATAACTATTAACAAAGCTTAATATGTTGTTTCCGATAAACCTTAATGTGTTACTATCAATTGTTATCATTTGTTTTTGTGCTAAATATAATGTAAAATTAATTAATAATCCTGAACAAAATACCGCTACACAAAGTACTCTTTTTTGTGTTTTATTTATACTTGATAATAACTTTTTATCAAGCTCGTATTTACGAATATACGCACCAATAAAATATATTAAAATAAATTGTTCTACACTAAATATATTGTATGTCCAAGCAAGACCCATAGTAGCATATGGTACTATACCAAAAATACAAATAAGTAATACTATTATTTTTTTTAGACTTATCTTATCCAATTTCTCAATTGCTTTGTTTATAAACGGAGTTAACATATACATAATCAAGTAGCAATATATAAACCAATATGAATTTAAATTAAATGGACTAACTGCATTTATAAATTCAATATTTGTATATTCTACTATTCTAAAACCTTTTAATAAACAATTTAACAGTATATTATAAAACCAAACTTGAAATAAAATTGAAAATACTTTTTTTATTTTAAATTCTGATTTGCTTTGAAAATATCCCATTATTAATATAAAACAATCAACATGTATCTTAGTAAACAAATTAATAAATTCGAATATAATCTGCAATAAACCTGTTGTATTTGTTATAACATTACCATGAAGCAACACATGATGTATAACTATTAAAAACATTGCTATTATTCTAAGCAGTTCAAAATTTGATTCCCTCTTATTCATTTCCTACCTCTTCTACTTATATATTTCATTTAATTCACCTTTTATTCTATATTTTCACATTATAGCACGGTATATCCAAAAAGAAAAGAATTGTTGTAAAATTTATAACCAAAATAATAACAAAAAAGCAAAAAATCCAGGATTAAATCCTGGATATATTTGGCTCCTCAAGTTGGACTCGAACCAACGACCTATCGGTTAACAGCCGAGCGCTCTACCGACTGAGCTATTGAGGAATATTTAAAATTGGCGACCCCCTATCTTCCCGAAGCTTTTATGCTCAAGTATTTTCGGCATCA
>JAZSNU010000019.1:0-45584 GCA_045536565.1 Clostridia bacterium | reverse complement strand
TTATTGATATAAAAGATAAAGAAACATTTATATCATCTTTAAATAGTAATGATATAAATATATTTGCTTATGAAAAAAGTAATAAAAGTTTAAAGGAAACTATATTAAGAGTACAAGAAAAATATGAAAATCAGAAAGTATCTATCGGTATAATAATTGGACCAGAAGGTGGATTTGATACAACAGATATCCAAATTATATCAAAATGCAGCAATGTTTATGAAGTAAGTCTAGGTAAAAGAATATTAAGAGCAGAAACAGCAAGTTTATATCTTCTATCAATATTTAATTATATTTATGATAATTAATACATAAAAGCAAAACTAGTGTAATGCTAGTTTTGCTTTTTGCATAATATATAAAAAGAGGTGCTTTTATGAAAATAATAAAAAAAATAGCAATAACTTCTTGCATGTTAATTATATTTTTTTCTCACAATTTAGAAATCTATGGTATAGAACAAAATAATAGTAAAGTAAAAATATCTTCACCTTCTGCTATTGTTATGGATTTTACTAGTGGTAGAGTATTATATGAAAAAGATGGATATTCTAAGAGAAATATAGCAAGTTTAACAAAAGTAATGACAGCAATTGTTACAATAGAAAATGTAAAATTAGATGAGATAGTAACAATTAAAACTGGTGCAGGTAGCATAGGAGGCTCTACTGTTGGGGTTAAAAAAGGTGATGAAATAACTGTAAAGGCTTTAATGTATGGAATGCTAATGGAATCCGGAAATGATTGTGCATATGCGCTGGCTGAATATGTTGGAGGAAATATAGATACATTTGGAAATATGATGACAGATAAAGCAAAAGAAATAGGCGCTAAAAATTCTAGTTTTAAAAATCCTCATGGGTTAGATGTGGAAGGACATTATAGCACGGCATATGATATGGCCATTATAACAAGATATGCTTTAAATAATAAGATAATAAATGAAATAGTAGGCACAAATACCATAAATATTCAGTTTGGAAAAACAGTAAAAACATTTTCTAATACAAATAGGCTACTTAGGACATATAATAGAGCAGATGGCGTTAAAACAGGCTTTACAAATGGCGCTAATAGATGTTTAATTGCTTCTGGATCAGAACAAGATTTAAGAGTTATTGCAGTTATATTAGGAGCAGAAACAACAGATATAAGATTTAACGATGCTAAACTTTTACTAGAATATGCACTTAATAATTATAAAATGAGAGATATATCTAAGAATATGAATTGGTATATAAATATTCCCATATATAAAGGTAAACAAGAATGTTATGAAAAATATATAACCCGTGAAATGAAAGTAGCACTTACAGATGAGGAATATGAAGAAATATATATAAAACAAACATTACTTCCTGTTATAAAAGCACCACTTTGCAAAGGATACAAATTAGGATTTATAGAGATGTATGTTGAAAATGAAAAAATATATGAAGAAAGTATTTACCTAGATAGGCAAATAGAAAAGAAAACGGTTATGGATTATGTTGTAAATGGAATAAAAGATATGTTTAAACTTGAAGTTAAACTTATATAATTAAAACATTTTTGCCCTTAAAATAGTTGTATTTTGAGGGTGTTTTTCTATTCATTTTGATTGACATTATATAAGACATTAAGATATAATATATGGGATGAGGTGGGTATTGTGACAGATATGTTCATTCCTAAAAAGGAAAAAATATTGATAACAATTGAAGCAATTGTATATATTATTCTAATAATACTAGGTGCATATTTTACCATATGTGGTAATTTATTTATACGAATGGTACCAATGCTATATATTGTTGGTATATTTGGTGTTATTATGTTTAATAAACCAGTAATAACAGTACTGCTTGGAACAATTAGCATTTTTACATTTGGTGCTTTGATAGAAAATAGTGTTAATTTAAATATTGTTCTATTTGCAATATATTCTGCTATTATGATTGTCTTTGGTGTTGTTACAGGACATATATTAAATGTGTTATCTCAAAACATTAAACTTAGGAAATTTATAAAATACTACCATAAGATCGCATATATTGTCGCATTAGTATTTACTGTACTTTTACCAATTATTTTAAATAATATAGTAAATAGTAACATGATAAGTTATATAGTTGCAAAGAAAAACATATCAGACTATATAAATAGAAATTATGGATATTCTGAGTGTTACATAGATAAAACTGAATATATACCTTCATATAACGGTGGGAAATATGAATTTACTGCAATTATTGATAATACAGAAGTTACATTAAATTATAATAACAAAAAAGAGATAGTAGATGTAAATTTAATTAATAGAAAAGAAGAGTTTAATAAAAGAATAAATGCTAGTATGAATATATTTGTTAAAGATAATAAAGTTGCTGAATTGGATATAAAATGTAGATATGAGTATTCAAAAATTGCAACAATACCTGATATTATACAAATCAATATATCTAATGTACAAAGTTCAAACATGGATAATTTATTAACTTTCGTTAACAAGTTAAAAAAATGGGAATACTTTAAAGATATAAATAGAATTGACATACAAATTGACGATAAGGCAGTTAGTATAAACAAAAATGATTTAAATGATAAAAATATAACAGCAGAGTATATACTAAACGGCATGAAACAAGAAGTATTAAACAGCAAGGAGGGCATATAAGATGAATAGAAGAAATTATGATAAAAAACATTATTCTTTAAATGTAACAATTTCATTATTCGTTTTAATTATGGCATCCCTTGTGGTAAGTACATTTATTTTTAGGGATAATAATAAAAATAACATACAAAAGAAACTACAAGAAGTAGGATATGGACAAGTAGAAAAAATAAATCCACTTATTTTAGAAAAGTCTAATAATATAGTAGATAAGACTACATCAAATCTTGAATTAATAGGTGAAATAAAGAGAGTATATAATCTAGATGTTATATATGGTGAAGGTACTGAGTATTTGGCAAGTTCTGCTGATGCAACACCTATATATAATCAGGAAGATATAAACAATATGTTGGTAGAATTAATTGATTGCTTAGAAAAATACCCAAGTAGTATATTTAAAGAAATTCAATTAAAAGATTATGGTGTAGAGATTTGTTTGGTAAATGTTTTTAAAAATGATAATATTGCTTTGGCAACAAGGGATTCAAATAATAATTTCAAAATTTATTTAAGCAATGCTACACAAAACTCAAAAATACCAAAATCAGTACACCATGAAATGTATCATATATTAGAATATTACATGAAATTAGAATTTGATATTAATGAAATATATAAAGATTGGAATAAATATAATCCAGAAGGATTTAGTTATCAAAATAATATAGCACTTTTAGATACATCATATGTACTTAATATGGATGAAAATAGAGAGCCACATTTTGTTAGTATTTATTCTAAATATTCTGATAAAGAAGATAGGGCAGAAGTATTTGCAGATACAATGATAGCAGAAGATATACCAACATATTATACTAATATAGATAGCCCTATAAGGAGTAAAATGGAACTAATTAGTAATGCAATAAATAATAGTTTTTATAGTGTAAATTATGGAACATCTATTTATTGGACAAGATATTTTTAATTTAGAAAGGATATAGCAGTGAGAGAGATAATAGAAAATGGAATGCTTAAAAATATAACTAAACCTGCAAGATATATTGGTGGAGAAGTTAATCAAATTATTAAACAAAAATATAGATATTCGATAACATTGTGCTATCCAAACATATATGAAAAAGCAATGTCAAATTATGTTGTAAAAATGCTATATCATAATATAAATAAAATTGACGATGTATATTGTACAAGATGTTTTACTCCTGAAAAAGATTTTGAAAATTTACTTTTGCAAAATAGTTACGAGCTATATTCACTTGAAGATTTTAAAAATATAAGAAATAAAAATATGTTGGTGTTTGTTATAGACAATGAAACAGATTATACTAATTTTATTAATATGTTAAAACTATCTAACATTCCATTAAATAAATCAGACAGAAATAAAGAATTCCCAGAAATTATTGTAACGGTAAACGAAAATACAAATACAAAATTAATAGAAAATTTTGTAGATGAAATAATAAAATGCGATAAAGAAAATAAACAAATTAAAGAGGTAATTCATTATATAACAAAAAAATTAGGAATACATAAAAACATTGATATTGATTATCCTATATCTGATGTTATTCCTTCTATAAAAATTGAAAATTCTAGCATAATAGTAGATGTGCTTGAAGTAAACGATATAGATAGTATGATAGATATGGTAAAAAAATGCATTGAAAATCAAGGAATAACAAAAGTTTCGTTTATAAACTATGATAAAATTACTGAAATAAAATTTTGTGATATAGTATACAGATTAAAAGCAAATATAGAAAATATAAGGATAAGTATAAAGAATATTGATTTTAGTATTTTTAATACTGATATTATAACAGTATTATTGTCATGCTTTGAAAAAGCAAGTGTTACCTTTAATGTAGGAACATGTAGCACAAGAATAAACAAAGAAATAGACTGTTTAGGTATAGATAGAAGTAGTTTAATAGAAAAGATAAAAACGGTGTTTAAAAACAATTGGAGTAGTATTAAACTAAATTTTAATATTGGTCTTCCATATGAAACATATGAAGATATAGATGATATATTTTCAGTAGCAGAAGAAATAGTAACAATATATTCTCAAAGTAAAGCAAAAGATAAACTTAGTTTAATAGTCAATATAACAAACTATATACCAATAGTAAAAGAGAATACTGAATGTACCATAAACAATATAAATAAATTGGAAACAAAAATAAGATATATAAAAGAAAAACAATATGATGCTGCTATTAAAGTAAATCTCGACATTCCGGATACATATATAACAAAGGTGTTGCTCAAAAATGGTAACAAAGATATTGACGAAGTGTTAATTAAGGCATATGAATTAGGTGCAAGATTTGATGGGAGTAATAGTAAATATAATAAAAATGCTTGGGATAAGGCAATTTATTCTAATACAGACATAGTTAATAAATATATAAAATATAATCAGTAGTAGTAAAAGGAGATTTAACATGAAGATTGTTTCAACAAATAAAGAAATAGGATATAAATATGAAATAAAAGAGAAAATCGAATGTGGAATAGCACTTAAAGGAACAGAGGTAAAATCAATAAGAGATTCTAAACTTAATATAAAAGATAGCTTTGCCCTTATAAAAGATGGGGAAGTAATATTAAAAAATATGTATATTGCGCCATATGAACATGGTAATATTAATAATGTTAATGAAACAAGAGATAGAAAATTACTATTACATAAATCAGAGACATTAAGACTTGTAGGTAGCATAAAACAAAACGGATATACATTAATACCGTCAAAAGTGTACTTTAATAATCAATATGTAAAAGTAGAACTTGCACTATGTAAAGGTAAAAAACTATATGATAAAAGAGAAAGCATTAAAGAGAAAGAAGTAAAGAGAAGGTTAGACAAGTTAACAAAACAAAATGGGTAAAAAAGAAGGAAAAGTATATTTTATTATACACATTCCTTCTTTTTCCTAATATAAATTATTAATCTAATTGTGCTTTTATTTCTTCTAGACATTTTAAACAGATGTTTTTACCTTTAAAATCTGTCACTTTTGTATCTTTACCACAGAAAGTACATGCAGGAGAATATTTTCTTAAAATAATTGCTCCTTTATCAGTGGTAATTTCAAGTGAATCTCTTACTTTTAAATCTAATGTTTTTCTAAGTTCCATCGGAAGAACTATTCTACCTAACTCGTCCAGTCTTCTTACGATTCCAGTAGTTTCCATAAATTTACACACTCCTTTTTTCTTAAAACAATATATCACAAAATATGACAAATTTCAACGAAATATGTCTTACTTTTGCAAAAACACATCGACAAATAAGGGAAAATCTGGAAATTAATGATGGTATTGTTCATTATTTAATATTTTAAAACATCTAAATAATTGTTCTAGCAAAAATACTCTAAATAATTGGTGAGGGAAGGTTAGTTTAGAAAACGATAAAACATAGTTTGCTTTATTTCTAATAGTATCTGAAAGACCTAAACTTCCACCAATTACGAAAGTGATAGAACTAGAATTATTTATTGATATATCATTAATCTTATCAGCAAATTCCGTTGATGATAGACTTTTACCTAATTCGTCTAAACATATTACATATGTTGATTTTATATTAGCAAGTTTGTTTTCAATTAATTTTGCTTCTTTTTCTTTAACTTCTTTTATTAAACTATCGTTAGGGTTAGTTGGTAATTTTTCATCTGGTAACTCTATAATGTTTAGTTTGCAAAATTTAGATAGTCTTTTTGAATATTCCGAAATAGCATCTGATAAATATTTTTCTTTTATTTTCCCTAAACAAATTATATTAATGTTTATCATAAACTGTATACCTCCGATGAAAAATCCTTACTAGCAATGTTTATATTAAATTCGTTTATATTAAAACCTGATAATGATAGAGTAGAGAGTATGGTTTCTTTTGCAAGTTCAGGAATATTGTTGTTTTCGCTCATATGACTAAGTAAAAAGTTTCTATTACCATTTTCAGCAAGTTTTAATATAACTTGTCCGCTATCTTCGTTTGACAAATGACCATAAGGGCCTGCAATTCTTCTTTTTATTTCAAATGGATATTTTCCAGCAAATAGCATATCTTTATCATAATTAGATTCTATTACAGGTAAAGAACATGAACAAAGATGAGAAAATACATCATTTGTCATTATACCTAAGTCAGTAGCGATAGTAATTGATTTGTCATCACATGATATTTTGTAACCCACAGGGTCAATAGCATCATGCGATGTTTTAAATGCTTCAATATATAGGTCTTTAATATTAACAGTGTTATTTAAACTTGAAATATCTATAATATTAAAATTGTTAATCTTAGATTTTGTAAGGGAATTTTTTAAATATTCTGCTGTTCCAGTAGAAGAATATACTGTAACAGTTGGATTGCTTTTAATAAACATATTAAGACCTTTTATATGGTCGCTGTGTTCATGAGTAATAAAAATGGCATCAATATTAGAAGCCTCCTTTGATATTGCATTAAGAGACTCTTTAACTTTCTTATATGAAACTCCAATATCAATAAGTATATTGGAGTTTTCGCTTTCTATTAAATACATATTGCCGGAACTGCTACTATATAATGGATATAAATTAAGCATTACAATCACACCTTTTATCTTTTACCAATTCTATTTTAGCACCAAGGCTTCTAAACTTATCAACTATATTTTCATAACCTCTTTCTATATGGTGAATATCATATATTTCGGTCTTTCCATGAGCAACTAAGCCTGCTAAAATCATAGCGGCACCCGCTCTTAAATCGTGGGCTGCAACAGGGCATCCTTCTAATTCTTTAACACCTTTTACCATAGCTGTTCTTCCGTGAGCAGTTATATCTGCTCCCATTTTAATAAGTTCATCAGTATATTGGAATCTTGATTCCCAGATGCTTTCAATAATCATTCCAGTTCCTTTTGAAATAGCAATAAGAGTACATATTTGTGGTTGCATATCAGTAGGAAATCCAGGATATGGCATGGTTTTAACATTAATAGGGCGAGGAGTATCATTCATAGAAACTCTAATAGTATCTTCAAACTCAGTTACTTCTGCACCTGCTTCTAGTAGTTTTGCAGTTATTGGTTCCATATGTTTTGGAATACAGTTTTTAATTAAAACATTTCCTTTTGTAATAGCAGCAGCAACCATGAATGTTCCAGCTTCAATTTGGTCTGGAATAACAGCATAACTAGATGTTTGTTTTAAAGAAGAAACACCTGTTATTTTTATTACATCTGTACCAGCACCTTTAATGTTAGCACCCATTGAGTTTAAAAAGTTTGCTACATCAACTACATGAGGCTCTTTTGCACAGTTTTCGATTGTTGTAGTTCCAGGTACAAGTGTAGCTGCTAAAATAGCATTAATTGTTGCACCAACACTAACAACATCAAAGAATATACTTCCGGCAGATAAAGTATCCTTAGTATCTGCATAAACATTTCCTCTTTTAACCTCAACTGTTGCACCTAATTTTTCAAATGCTTTAATATGTTGATCGATAGGTCTAGCACCTAAGTTACAACCACCAGGTAGACTTATTTGTGCTTTTCCAAATCTACTTATTAAAGCACCTAATAGGTAATATGAAGCCCTAAATTTACATGTTAAATCATATGGCGCTTCAACAGTAGTTATATTTGAATTATCTATAATAAGTTCATTTTGTGTTATGTACTCAATTTTTGAACCTAATGATTTAAGTATCTTTATAATAGCCCTAATATCACTAATATCAGGCACATTTTCTAAATGACATTTTCCATTAACAAGTAATGTTGCAGGAAGAATAGCGACAGCCGCATTTTTTGCACCGCTGATAGTTACTTCACCAGATAATCTGCATGGACCGTCAACAATAATCTTATCCATAAAATCCCCCTTAAAATCATAATTTTAACAAAGTTAGTATAGCATACATCTTATGAAAAAACAAGGAAAAAGCACTTATCTTAAATTTAAATAGGCAATACGAAATAATTATGTAATAAAGTTATAATATAACGGTGGGAAGAGTATGTAGTGCAAATGCAGTTTATACAAAAATGCACTTGCACATAGTTAATGTTTTATGGTATTTATTAATTGGAATTAATAACAGCCATCTTGTTTTTTGTCTTCTTTTTTTTCTTTCTTTTCTTCTTCAATGCATACTTTTATAGTAGCACATTGTTTTTTAGGTTCTTCTTTTTTTGGATGGCAACATTTGCAGCAGCAACATTCTTCTTTTTTCTCTTCTTTATAGTCATTTTGATAGTTGCAACAGCCCCAATTATTATAACCTTGTGACATTATTTATTTCTCCTTTCTATGATTATTTAATAGATAGGGTGATTTTTTAGGCGTATTACCTAATAGATTACAGGAAAAATTAGTTAAACATTGTTCGATAGAAATAACATTAGATAGCAAGACTAAATCACATCCTGTAACATAATGTCCTCTGCCATAGGGCAGTCTGCAAGGAAAACACCATAAAAAATTTCGAAGTACACAATTTAAATACATAACACCCACCATATATTATATTTTCTAATATTAATATATATTAGATAGTATATTATATGAAAAATATAGACAGGTGTGATAGATAAATGGATATTTAATATATGATATCCGCCATTACATATTGACATTTCCAATATAAAATTATATAATTCGTGACATAAAATATGTTTGCAAAAATTAAACATTAAATAATGAATAAGGAGGCATAAAATTATGTATGAATGGAGAAATGCAAAAGTTACAGGTAATGTGAGAAAGGCATTTGAAATTGCGACGGATATTGCTTGGCGGTTTGATGACGAGAAGGTAAGAAGTGCATACTTTTTATTCGCAGCAATTAACGACACAGAGTCAGTAATTTCAAAATGTTTTGCGGATATGGATATGACAGTAAGTCCAAATATTAGTTATATATTAAGTAACAAAGAAGTATTTGGTGAAATATTTGGAAAAGATATTGCTGAAAAATTATTCAAAGACGAAGTAAAGCCAAATGAAGGTGATGTTGAATTCATACCATGTGAGGAAGAAACGGAAGATGAAAAGTTTGCCAATAAAGTTATGGATGTTTTTTATGGAATGTTGGAATTTGAAAGAGAAGAAATATTAGAGCCACAATATTCCGACAAACTTGAAGCAGCATTTGATAAGGCATTAAGTATTTCTAAAACAATGGGTAAGGACTATATTGAACTAGATTATATAATCTATTGTATTTTGGAAAACAAAGACACAAGCGCATATAAATTTATGAAAAATCTTCTCACACAACTAGAAATAGATGTAGATGATTTTATAAATGCAATAAGGATAAATGCAAATGTGTGTGAAAGTTCTGAAAATACACAAAGGGAAATTATACTTCCACCAATTCTTGAAACATGTGTAGAGGTACTTAACAAGAAGTATGAAAAAGGCGAAGAAATTACTATTCTTGGCCGCGATAAAGAGATATTTAAAGTATTCAATGTTTCTTCAAAGAAAACCAAGAGAAATTCTGTGCTAGTTGGTGAGCCAGGAGTTGGTAAAACTGCTGTTATTGAGGCTGTAACGCAGGAGATTGTAAATGAGACCTGTCCTAAGGAATTTATAGGATATACGGTTTTATCACTTGATGTTAACTTAATGGTTGCAGGTACTAAATATCGTGGTGAATTTGAAACAAAAGTTGCAATTCTTAAAAAGTTTCTTGAAACTACACCAAAAGTTATTCTTTTTGTAGATGAAATGCATCAGATGCTTGGTGCTGGTGGAACATCAGAGGGAACGGTTGATCTTAGTGGTTCGTTAAAACCTGTCCTTTCAAGAGATGATGTTGTTTTTGTAGGTGCTACGACAGTAAATGAATACAACAGTATTTTATCTAGGGATGGTGCTTTTAAAAGGAGATTTGAAGTTATAAAAATAAAGGAACCCAAAAATTCAGAGATAAAAGACATGATAAAGGCTAAAATTAAAAAGATGGAAGAGTATCATGGAGTAAAAATGCCAAGCAAATTACTCGACTATATTATACTTTGTTCTAGCTGCTTTAATTTTGAAAGTTGTAATCCGGATAAGACATTAGACCTTTGCGACAGAAGTATGGCAATTACAAAAATGAAAAACAAGAAGACTGTTACAAAAGCATATATAAATGCGGTATATGATGAATGTTTCAAAATGCATGAAAATATTTCTAAAAAAGATATAAGAGATATTGCGTACCATGAAATAGGTCATTATATTGTAAATAGACTTACAAAGGAAAAAGAAGCATACGATGTAAAGGCTATTTCAATTATACCTGGTGATGGTTTCTTAGGTGTAAACATACTTGAAGAAAAAGATGGTTTTGTTTCTGCTGATAAAGAATTTGTAGACGCATACATTATGTTTTTGCTTGCTGGAAGAGTTGCACAAGAAAGGGTTTCCAAACAACTTACCTCTGGTGCTAGGTCTGATCTAAAAAAAGCAAAAGAATATGCTAAACAGGTTATTGCTGAATATGGTATGGACGATGAAGAATACAAAAATATTTATCTTTTGGATGAAGATTTATTTAACGAAAAACTTGCTGCAAAAATTGATGAGAAGGCTAACCAACTTATTAAGCGCGTATATAGCAAAACAGAAGAATTTATAGATAAGCATTGGAACGAGATTGATAAGATGGCAAAATATCTCATAAAGAACAAGATTGTAACTTCAAGCGAACTTGAACAATTTATTGAAAGCTAAACAAAAAGACTGCTTAAACTAAATTTTAGTTTAAGCAGTTTCTTTTCTTAGAAAAGTCTAATAATAAAATTAAATAGCCAAAGAATACATAGTCCAAGATTAGACCATCTTGAAGATAATCCTGTTTTACATTTATCTGTGGTAAGAAAAAGCATAAAATATAAAACAACTAATAATCCGCAAATAATAAGATTTGGTAATTTACTTCTAGTGGCAAACATAACAATTAGAGCTATGGTTAATAATATTGGTGCTAAGATAAGTAGAATAAAATAATTTTGTTTAAGTTTTTGCCAGAATGACTTTGGCATGTTTTCTTTTGCTGCTTCATGAAGAACAAAATGAACTTTATTGTAAATATCTGCATTTTCCATTATTTCTTTTTTTAACATATAAATCGCCTTTCTTATTAAAATAATCGAAGAATAAGATTAAATAGCCAAAGGATAGTAACACTTAAATAAATCCATTTTGAGCTTGAAGTTGTTCTAACTTTGCTTTCTATAAGAAAAAGCAAAAGATACACTATAACTAGTATGCCACAAATAATACAACCTATTAAATTAGCTGTTGTAGCAAATAAGGAAATCAGTGCTATAACTAAGGCTATTAGTATTAAACTTGCTACTACTGGATAAATTTTCTTTGTTTTCTTTTTGGATTCGTGTTTTGTATTTCTCTTTCTTGCTTCGTCAAGAAGATAATGTTCTTTGTTGTAAATATCTGCATTTTCCATTATTTCTTTTTTCAACATAAAAATTCACCTTCAAATTAATTATATTTTGTTAAAATTACTTGGTTTCAATTTTATAAATTCTTTTTAAAATAGTCGAGTAATAAAATTAAATAACCAAAGAATGCTGAGCCCAAGATTAGACCACTTTGAAGATAGTCCTTTTTTTGATTTATCTCCAGTAAGAAAAAGCATGAAAAAAGAGATAGATAATAAAGCTGCCAAGATACAATTTACTAAATTACAATTTGGTATAAACAAAAAAATAAGAAAAAGAATTACAAGTATTAACGATAAGGTTAATAAAGTAATATAAATATTTTCCCGATTTTTTTGTGATATAATTGACACTTTATTTTTTTGTTCTTCTGATGTGAGATTGGGTAATTTGTTATACATATCTGCATTCTTCATTATTTCTTTTTTTAACATAAAAAATCCCTCCTTTAAATTAATTATAAATATTATTTTTTCTTTATTAAAATTAAAACTTTTTGTTAATAAATTCCTGCATATTATATCATAAGTATACATAAAAGTAAATAGTTTAAAAAATACACTATATACACGCATTTTTGTTGCATTTCCTTAGTGTTTAGTGGTATAATTTATATGTTAAATTATAAGGAGAAGACAAATGATAGAAGATAGAGTTGTGTCTCCCGAATATGATGAGGAGATAGATGTACCAGAAGTTGAAATAAGTCTTAGACCTAGAAGTTTTTCCGAGTATATTGGACAAGCAAAGGTAAAAGAAAATATGAAAATATATATAGATGCAGCCTTATCTAGAAATGAGGCTTTGGATCATGTCTTGTTATATGGTCCGCCAGGTCTTGGAAAGACAACATTAGCAAGTATTATTGCATCTGAGATGGGTGTAAATATAAAAGTAACCTCTGGGCCTGCTATTGAAAAGCCAGGAGATTTAGCTGCTATTTTAACAAATCTAGAAGAAAATGATTTGCTTTTTATAGATGAGATACATAGGCTGAAAAAGAGTGTTGAAGAAGTTCTATATCCTGCACTTGAAGATTTTAATCTTGATATAATGATAGGAAAAGGTCCATCAGCGCGTTCTATAAGAATAGACCTGCCAAAATTCACCTTGGTTGGTGCAACTACAAAAGCGGGTTCATTATCTGGACCTTTAAGGGATAGATTTGGAATAATACATAGGCTTAGTATGTATACTGAAAAGGATTTAGCAACTATTATAGAAAGAAGTGCAAACATTTTAAATATTTCAATAGACCATCAAGCAGCACTTGAAATTGGTGCAAGAAGTAGAGGAACACCTAGAATTGCAAACAGGCTTTTAAAGAGAGTTAGGGACTTTGCAAGTAATAAAAATAGTGATGTCATTAATTATGAAATAGCACACGATGCTTTAAATAGACTAGAAATAGATGAATTTGGTCTTGATGAAATTGATAGAAAAATACTTATGACCATGATAGATAAATTTGGTGGAAAACCAGTAGGATTAGAAGCAATGGCAGCAGCTATTGGTGAAGATAGAGATACCATAGAAGATGTATATGAGCCATATCTTATGCAGATAGGTTTTGTTAATCGAACCCCTAGGGGTAGAGTTGCAACAAAACTTGCTTATGAGCATATGGGGGTAAGATATGAAGAATAAATTACTTATTCATGCATGTTGTGCACCATGCTTAGTTGCTGTATATGATGATACATCAAACAATATGAACGAAATGGAAATATCAGATTTTGATGTGATATGGTACAATACAAATATTCATCCAAAGGTTGAGTACAAAAAGAGAAAAGAAACTTTCATAGAGTATGTTAATAAAATGGGAAAAGAACCCATTGTTCTTGATGAATATGATATGAATAAATTTATCTATGATTCTATGAGTTTAGATAAATTAGGATACAAAATAAGATGTGAATACTGTTATACATCACGCTTAGAAGAAGTTTTTAAATACGCAAAAGAACAAGGATACACACATGTGACGACGACACTTTTAATTAGCCCATATCAAAAGCATGATTTAATAATTTCTGTATGTAATAAATTAGCAGAAAAATATGGAGTAGGGTTTTTGTACAAAGATTATAGACCACTATTTAGAGAAGGACAAAATAAAGCAAGAGAATTGGGACTATATATGCAAAAATATTGCGGTTGTCTATTTTCTATTGACGAAGGAAGGTGGAAAGGTATATGAAAGTTGTAAAGAAGAATACTAAATATAAGAAAAATAAAATGGCTATGCCACTATTTGTTGTTTTATTTGCAGTACTAGCCATAAGTGGAGCTTTGCTGGTTTACATATATACTCAAAATTATATAAATATTGAATATATAGATAAAGCTGGAAGTAAAATAGAGGAAGAAAATGTTACCAATGTTTCCCCTATAATAATAAATAATCTTGTTGTAGGTGGTATAACAGATAATGGTAAATGGGTAAATAAAGAAATTACTACTAAAAAAGCAAATATATTAAAGGGTACAGAATTAGATTTATATAATGCAAAAGGGAAAATGGGAACTTTTGAAATATATTCATCAAGTCATAACATGGAAAAAAATTTAAGCTATGTAATGCCACTAACGGATATAAAAAACGAGGAATATATAGCAGTAAATAAAAAAGATACTAATATAATGGTAAGAAGTTTAACTAAAATAGAGCCAAGTGAAAAAGATAAAAAGAGCGTTAAGAAAGCACTCGGAAAATATAGATTATTTAATAATACAGTAAAAGTAAATGAAGTATATGAAGTGTATTTAGAAAACGGTCAAAAAACCAGACTTGTATCTGCAACTTCATCTGGAAAGAACACCTTTGGTGTATATAGTGTTATTGTTGCAGTAACCCCTAATAAATATACTATTGTAAAATATTCATATGTTAAAAATACAGAAAGTTCAATTAATTGGCCAATATATTCAATTAAATTTGCATGTGATTTAAATAATGATGATAAATATGAACTTGTTATTCAAGAAGCAAGAGAACTTACAATGAAATATTCAATATTAGAAAACAGAGAAAATAAATATTATGAAGTAATAGGATTGGAATTTAAAGTATAAAATATAAGGAGGAAGAAATGAGTATAAAAATAATAGATAAATATTCAAATATACAAGAAGTAGAATATAACGAAAATATAAATGTAGCAAGACATAGTGCATCTCATGTTTTAGCGGAAGCAGTTAAAAGATTATATCCAGATGCAAAACTTGCAATTGGACCTGCAACTGATTCGGGTTTCTACTATGATTTTGATAATTTAGATATAAAACAAGAGGATTTAAGAAAAATTGAAAATGTAATGAAAAAT
Organism: Clostridia bacterium; assembly: GCA_045536565.1. GTDB lineage: Bacteria > Bacillota > Clostridia > TANB77 > CAG-465 > CALXJE01. The sequence goes on along the minus strand of JAZSNU010000019.1, from coordinate 30,165 downwards.
ATACTAGGACAAAACAAACAAGTTAAAGCATATGTGCTATCAAAAGAAGAAGCAAAAGCAAAAATGAAAGATGAACCATATAAATTAGAGATGATTGAGGAATTACCAGAAGATGCTGAAATAAGCTTTTTTGAAAATGATGTTTTTGTAGATATGTGTGTTGGACCTCATGTATTATATGCAAAAGAAATAGGTGCAGTTAAACTTATTTCTACAACTGGTGCATATTGGAAAGGTTCTGAAAAGAACAAGATGCTTACTAGAATATATGGAACATGTTTTGAAACTCAAAAAGAAGTAGATGAATATATAGAAAAAATGGAAGATGCTAAAAAAAGAGACCATAATAAACTAGGTAGAGAATTAGAATACTTTACAACTGTTGATTATATTGGTCAAGGACTTCCAATATTGCTTCCAAAGGGAGCTAAGACTATACAATTATTACAAAGATTTGTTGAAGATACAGAGGCAAGATGGGGATGGCAACTTACTAAAACTCCATTTATGGCAAAATCTGATTTGTATAAAATATCAGGACATTGGGATCATTACAAAGATGGTATGTTTATACTAGGTGATGAAGAAAAAGATTCAGAAGTATTTGCTTTAAGACCTATGACTTGTCCTTTCCAATACCAAGTATTTTTAAATAGAGGAAGAAGTTATAGAGACCTTCCAATGCGTCTTAATGAAACATCAACATTGTTTAGAAACGAAGCATCAGGAGAAATGCATGGGTTAATTAGAGTAAGACAGTTTACAATTTCTGAGGGGCACTTAATGTGTACACCAGAACAACTTGAAGGAGAATTTAAAAAATGTCTAGAACTTGCAATATACATGCTTAAATGTTTAGGATTATATGAAGATGTATCATACAGATTCTCAAAATGGGATCCAGAAGATAGAGAAAAATACATAGGTACAGAAGAGCAGTGGGATGAAGCCCAAGGCATGATGGAAAAAATACTTAATCACTTAGGTTTAGAATATAAAGAGGGAATTGGTGAAGCAGCATTTTACGGACCAAAACTTGATATTCAAATTAAAAATGTGTTTGGTAAAGAGGATACATTAATAACTATACAAATAGATCAAATGTTAGCAGCAAAATTTGGAATGGAATATGTAGATAGAGATGGAGAAAAGAAAACACCATATATTATACATAGGACTTCTATTGGGTGTTATGAAAGAACATTGGCGCTTTTAATTGAAAAATATGCAGGAGCTATGCCGCTTTGGATTGCACCAACGCAAGCAAAAATCCTTACAATTGCAGATGCTCATAGTGAATATGCTCATAAAGTAGCAGAAGAACTTACAAGAGCAGGATTTAGAGTAGAAGTAGATGATAGAAACGAAAAAATAGGATATAAAATAAGAGAAGCTAGACTTGATAAAATTCCATATATGCTAGTTGTAGGTGATAAAGAAGTTGAAAATCAAGAATTAGCAGTAAAATCAAGAACTGGCGAAGACAAAGGCACAATGAGTATTGATAACTTAAAAGAAATGTTTAATAAAGAAATACAAGATGCTATTAATAAATAGTAAAAATTTAAATATATTTTGAAAAGGTGGTTAATTTGGGAAGAAGAAATTTAAATACAAATGAAAAAGAAAATATTAATATTAAGGAAAATAAAAAAACAAAATTAGATAAAAGAAAATTAGTTAGTTTAATAATATCATTAATAACAATAGCAGTTTCCGCTGCTCTTGTTATTACAATGATAGTAGTAGATATGTTACCATTTAAGTATAACATTGCTTTAATACTTGCCTTGCTTGTTATAAATGGCATATTAGGATTTATACTAATTAAAAATAGAAAAGGCAAAAAAACAAGAACAGTTATAAATATTATTCAAGGAATATTAATAATTGCTCAGTCCGTTATAATGATATATGTTCTTAAAACATATAGTTTTATGAATAAAATGACAGAAGGAACTGATACAAAGAAAGAAAATTATTCTGTTATAGTTCTAAAAGATAGCAAATATAGTAAAATTAAAGATTTAGATGGAAAAGTTGTTGAATATTATAGTAATGAACTTGATAACTCTGAACACGCGATCGAAGAGTTAAAAGAACTTGTTAATGTTAGCGCAGTAAGTAATGAAGATGTTTATGTTGTTGCAAACACATTATTAAATAATGAGGTGGATGCTATACTTCTTGAAGAATCTCAAAAATTAATGTTGGACGAAGAATTAGAAGGATTTGCGGATAAAACAAAAGTAATTTATACACTAGCTGTTGATATAACAGTTGAAACAATTGCAAAAGATGCTGCGGTAGCATCTGAGCCATTTATTGTATATATAAGTGGAATAGATACATATGGTCAAATAGCATCAGTATCAAGAAGTGATGTTAATATGGTTGCAGTAATAAATCCAAAGACATATCAAGTACTTTTAGTAAATATCCCAAGAGACTATTATGTACAACTACATGGAACTTCTGGTAAAAGGGATAAATTAACTCATGCAGGGATGTATGGTGTAGAAAGATCTGTAACTACAATAGAAGATTTGCTAGACATAGATATTAACTACTACTTTAAAGTAAACTTTACATCATTAGAAGCAATAGTTGATGCAGTTGGTGGTGTAGAGGTGTATTCAGAACATAATTTTACAGAATATATGGGTCAATATAGTTATGTTAAAGGTATGAATAAATTAAATGGTGCACAGGCACTAGCATTTGCAAGAGAGAGAAAAGCATTTAGAGATGGAGATAGGATGCGTGGTAAAAACCAACAAGCAGTTTTATCTGCACTAGTTGAGCAGGTTTCAAAACCATCAATTATTACTAAATTTGATTCTCTACTAAAATCATTATCAGATAAATTCCAAACAAATATGAGTACTGATAAAATGATGGAACTTGTAAAATTACAAATATCAAAAATGCCTACATGGAATATTTCTACTGTAAGTTTAACAGGTTCAGATGCAAAAGCTTATGCATATAGTTCAGGAAGTACACCACTTTATGTGATGCTTCCAAGCAGAAATTCAATAAACGATGCAATGAGTAAAATACAAACAATTATTTCTGGTGGTGCATTAGAGGGAGCTTATGATTCAGTTACAGGTAATGTAATAACATTAAGAACTTTTGAAATTCCTGTTGTTGAAGAAGAGAAACCACAAGATGTAGTTGAAGAGCCAAAAGATGAAGAATTGCCAGGTGAAACGGTAGATGATAATGATGACAAGGACGATACAAATGTAGATAAAGAGCAAGATAAAGATACAGAAACAGACAATAAAGAACAGGATAAAGAAACAGGTGATAATACACAAAATACAACACCTGGCACTCAGCAAAAACCAGAAGATAATACAAATACTGGTTCTGGAAATTCAGGCAGTGATACTCCTGGAACAAATACCGGAACAAATACCGGAACAAATACTGATAATAATGCAAACACGGGTGATTCATCAGCAGATTCAAATACAAACAATCAAACTTCTGATACTACATCAGATAGTGAAAACTCAAATTAACTGAAAATTTGATTTGCTGGTAAAAATAATTACCAGCAAATACAAAATATATAAAGAAAGGTGATAAGATGTTAAAAATATATAACACTCTTACAAGAGAAAAAGAAGAATTTAAACCAATAGATGATAAAGAAGTTAGAATATATAGTTGCGGACCAACTGTATATTCATATGCACACATTGGTAATATGAGAGCATATATATTTATGGATAATTTAAGAAAAGTTTTAAAATTAAATGGATATTCATTAAAACATGCTATGAATATAACTGATGTTGGACATATGACATCTGATGCTGATGAAGGCGAAGATAAAATGAACAAAGCAGCAAGGGAACAAAAAATGTCACCTTGGGAAATTGCAGAAAAATACACTAATATATTTTTACAAGATATAGAAAAATTAAATATTGAAAGACCAGAAATTATATGTAAAGCAACCGAGCATATAAAAGAAATGGAAGAGTTTGTAAAAAAAATAGTTGAAAATGGCTATGGTTATGAAACATCAAAAGGTATATATTTTGATACATCAAAACTTCCTAGTTATGGAGAGTTATCAAGAGCTAATATTAAAGAAAATAAAGCAGGAGCAAGGGTTGAAGTAGATAATGAAAAAAGAAATCCACTAGACTTTGCACTTTGGATAAAAGCTCCTGAAAACCATATAATGAAGTGGGAAAGCCTTTGGGGTATGTGCTATCCAGGTTGGCACATTGAATGTTCGGCAATGGGTAACAAATATTTAGGAGATAAATTTGATATTCATACAGGTGGTGTAGACCATGTTCCAATTCACCACGAAAATGAAATAGCACAGTCTAAGGGAGTTACTGGTAAAAATCCAGCTAATTACTGGATGCATATTGAATTTCTTCAAGTAGACGGCGGTAAAATGTCTAAGAGTTTAAAGAATAACTATACTATTGCAGATATAGAAGAAAAAGGATATTCACCACTTGCGTATAGATATTTTACTTATACAGCACATTATAGAAATAAACTAAATTTCACATGGGATGGATTAGATGCTAGCCAAAAAGCATTAGATAGATTAAAAGATGCATATACTACTCATTTAAATGGAAAAGATGATATAAACGAAGTAGAAATTAGTAGTTATGTTCAAAAGTTTATGGAGAGTATCAATGATGATTTGAATTTCCCAGCGGCTCTTGCAGTAGTATGGGATGTAGCAAAATTATCTGTTAAATCTCCTAAAATAGCAAATTTATTATTAGAATTTGATAAAATTTTATCTCTAGATATAGATAAAAAAGAAGAGAAAAAAGCAAATTTAGAAATTTCTAGTGAAATAGAAGAGTTGCTTGAAAAAAGAAAACAAGCAAGACTTAATAAAGATTATGGTACTTCTGATGAAATTAGAGATAAATTAAAAGAAATGGGATATGCAGTTATTGATTCAAAAGAGGGACAAAAATTAGAAAAAATAAACTAGTAAAGGAAGAGATATATGGCAATTTTAAATAAACAAAATATAGAGGAAGTAAAAAAATATAAAGAATTTGTGGATAATTATACATCAGCAAGTTTATGTCAGTCTATGAGTTGGGCTGAGGTAAAAAAAGGTTGGGATAGTGAGTATGTATATCTTGAAGAAGACGGAAAAATAGTTATGGCTATGTCACTGCTTATTAGAAAAATTATAGGTTCAAAAACTATGATATATTCACCTAGGGGACCAGTTGGAGATGTATATGATATTCAAAAAATAAAACTACTTTTAAAAGACATAGATGAAATTGCTAAAAAATATAACGCCTTTTTGTTTAGAATTGATCCTGAGGTGGATTATGCCAAAGAATTGCAAGAAATGTATATAAAAGAAGGATTTAAGGTTAGAAATAAGAAGGCTACGAAGGATGATTTAATACAACCTAGATATAACATGGTACTTAATATTAAAGATAAAACAGAAGAAGAAATATTTAAAGGCTATAGCGAAAAAACAAGATATAATATTCGTTTATCGACAAGAAAAGGTGTTAAGGTTAGATATTCAAGGGATATAGAAGATTTAAAAATATTCCATAAGTTATATGAAATAACAGGTATAAGAGATAAAATTGTTTCTAGACCTTTTGAATATTTTGAGAGAATGCTTAAAGCGTTTGATGAAAATAAACTTAGAATATATATTGCTGAATTTGAGGGTGAAGCTTTATCTGCTGCAATCGCTATAAACTATGGTAAGAAAGTCTTCTATTTATATGGAGCAAGTTCAAACGAAAAAAGAAATCTTATGCCAAATTATTTAATGCAACAAGAAATGATTAAATGGGCAATTGAAACAAATTGTAATTTGTATGATTTTGGAGGAGTATTTATACTTGATAAATCAAACGGATTATTCAAATTTAAAGAAGGCTTTTGTAGACAAGAAGGAGTTACTGAATATATTGGTGAAATAGACAAAGTGTATAATAAATTTTGGTATTTCACTTTTACTAAACTAGTTCCATTTGGTCAAAAAACTATAAAGAAGATAAAGAAATTGTTAAAAAGATAAGGATAGGAAAGTATTAATGATAACATTAGAAAATGGTTTTAAAGTATATAAATCAGAAAAAATGGATAATTACAAAGATAAAGTAAAATATTTTGTTACTACTAGATTAGGTGGCGTAAGTAAATATCCATATGAATCCTTGAATATATCTTTTAAAAATATAGAGGATAGAGAAAATTCTGAGAAAAACTTAGATATTGCATGTGATAAATTGGGTTTTACAAGAGAAAATGCTGTATGTGTTTTTGAAGACCATACAGATAAGGTTGTAGTCATAACAGAAGAAAATAAAGATGAATTTTTGTTTTCTAAACATCATAATAAAATATACGATGCTATGATTACAAATGTAAAGAATATTCCTCTTGTTATAACAATAGCAGATTGTAATGCAATTGTTATGTATGATACAAAAAATAATGTTATAGCAAATATACATAGTGGGTGGAAAGGAACAATACAAAAAATATATCTAAACGTATTAAATACAATGGAAAAAGAGTTTAATACAAAACCAGATGATGTTATTTGTGTATACAGCCCTACAATTCAAGAATGTTGTTGGAAAACAAAAGATACTAACTTAGCATATGGCTTTCAAAAATATTGGGAGGACACGCCAATAGAAGAATTTGTTTATACAGATACAGAGGGATGGACTCATGTGGACTTTCCCTATGCTATTACAAAGGATTTAATTAAAGCTGGTATAAAAGAAGAAAATATAATTAATGAAAATATATGTACTTGCTGTAATGTGGATACATTTTTCTCTTATAGAAAGAAAACTGAGTTAAATGAACCAGCATATGGAGTTCAGGCTAGTATTATTGAATTGATTTAGCGGTGATATAGTATAAGTTAAGAATAAAAAACAATTTGAATAATATAAGATGATTTAGAAAAATAAGCAAAAGAGGGGACGATACTGTAAATGAAAATATATGTATACTTAGATGAAAGTCGGTTCTATTCACAAAAATAGTAAAACAAGATATTTTGCTGTTGGTGGGTATTTTTCTTCCGAAGAAGACAGGATTAAAATAAAAGCAAAATATAAAAGAGAAAATCATAAATTGAAGAAAGAAAAAAATATAGATTTAGATACTGAAATAAAATCATATAATATGACAGAAGAAGAAAAGATAAGAATATTTAACAAAATTCAAGATATTGAAACTTTTCATGGTTGTGTTAAGGTATTTGATAAAAAATATATGAAAAAAGAAATAGTTGATTCAAATATATTTTTTAATTATGCAGTAAAAATTCTAATTCAAGATTGCATATTACCAGAACTCAATTTACAAGAAAATTATGAACCAATTGAATTTATTATTAGTATAGATAACAGAAATATAAGGGTAGGAGAATTAAATAATTTAGAAACTTATTTAAAGACGGAATTTTGCATATATGATGATGACTTTAAAATTACATATTATGATTCAAAAACTAATTATGGAATTCAATTAGCAGATCTAACGGTTAACACATTTTACAATTACTACAAAAATATTAGTTTGGTTGCAAATATAATAAAAGAATTGAAACCCAAAAATTTTAGAGTGAGTTTATTTCCAAAGAATATTAGGAATAAAAAATAAAATTTATACATAGAATATTAGTGAAATATTTGACATGCATTTTTTTGTGTGGTAAAATATTTATAGTAAGACCTAGGTAAGGTAGCTAAATGCTAAGCGTATGTTAAGTACGCTGCCTCCTAGGCATTTTTATTATAATAAATATGAAAAGTATAAGGTAGCAGTATATGCTACTTTGTTTGTTTTTCGCGAAGTTTACATAAGGCTGAAAAATATAAATATATATGATATAATATATGCGCAATTTAAATTTGTATTAGAATATTAATATATAAGGAGGAAAAAAAGTTATGCATTGTATCATAACAAATAACGAAAAGCTAATTAAAATAGCAAAGGAGAAAGGAGCAAAAGTAATTGAGGTAGAAGAAAGTGTAGTTGTAAATAACAAAGAGGTGTTTAAATATGTAAATGTAACACCCAAAGTTGTAGAAGCATTTCTTAAAAAGTTTCCACGGCTTGATATGGACGAAAAAGGTGTTAAGTATCTAAAATATATTTTAGAGAATCAACTTGGACTTACAAAAGATATAGAAAGCATATATGATGTAATTGGTAATAAATTTGATGTTAGTTCGGACAGAGTGTCAAAAGCAATAATGGGTGTCTATGCAATTTGTATAACTAACATACCTGAGTGTTATGAACCATTCTTTGATAAATATGAGTGCAGTGTGCATTGGGACTATAAACATTCATTAGAGTTTGTTAAAGTATGTCAGATGTATATATACGAAAATTATGAAAGTTTATGTAAAAAGGAAATAACGCCTAGTGATGTCGAGAAGTTTTTAGACCAGTTTTATTGTATTAACAAAAAAAATTAGGATATCAATGTGTAAAATATATTTTAGGAAACAAAATAGAGTTGACACTAGAAACAAGAGATGCTGTATTTGGCGAAATTGCTAAGAAGCTTATTGTAAATACAAGCGCTGTTGCAAGAAGTTTGACACTTGTATATAAAAGTATTGATCAGAGCACTAAACTACCAGAAAAATTTGCTACTTTTTATAATCAAGAAAAATCAGACTCCCCAATGGCTCTTGGAGAACATGCAATTGAACTTTTGCAGATCTTTAAAAAGTATTTAGAGTTAAATTAAAAAATATTTTACTTTGACACATAAGGTACTACTTATAGTCGTAATATTAGGTTTGATTTAAATGATAGTATGTTTAATACATGCTATCATTTTTTATGTTTTAATAGTTGTAATATTATTTGTTGTATGGTATAATACATGAAGAAAAAAAGACAAATGGAGGTATTTAATTATGGGATGGATAGCATGGACATTAGTTGGACTTACATTACTAGTAGGTGTAATTATAACAATAATCGTAATGATGCAATCATCTAAGGATGGTCAATCAGCAGTTACAGGTGGTAACACTTTTTATGGTTCAAATAAAGGTAAAACATTAGACGGATTACTATCTAAACTTACAGTAGTATTTAGTATAGTATTTATAATCTTATGTTTCCTTACTACTATTGCAATAACTAAGCAATAATACATATTAGGAGTAACCAATGAAAAAAGAAGATCAAATTAGAAAAAATAAAATTATAGAATATATAAATTCTAAGGAATACACGAAAATGACGGCAAAACAAATTGCGGTCATTTTTGCCATACCCAAAGAAGAATATAAAGTATATAAAAAAATACTAAGTAGCATAGAAAAAGACGGATACATTTACTATGATGATAGCAAAAGAATATGTAAAGTAGATAATGAAAATATATTCGTTTGCAGGTATGAAGTAAAATCTCGTAGTTTTGGATTTGGACGAGTTATAGAAAATGAATTAACCCAAGATATGCAAGAAGATAAAGATATATATATTTCAAGAGAAAATAACCTGTTTGCATATAATAATGACATAGTACTTGTTAAGGTAATAGAAAGACCAGAAGGGAAAAATAAAGAAGGAAAAGTCTTAAAAATAATATCAAGAGCAGAAGAAAATATAGCTGGAATATTTGAAAAAAGTAATAATTTCGGTTTTGTTGTTCCAATAAATTCTGCAATTGATGATATATACATACCAGCAAATAAATGCTATGGTTTAGATAATGAAGATAGAGTTTTAGTTAGAATAACAAAGTATCCCACATTAAATAGGAAAGCGGAAGGAAAAATAGTAGAGGTAATAGGAAAAAGCACAGACAAAGATATAGATAGAACTACTATACTTGTAGGATATAATGTGACAATGAATTTTCCAGATAGTGTATTAAAAGAGGCAGAATTTGTTTCTAATCAAAATATTGAAGAGTATTCGGAAAATAGAGTGGATTTTAGAAAAAATAGAATATATACAATAGATTCAGAAGATGCAAAAGATTTAGATGATGCGGTAATAGTTAAAGAGGACAAAAATGGTAACTATGTACTTTCAGTTCATATTGCTGATGTAAGTCATTATGTAAAACCAAATAGTGAATTGGATAAAGAAGCAATAAAAAGAGGGACAAGTATATATACGCCAGGACTTGTAATACCAATGCTACCAAAGGAATTATCTAATGGTATATGTAGTTTAAATGCAGGAGAAGATAGATTAACTCTTGCAGTTGACATTGTATATGATAAACAAGGAAATATATTAGACAACAGAATATATAAATCAGTTATAAATGTAACAAAGAAAATGTCATATGAAAAAGTACAAGCAGTAATAGATAGATCTAGCAGAGAAGTTTTGTATGAGTATATGGATTATATAGAAGATATAGAACTTATGGCAAAACTAGCTAAGATACTTAAAGCAAGAAGAGAAAAAGAGGGAAGTATTAACTTTGATTTACCTGAAACAAAGATTGTTTTAGATGAACAAGGTGAAGTTATAGATGTTAAACCATACGAAGTAGGATTTTCAAATAATATAATCGAAGAATTTATGCTTGCAGCAAACAAAGTAGTAGCAGAAACATTTTATCATTTAGAGGCACCTTTTATTTATAGAATACATGAAGAACCAGACATTGATAAATTAAAAGAGTTAAATGAAGTTCTAGCTAATATGGGAATGGCTATAAAGGGAATTAATAACAAAGTACATCCTAAGGCTATTGCAGATGTTGTGGCTGAAGCAGAAAAAACAGGTGATAAAAAGAAACAGGTAGTAGTATCTTCGTTAGTACTTCGTTCGTTAAAACTTGCAAAGTATAACGAAGCATGTTTAGGACACTTTGGCCTTGCTTTTAAATACTACTGTCACTTTACTTCTCCAATAAGAAGATATCCAGATTTGTTTATTCATAGAGTAATATCTGAATATATAAATAGTGGATATATGGTAGAAGATAAAATACTTAATAAATTATATAAAGACGCAAAAGAATATTCTATAACAAGCACGGAGAGAGAAAAAAATGCAACAGAAATTGAAAGAGAATTTGATGATGTATATAAAGCTAAATATATGAAAAAACATTTAGGTGACATATATGAAGGCATGGTATCAGGTATAACTAAGTTTGGCATGTATGTAAAACTTGAAAATACAGTTGAAGGTTTAGTAACTCTTGCAAGTTTAGCAGATGATTATTATATTCATGATGAGAAAAACATGAGATTAATAGGTGAAAGAACAAATAAAGTATATGATATAGGAACAAAAGTTATGGTACAAGTAGTAAGAGCAGATGATAAACTTCATCAAATAGATTTTGAATTGGTGGTGGATTTAAATGGAGAAAACAAATAAAACCCAAAAAGCTGAGCATAAAAAAGATAAAGAAAAAATAAATAGCAAAAAAGAATTGGGCAAGTTTTTAAAAGAGCATGTTATAACAAAAACAAAGGTATTAAGCATAATGGGAATTATATTGAGCATACTCGTTGTTTTAATAGTTTCATCGTCAGATTTTAAAATGACGGACGAGATAATATCCTTTCCTAAGACATCAATATTATCTGTGTTAAAGGAAAGACTAGTTATATTACTATTAATACTTCTTGCTGGATGGGTTCCATATTTCTATATACCAACCATTGCATATGTAGCATACATATTTATGCTATCAGGAAATTTGTTACTTGAAATGGAATTACACGGCAGAATATTAACCCTTACACTCAATTTATTACCTGTAATAATAGATATATTAACGATATCAATTATTGTTGCAATTGGAATGTATATGTGTAATTATACAACTAAGAAGTATAGATATACACAAAGCATGTCGTTTTCGTTTTTAGATGTTAAGTTGCATCTATATGAAATCACTAAAAAAGAAGATAAATATAATGAAGTATTAGCTAAAAAAGAGAAAAAAACAGCAGATATGCAAAAAAATGATGTTAAGATTGATTACAGAATGATTATAAAAATAGCACCTATTGTTATTGCTATTAATTTAATTGTCTGCTTAATCCAAAATATCATATAGTTAAAATAGAAGGGAATTAAAATGAGACAAAGATATGTTAAAAATCAAGATGAAATATTAAATAATTCAGAAAAATATATAGAAAATCCAAAAGAAAATAAAGGAACATGGAAAAAAGGTCAATATAAAGAATTGCATATAGAAATTGGGATGGGTAAAGGTACATTTATATCTAATTTAGCCAAGCAGAATGAAGATACATTGTATATAGGTATAGAGGTATGCAAACCTGTTTTAGCGCTTGCTATAAAAAAATTAGAAAGATTTGAAGAAGAACAAAATATTAAATTAGATAATTTAATGCTTCTTAGCACAGATGCAAAACAGCTTTGTGAAGTTTTTGAAGAAAATGAAGTAGATAAGATATACCTTAATTTTAGTGATCCATGGCCAAAGAATAAACATGAAAAAAGAAGACTTACATCAGATAGTTTCTTGAATGTATATAACCAAATATTAAATGATGAAGGTAATATTGAATTTAAAACTGATAATAGAAAACTATTTGAATACTCAATAATGAATTTAAATAAAAATAAGGTAAATATGGAATATATATCACTTGATTTGCATAAAGAAGATATTCCTAATATTGTTACAGAATATGAAGAAAAATTTTCTAAATTAGGACCGATATATAAATTAGTATTTAATTTTAGAAAGTAGTTGATATATATGAATAAAAAAAGAATTATATATGTAGTTACAATTATTTTAGCAGTGTTATATATATTTATTGGTAATAAAGTTATATCAAAAAATACTAATAAAGTCGCAAGTATGGAGGATACATATACAAAAGCAAAAGTTACCAAGATATTATCAATTACAGAAGAAAATTCGCTTGTAGGACTAACAGATGATGCTAAGGATGTAACGATTAGGTTTGAAGCAAAGTTATTAGGCAAAGAGAATAAAGGTGAAATTATACAATCAGAACAAATTATTAGCTATCCAAATGCCGAAAATGCGGTAGAATTAAAAGAAGGAGATAAAATTCTTGTAATAGAAGTAGGTCAAACAGAAAGCGGAAGTATATGGAAGTATATTGATAGAGCAAGAATTAATCCAGTTATATTTTTAGGCGTTATATTTCTATCTCTTCTTATAGTATTTGGAAAAAAGAAAGGATTAAATACAATACTTGCATTAGCATTTAATGTATGTTCTATATTTATTGTATTTGTTCCATCTATACTTGCAGGATATAATATATATTTGTTTTGTATAATGACCTGTATATATATAATTTTAACAACAATTATAATTGTTTATGGAATAGATAAAAAGAGTATAGCAACAGCATTAGGTTGTATTGCAGGAATATTTCTTTCAATTGTTATATTAGTTATAATGGATAGTATAATTCATATATCTGGATATACTAGTGAAGAGTCGATGTTTATGGTGCTTCTCAATATAGAAAATCCAATTGATTTAAAAGCTATTGTATTTGCCTCAATTATAATTGGAGCGATAGGGGCGATTATGGATATATCAATTGATATTGCATCGTCTTTAAGAGAAATAGCAAATAAAATGAAAGAACCAAATTTTAAAGAAATATTTAAATCTGGAATAACAATAGGACAAGACATAATTGCAACGATGACAAACACATTGGTTTTGGCTTATGTAGGTAGTTCATTGTCTAGCATTGTCCTTATAGTAGCATACAATACATCTATGATTAATTTGTTTAATAAAGAGGCAATAATAATTGAAATTATGCAAGCACTAGTAGGAAGTTTAGGACTGCTATTTACAATACCATTTACCTCTGTTATATGTGGCATAATGTATTCAAGTAAAGGCGCAAAACACGAAATAGTGGAGATAAAAAAGAATATTGTACATAAAATCAAAAGAAGAAGGGAAGAGGTTAATGAATAAAGAGGTTAAATTTAGTATATTTATTGGGGTAGCATGTATTGTATTATGCTCAACTCTTGTTATACTGGCACTTATGTCGGCAATATTAAAAGATGAAAATATTAACAATATAGTTGGTGTAGATGAAGGAAGTAACCAAGAACTTTCAGTTCCAAAATCTAATTTAGTAACTGAATACATGAATACCGAAAAAGAAGTATCATCTGGCTTATATAATCTAAAATTCAAGGTAAGGCTTCCAAAGGTTAATTTAGAAACAACTCAAATACAAGCCATGAATAGTGAAATGTATCGCATATATCAAGATATGTTCGATTATGCAAGTAATATAACAGATAATGAAAAGATTGAAATAGATTATACATATGACTACATAGATAATGATACAAAGATTGAAATTATAATTTCTAAAAAAAGCATAACTGATACCAAAGAAAATGTTACAGTTATAAAATACATATATGATATAGAAAAAGATAGTTATGAAGTAAAAAAATAATAAAATAAAGTGCTTGATATGTGCAAGCACTTTATTTTCCCATAAAATCAGTAATATATTTAAATTACAAGCCGTATATAGTTGCAAGATTTAAGAGTTAATGATATAATTTACGAGTATTAGAACAAATGGAGGGATTTAAATGTCAGAATTAATCACAGGACAAAAAAGAACAGCAAGATGTGCAGAATTTGACGAAACTTATGTAGGTAAAAATGTAACTGCAATGGGATGGGTTGCAGTAAGAAGAGATATGGGAAGTATAATATTTGTTGATTTAAGAGATAGAACTGGTATTGTACAAGTAGTTATAGATGCAAAAAATGTTGGAGAAGATTTTGAAAAAGCAAGTCATATAAAAAATGAGTTTGTACTTTCAATAGAAGGTGAAGTTGTAAAAAGATCTGATGCAACAATAAATAGCAAATTAAAAACAGGAAATATTGAAATAATTGCAAAAAGTATAAGAGTATTATCTGAATGTGATGTACTTCCTTTTGCAATAGAAGAAAATAGTAATGTTGCAGAACAAACTAGAATGAAATATAGATATTTAGATTTAAGAAGACCAGATATGCAAAGAAACTTAATGTTAAAAAGTAAAATATCTAACATTACTAGAAACTTTTTTGATAATGAAGGATTTATAGAAGTAGACACACCTATGCTTACTAAGAGTACGCCAGAAGGCGCAAGAGATTATTTAGTACCAAGTAGAGTAAACCCAGGATGTTTTTATGCACTTCCTCAATCACCACAAATATTTAAACAACTATTAATGCTTTCTGGATATGATAGATATATTCAAATTGCAAGATGTTTTAGAGATGAGGATTTAAGAGCGGATAGACAACCTGAATTTACACAAATAGATATGGAATTATCTTTTGTAGATGAAGATGATGTAATGGATATACAAGAAAGATATCTTAAAGAATTATTCAAAAAAGTATTAGATGTAGATATTCAAATACCATTTTTAAGAATGCCATATTCAGAAGCTATGGAAAGATTTGGTTCTGATAAGCCAGATTTAAGATTTGGAATGGAACTTAAAGATTTATCTGATATATTTGCTGGATGCGACTTTAAAGTATTTGCAGATACAATTGCAAAGGGTGGTTCAGTAAGAGCAATATCTGTACCAGGTGCGGCAGGATATACAAGAAAACAAGTTGATGAATTAATTGACTTTGTAAAAGTATATAAAGCAAAAGGTTTAGCTTCATTTGCAATAGAAAATGGCGAATATAAATCAAATATATTAAGATTTATGAGTGAAGAACAAATAAATAAAGTTATTGAGAGAATGGACGCAAAAGAAGGTGACTTAGTATTATTTGTTGCTGATAAAAACGATGTTGTATTTGCTTCTCTTGGAGCATTAAGATGTGAAATGGCAAAAAGACTAAACATGATAGATAATAAAGAATATAACTTCTTATGGGTTACAGATTTCCCAATGTTCGAGTATGATGAAGAAGATAAAAGATATTATGCAGTTCACCACCCATTTACAGCTCCAAAAGATGAAGACATAGAGCTTATGGATACAGATCCTGGTAAAGTTAGAGCAAAAGCGTATGATATTATATTAAATGGAACAGAGCTAGGTGGAGGAAGTATAAGAATACATTCAAGAGAGCTTCAACAAAAAGTATTTGAAACATTAGGATTTACAGCTGAGGAAGCACAAGAAAGATTTGGATTCTTATTAAATGCATTTAAATATGGTGTTCCACCACATGGGGGATTAGCATATGGATTTGATAGATTAATAATGCTTATGTTAGGCTTAGATTCTATAAGAGATACAATAGCTTTCCCTAAGGATAAAAACGCATCTTGTCAAATGACAGAAGCTCCTGGAACTGTTGATGATAAACAATTAGAAGAATTAAGCATAAAGCTTGATATAAAAGAAACTGATAAAGTATAAAGGAGAATTTATGAAAGTAACGATATTAGGAACTGGCGCACTAGGATTAGCACTTGCAAAAGTAATATCAGAAACAAAAGAAGTAAGCTTATCAATGTGGACTAAATTTGAAGAGGAAAAAGAATTAGTAAAAACGACTCGCGCAAATGATAAGCTTCTTCCTGGAATAAAAATAAATGATGAAATAGAAATAACATCTGATTTAAAAGAGGCAATAGATGATGCAACAATTATCATAAATTGTTTACCTTTTGTTGCAGCAAGAAGTGTAGCAGAAGAGTTAAAAGATATATATAACGGACAGTATATTTGTAGTACAACAAAAGGCATGGATATGACGACTTTTGAAACTACAACTGAGATATTTGCCAATGCTTTAAATACAGATAAAGTATGTGCATTATCTGGTCCTTCATTTGCAATTGAGATAGCAACAAATAGCCCTATATCATTTGTCTTAGCTGGGAAAAATAACGAAGCAGTAGAAAGTATATATGAATTATTAAAAAATGATAATATTTGTATAGATAAAAGTAAAGATGATGTAGGTGTTCAAATTTGTGGAGCTGTAAAAAATGCAGTTGCAATAGGTTCTGGTATTTTGCATGGATTAGGTGCAGCAGACTCAACAAAGGCTGCTTACCTTACAAGAGGAATAAAAGATATTATGAAAATAATAGCTTCTCTTGGTGGAACTCATAAAACAGTATACACATATGCCGGTGTAGGTGATTTAATACTTACTTGTATGAGCGAAAAAAGCAGAAACTTTTCATGTGGCAAACTTTTAGGACAAGGATATACACTAGAACAAGCGGTAGAAAAATTAGATGGTAAAACAGTTGAAGGGATTAAGATTATAGAATCACTTAACAACTATATGATAGAAAAGAAAATAAATTTAGATATAATACCTAAGTTATATGATATTGTATTTAACAATAAGGAACTTAGTTTAATCGAAAAAGTATAGAAAGCAAATAGCATAGTTTAATTTGAAACTATGCTATTTATTGTTACAATAAGAATATGTTCATGGCAACATTCTGAGCAAGGAAGGCAAATATTAGTAGTAATATTTATATAACCAAACCTAATAAATCTTAAAAACCCTTTTCTAATTTCAAAAATTACCCTGTTATTTGAAACAGATATAATCCTAAACGAAAAACCATCTTGGAGTGAAATAATAGTAGAACTGTCTGTAATTGTTATTGTTTTTTCATTAACACATTTACAGCAGTTATTACAGCATATATCTTTAATAGTTAAGTTAACATTAAAATTATCCATAATACACCTCCACTAAAACCAACCGCTATTAGATGTATTGTTATTATTACAACAAGAACAATTACATACCGACGATGTATTACAACAGACCTCTTGTGATATAATTACAACTCTAAATGTACCACCATCTATTGGAAGGTCAAATACGCCAATTCCAGGATTAGATATTGAAAATCGTAGCGTAAGATTTAAAGCGACATTTGTAAATGTAACTAATATATCATCTGAGCCAAAAGTAGATAGACTTACAGTATATCCAAAATTTAAACTCACATTTTCTGCCTCATTAATATTACTAATAACTTTATCGGTTGTTACAGGTACTCCATTTTGACATGCTCTCTGCCTTATTAAAATAGCAAAACAAGAATTACTCATAACTATCCCTCCAATATGTATATATATAACTATTTTATGTATGTGTGTTTGTACTTGTTAAATAGGACAGAGTATATTAAATATAAATGTTAGATTTGTGAAATCTTTTTTCTATTGGTATTGAAAAAAGTTTCTAGTTGTTATAGTATATTTAGTAGTATAATATGTATAATAAATATAAACAATAGGAGGAAAAAATATGAGAAAAACTAAAATAGTTGCAACAATAGGACCAGCAAGTGAAAGTGAGGAAATGCTTATAAAATTAATTGATGCAGGAATGAATGTTGTTAGAATGAATTTTTCGCATGGAAGTCATGAAGAACATTTAGCAAAAATTAATAGAATAAAGAAAATAAATAAGGAAAGAAAGACAGATGTAGCCATAATGCTAGATACAAAAGGACCAGAGATAAGACTTGGAGATTTTAAAGATGGTGAAGTGTCTCTTGTAGAAGGTGAATATATAACTTTAACTACTGACAAATGTGAAGGGACTAAGGATTTAGTTCATGTTACATATGAAAATATAGTTAATGATGTAAAGCAAGGTGAACATATTCTTTTAAATGATGGAGCAGTTGATTTAGTAGTAGAAAGAATTATTAAAAATGATATAATTTGTAAAATATTAAATTCTGCAAATATTAAATCTAGAAGGGGTGTTAATCTTCCAGGAGTAAAATTATCTCTTCCTGCAATTACAGAGCAAGATAAAGCGGATATTAAATTTGGTGTAGAAAATGATGTAGACTATATAGCAGCATCATTTGTAAGAAAAGCAGATGATGTAAGAGAAATAAAAGAATACTTAAAAAGTCTTGGTGGAGAAAAAATAAAGGTAATATCTAAAATAGAAAATCAAGAAGGAATAGAAAACTTTGATGAAATATTAATAGAATCAGATGGAATAATGGTGGCTCGTGGAGATATGGGTGTTGAAATGCCACTTGAAACAATTCCAATTAATCAAAAAGAAATGATTAAAAGAGCATATAAAGCAGGAAAACCAGTTATAACGGCAACACAAATGTTAGAGAGCATGATTTCAAGCCCTAGACCTACAAGAGCAGAAGTATCCGATGTAGCTAATGCTATCTACGATTCAAGTAGTGCTATAATGCTATCTGGTGAAACTGCAATGGGAGATTATCCAGTTGAATGTATAAAAATGATGGATGAAATTGCTACTACTATTGAGGGCTCTATAAAATACTGGAACAGATTTAAAAAGAGAAATATAGAAATGTTTACTCCATATATTGAAGCAGAAGACAATGCGCTTCCAGGTGAAGATGAATTAACTCATTATAAAAGAAGAGTAAATTTCTCAGTATGTAGTTCAGCAATGTTCTCAGGAGCAAAAGCTGTAATACTTGTTTCTGAAAATGGTAAAACGCCGTCAATTTTATCTGGATTTAGACCAGCTTGTCCTATATATGTTATAACAGCAAGTGAAAAAACATATAGACAATTCTCATTAGAATGGGGAGTACATGCAGTTCATGTACCAGATGTATATGATTTTGATGAAATAATAACAAAGGGAATTAACATATTAAAAGAAGAAGGTAAATTAGCTTCTGGTGATACAATAGTAATTAGTGGTGGATATAATAGAGAAGTAAATACAGAAAATTATCTATGTAATCAGGCATTAGGAGCAATAATTAGAATTTAACTATTGATTATTTTGAAATTATGTGTTACAATATGTAAGTAATGTTTTGACTTATATATTTAAGGAGGTGCTATAAGGCATGGCAAAATGTGAAGTTTGTGAAAAAGGATTAACTTTTGGAAACAATGTTAGTCACTCTAATAGAAAAACTTCTAGAACAGTAAAATCTAATTTACAATCTGTAAGAGTTAATGATAACGGAACAGTTAAAAGTGTAAAGGTTTGTGCTAGATGTTTAAAATCAGGAAAAGTTGAAAGAGCAATGTAATTTAAAAGCCTAGATATAAAGCAGTTAATTTGTTTTGTATTAGGCTTTTTGTTATATATTTAGAGGTTATGTATTATGGAAGATAAAATCAAGTTATTTTTAAAGTATATAAAAAGAGAAAAAGAATTAAGGCTTAAATGGGATGAGGAAGCGGGTATAGATATAAATTCACCAGACTATAAAATAATGTTAAGAACAGTTGATAGAATTAAAACATTTGTGGCATATAGAAATATTCGTATTGAATCTGCTTGGTTTTCTAAATTAAACAAAGGAAAGCGTTCTAGGGCAATAGAAGAGAAAGCCTATGACTACGAAGATAAAAGATGTGACTGTCATTCTGCTGCTTTAAAATCCTTACTTGAACTTAATGAATTTGGAGAGGAACACGGATTAGATAAATTTTATGATGGTAATATGCTAACTAGAAAAGAAATAGATAATTATACAAATATACCAACAAGAAATGAAGAAACCGCTTTTTTCTTAGGATTTATAGATAAACTAGGCAGAACTACTTCTAAACAAATGAATGAGTATTTTGCAGAAGTTGGAATAACGCAAGGAAAAGAAGAAAGTGATTTTATTAAAGAGTTGCAATCAAACATTTCTAGTGTAGAAAGTAGTTATAATGTAGAGGTTCCACCGTTATCCGAAAAAGATGATATTAAATTTAAGGATGATAATATTTTTGGTATGCAGTTAGATTGACTTATGTAAACTAGTGTGGTATAATAGTTGTGTAGTAAATTTTATGCAAATAATATTAATATATATAGTGGAGGTTCTTATGAGTAGTGACGAAAAATTAGATTTAATAAAGCTTTTAACAGAAATAAATGGACTGATGATAGTAAACAAACTTGAAATGAAAGATAATAGTACTCTTCTAGATAAAGCAAAAAAAGTGGCAAGAGCACTTGAAAAAGAAAATATAGCAACTTTTGACTTTACAACAGATGAAACATTTGAAAAGAGTATTAATGATTTTCTTAAAGTAGAATAGTAAATTAAAGATGTGGTTAAATTTTAATCACATCTTTTTAACATATTTAATTAATTCTTTTGTTTATTCATATTTTCATATTCTTTTAATTTTATTTTGTATTCTAACATTTTTGTTAAATAACTATAATACCAAAATTGTTGTTGGTAAAACATTGTAGGATCAATTCCCATGTTAGGCATAAAAGAATTATCATCATTTGGAATTTGCTGATTTGCATTTTGCATCATATTATTGTTAAAGTTGTATGGATCAAAAAATGGTTTGTTTTCCATAAAAACACCTCCTAAAATGTATAATTAGAAAAAATTTAAACATAATATATACATAACCTCATATTAAAACATTATCCCCCTTTTAAAACGATTAACAGTTAGTTAGTCGTTTTCTTTTTAATATAACAAAGATGTATGTAAAAAAAGATAGTACTAAAAATATAAGCAAAGATATGAATATGTGATTTGTATATAAAGTATTAGCATTAAAAGTTTTATCAATAGTATTATTTACTGTTTTTGATGTATTAATATATTGATATACTATTGGAATATTTACTAAAATATATGTAATAATACAAGATAATATACCATGTAACAATTTTCCTTTTATCAATATTTTTAATTTAAAGTTACTTGTATAGATACAAGAAAAAAGTTGTAATATTATCGATAAAGAACTAAATCCTAAAAACAATGATGTTAATGTTAAAAGTATATTTAGATCTATATTTAAGTAGGATATTTGTTTTAATCCACTTGATATTTCCATAAAAGGTAATAAACAAATAGATACAGTTTTGTTTATATTAATTAATGTTATTAGGTAATTATGTAGTAGTATGAATATAGTCATAAAACCAAATATTATACCCATTGTTATAAGTGATTTTGAGATTGACTCATATATCGTATTAAATGATAAATTTAGAGTATTAACACAATTATTATAGTTATTATCTATATGTACATTTTCTTTTTTTAATTTACAATATAATTTATATTTGCAACTATATAATATGCCTATTATAACAGAGGAGATAATGTGTATTAATAATAATAAAATACCTATTCGTATATTTTTAAACATACCTATTCCTACACTAGATAATATAAATGTGGGACTTGCATTATTTACAAACAGTAATAAATATTCACCCTCTTTATAACTAATCTTCTTTTTACTATATAAATCATTTACATACTTTG
Organism: Clostridia bacterium; assembly: GCA_045536565.1. Classification (GTDB taxonomy): domain Bacteria; phylum Bacillota; class Clostridia; order TANB77; family CAG-465; genus CALXJE01. The sequence goes on along the minus strand of JAZSNU010000019.1, from coordinate 7,924 downwards.
CTCCATTTGGATAACCAAATAAAAAGCCAAATATTATTGCCGAGGCGCCATAGCTGCTTGTTTTAAATATTTTTTGGATAAGTACATTAAGTTTTGAAGTAGCAATCAGTTCAAAACATCCAGAATTGCTAAGTATGTTACTAAGCAATATATAAGGAAATAAAGAAGGGAGTAATATATTAATAAAGACTTCAATAATATCTGACATTATTTTAAAGTTAGTATTTGAAAATACAAGAAAATATGATAAAATAGTTATCATAAAAAATAGTAATATATTTTGTATAAATTTATTTTTTTTATTTATATAAAAAGAATATATATTCATTTTGACACCTATAAGAATTTTATGAAAAGGGAGAATTTATTATGCAATATTCAAAAGATTTTAAAGATTATGAACTTTTAGATATGGCCTCTGGCGAAAAACTAGAAAAATGGGGAGAATATTTATTAATTAGACCTGACCCGCAAGTAATATGGCAGAAAAAAACAAAACCAGAATTATGGAAAAAAGCAAATGCAAGGTATATAAGGAGCAATACTGGTGGCGGACATTGGGAAATGCTAAAAGGCTTAAATAAAGACTGGCAAATTAAGTATAAAGAATTAACATTTAATATAAAACCAATGGGATTTAAACATACTGGTCTTTTTCCAGAACATGCAGTTAACTGGGATAATATGATAGAAAAAATACAAAGCGAGAAAACAAAAAGAAAAGAAGAAATAAAGGTATTAAACCTATTTGCATATACAGGTGGAGCAACAGTTGCATGTAGTTATGCAGGTGCAAGCGTTTGTCATGTTGATTCTTCAAAAGGCATGATTGCATGGGCAAAAGAAAATATTGTTTCATCAGGACTTAAAGATAAACCAGTTAGATTTATAGTAGATGATGTAATAAAATTTGTTAAAAGAGAAATAAGAAGAGGGAATAAATATGATATTATAATTATGGATCCTCCTAGTTATGGTAGGGGTGCAAATGGAGAGGTTTGGAGTATTGAAAAGAATCTTTATGAATTAGTTGATTTATGTGTAGAGCTATTATCTAATAACCCAATTATGTTTGCTATAAATACATATACAGGAGGTTTATCAGGAACAATTATTTCAAACCTACTTACAATGATATTAGAACAAAAAAGAAAAGATATGTTAAAAACATCAAAAGTAATAACAGATGAAATTGGAATTAAAATGAAAGATAGTAATTATGTACTTCCATGTGGAATAACAACTAAGTGGGAAATATAATAGCTAACAATAGTTTAATCTAAAACAGATTATGAATAAAAAATAAAATTATAGGGCTATATGAGAATATAGCCTTTATTGTTGTTTAATATCGTTGAAAAACAAGTGATTTTATGATATACTCTATCAAAACAAATTAAGCCAAATAAAAATTTAGGAGGTATTGATATGGGTAATAATATTTATAAAGACAACATAGTTACCGCAAAATGTCAAAGATGCGGTATCGAAGCACCAGTTGGTATTCAAAACATGGAAGATCCTTTTATTTTGCCAGATAAGCTACTAGATTTATGTTGCTTTTGTATCGAAGAATTAGCAGATACCGAAGAAGACATGATAATGAAAAAATCAGATTATGATTATGAAAATGCACATACTGCTCTTGAAAAAAGAAAGAATAATTATAATCCTATATACGAAATGTATAAACAAGATATACTTTCAAAATCTAAAAACGATAATAAAGAAGCCGGCGAAGAAAAGGAACAAAAAGCATTTAAAATGCCTAGCTTGGAGGAGTTGGAAGAGGAAGTAAAAAAATATATTATAGGTCAAGATGAAGCAGTTCGTAAAATCTTAGTATCTATATACAGAAGTAATTTATCTGACGATTTAAAGTCTAATGTTCTTGTTATTGGCAAAACAGGTACCGGTAAAACAGAAACAATGATTCAAATAGCAAAACTTTTAGGTATTCCATATACTATTGAGGATGCAAATTCGTATACAGAAGCAGGGTATGTCGGTGAAGATGTAGAAACAATGATATATAACCTGATAGAAAATGCAAATGGAGACATTGATTTAGCAAGCCGAGGTATGCTAATAATTGACGAAATAGACAAAAAAGCAACAGCAGGAGAAATTGTAGGAAGAGACATAAGCGGACAAGGGGTGTTAAATAGTCTCCTTAAAATAGTCGAAGGTACAAAACTTAAAATTAGAAATCCGGTTACATGTAAGGAAGTTGATTTTGATACATCTAACCTAAAAGTCTTTTTTATGGGTGCATTCTCTAAAATGGATGAGATAAAAAAGATGAATTCAAATGGTAAAAAAATCGGTTTTTCATCTGTGACTAATGAGAAGAAATATTCTGATATAGGGAAATATACTAAGCAAGATATTTCAAACTATGGTATGACACAAGAGTTTATAGGTAGAATAGATACTATTGTTGAACTAAATGATATAACAGCAGAAATACTTGTAGGAATACTTAAAACTTCCAAACTATCTGCACTTAAAAAGTATGAAAATGTTTTATCAAAAAATGGTATTGAATTAAGATATAGTGATAATTTACTTAATTTAATAGCAGAAAAAACTATAAAGATGGGAACGGGTGCAAGAGAACTTTCAAATGTTGTTAATAATATTTTTGAACATATACTATATAAATTATCTAATGGAGGAATAGATAAATATTCAAGTTGTGAATTATTAGATGAAATAGTATATGATAATACAAAATTTATTATAACATAACGATTTTAAAAACAAGATTTGCATTTTTATGTAAATCTTGTTTACTTAATAAGGAAAGAAAAAATATTACGGGAAAACAGCAAAACATGAAGCAGAGAAAAAAGTGTTAGAACATAAAATGACAGATGCGGAATTATCAGATAAAATTCAGCGTTCTGTTCAGTCAATTCAAATATGAAGATGGAGATTAAAACTAATAATGGAAAGCGAAGAGTAGTAAAACATGTAAATAGCAGAGATTATATATCTTTGCTATTTTTCTTTTATTGTATAATTTGATAAATATATATCCAAAATATACTTGTTAATTCTTGCATAAGGCAGTATCTTGTGATAATATATATTAGTAATAAATATTAATTTAGGAGGAATTTATGTTATCAAAACCAAATGTAAGTGAATTAATAGACAAAGGAGATAGTAGATATGAAGTAGCTCTTGCAGTAGCAAAAAGAGCAAGACAAATATCTAAGAACAGATTAGAAGAAGGAGATCCTGATATTAAAGACGCTGTTGATAAAGCAGCAACTGAAATGGAAGAAGGAAAGGTTTCAATTGTCAAGGAGTAAGATGTATGGATAAGAAACAAATAATTGCAATTACCGGAAATATTGCTGGTGGAAAATCTATTGTTGTAAGCAGAATAGCAAAAAAACTAGGTATGGGCACTTATTTTGTAAGTCAGCGTTTTAGAGAGCTTGCCAGAACACACAACATGGACATTGCAACTTTTAATGCATTCATAGAAGAAAATCCAGAAATAGATAAAGCAATAGATAGTGCAATGCAAGAATATTTAAAAAATCATGATAATCTGATTGTAGATTCTAGACTTGCTTGGTTCTTTGAAAAAAATGCATTTAAAGTATTTATAAAAGTAGATTTAGAAACAGCGGCTAAAAGACTGGTATTAGATTCTAGAAATAGAAATATAGAAGATAAATACAGCACAACAGATGAGGCTAAGATTGCAATTATTAAAAGACAAAATTATGAAAAAGATAGATACAAAAAAGAGTATGGAATAGACATACTAGATGATAGCAACTATGATTTAGTAATTGATTCTACAAATCTATCAACAGAAGAAATATCCAATATGATAATTGAAAAATATAAAGAATGGTTACAAAAAGATAGGGATTAGCCTTTTGCTAGTTCCTTTTTTTCTAAACGGGGGTAATAATGGTAGCGAAGGTTTTAATTGATATGTCAGTTAAAAAATTAAATAGAGTATATGATTATCTGGTGCCAAAAGAAATGGAAAATATACTTAAAATAGGTATGAGAGTAAGTGTTAATTTTGGTGGTGGTAAAGGTAGAGAGATTGAAGGCATAGTAGTAAAGTTAGAAAATGAAACTGCAAACACCGGAAGAAAGTTAAAAAGCATAGTTGAGGTTTTAGATACTGAAAGTTATTTAGATAGTAAAAGATTAAAACTAGGTAAATGGATATCTAAAATGTATTTTTGCAATGTATATGATGCTCTAAAACTCATGCTTCCACCGGGGACTCATGGAATAGATAAAAATAAAGATTTAAATGGTAAAATGATAAAAATGGTAAAGCTTCTAAAATCGCATGAGGAAATTTTAGAAGATATAGAGTATGAAAAAATATCAAGTCCTAAGCAAATTAAGTTGTTAAGGTTTTTAATTGATTATGACAATACCTCTTTACCAGACATAATAAACGGACTTGGAATATCAAGAGCAGTAGTTAAAACAGCAGAAAAAAATGGCTATATTGAAATATATGATATGCCAAAAGAAGATGAAAAAGAAACAGACTATATACCAACTCAAAAACTAATAGCAACAGATGAACAACAATATGTTATAGATAGTGTCTCAAAAAAACTAGAAGAAAACATATACAATGAATCCTTGCTATATGGGGTAACAGGTAGTGGCAAAACAGAAGTATATCTTCAAGTTATAGAGAAATGTTTAAGTTTAGGAAGACAAGCTATTGTTCTTGTTCCTGAGATTGCTCTAACACATCAAACAAAACAGCGTTTTATTTCCAGGTTTGGAGATATAGTGTCAGTTATTCATAGTAAAATGACAATTTCTGAAAGAAAAAAAGAATGGAAGAAAATACTAGACAAGAAAGTACAAATAGTAGTAGGTCCAAGGTCAGCATTATTTGTACCATTTGATAATCTAGGACTTATAATTATAGATGAGGAACATGATGCAAGCTATTCTTCTCAAACAACACCTAAATATATTACAAGAGAAGTAGCAGAATATTTGGCAAATATGCATAGTGCATGTCTAATGCTAGGTTCTGCTACACCAGATGTAAGTACTATGTATAGGGCAGAAAGCGGCAAGATAGATTTATATGAACTCACAAAAAGGCCAAAAGAAATACAAAATCCTGATATACATGTAGTTGATATGAAAGAAGAAATAGTTTTAGGCAATAAAGTGTTTAGTGCAAGACTAAAAGAAGAAATAGCAGAAAATTTAAAAAGGCATGAGCAAACCTTCCTGTTTATAAACCGTAGAGGATATTCTTCGTATGTTACATGTCAGGAATGTGGCTGCATATTAAAATGTATAAATTGTGATGTTAATCTAACATACCATAAGAAATCTAATTTACTATTATGTCATTATTGTTCGTTTGTACATAAAAATGTTAACGAATGTCCAAAATGCGGCTCTGATAAACTAAGACTAGGAAGTTCAGGTACACAAAATATAGAGGAAATGTTAGCTGAAATGTTTCCTGAGGCAAAAGTTCTTAGAATGGATATGGATACAACTATAAAAAGAGGAATGCATGAAAAATTACTTGATGAGTTTAAAGAGGGAAAAGCAGATATTCTTGTCGGAACTCAAATGATAAGTAAAGGTCATGACATAGAAAATGTTACTCTTGTTGGCGTTATAAATGTAGATAGCACATTTGCAGGAAACGACTTTTTAATGACACAGAGGGCTTTTCAAAACCTACTTCAAGTATCAGGAAGAGCCGGAAGAGGAAGTAAAAAAGGTAGAGTTATTCTTCAAGCATATGATACAGAGTCTTATGTACTTGACTGTGTAAAAAACAACAGCTATATTGATTTCTATAACAAGGAAATAGAATATAGGGAAATGTTTAAGTACCCACCTTTCTCAGATATGCTACTTATTGAACTTACAAGTGAATTTAAACAAGATGTAATGAAAGAAAGTACCAAGTTATATAATGTATTTAATGATAATAACAAGGACAAGTTGTATACTATATATTCACCAAAGATGCCTTTTATACAGAAAATAAATAACAAATACAGAGTACATCTATTATTAAAACTTAATGTTTCAGACAAATTACTTAAATTAGTATATGAAAATTTGGAAAAATATGATAAAATAAAAGGGAAAAAGATTAAAGTTAGTATAACAAGAAATCCAACATATATTGGATAGGGGGAATTAAATATGGCAATTAGAAATATACGAAATGATAAAGATGAATTGCTTAGAAAAAGATCAAAAGAAGTAGATAGCATAGATAATAAAATAAGGGAATTAGTATTGGACATGCTAGATACTATGTATAAAAATGATGGAGTAGGACTAGCTGCACCACAGGTAGGAATATTAAAGAGAATAATAGTTTATGATGTAGGAGAAGGTCCAAAGGTAATGATAAATCCAGTCATTACTAAATCTAGCGGTAAGCAATCAGGAGAGGAAGGATGTTTAAGCTCTCCTAATGTGTTTGGTATGGTAGATAGACCTGCTAATTTACATGTAAAAGCATATGATTTAGAAGGACAAGAAGTATCTGTTAAGGCAAAAGAACTAGAAGCTATTGTTCTATGTCATGAAATAGACCATTTAGACGGAGTGCTTTTCTTAGATAAAGCCTATGATTTGTATACTGCAACTGATGAAGAAATAGCAAAAGCAAAAGAAGAAAGCAAAAAAGATGCTGAAAAAAATAAAAAGAAGAACAACAAAAAGAGTAAAAGAAAATAATAATTAGCATAGGAGGAAATATATGAAAAAAGAAGATTTAAAAATAGTATTTATGGGAACACCTGAATTTGCTAAGAAATCTTTGGAAGAACTAATCGAAAATAAATATAATGTAGTAGGTGTATTCTGTCAGCCAGATAGACCATCAGGAAGAGGCATGAAACTTACACCTCCACCTGTAAAGGAATATGCACAAGAGAATAATATACCAGTATATCAACCTGAAAAAGTAAAAAATAACCAAGAAGTAATGGATATATTAAATGAAATAAATCCTAATCTAATAATAGTTGTGGCTTATGGCAAGATACTTCCAGAAGAAATATTGAATCTTCCAAAGTATGGCTGTATTAATGTACATGGCTCACTTCTTCCAAAATATAGAGGGGCAGCTCCTATCCAATGGGCGATTATTAATGGAGAAGAGGAAACAGGTATTACAACTATGTATATGGATAAGGGCATGGATACTGGTGATATGATATACAAAACTGAATTACCTATTGAAAAAGATGATACATACGGAACAATACATGATAAAATGGCAATATTAGGTAGTGTGACATTAAAGAAAACATTAGAAAAACTTATTGAACTAGATGGTAATCTTCCTAGGGAAAAACAACAAGGTGAATATACAATAGCACCAATGATAGATAAAGAAACAATGAAGATAGACTTTAAAAAAACAGGTAAAGAGATTGTGAACTTAGTAAGAGGATTAAGCCCTATGCCAACTAGCTGGTGTATGATAGACGAAGATAGAACATACAAAGTATACGGAGCAGAATATGTTACTGAGGAAGAAATAGAACAAATAGAGGATGTAGATATAGCAAATTATTACGAAATTGGTCAAATAGTTTATCTAAATGACAAAAAGAACATTATGTCTATTCGTTGCAAAGATGGCTATGTAAATTTATATGATATAAAACCAAAGAATTCTAAAAGAATGCTTGTTGGTGAATATATCAGAGGAAATAAAGTTAAGATTGGTGAAATATTTAAGTAAACATATATTAACTATTGACTTTTATAAATAATATAATGTATTATATATATAATATTAGTGATACAATTTGTATCATGTTTCAAATGTTATTCGCAACCCTGCTTGCGAAAAATAAATGTGCAGGTGGACAAATAGAAAGAACCTATTCATTATGGATAGGTTCTTTTATATTTG
>JAZSNU010000012.1:0-19833 GCA_045536565.1 Clostridia bacterium | reverse complement strand
AAGCTTTTTAATAGCTTGTCCTCAAGTTCATCAAAGTGCAAAAGATGTTTTTTATCCTCTTTTGTTAATCTGGCTAATTCCTCATCTCTAAAAATAATCCAATCTGATAATAAATCATTTAATTCATTATTTGATAATTTGTTTTTCATAAATTTTACCTCCAATTTTTACCATTTTTTCTTGGGGAGATTTTGGTGAAAAATTCTCCCCAAAATTCCAAAAATCACACAAATGTTCCAAAAACGTAAAACTCTAAAAGTACTGAAATACCAATAAAAACTTAACTTTTCTTAAAATTTCAAAAGTGGAGTTATGTCAACTCATAACCCGAAGGTATAAAACAATATAGTTTAATATATATATTTAAGTAGATTTGTGATATAATTATATTTATAGTAGTATCTAAGGGGGAATAATATGGATACAATATATATGGTATATCTTATACCGTTATTGATAATGGTAGTTGGATTTTTTATGTTTAAATATCCACCTAAAAAGATAAATTGGTTTGTTGGATATAGAACAAGAAAATCTATGGAAAATGAGAAAGTATGGAAAGAAGCAAATAAATATTGTGGGAAAGTATGGATAAAATTAGGTATAATTATGCTACTTTTGTCTTTTATCCTAATATTAGTACTTCATTTGTATAATGTTATACTAACAGAAACAATGTTAGCTGTAATTGTACTATCGCAAGTAGCAGTGTTAGTAATTTCTTGTGGTATAATAGAAAAAAACATAAGAAAGAAATTTTAATAGGTAGTAAGTTTAATGAAAAAAATTATACATAATTCGATATATATATAATTAGGAGGAATACATGAAAGCTCTAACAATAAAACAACCATGGGCAAGCTTAATAATGGGTGGATACAAAAGGTTTGAATTTAGAAGTTGGAAAACAAATTATAGAGGTTCGTTATTAATACATGCTGGCAAAGGTGTAGATAAAGAAGCAATAATTAGGCTTAAAAAATATTTACCAGATAAATTGCCACAAGGTAAAATATTAGGTAAAGTGAATATTGTTGATTGCATCAAATGTGATGAAGAATTTAAAAATATGTGTCTTGAAGAAAATAAAGATGTGTATGCTAAGAGTGTGTTTAACGAAGAGTATGCTTGGCAAATTGAAGGTGTGGAAGTATTTGAAAATCCAATAGAAATAAATGGTAAATTAGGTTTATGGAACTACGAAATATGATACAGTAAAGTATAGTTTATAAATAGATTATATACAGATATATAGTAAAAACATATTAGTGTTAATATAACTAACATTAATATGTTTTTTGTTTTTCATCTATATAATTCATTCCTTGGTAAATATCTTTTTCTCTAAGTATTTTATCTAATCCATTTAAAACCCATTTTTTATGAAGATTCCAATCAGGCGAAATAAGTAGTTCTTTTGGAGCATCACCTGAAATTCTATGAATTACAACATCAGGCCTAATATTTGATATAATATATTCTAAACAATCTAAGTAATATTCAAGTGAAATAGGAGTATATTTTTTTGTATAATACATATCAGCAAGTGCAGTATTTTTCACTACATATGTAGAATGTATTTTAAGACCAGATATGTTATGACTATTTAAAAAATTGACTGTATTTTGTATATCCTCATATGTTTCACCTGGAAGCCCACACATCATATGAGCAACAACATCTATGTTATATTTGTTAAGCAAGTTTGTAGCATAAGTAAAATATTCATTGGTATAACATCTATTTATCTTTTTTCCTATTTCTTCGTTTGAAGTTTGAAGTCCAAGTTCTACAAATACATAATATTTATTAGTATAGCTTTTTAATAGTTTTGCAATATCTTCTGTTATACAATCTGGGCGAGTTGCAACAGCTATACCAACAATTCTATCATCTATTAATGCAGCATCATATTTTTCTTTTAAATTATCTGGTGTATCATAAGTATTAGAAAAGTTCTGAAAATATACAATAAATTTATTTGCTCTTTGACCTCTATAACTTTCAAGATGTTTTTTTACTTGTTCTGAGATAGATAGTAAGTTTTTTAAATGCTCCCCTGAACCTTTTTCAGAACAAAAGATACAACCTAATTTTGATTTGTTTCCATCTCTATTAGGACAAGTAAAACCTGCATCAACACATATTTTTAAAACTCTTTCACCAAATTTTTCTTTTAAATATTTGTTTAAATGTAAATATCTTTCTTTTTCCATAACATAATTAGTATAACAAATTTTGTAGAAAAAAACAAATTATTGTTGTGTAATTGACAAAATTATGTAAACATGATATAATTTCTGAGAAATATTTAGTATAACTTGGTTCAAATAAATTAAGTGAGTAAAATAATTAATATGATATGGAGGAATAAATATGAAGCTAGATGAAAAAATGGTACTTAAACTACCAAAGGAACTGTTGATTGATCGTATTTTATCCAAAGAGGAAAATAAATATGATGAAGATGTATTTTTATTATATAATCCGGTAGGATACGGAGGAGTATTAACAGTTGGTAAAAAAGTAGTTGATTTTTTAAAACTATTTGATGGTAATTGTAATATTAAAGAGGCAATAAAAAATGCTAATTTTAATAAAGAAGATGAAAAAATGGCAAATATTATTGTTGAGTCACTTGTAGAAAAACATATGTTAATAGCTGATAAAATTTCACCTACTAATGATGCTTGGCAAAAAGAACTTACATGTTGGTTACATATAACAAACGATTGTAATCTTAGATGCAAATATTGTTATATTCACAAAACAAAATCTAATATGCCAAATTGCATTGTGTATGAGTCCATTGATAAAATGTTAGAATCATGTCGTAAAAATAATTTTCCAAAACTATGCTTAATGTTAGTTGGTGGAGAGCCATTAATGCGATTTGATTTAATAAAAGAAATAGTTGAGTATTGTGCCAAAAATAAAGGGGATATACAAGTTAGATATGTAATACCTACAAACGGAACTTTAATAACACCGGAAATAGCAAAATATATTGCGGATCAAAATATGTCAGTTGGTGTTTCTATTGATGGTATTGAACGATATCACGATAAAAATAGAATAAGACGCGATGGCAGTGGAAGTTATAAATCAGCAATGAATGGAATTGATAATCTCATTAATCATGGTATAAAACCATCTATTATGGTTACAGTTACAAAAGAAAATTTAGAAGGTCTTCCAGAACTTACTAAGTTTATGATAAATAAAAAGATATTCTTTAGATTTTCTTTTGAAAGAGATACTCAAACTGGAAAACCAGCTATTCTTGAAGATGAGAAATATTGTATTAAAATATTAAAACAATGTTTTAAAATCATGAAAGATGAACTATGTAAAGGAAACTTGGGTTGGGCTTTTCAATTTGGTGATGTAACCTTTTCAAAACCTGTAAGAAGAGCGTGTGCAGCAGGCAAAAATTTCTTTTCAATAGGTCAGGATGGATCAATAGGTTCGTGTAGTTTAGGACTTGAATGTACAAAATCAAATATTACAGAGTTAAAAGATGTAATTACTGATATTGATAACATTTTTTCTGAAATATCCAAAACATCTGCTTGTGATATTGAGGAATGCAGCAAATGTATTTGGAGACATAGTTGTGCAGGAGCATGTCCTCTGCAAACATATGCATCATATAAAACATTTTTACATGTTTCGCCTTATTGTAATTTGTATAAGGAATGTTTACCTGATGTTCTTCGTATTTATGCGATGAATATATACTATAATAATAAGAAAGGAGAATAAAAATGTTCATTTATGCTTCAAATGGAATGTACATGGTAAGTGATTGTATTTCTGGTCAGACTTCTGGCGGTCAGTGCAGTCAGTGTACAGATTGTAACTGTGTAGATGGTGATTAACATCTATGCAAAAAACATATACCCACCGGTTTATTCTGGTGGGTATATTACTTACATAAGAAATAGTATAAATAATTTGTTATATTTTATCCTATTTAACATTCCATATTTATATAATTGGTGATATAATATATAAAAATAAAGGGGAATAAGTATGAATAGTAAAATATGGAAAATATTGTTAATAGTGTTGATAACTATATTATCGTTATTGGTAATAGGTTTTTTAGTGTTGTTTGTAACTGAGTATTGTCCAGATGATGTAGAAAAATTAAAATCTGACGGAGAATCAATATATAAATTACAAAAAGGAGCAACACTAAATATTGTTACATACAATATAGGATATTTGTCACTAGATAGTTCACAAGACTTTTTTATGGATGGTGGACAAGGTATAATGCCAGAAACTAATGCAAATGTACAAAACAATTTATATGGAGTAAAAAGATATATAAAAGAAAAAAATGCTGATATATATTTATTCCAAGAAGTAGACTATAAAGCAAAAAGATCATACAAGATAAATCAATATGAAGAATTAAAAGCATGTTTCGGTGGAACAGCAACATATGCAACTTATCATAAATGTTTGTACATACCATATCCTTTAACAAATCCTGTTGGATATGTTCATTCAGGTATGATGATATTAAATAAATATCAAGGAGAAACAGAAAGAATTGCTTTTGATAGTGCATATAATTTCCCAATGAGTATGGTTATGTTTAAAAGATGTCTGATGTTACAAAGAATTGATATAGAAAAATCTGAGAATCAGCTTGTAATAATTAATCTACATTTAGAGGCATATGATAATGGCAGTTCAAGAGAAAAACAATTAAACAAACTTAAAGAGATAATGATAGATGAATATGAAAAAGGAAACTATGTAATAGCAGGTGGGGATTTTAATCACACATTCCCAGTGGTAGATAAGTCTAAATATCCAGTACTAGATGATAGTCATTTTTCTGCAAAAGAAATACCAGAAGATTATCTTCCAGAAGGATTTAAATATGCAGTAGATGATGAAAATCCAACAAGCAGATTACTTAATAAATCATATAAAGTAGAAGATACAAATACTCAGCTTTATGTAATAGATGGATATATTCTTAGTCCTAATGTTAAATTAAATAGTGTAAAAACTGTTTCAAACGATTTTAAGTATAGCGACCATCATCCAGTAGAATTAAATGTTACATTAGAATAATATAACGGAGGTAGTATGAAAGTAGAAGGTAAGGTTTCTACAATTATATATAGAAATGAAAAAAATGGTTATACTGTATTTGTTTTAGATTCAGAAGATGACGGATATATAACTGCCGTAGGAGAAACATGCAATATAGAAAAAGGGGATACAGTAGAAGTAGAGGGTGATATAACTTATCATAAAAGCTATGGCGAACAACTTGCATTTAAATCTATAACCAAAATTATGCCAAAGGATACAGATGCATTAATAGAATATATTGCAAAATCAGAGGTAAAAGGTGTAGGAGTAAAAACAGCTGAAAAAATAGTGGATGTTTTTGGCCAAGATGTATTTGATGTAATCAAAAACAAACCATATGAGCTTACAAGAGTAAAAGGTATAACAGAGGAAAAAGCATTAGCCATTTGTGAATATGTAAATAACGAGTGGGAAAGATGGAACTTAACAAGTTTCTTAGCAGGTTTTGGCGTATCTATTACTATATCAAGTAAAATATATGATACACTTGGAATAGGTGCAATAGATATAATAAAAGAAAATCCATATTCACTTCTTGAATTTGTGGCATCAATTAGTTTTAAGGTTGTTGATGAACTTGGTAAAAATCTTAATATAGATAGCACAAACGAGGCAAGATTAAAAGCAGGTGTAATGTATTCTTTAAATGAGATTATGCTTGCGGGTCACACATGTATAGAAAAAAACACATTAATAGAATACACATGCAAAGTTTTAGGTGTAGAAAAAGAATATATAGATGATATATTAATTAAACTTAAAATGAATTCTAATATAGTTATAGATACAAGAGAAGATAATGAATATGTATACAGGAAAAGTATGCATGTAGCAGAAAAAAACATAGCAGAATATATAACTACAAGAATAAAAGAAATGCCAGGTAAGAAAAAATATGAAAAGCAAATAGAAATAGCTAGTCAAAAACAGAATTTAATCTTGTCTGATACACAAAAAAAGGCAATAACAACATGCTTAAACAGTCATGTTTCTGTTATAACTGGTGGACCAGGAACAGGTAAAACTACAATTATAAAATGTATAATTGATATATTAGAGGGAGAGAAAAAATCTTATGTGCTATGTGCACCAACGGGAAGAGCAGCAAAAAGAATTACTGAAACAACAGGTAAACAAGCAAAAACATTACATAGACTTTTAGAAATAACTAAGATAAATGATAATGATATAGATAGCATAATAAATTACATGCCAGAAACAATACCACATGATGTTGTTATAATAGATGAGGTATCAATGGTAGACACAATACTTATGAATAATTTAATAAAGGCTATAAAAGCTCATACAAAACTTATACTGGTAGGAGATAGTTATCAATTACCATCGGTTGGTCCAGGAAGTGTTCTTAAGGATATAATTGATTCGAAAGTAGTAGATGTAGTAGAATTAAACGAAATATATAGACAAAGTGCAGAAAGCGATATAGTATTAAATGCACATAGAGTAAAAAATGGAGAATATTTAGAATTTAAAAACAAAGATACTGATATGTATTTTATAGAAACAAATACAATAGAGGATACAAAGAGTGAATTATTATCGCTTCTTACATATAGACTTGAAAACTATGCTGAATATAATATTGTTGAAGATGTACAAGTTATATCTCCAATCAAGAAAACGGATGTAGGTACATATAGTTTAAACAGGGAAATACAAGAAATATTAAATCCGGAAAGAGACGGAATAACTTCAAGAAAAGCAGGGGATAGAACGTTTAGAGAAGGCGATAAAGTAATGCAAATAAAGAACAACTATGATATATCTTATGATGTAGATGGTATAACATACAAAGGGGTATATAACGGTGACATTGGAATAATACAAAGTATAGACAATATTCAAAAAGAAATAGTTGTTAAATTCGATGATGGAAAACAAATTAAATACGATAGCGATATGTTAGATGAATTAGAGCATGCATATGCTGTTACAGTACATAAAAGCCAAGGAAGTGAATTTAAAGCAGTTATAATACCACTTTATGTATGTTATGAAAAACTATTTAATCGTAACCTTATATATACTGCTATGACAAGAGCAAAAGAAATGCTAATATTTGTGGGAAGCAGAAAGGTATTAAACTATATGGTAGATAATACACACGAAAATATTAGAAGAACAGGTTTAAAATATAGATTGATAGAAGGAGTATAGTTAATATACTTCTTTTTGTTGCACAAATTTACATAATATGATATAATATAGTTATTGATAAAATAAAACCAAGTTAAATTTAAGGAGGTAGCGAAATGAGTAATTTTAAGGCAGAAAAAAAGTATAGAATTAATGTGGAAGGAGTATGGTATACAGATTATATTTATGACAATGTGCAGCCGTATGATAAATCAGTTATTGGCAGAATAGAAACAGACACGCACACAATAGGAAATATAGTTGTCGACAAAAAATGTACTGTTGAAGGATTTGCACTAGAAGATGGAAAAAAACTATTTTGTATAGAAAATGTTGTTGGATGGGAAATACATGAAGAATATTATATCATATGTAATGACAATGATAATTTCTATATCTTTTTTGATGACAAGCAAAAAGTTTTCGGTCCATTTGTAAAGGTAGAATTGATGACAGAGTACGATTATATTTTACTTACCAAGTATATTAAAACTAAGGACACGATAAGGGAAGTAAAAGGAATTTATAATCAATATGGTGATATTATTCTTCCAATAAAATTTGATGGAATTACTATTAATGATAGCAATTGTACATTTAGTGTAACTAAAAAAGGAAAGAAAGGTATTTATGATATTGATGGTGAGTGCCTTATAAAACCTATATATGATGATTTAAAGCTTTTTGGAAAAAATCATGAATTTGTTATGACAAAAATAAACTTAAAATTTGGAGTGTTTACATCAGATGGTAACGAAGTCTTACCAGTAAAATATGATTATATAGAGTATCTTAAAAATCTTGATGTGTTTGTTGTAAAAAATGATGGCCTATATGGTTTATATGGTGGGGATGGTTACCAAATACTTCCTATTGCTTTTGATTTGTACCAAGAAGTAAATCATACGCCATTTATTGAGTTGTCAATGAATGGAAGGCCGATATATTATCATGTAAAATACAATAAATTTTTCCAAAAATCATCTCTAAAACTAAAAAAATATACTTACAAATATTTTGACGGAAAATGGAATGATCTTTCATATGAGTATTAATTGACTTTGTTAAAAAGTATCTTTAAATAAATTATTTAAAGGTACTTTTTCTATTTGCAAATAAATTATGATAGTACTTGCTAAAAATTAAAGTTAAGTATATAATGTAGGAAAAGGTAATTTAAGGGGTGCAGTTTATGAAAGAATTAATTGAAAGCATAGAAGAATATGTTAGAAAACCATATACTGATTATGCAATAATGATTAATGGAGAATGGGGAAGTGGAAAGACTCATTTTTGGAATAATAAACTAAGGAAAAGATTAGAAGTCATAAAAAACAAAGCGGGGAAAACATATAAAACAATATACATTTCTTTGTATGGTATAAATAGTATAGAAGAAATAAGCAAGAAAATATTCTTAGAAACAAATCCAGTTTTAACTAAAACATTAAAGAAGTTTGCTGAAAATACAGATGGTAATGTTATACCAGAGTATGTAAAAACTGGTGTTGATATAGCAAATTTATATGGAACAATGCAAGTAGATGGTGGTAAAATAGATTTTGCTAAAATGTTTACTACTGACGATAAAATACTTTGCTTTGATGACTTAGAAAGAGCCAATATTGATATAATAGATATATTAGGATATATAAATAACTTTGTTGAGCATGATGGAATAAAAACTATATTAATATGTAATGAAAAAGAACTTGCTATTAAATTTAAAAATAATAATATTGAAATGAAAACTTTAATTGCAACATTAATGCTTGAAAAAGAAGGTAAAGGTAAGAAAACAGAATTAGTAGATACCCTTGAAGAACCAGTTGCAAATAAGTTGGAAGAAAAGGTTGAAAGTATTTTTGATAGAGCAAATGCATATGAGAGAATAAAAGAAAAATTAGTTGGTGAATGTTTTGAATATGTTCCTGAGTATTCATACATATTAAGTGGTATGATTATGCGTTATGATTATAACAAGTTATTTGAGAAATTCTTAAAAATGGAAATAGCAACCATAATTAATACATTTAATAAAACTAATACAAGAAATCTAAGAGTATTAAAACATGCTTTAAATGATTTTGAAAGAATATATGATAATGTTACAAGAGAATATCCTAATGTATCAAATGATATGCTTAAAACTATCCTTATATTTACAATAGCAATATCATTTGAAATAAAGGTAGGAAATGTTGTTAAGGCTAAATTTAGTAGTGTAAAATCAAACGAAGAATATAAATCAATACTATTTACTTCAAATATAATGAGTGATTCTAGCCAGTATTATTTAAGAGAATTCGATACAAGATATTTCTTAAATTGTAAAGAAGAATATAGATTCTTTAAATTTGTTGAAATGTATGTAAGAACAAGAATGTTTGATGAAAAACAATTTAAAGAGGATATGAAGAAAGCTTTAAATAAAAAGGAAAGAAAAAATGATCCATTGTATTTAAAAATAATTGATGGAAGCTATTGGAAAATGTCTGATATTGATTTTGAGATAACAGCAACCAAAGTGTTAGATAGTGTAAAAGCAGGAGAAGTTCCAAGTTCAGAATATACAAGACTATTTGGAGTATACAAGCAATTACATGATTTGAAATTAATAGATGCAATGACTATTGATGAACTTTCTAATAGGTTTTTATTAGGCTTTAAAATAGCACTTACAAAGCAAACTGATGTAATTGTTACAGATGATGAATACGAAGGATTAGACAGTACTGATGAAATAATAAGGAAGTTTGCAGAAGATTGTAGAGATGCTAAATTGCAATATTCCGAAAATCTTGAAAAAGATAAAGTTGCAGATTTGTTTAAAAAACTTATTGATGATGTAGATTTATTCTATAAAGAGGTAGTATCAGAGTTTAGCAATGTTGCTATATTTGAAAAATATGATATGGAACTTTTATATGATAGATTGTTAAAAATAACAAACTATGATATGTATAACTTTATAAGTATTGTAAATTCAAGATATGAAAATAACAAAAAACTGCTTAAATTTGATAAGAAAAATTTAAAGAAATTATCTAGTATAATAGCAGATAAAAATAAAGATGTACAAGTTACTATAAAAACAGCACTTATTAACAAATTAAAAGAAACTATTGATGTTCTAGTAGCACCAGTTAGAAGGACGACAGCAAAATAAAATTATATATACTAAAAGCAAGATAAATTTAATATCTTGCTTTTTATATTGTATAAAAAGTAAAAAAATACCAATACTATACTTGTAATAATATTGGAGGGAAAAAATGAGAGCTACTGGTATAGTAAGAAGAATTGATGATTTAGGAAGAATAGTACTTCCTAAGGAAATAAGGAAAAATTTAAAAATAAAAGAGGGAGATATGCTTGAAATATATGTACAAGATAATGGAGTGATTATGCTTGAAAAATATGAGCCTATGGATAATTTAGCAAAACTTGCAGAACAATATGTAGAAGTACTCGCAAATCAAGTAGAATTAAATGTATGTATAACAACAAATAGCTATGTTATATCATCTGCTGGAAAATCTAAAAAAGAATATCTTAGAAAAGATTTGAGTGAAGAAGTAGTGGATATTTTAAATGAAAGAATAGTTTGGTCTAGCAAAACCGAACCAATAATATCATTATTTAAAAATGATGATAAAAATAAATATGCATGTCAAATTATAGTACCAATAATTGATGAGGGCGATGTTATAGGAAGTATTGTAGCATTTTCAAAAGAGGATAAAGTTAATATAAAAGATAATGATATACAAGTTATAAAACTTGCTGCATCACTATTAGAAAAACAAATGGAATAGAGAAAAGCAATGCGTTTTGCATTGCTTTTATATTATTTACAATATTCTCTGTATTTTTCAGCATAATGTTTTAGTTTTTCATAAGTTAAATAATTTATGCTATTTTTTTCATACATTTCTTTATCTTCTAGATATTTACCTGCTTTTACACCAGTTAATATTTCTATTCCTTCATCGATAGTTGAAACAGGATAGATATGGAACATACCATCTTTTACAGCGGCTACAACTTCTTCGTTTAAAGCAAGATTGTCTACATTTTGATAAGGAATAATAACACCTTGGTTTCCTGTTAAACCTTGATATTTACATATTTCAAAGAAACCTTCAATTTTTTCTGTTACGCCACCAATAGGCTGAATTTCACCTTTTTGGTTAACTGAACCTGTTACTGCTATACCTTGTTTTATAGGAACTTCTGAAAGGGAAGATAAAATAGCATATAATTCAGTAGAAGAAGCACTATCACCATCAACACCGTTATATAACTGTTCAAAGCATAGACTTGCGGTTAGGCTAAGTGGAATGTTTTGTGCAAATTTTTCTCCAATATAACTTGCTAAAATGTATACACCTTTTGAATGAGTAGTACCACTCATTGAAACTTCTCTTTCAATGTTTATAACCCCAGAAGAACCTAGGTAAGTGTTAGCCGTAATTAAAACTGGTTTACCAAAGCTAGCATCTCCTGTATTTATTATCGTTAAGCCGTTTATTCTACCAACATCTTCACCATCTGTTTTTAAGAGAATAGAGCCTGATTTAATCATTTCTTTTAAATTATCATCATATTTAGAATAACGAGTTAATCTATCCTTAATAGCTGTTTTTACATGTTCAGAATCTACTAATTTTTTACCATTTTTATCTGCAACAAATGAACTTTCTATAATAATGTCGGTAAGATCAACTTGCATAGCAGTGAGTTTTCTCTTATCACCGGCACATCTTGAACTGTATTCAACAATTTCTTTTACAGCTTCTTTTTTGAAAGGTAATAAGTTATCTTTCTTTACTACGAATGCAACATATTCGGCAGTTCTTTGAACATTATTTGCATTTCTTGGAATAGTATCATCAAAGTCTGCTTTCATTTTAAATAGTTTTTTGAAATCAGAATCCATATTTGAAAGCTGCATATAGATAGATTCACTACCAATAAGAACCACTTGTAAGTTTAAAGGAATAAGTTCAGGCTTTAAACTAATAATAGTATTTCCTGCTGCCATATCTCTCGAACTGTCAATTGTTAGTTCACAGTTTCTTAGAACTCGTTTAAAGGCTTCCCATAAAGTCATATTGCACATTAAATCTCTTGCATTTATTAAAAGGTAACCACCATTTGCTTTATGAAGCAGACCTGGTTTAAGCATTGTATGATCTGTTTTTAAACTTCCCATTTGATTTTCATATTCTAATTTACCAAATAAATCATAATAACTAGGGTTAGTGCAAACAATTACAGGCGCTTGTTTTAAATTTTCGTTATTAACAAGTAAATTAACTCTATATTTTTCCCATGGCCTTTGTTCTAAGCGAATTTGGTTAGGCATAGGAACCATATTAGGAGTTGTAGCCTTTGGTTTAAAATGTTCAATATTTTTTACTATATCATTCTGAACATTAAAGAAAAAGTTTTGTATTTTTAAATTATCCTTATGTTTAAGTTTTAAATTATTAATGTTTTTTGAAACAATGTATGTAGTGAAGTTTGCTTGCCATTCAGAAACCTTAATAGTACATTCTTTATCTAAACATTCTATTTTTTTCATTACTTCCATCGTTTCGGCTTGTATTTTGGGTGATTTTTCTTCAAAAGTTTTTTTAATAGAATCGTCTAAACTATTAAATTGTTCTTCATTTAATACATTTCCGTTATATATAGGTGAGAAGTATATACCTGTTTCAGTAGTTTTTATTTTAAATCCTTCTGATGTAGTATATTCATCAAATTTTCTCATTATTTCATTTTTCTTTTCTTCGTATTGGCTTACTATTACTTTCTTTTCTTTTTCAATATCAGAAGAAGCAAAAGATTTTGTAAGTTCAGCGCGAATAGAAGAGATAAATTTATTCATATCTTCTTTAAGTATTCTTCCTTGTCCAGCAGGAAGGGATAATGCAAGTGGCTCATTTGGATTATCAAAATTATATATATAACAAAGGTCGTTTGGGATTTCTTGTTTTTTTGCAAGTTTGTTAACAACTGATAATACATAAGCAGTTTTACCCATACCAACATTTCCGCAAACATAAAGATTAAAGCCTCTTTGATATATTTGCATAGCAGTTTTTACTGCTTCTAATGCTCTTTCTTGACCGATAATTCCATTATATGTTTCTAAGTCATTAGTTGTTTTAAATTTGAATGCATTAAGTGGACATTCGTTATTTAAATCTGTGTATTTTAACTCTTTAATTTTTCTCATATGTTACCTCTAAATTTAATATTTTGAGAAGATATATTTATATATAAACTCTCATAGAAAATATATAATAAAATCTAAAAATATTCAACAAATATTAATAAAAAACAAAGTTAAAACTGTATTGTAATATATCTGTAACAAACAAGAAATATAAATCGGGTAACAAATCGAATTTTCGTTTGACTAATTTACATAAATATGGTATAATATAAAAAGTTAGTATATGAGATTCTATAATAATTTATAAGAAAGGAACGATATTAATGTATTTTGGAAATAGAAATAAAGATAACGAGTTTAATATTGGTGACGAAAATACAATATCTATGGATAATGTAAAAATTTATTTATCATCTTTAAAAGAAGAAGTGTGTACACCTGAAGAAGAAATAAAATACTTTGAGAGAATTAAAGCAGGAGATGAAAATGCAAAAAGAGAGTTTATAGAAAAGAATCTACGGCTTGTAGTTGCTATAGCTAAGAGATATGCTAATAAAGGATTACCATTTTTAGATCTTGTTCAGGAAGGAAATTTGGGTCTAATGAAAGCCGTTGATAAGTTCGATCCGTCGCTTGGTAACAAGTTTAGCACATATGCAACTTGGTGGATAAGACAAGCAGTAGGAAGAAGTATTGCAGATAACGCAAGAACAATTAGAATTCCGGTGCATGTAACAGAGGATCTTGTTAAATACAACAGGTTTAGAAGAGAGCATGAAAAAATAAAAGGATATGCACCAACTACACGAGAAATAGCAGATGCATTAGGATTTACAGAAGAAAAAGTGATGGAATTGGAAAAAATCCTTTTGGAACCCGTGTCGTTTTCTCAGCCAATCGGTGATAGTGAAGATGCAACTCTTGATGAAATATTACCTGATGATGGTGAAACTATTGAAGAAGTTGTTACTGGTAGAATAGAACTAAAAAGAGTTATGGATAGAATATTACCAGAAACATTAACCCAAAAAGAACAGAATGTTATATCATTAAGATTTGGTTTAGAAGATGGTAGAACAAGAACTCTTGAAGAAATAGGCGAAAAAATAGGCGTTACTCGTGAGAGAGTAAGACAAATCGAGGCTAAGGCTTTAAGAAAATTAAGAATGAAAGGAAACACGAAGGCAGAATTAAGACCATTTTTGGACTCATATACAGGCTGAAAAAAGAACTGGGAAATCCCAGTTCTTTTTTTAGCAATTAGTATTGAATATTATAAAAATATTAATTACTTAATATTGCAATATTTGTTTTTCTATGTTATTATCGTTTTGAGGTGGTAATATGGGATCAGCAGTTATGCATTTATGTATAGGTAAAAAAGTAGCACAAAAGTTAAACAATTCAGATAGAAAGGAATTTTTAATTGGTAATCTTGCCCCTGATTTAAGTAAATTAACAAATCAGTCTAGATATATATCACATTTTTTAAAGAAAATAGTTATAAATGATTCCGAAAGGGAAGTTCCTGATATAGATAAATTCTTAAAAAAGTATAAAAATAGATTAAATGAGCCTTTTATACAAGGATATTTGTGCCATTTAATATCAGATGATATTTGGTTTAGAGATTATATACCAAATCATGTTATATCAATAACAGAAGATAAACAACAAATATTATTAAGGGATATTGATGATTATATTCCTTATGACGATTTTAAAAAAATGATGTATAGTGATTATGGTAAAATAAATCCATATATATTTAATCTATATAAAATTAATTTGAAAAAATTTGATGATATGAATATTGATGATCCGAAAATGGAAGAATTTGAATATCAAGAAATATATAGATTAATTGAGCAAATATCGTATTATTTAGAATTTACAGAAGAAACTATTGAAAAAATAGAAGAAAACACATTAGAAGATGTTGAAAATGAGCAAGAAATTGATTCAATGGAACTTTTATCTAATACCGAGGTGCTTACATATATTGAAGAAGCAATAGATAAAGTAATTGATGAGTATACTGAACTTGGTTTAATAAAAGAATAATAAATATAGCGAGGATATATAAAATATCTTCGCTATATTTTTAGCATATAAATTAATGCATCTTCTTTATTATCTGGATAGTAGTTTTTTCTTATAGATATGTTTTTAAAATTAAATTTCTCATATAATTTTATTGCAGGAATATTACTTTCTCTAACTTCTAAAAATACCTTTGTTATATTCTTTGATTTACAGTATTCAAGTGCATATTCTAAAAGAGAAGAAGCTATATGTTTTCTTTTAAATTCATCTTTTACTAATATATAATCTATATCGATATTATCAACAAGTAAACAAAGTCCAACAAATCCAATTATATTATTGTTATCTTTTGCAATATAATATGTTTTATTGTTACTGTTTAAATCTTCTTTTAAAGAGTTATATGATATTAAAAGATGTTCTAAATTTTTTTGCATGTTAAATAATTCATCTAAATCGTTTATTGTCGCTTTTTCTATGTTATAATTCATTGTTTTTTGCCCTTTCTGCTTGTGATGGTCTTACATATAAAGCATCTAATGTTAAATAATCTTTTTTATAACTATTTAAATCATTATCAACACAAGTTTGAGTTGCCTCGATAAGAGCATCTGCTGAAATTGTTTCGTTATATGTTGTGATGTTACTAAATATAGCAGTAAGTTTTTCTTCAAATAATTCTTTATAGTTATTTGCACAATCTCCAATAATTGTGATTGAAGATAGAGTAGAATGATTTTTGTTTGATAAAGCAGCAATTACCTTTTCTAATGCAGCATCTATAACATCGTTTGAATAATCCACTATTGGCTCTAAAATAGAGTATTCATTTACTTTGTATAAGCAATAGTATATACGACTATTTTTTGCATCCATAATAGATAAAACATAATCAGATTCTTCATCTATATGTGAGTATGCAACTACATCTAGACTAGGAATTGCATAAATAGGAACATCTAATACTTTCGCAAAAGCTTTTATCGTTGCAATTCCAATTCTTATACCAGTAAATGAGCCTGGCCCAATACAGCAAGCTAAACAATTCATATCTGATAATTTTAAATTAGCCTCCTTTAAAGATTCATCAATTAGTGGAAGTAATTTTTCAGAATGTGTAATTTCATTATCTATACTTTTATTAAATATTTCTGTTTCTCTCTTTATACAAACATTTGCTTTTTTTGTTGAAGTATCTATTGCTAAAATGTTCATTAGATTTTCACATCTCCTTTTTCATATATTGTTATTTTTCTAACATTATCTTTGCTTTCTACATGTTCTATATTAACATATACTGTATTTTGAGGAAGTATATCTTCTATAATTTTTCCCCACTCAATTATGCATAAGCCTTTTTCAAAATATTCTGTTCCAATTGAATCTATAAAATCATCACTTCCAGTTAATCTATATACATCAAAGTGATATATGTTTGATACTTTATTTGAATTTACAGGATATTCATTTACGATTGTAAAAGTAGGACTACAAACTAAATTTGAAATATTAAAATATTTAGCAAGTCCATATACAAATTTTGTTTTACCTGCACCTAAATCTCCATTTAAAACAACTATACTATTGTTATCTAATGTTTCTGCAAATTCATATGCTATTTTTTCTGTTTCTAGTTCGCTATTTGATATGTATTCTTTCATTTAATTCACCATAAATATTATACATTCAAAAGAGTAAAGTGTAAAGAAGATATAATTTAAAAGCTAAAAAATATTGAAATATTTTTTCCTTTGGCATATAATTTATTTAATTGAATTATATATAATTAGGTGGTGTAATTTTGGCTATTAAAAAACAAACCTTTATGAAAGGTGTCTTAGTTATAATGATATCTCAAATACTAATTAAAATATTTGGGTTTATTTATAGAATAATACTTACTAATGTAGAAGGATTTAGTGATATTGGTAACAGCTATTATGGTGCAGGGTATAAAGTGTATTCGTTTATACTTGCAGTAGCAACTATGGGTATACCGAATACTATTTCAAAATTAGTTTCAGAAAAATTAGCGGTGGGAGATAATAGAGGAGCGCATAAAGTATTTAAAACAGCACTTACTGTTTTTACGGCAGTAGGAATATTTTTTGCATTACTATTATTTTTCTCATCAAATTTTGTTGCAACAAATATACTTTCTAATCCAGGTGTAAGATATACTTTAATGGTATTATCACCAGCAGTACTTTTTGTATCAATTGCATCCGTATTTAGAGGATACTTTGTTGGAATGGAAAATATGATTGCACATAGTGTTGCACAAATAATAGAACAAATAGTAAACAGTATATTATCCATCGTATTTGTAATGATGTTAGTTACAAAATCGCCAGAGATAATGGCAGCTGGCTCAACGGCAGCAACAGCTGTGTCGACCTTGGTGGCCCTTGTCTATCTATTTATATATTACAGAAGAAGTAGAAGTGATATAAAAGAAAATATTAAAAATGGGGCAGAAGTTCAGCAAGAGGGAAGAAGACAAATTGTTAAAAAGATAATTCATTATGTTATTCCGATTTCTTTTGGTAGTATAGTAGTAACGCTAGCGGGTATGATAGACTTAGTAACTGTAATGGAAGGGTTACAAAAATTTGGTTATACAATAGAACAAGCAAATGAAAAGTTTGGTATAATACTTGGAAAAGTTGACATACTAACATCAGTACCACTTGCGCTGAATGTTGCTTTTTCAACTTCGTTAGTACCAGTTGTTACAAGCGCTATAACAAGAGGAAAGAAAAAAGAGGCGATATCAAAAATAAATTACTCGATGAAAATATCGTCCATAATAGCATTTCCTTGTGCAGTAGGGCTTTCAATACTTGCAGGGCCAATAATACAAATGCTATTTCCAAATGCAAGTGAAGGTGCATACTTGCTTAGAATAGAAGCATTTGTAGTTATATTTTCAGTTCTTGCACAAACGGCTTATGGCTCACTCCATGGACTAGGTAAGTTATATATACCTGGAATATCTTTGGCCATAGGTGCTGTGGTAAAATATTTTTTGAATGTAATATTTGTACCGTTTTTTGGTGAAGTCGTAGTACCAATAACAACATTAATATATCAATTAATAGCAGTTGTAGTATCAACAACTTGTCTATATTCGACATTAAATACAAAATATGATAAAAAAAATATACTTGGAAAACCATTTATGGCATCATGTGTAATGGCAGTTGTTACAATTTTAGGTTATTATCTTATACATTACATAACAAAATCAAATTCTGTTGCTACACTACTAAGTATAGTTATCGCTGTTCTTACATATGTAATATGTATAGCAAATTTAGGTGCGTTGAGTGATGATGAAATTATGGAACTTCCTTATGGAAACAAAATATGTAAAATTGTAAAAAAGTTAAAAAAACTTTAAAAAAAGTGTTGACAATATTCAACAAATAAAGTATAACATAAGTGTAATCTTAAAAAATAGGAGGTAAATTAAGATGAATAAAGGAGAATTAATCGCAAAAATCGCTGAAGAAAGCAAATTAACAAAAAAAGCTGCTGAAGCTGCATTGGATGCATTCGTAGCATCTGTTGAAGGCGCATTAAAGAAAGGTGAAAAAGTTCAATTAGTTGGATTTGGAACTTTCGAAGTAAGACAAAGAGCAGCTAGAAAAGGAAGAAATCCTTTAACTAGAGAAGAAATAAAAATACCTGCTTCTAAAGCACCTGTATTCAAAGCTGGAAAAGCTCTTAAAGAAACAGTTAACGGAAAATAATTATATTTAGAAGTTAAAGTATCGCATATTTATATATGCGATATTTTTTTCTCTTTTTATATTATATGGTTGAGTAAACATAGCAAATATGATACAATTTGTTTAAATTAATTTGAAATATTTAATAATAATTTATTAAGGAGATGATATTTGTGTATAAAACAATGCAAGAACTTCGTGAAGAATTGGATAAACGAGCACAGAAAAATTCGGTTATATGCATTAATGTTTATGATGTGGAGAAAAAAGAACTTGTTTTAAAGCATATGTTTCAAAAAGGATGGGTGTGTGTTCAAAATCATTCGCTTTATTCAGCAACCGGGCTGACTTATGTGCTTACATTTGCTACAAAAGAGATTGCAAAGAGTTGTTTTACTATGTAAAAAATAGAGATTGGGTAATACCAATCTCTATTTTTTTATAGTATAGGTGTGTAAAAATAATGTAAAAAAATATTTGAAATATTGCAAATTGCATACATATGTAATATAATGAGGCGGAGGTAGAAATAAATATATGGATAAGTTACTGGAATTTAAAAATGAGATAAAAAATAAAAAAATA
>JAZSNU010000015.1:0-2149 GCA_045536565.1 Clostridia bacterium | reverse complement strand
TGGATAGGTATGATACTGTTAGCCGTAGTAGCAGCATTAGGTTTCAGCTATCTCTATACACGAGGTGTATCACCCGTATGGGCTGCGGTAGCCATCGTATGCTTCCCGGGCTTCTTCCGATTCATATACAAGATTGCCTGTGTCGTAATGGCGGCACTTATCCTGTTTGCAATCCTCAGTTTCTTGGTATTCTAAGCAAGGAGAATCTGTTTTATAAATTGCTTTTATTGTATATATGTTAGACCAATAAAGTTTCCAACAAAAATTTTAATTGACTAATTCTCATTAATTAACGATACAATTAGTTTTGAATATTTGTTATTAATAGCCTTTCCTATTATATTAAATTGTATAATAGCGTTATGTATATATAATTCAAGGTTATCTTCTGTATGGGCACTTGATTTTGATAACGAAATGATTGCTGCACCTAATAAATCCATATTATTTTTAATTCTGTACTCATATATATTGGGAGTGTACTGAGGATAATCTACAAATACACTTTGTAGTTTTTTAAGACTCCTATCTATATAAAAAAGTGCCTCACCTCTGTTATATTCATTAAGCGTAGCATTATTTTCTGCAATATCCGTAGCTATCACATAAGATAAATAAATTAACCCCGTTATATCAAAATCAAATTTTGCTAGTAATTTTTTCTTCTCATTATGCGATAATTTCTTGTCAAATTCCTTATTTATGGTTTTTAGATGACTGATTTCTTTTTTAATCCATAAGTATGAAGTGTATACTACGTATTTGGCAAATAAATAAAAAAACATATAAGCAATACAAACTTGTAATACTATAAGATATGCCTTTATACCTAGTCCTAATTCTTCATTATTTGCAAGAAAACCTGCAATGGCTGTTGATATTGCTATTACTGAAGAAAATATGGGAATTACAAATGGATTAATTTTATTTTTCTCCGAATCTTCTTTCTTTTCCTTATAGATGTCAAGTTCTTTTGATAACTGATATCTAAGTTGTGCATTCTTTTTGTAATATCTATTATCCATAAGTATTCTATTTACATTTTTTACCATATCTAAGTAAAGGTTCTAATACCTCTTCTTTTGCACGTTCATTGAGTTGATTACTATGAGTAACAATAAAATCACAAAAACTACCCATAAGTTTTTCTCTACAATAAGCACTATTTCTTGAATTAACACAATTTAAGCACTGATGTTTGCAAAAGTTTTGTAATTGTGGATTGTCATCAATAAGTTGTGCTAATGCGGTAAATATAACTATTGATTTATAAGGAATACGAACAGTGTCTCCACAACTAGTGTGAAGCCTGACAAACTTCTTTATTTGCCTTTTAGTTACTTTCTGGTCTAATGAATCATATATCTTCCTAATCCCAATTTTATGTGGTTTTTCTTTAGTTTTACCATATTCTTTTTTATATAGTAAACCTAATTGGGTCATCACAGACTTTATATTCTCCATCTCTATTTCACATCCACATCGATCAGCAATAGGGAAAGATGCCCTCCAAAAAAATAAATCCATAACTTATAATGTATTAAATTATACACAAATATAGTTCAAATAATATAAATAAACCTATTAGTTACAACATAAATTTAAAAGTTGTTTAAAATTTATTGAAAAAATAATATTATACATGCAAATAAGATATTGAATATCAGCAGGTTAATTGATTTATTTTTCGTAATTTTATGAGTAATCAATTAAAGTTATGATTCAATACTCAACCAACCTTACTGATAAACAGTGGTAAGTTATAGAAAAAATCATTAACACGCAAGAAAGAAAGCGAAAACATTCTCTCAGAAATATAATGAATGCAATTCTATATCTTCTCAAAACAGGCTGCCAATGGCGCATGATACCAAAGGACTTCGCTCCGTGGGAGAGCGTGTACTACTACTTCAGCAAGTGGAAGAACGAGGGCATTATTGAGGAACTCCTCGATAAGCTTCGCTCCAAAGTTCGTATCATGGCAGGTTGTAAGGAAAGTCCAAGCCTAGGTATCATTGATTCCCGAAGTGTCAAGACATCCCACCATGTTGATTCTGATAGAGGACTTGACGGAAATAAGAAGATAAAGGGGCGTAAGCAACATATTATAGTTGATACTCAAGGGAATCTGATGGCTATCGCCGTTCAT
>JAZSNU010000011.1:0-121731 GCA_045536565.1 Clostridia bacterium | reverse complement strand
ATAATTTGCAAATATACATATTACTAATTTTATCTCATATTACCATTATTTGTCTACTTTTGTCACTCACTCTATTTTATTTGACAACTAATTTCTTCTATGTTAAAATATTAGTACAACAAAGTTGTAATATTAAATTTTCCAATAAAGAAGTAATGTCGAGATAGTTATAGATATCTCGGCATTTTTGTATATATTACAATTAATATACATAAAATATAGTAGATAGAGTTATAGCTCTATCTACTAAGTGCTCTATTTCTTATCTTTGAAATTTAATTCTTTAAGTAATACAATCATAAGAAACAGAATGATTATTAAATTTTC
The DNA here is from genome assembly GCA_045536565.1 of Clostridia bacterium. Classification (GTDB taxonomy): domain Bacteria; phylum Bacillota; class Clostridia; order TANB77; family CAG-465; genus CALXJE01. Next base: position 121,404 of record JAZSNU010000011.1, on the reverse strand, counting down.
CAAAACTAATTGCACCTCCTTCCTACCAAGAAGTTGGTGCATGAATTTTAACATGGTTATTAATGTTTGTATATAAATTAGCAAAACCTTACAAAAGGTTACAACTTTATCTATTTATTCTATTATTTTTTTAATTCTATTCTAAAACATATTTACATAATTTTACCAAAAAGTATTGACATAATTTTTTAAATATGTTATTTTAAATTTATAGGGAATATTTAAATTCATATAAATTTATATTATCCCAAGAGATAAAATTAAGTATTTGTTATATAAAAATTGAAAGGAAAAGGAGGTATAACAATGCTATCAACAATATGTTTTAAATCATTAAATAAATGGTATCCAGTGGCGAATCACATGGGTAATTATTTGTCATACCTTCATACATTTATGGATTTTAAACTTTTTAAAAATTCTAATATAGATTAATAATAAAATATAATTTAAATAGAACTAAAAAAGAAAATTCAAGATGTGTTAAGGTTTGACCTTAGCGCATCTTTTTATATATACAAAATTAACAATTTAAAATATGAAAGGGGTTTTCGCTATGAAAAAAATAATTGAAGTTAAAAATTTAAGTAAAACCTTTGAAACAAAGGTAAAAAACGAAAAAGGAAGAAAGGAAAAAATTTTACTTACTGCTGTTGATAATGTATCTTTTGATATTTTGCAAGGTGAAATTATTGGCTTTATAGGACCAAATGGTGCTGGTAAATCTACTACAATAAAAATGCTTACAGGTATACTTTATCCATCTGGCGGAGAGGCTAAGGTAATTGATTTTACTCCTTGGAAGGACAGAAAAAAGATGGCATATGAAATAGCAACTGTATTTGGACAAAAAGGCTCACTTATTCCCCATCTTCCAGTAATCGATAGTTATAAACTATCTGGTGCTATATATGATATTAAACCAGAGGAATTAAAGACTCGTATAAACGATATAGTAAATTTCTTTGGAATATCAGAATTAATGGATAGAAAGGCAAATACTTTATCACTTGGACAACGAATGATTTGCGAAGTTGCGATTGCAACTCTGCACAAACCTAAAATTCTATTTTTAGATGAACCTACTATTGGACTTGACATTGTTATGAAGAAAAAAGTTCGCGATATAATACGAAAATTAAATAAGGAATATGGTATGACTATTTTTATAACAAGCCATGACATTTCTGATATTGAAAAGTTATGTTCTCGTATTATACTAATTAATCATGGTAAAGTTATGTTAGATAGTAGTATGAAAGACATAAAAGATAACTATTTATCTAAGTGCACTGCCATAGCAACATTTGAAAAAGAAATAAATTTAAAGACTGTAAAAAATACTTTTAAAGACTTACCTGTATCATATGAAGTAGATAATGATGTATTAACAATTGGATTTAATAAAACACAAATATCCACCGGTGAAATATTATCATATATTTCAGATATTGGAAATATTTCTGATTTCACGGTTACCAGCAGTTCACTTGAAAATGTAATTTATGATATTTACACTACCAAGAAGGAGGAACAAAAATGAGAAAATATTTTACATTCTTTAAGACAGTATTTAAAAGCGAATCAAGTAAAATATCTGACATTATAGGTACACTCATTGGATTCAGTATCCATATATCAGTATTTTGTCTGCTTTGGGAATTTGTTTTAGGTGATAAACTTCTTGCAGGATATACAAGAGAAAACCTTATATGGTATGTAATATTTGGTGAATCAATAATTTACTCATACCATAACTATTTTAAGACTGTTTCATTTCAGGTAGAAAGTGGAACTATCGCCTATGATTTGTCAAAACCATATAATTACATTTTTAGGATTATATCAGAAGGTATAGGACTTCTTCCGTTTACAATATTATACTTTCTCGTTGGAAGTATAATTGGTATATTTGTTGCAGGATCAATTAACATATCAATAACAGGTATTATATGTGCATTTATCGTAGTTTTATTTGCTTGTATATTACTTTTGTGTATACACATAATTGTTGGACTTTGCTCAATATGGGTTGGAAAAGATACTTCTTCTATTTGGCTTATAGTTCAAAAATTTATGCTTATATTTGCATTTACTCCAATTGAACTTATGCCAAAAATGCTACAAAAACCATTACTACTGCTTCCAACAACACATGTAATATATACACCTAGCAAACTATTAATTGATTTTAGTTATGCAAGATTTTTCAAGTCACTATTCATCTATGAGCTTGGCTCATTTGTTATTTTAACAATTATATTTGCGGTAATTTATATAAAAGGAGTGAAAAAATTAAATGTCAATGGTGTTTAATAAATTATTTAAAGAAATACAATCTATTACTAAATACATAATGTATTGTATTAAATGTAATGTATCACAAGCCATTTCCAACAAAAAGAGTTTTATAATACAAACATTATTTATGTTTTTAAACAACTTTATTTGGCTTGCATTCTGGTATATACTTTTTTACAATTCAGATGGTAATATAAACGGAGTTACTATAAACGATATTATACTATTATGGAGTGCACCAACTATTTCTTATGGTTTGTGTTTCTTCTTGTTTGGTGGCGTAGAAGACTTATCTTACAAGATTGCAAATAAAGAAATAGATAATGACCTTACAAAACCTAAACATAGTTTAATATCTTTGGTAACTTCATCTGCAAAACTCTCTGCTATGGGTGATTTGCTTTATGGTGCATTTCTTGGAATATTTGCAGTAAATTTTAATCCTGTAAAATATATTTGCCTTATCATTGTTTCAATAATAGGAGCAGTAGGATTTTTAGGGATAACCATATTAGTTAATTCTTTTTCCTTTTGGCTTGGGGATATATCAAGAACTACTAGAACATATACTCACAGTATATTACTAACACTTACTATATATCCTAAGGAAATGTTTCCGGGAATAATAAAAATATTAATGTATACTATACTCCCTGCTATGTATGTTGCACATATACCTATAATGCTTATTAAAGATTTTAACTTAATAATCCTTTTATTTGAAATAATTATTGTTGTTTTAATAATGATATTAGCGGTTATAACATACAATAAAGGATTAAAAAAATATGGAAAGTAACAATATATACAAAAGTCTGAAATGTAAATATACATCTCAGACTTTGTTATATCTATAATACACCATATTCTTTTAAAATCATTTGTCTACTTTTGTCATACATCCCATATATCATTCATTTAATTTGACAACTATTTCCATATATGCTACAATATTAGTGCAACGAAGTTGTAATATTAGTAAATCCACTAGTAGTTGCTGAGATAGTTATCGATATCTCAGCATTTTTTGTATATGTTTAAAAATTTAAACATAAAATATAACAAGATAGAGTTATCGCCCTATCCTGTTATCTGTTTATTTCTTATTGTTTGAATTTAATTCTTTTAGTAATATAATCATAAGAAATAAAACCAAAACTAGAAAATCCACTTAGTAGCGCACCTCCTTCCTACAAAGAAGTTGGTGCACACATTTTAACATAGTTATATATATTTGTATATAAATTAGCAAAACCTTACAAAAGGTTACAACATTTCATGCAAATAAGTATATATATTTATACAAAAACCGAGATGTATATTACACCTCAGTTTTATCTTTTTCTTCTGAACATAATAATTCTGCAAAATATTTTTGTTTTAACTCTGTTATAGCACAATAAGAATAATCATCAGAACTTTTAACAAACGGCTTAATTCTTTCTATAGGAACACCTAATTCAATAGCCACTCTTATTTTTTTCCATTCAGTTACTGGTAACCAGTACTGAACATATACCATAATTTGTTCAGGTGTTAGTCCATTATATATACCGAAATATATTTCTTGCATTTGCCAACAATCATTAAGTTCTATATTTTTTTCATCCATACATGAAAATACATTTTTGATTACTTCTTTTTTAGTTTTTAATAACTCATACCATTCATCAATATTCCGACAATACTTTATATATTTCAAAAATTTGTTTTGCATTACCTATTCCTCCTTTGAAGATTCACCATCTAAAAATAAAGAATCTATAAATGCTTTTTTGTCTTTCTCATGTTTTTCTTCAAAATACTTATTTTCTACCTTATTTAACTTTTCAATCTTAAAATCTTCATTTATAATAGGTTCTATAACCTCAACTGGCACGCCTCGTGTAAGTGCACCTCTTATATAACTCCAACAAACACGATTTATTTTAGGTTCTATATAAAGCATTATTTGTCTTGCTGTTAAAGAATCATCTAGTCCCCATAAAATATGTCTCATTTGGTCATAATTATCTAAAACTATTTCTTTTTCTACAAGACAAGATAAAACATTTTTAAGCGTTACTTTACCACTCTCATCCTGTAATACTTTTTCCCATTTTGGAAGTTCATCTTTTGGTATCAAATCAATGTATTTTTTTATTTTTTCCTTCATTTTCTTTCCTCCTTAAAATTATTTATGGATATTAATTTTTAATGCACACATTATATCATAGCATTATGTAAATTTCAACATATGAAAATCATAACTTATGTGCAAAAAAAGAACTTAGACAATGTTCTTGTCTAAATTCTCTTTTATACATATTTTTTAATATATTATTTGCTAGCTTTTTCTTTTGGTTTAGCAGCTTTACCAACTCTATCTCTTAGATAATATAATTTAGCTCTTCTTACTTTACCTTCTCTTACAACTTCAATCTTTTCAATTTTTGGTGAATGAACTGCAAAAGTTCTTTCAACTCCAACTGCATAAGATATTTTTCTTACTGTAAAAGTTTCGTTTAATCCAGCATTTTGTCTTTTAATAACTACTCCTTCGAAAACTTGGATTCTTTCTCTGTTTCCTTCTTTAATTTTAACGTGTACTTTAACTGTATCACCTATATTAAATTTAGGAGCATTTTCTTTTATTTGTTCATTTTCAATAGCTCTGATTATATCCATTATATAATTCCCTCCTTTTTATTACTTTCTTTTTTCTAATAAATCTGGTCTTTTATTTAAAGTTTCTTTTAGTGCTTCCTCTTGTCTAAATTCATCAATCTTTTGATGATGACCACTGATAAGCACCTCTGGAACCTTTATCCCTTTATATTCAAATGGCTTTGTGTACTGTGGTTCTTCTAAAAGGTTATTTGTATGAGATTCTAAAAGAGTTGCCTCTTTTTTTAATACTCCATCTACTAGTCTTGTAACTGAATCTATAAATACCATCGCTGGTATTTCTCCACCTGTTAGAACATAATCGCCAATTGATATTTCAGTAATATCATAAAGTTCAAATATTCTACTATCTATTCCCTCATAATGCCCACATAGAACAATATAATGGATAGACTCATTATTATCTGATGCATATTCTTTTGCCATAGTTTGGCTAAATACTTTCCCTTTTGGAGACATATATATTATTTTGTTTTGGTAGTCTTGATGGCTATTTAAAACATATTCTATTGCTTTATCTAGTACTGGAACGGCTATTACCATACCTGTTCCACCACCATATACAGTATCATCTACATTTTTTCTTTTACCTTTTCCAAATTCTTTAAGGTCTAGTACATCAATAATAACTTTATCCTTTTCTATAGCTTTCTTAATAATACTAGTATTTTTAAATTCATTTAAAAGTCCAGGAAAAAGTGTAATTACTGTAAATTTAATCATACAAGTCCCTCCATAAGCTTTATTACTATCTTTTTAGTCTTTATATCGATATCTTTTACAACATCTTTTATGGCAGGAATTAAAACTTCATTATTATCATTTGTTTTAATTACATATACATCATTTGCACCTGTTTGGAACACATCAATAAGTTTCCCAAACTTTGTTCCATCTTCTAATAAAACAGTGCAATTTACAAGATCCTTAATATAATATGTATCATCTTCTAAAACTTCATTTTCATCTAATTCTCTTTGGATTATACAGTTTCTAAACTTTTCAGCTTGTTCTATCGTATCAATTCCTTTTAGTTTTGTTATAAACATATTTTTATGAAATTTAATACTGCTTACTGTAAATTCCTTAGAATTAATGTAAACTTTTTTGAGTTTTAAAATATTATCTACATCATCTGTATAAGGATAAATCTTCATTTCACCTTTTATACCATGTGTACTTGTTATTTTACCAAATTCAATATATTGCATTTTTAAGACCTCTACTATTCAACTATTTGCAATACTACTTTTTTGTTTTCTTTTCCAGAATAAGCACGAATTAATTCTCTTAATGCTTTAACTATTCTTCCGTCTTTTCCTATAACTCTGCCCATATCTTCTGGTGCTACTTCCAGTCTTACAACTAATTTCTCACCATCTTGAAATTCTGTTACAGAAACTTTATCTTTTGCTTCAACTAAATATCCTACTAAATATTCTACTAATTCTCTATACATAAATTAGTCCTCCTTTAGATTGATACCAGCTTTCTCTATAAGAGCCTTAGCTGTATCAGTTGGTTTTGCACCATTTTTAATCCATTTTTTAACTTTTTCTGCATCTATGTTTATTTGTTTTGGTTCAGTCATTGGATTATATGTTCCAACTTTCTCTATAAATCTTCCATCCATAGGATATCTTGAATCTGCTACTACCATTGTGTAGTATGGGCTCTTTTTAGAACCATCTCTTCTTAATCTGATTTTTACCATGTATGTTCACCCCCTTAAAAGTTACATATCTTTATTTACTATTTATCTAAAATTCTTTGGTAATTTCATATTACCTAAAGGATTTTTACCACTTAACATTTGCTTCATCATTTTTCTCATTTGTTCATATTGATTCATAAATCTATTTATATCTTCTACCTTGTTGCCACTACCTTTTGCAATTCTTTTTCTTCTGCTTCCATCTAATATTTTAGGATTTTTTCTTTCTTTTGCAGTCATTGATTGAATTATTGCTTCTATTTTTAGAAATTGTTTTTCATCAATTTCTGCATCTCTAATCTCTTTTGGAATACCAGGCAGCATACCAAGAATCTGTTTAAATGAGCCCATTTTTCTAATTTTTTGCATTTGTTTCAAATAATCATCCAATGTAAATTCATTTTTTCTAATTCTCTTTTCTAGTTCTTCTGCTTCTTTTTCATCAAATGCTTCTTCTGCCTTATCTATAATGCTAAGTACATCACCCATACCAAGTATTCTACTTGCAATTCTGTCCGGATGGAAAATTTCAAGTTCATTTAGTTTTTCACCAACTGACGCAAATTTTATTGGTTTACCTGTTATATATTTTACAGATAATGCTGCACCACCACGAGTATCAGAATCTAATTTCGTAAGAGATAATGAATCAATTCCAAGAGTTTCATTAAAAGTTGATGCTACATTTACTGCTTCCTGACCTGTCATACTGTCTACTACAAGCATAATTTCGTGTGGTTTAATTTCTCTTTTTACATTAACAAGTTCATCCATAAGCTCTGTATCTATTTGAAGTCTACCTGCTGTATCTAATATTACAACATCACATAATTTACTATTTGCTTCTCTTAATGAATGTTTTGCAATCTCTACTACATTTTTGTTATCATCTTCACTATATACAGGAATATTTAAAGAACTTCCTAATGTTTTAAGTTGTGCAATAGCCGCTGGTCTATACACATCACATGCAACAAGAAGTGGTTTTTTACCTTGTTTTCTTAAATAATTTGCAAGTTTACCGCTTAGTGTTGTTTTACCACTACCTTGAAGTCCAACTAACATTATTACTGTTGGTGGTCTTGATGATATGTTTAATTTTGACTCTGAGCCTCCTAGCATTTCAGTAAGTTCATCTCTTACTATTTTTACTACTTGTTGCCCAGGTGTCAAACTATCCATTACATCAGCGCCTAGCGCTTTTGTTTCGACATTTGCTATAAATTCTTTTACAACTTTGTAGTTAACATCGGCTTCTAAAAGTGCAAGTTTAACTTCTCTCATCATTTCTTTAAGTGAAGATTCATTTATTCTTGTTTCACCTTTCATTTTCTTAACAATTTTCTGCAATTTATCAGATAAATTATCAAACATTATTTATCACCTATATTTCCTAGCTATTTTATCAATCTCTTTTGAATTGTTACTATTTTCTATTAAATACAATACATCTTGTTTCATTTCCAATGCCTTTATATTTTTTTCATATTCTAGTAATTGCTTTTCAGATTTTTTTATAGAATCGTTTACTGCTTGATATGATATATTATTATTTGCTGCTATCTCTCTTAGAGATAAATCAGAATAATAATATTGCTCAAATATATCTTGCATACGAGCAGTTAACATTTGTCCATATATTTCATATAACTGAGTAAACTCTAAATTTTTCTCCATAATATTTCTACCTCAATTACCAAGAAAATAGTGTAAAGCGTTTTTGCTTTACACTATTATACACTCTGTTATATATTTTGTCAACTAATTTTTTAAAATACTACTCTATCTGCTTTCATATTGTTTATTTTCAACCATATTTCCTACCTTTTTATTTTCTAGATCTGCTTTTCCGGCTGTCTTCACACTTGATTTTAGTTCATTTATAAAAGCACTTTCCTCTTTTGTATTATCTTCTTTAATTATTTCTTTTGCTTGATTTTTCATCACATATCCTTCATTTATCATTGAATATACTACTTGATTATATATTTCACTATTCTTTAAATTTTTGATATCAATATTATATTTTACACTTCCAAAATTTATAATTTGCATAAAAACATTTTCTAATTTTTGCATAGGAGTAAATTTTGAATTATCAGGGAAATATTCTTCTTCATATTTTTCGAACAAATTATTTATTAATCGCTTAGCTCCATCTGTTATATCTAGTTCATTTACCTTATTAATTTTTCCTTTTTTGTATTTTTTATAATCATCTGTCTGCATATATGACCATGCTTCTGTTTCTTCAAGTGATTGTTCTATACTTTTTATAGTTTCTTTATTTTTAAAATATCTATATTCTTCAAAACTTTCTTCTCCATATTTTACTACATAACTTTTCATTAAATCTGCTATAAGTCCATGATAACTAGAAGGTATATATCCTTTAAACTTAATTTGATCAATGCTGTTTATGTTAAGCACCCTACACAATACATCTTCCTCTTGGATAGTATTTAATGCATCCTCTATCATCATTCCATCATTGCTTATCCTAGTGGAAATTCTGTTTTGTTTATCCACTTTATACTCAGGTGTATATGTGCCAATATTACAGACATAATCACCATTTTCTTTTTGCACAAACTCATCTTTTTCAGCAGCCCAAGCATGTCCTAGTTCGTGTATTAAATGGCTCAGATTAATATCTGTATCATAAATTTTAGCTATATCTGAATATTTTGATAATTTTGTTATAGCAATATAACTTTGCCTACCTACTATATTCATATTTTCATCAAAAATAGCTTCATCTACATAGCCACCTTTTGCATCACCGTTATCATATTCTCCTCTATCCGGTTCTACAAAAGTTACATTCTGCTTTACAAATATTTCATTTTGACATTTTTCTATATCTTCTCTGTTTGCTCCATATGGTAAAACAAAAATTTTCACTCTATTTAAAGTATCAAACAACATACTCTTAACTTCTTCACTTTTTCCATCTATCATATATGGAACTATTCTTTTTAGAGCAGAATTTAACTCTTCCTCATAACCAAATTTTTGTGATACATCATCTATTAATTTATCTATTTCATTACTATGTATTTTGTTATTCACACTTTCCTCCATATTAATTATTATTTAATTTATCATATATAGAACTTGTGTCTGTTAGCATTTTTTTAAAACTATTATACTCGCTAGCAGAATAAGTTGTAACCCCATTATCATATTCGTATATAGCTTTTTCTAGTGGGACAACTTTAAATTGTTTTCTTCCACTTATTGTTTTTATATATGTATATATAGGTGTTACTTTATGTTCAACTAATTTCTTTTCTTCACCTTTTTTAGATACAGTAACTGACGCAACTGCACCTAGTTTTGTATAATAATCAGCTTGATGTGATACAAAATTACCAAGTGAATATATAACAAAGGCTTGTTTTTCTGTTCCATCTTCTAATGTTACATTTTTTATTTCATATGGCTGAGGAACATGTGGATGTGAACCGAACACTATATCTACTCCATTGTTTACAAGGAAATTAGCCAAATCTTCTTGACTGCTATTTTGAGTAGTTTGATATTCCTGTCCAAAATGCATTAAGAATATTTTAAAATCTACACCTTGCTCATTCATATAGTCTATATCACTTTTCATTGCATCTTTGTTAATTATATTTACACAATATGGAGCCGAACTTGGAATAGGTATACCATTTGTTCCATATGTATATGCTGCAACACCAACTTTTATATTGTTTCTTTCGATTATTAAAGGTTTTGTATCTTCTGTAAGATATGTTCCTACAACCCCAATTTCTCTTTCCTGAGCATTTTTTATAGTCTCGTTAAGACCATTAAGGCCTTTATCTAATGCGTGGTTATTTGCAGTAGATACTATATCTACTCCCATGTTTTTAACACCATCTAAAAGTTCTACTGGACTATTAAAATTAGGATAATTAGAAGGTGCATATATATTCCCTGCAACAGGTACTTCTAAATTTATTAATGATAAATCAGCTTCTTCAAATATATATTTTATATCTGCAAATATAGGGTCAAAATTATATGTACCATCGGAATTTTTTACTGATTTAAAAACTGTATCATGTATTAGCAAATCTCCACCCGCACTAATTTTTAATGTATACTCTTCTGGTTCTTTTGGTACTTCTGGCTCTTCACTATCATTTTCTTCATATAAATATATATCTACATTATCAGTATTTGCAATAGCTTTTATTGCAAATACTATACCTATGGTCAAAGCAGCAATTATCAATAATGAAAATATTAGTTTGCTGTAATTTACTTTATATTTTTTCCTTCTTCCCATATAAAACACCCCATTATATACTAAATATTCCAAACAATTTGGTTTTTTCTTTTGTTATCTTTACTACTCTACCAGTATCTAAATTCATCATTTCGTAGTTATCACTTCCGCTTTCTAAAACTTCTTCATCTGGTGTATATATAAGCCATTTTTGGGTAAGTTGTAATTCATCAGTTCCACTTATAGTTGTATATTTAGCTTGTTTTAATGTTACTGTATATCCCATTGTATATTTTCTCCCATTTTTATATATCCCTGACGATAATTCATAATATCCATTTGAATATTCATTTAAATTTGAATTATCTGGATACCAAACATATGCACCTCTATCTGAGAACTCCATTCTTTCTCCTGTTTCAGCATTCCATTTACCTGCAATTAAACTATCTACATTTAAAGCACTTACTATATTTACAAAGACAATTATTGTAATTATTATACCTATAATTCCTAGTATAATTGCAGTTGTACCAGATTTTCTGTAATATCTTCTAACTGCAAAAAAACCAAAAGTTATTCCTAAAACTGCTGCTGGAAAACCTATAAAAAATATGAACGAAGTTAAAACAGAAACCACTCCAAAAAATACTGACGAAATGCTATATAACTTACCTGGATTTGACATGCTACATCCCCCTCAAACTTATACCTATATACTACTATATTAGAAAAAAATATTCAAGGTAATATACTTATAAAAAATAAAAAGGCAAGAATATTACTTTTTATATTCCTACCACTTATCCTTCTATCTCTTTATTCCAAACATATGCATATCTCTTGCATAATATTCTCTGTTTATTTCTTTTAACATTTTTGCACCTATTACAGAAAAAAGTATTCCATTTATTCCATAAGATAAATTGCAATATACATTAGGCAAACCAGGTAATTCGTCAATAATTGGAAGTGAATCTTTTGTTTCTGCAAATATACCACTAAAACAATACTTAACCGTTATATCTTTTAGGTTATAGAAAGTTTCTTGAAGTGTTTTAAACAACTTTCTATATCTTACATTTGCTATTTGCTTTGAAGTTTCTTCATTTAATTCTTTATCTGTAACTTTTGTTATCTGTCCTCCAAATATTATTCTATTATCATCTGTAAATCTTAGATAATTAAAAGGGACATCCATATTTCTCGCTGTAAAATCAAGAGCATAATTATTAAGGTTTTCAATAGGTTCTGTAACTATATTATATGTTTTATACAAATCAATAGATATTTCCGGAAAATATTTAACTACTTCTGCACCCTCTGTAATTATAACCTTATTTGCTTTTATTTTAAAATCATTACTAGTTGTTATCTTTATATAATCATCCTTACTTTTTATATCACAAGCCTCTGTATTTTCATATACTCTAACATTTTCTTTTTTAGATATATAATTTACAATTTCTTTTGTAAATTCATACACATTCATAGTAGCACTAGCGTTTTTTTGCTCTATACCATATTTTAAATCTATAATACTATTTTCTGTTATAAAATTTGTACATATTCCCAAATTTATTTTTGTGTTATATTCTTTTATAATTCCATTTTTGTTCATAAATTTATCTGTGTAATATAACGAATTTAACTTCTTAAAATTAATACTATTTTTATTTCCTAGTTTTGATACTATCTTCTTTAATTCTTCTATACTATCTAACATTAATGTACTACACTTTTTAGTTTTCTTTTCACCAATACTTTTTACTAGTTTACTTACTTCTATTCCTAATTGTGTGTCTAGTATTCCAACATTAGAACTAGTACTTCCATATCCAACTATATTTTTATCTATTAAAACAACATCATATCCTTCTTCTGCCATATAATATGCTGTTATTGCTCCACTTACACCTGCACCTATTATAAGTACATCACATGATATGTTTTGATTTAGATACTGATATTGCATGTTGTTTTTACTTATTTTCTTAAAATATAAATTTCCATCTATTAACTTCAAATTATTCACCTCTTTATATTTATTATTTATATATTTGGAAATTTTATACATATTTTAAAATTAATGGAATAAATTGTACAAGTTATACATATATATTATTAATAATCAAATGAGGTGATATATAATGAACAAAATATTTAAAAAGATGAAATATAGCAAAATAACATTTATATTTCTTGTTATATGCATATTTTTGTGTTCCAATGTTTTTGCATATACAACAGTTAAAAGTTTAAATCCCAAATATGGTACATTAACAGATAGAACTAATTTTAGAACAAAACCTACTACTAGTTCATCTGTAATTACAGTTCTTTCAAAAGGAACTAGTGTTAAAATGGTTGGCGAATCTGGTAATTTCTATATTGTCCAACTAGGTAATAATCAAGTAGGTTATGTTAGCAAAGATTATGTAAAATCTAGTTCTGCTGCTCCCAAAGGTGCATCCACATATACTAACATCGGTTCAAAACTTGCAACTGTATCTGGTGATAGTGTTAATTTAAGAAGAGGTCCTGGAACTAACTTTGCAAAAATAACAAAACTTACCAAAGGAACAAGTATAAAAATAATTGGAACTATTAATAACTTCTATTTAACTATAACATCAGATAATACTGTTGGTATGATTAGTAAAGACTATGTTACCGTATCAGGAAGCTCTGCAAATACTAACACAAGCACAAATTCAAATACAGGAATAGTTGGAACAGAGGACGAACAATATGTTCTTAATCTAATTAATGATTACAGAGCAAAAAATGGCGTATCTAAACTTAGTATGGGCTCAAAATTATTAAAAATATCAAGACTAAAAGCACAAGATATGACAACAAAAGAATATTTTTCACATACATCTCCTACTTATGGCTCTCCATTTGAAATGATGAAAAATTATGGACTAAGTTATAAAACGGCAGGAGAAAATATTGCTGGAAATCCAAGTCTAGAAGCCGCTGTAAATTCGTGGATAAATTCTTCTACTCATAGAGAAAATCTTTTATCCACATCATACAACTATGTTGGTATAGGAATATCAAAAAGTTCTATATACGGTTATGTTGTTGTAGCAATGTTTGCAGGAGTATAACTATATATTATATAGACTTTAAAACATGTTGAATATTTGCCTTAATAAGTGTGTAATGTTTTTTCTCTTTAAATCCAATGCTCTCATACCATGCTATTGGAAAATTCGTTAAAGATGTTACACTACTTTCAATTTCATCAATACCATACTTATTACTTGCTTTGTCAATTATCTTTTTTAACAGTTTGGTAGCGATCTTTTTCCTCCTATAATCGGGATGGACTATTAATATATGTGAATCTATTATCTCTTTATTATAACTAGGTTTAACTATACATAGTCCTATTCCGATAATTTTATTATTTTCTGTTGCAACAAAGCACAAATCTTTATTCATTCTAAAATGCATAAGAATATATTTTTCCGCCATCTCTTTTGTCCATTTATTTTTCTTATCTTCTTTTTTATATGAAATTAATATAAGCTGTGTAGCTTCTTCTAAATCTTTTTTATTAAATAAACGAATTCTCATAACATCACCATCTGTAATATTATGAGAATTTATATTTAATCTATTCTTAATTCATTGTATTTTTTATTCTTCTGCTGCAAATTCAACAACTCTTGCACTTGTTACTTGTGATGAAATTTCATTTACAGTATCATATCTATATACCCCTATATCGCCTACTACTTTATAGAAAATAGTGCTGTTAATAACATCTAATATCTGAATATTATCTTCTAATATTTTTATATCTTCACTGCTTCCTACAACAGTTTTATATAATTTATTACCATCTTTTGTATTAATGTAATACAAAGTATTATCATATACTCCCATAAATGCATATCCATTCATACCTGTATACCATCCACAAGTTGTTCCTTCATTAGTTACATGAGATATTTCTCCTGTTTCTTTAACTACTCTATACAACTTGTTATTATCAGCAGCATTTACAAAATATATATTATCTAAATCCTGTATCACTCCCACAGCAGAACCATTATTTACAACTATCGTTTCATTTTTTCCATCTTTATCATATTTAATTATATTTTTATCACCATTTACTACATATATATTATTCTTATCTATTAGTAATTGATTTACATATACTGATATTATTTTTTCCGTTTTATTCTTTTTACCTAGTTTATATATACCAGTTTCGACACCTTCGCCCTCCATATATGCATATACATTTTCACCATATATACAATAGCCTTTTACATTATTTTCTACTAATTTTTCTACTTTATTCTTTCTGCCATCTTTTATTATTTTTACTAAACTTCCATCTATAATTCCATATATATGGTTATCTTTTATTGTAATTTGAGTAATACCAAGTCCTTCATCTATTGTTTCTTTTTCATTAGAGGTTGTAGACATACTTTTTAATTGATTTTTACCATCATATGTATAAGACTCACTAACATAATATATTTTATATTCTTTCATACTAGATATTTCATCTGGAAGGGTTTGAACTAATCTATGTTTTTTGTTATATATACCAAATTGATATATAACATAACAAGAAATAGCAAGTATAAATGCAAGCATAAGCCAAGTTCTTTTGCCCATTTTATCAAATATAGTCTTTCTTTTTTGTCTTTTTTTCTTCTTTAAATATTCTTTTCTACTTACTACTTCTTCTTGACCTAGACCCATGCTATACACTCATGCTCACCCCTTTGCTATCTATATTATTCATTATACTTCATTACCAATTCAATAGCAATTAAATTTATTGTTTTTTTAGAGAAATTTAAATTTTAAATATATATTATACAAAAAAGTTAATCTATATTATTTATATAATATAAACTAACTTTTATATTTATTTCAAATACTTGAAGATTGTATAGTCTTGTATAATATCAAATACTGAATATATTACTATACACGCTGCTGCTATTTTCATCATTATAACAGCACCACCAAAAGGATTAAATAGCAAGAAAACTCCGATTATTAATGATAATATACTCATAACACAAGGATATTTCCAATTATCTATTCCCATATTTTTTATACCTATTGCTAGTCTTAGTTTTATAAAGCTATCAAAACAAATCCATATACCTAAAACAACCGGTATTATAGAACTTACAAACTTATAATTATATATAATTATTGCTCCTAATATTATAGTAGTTATAATGTATAGCAAATTAAGTTTAAATGAGGCTTCCTCTTTATTTTGTATATATTGAAATATTCCTATTACCCCAAACCCTACTGTCATCCAACCAATTATTTGTGCTATTATTTTAAGAGTTTCCTCTGGATTCATAAATATTACAATACCTGAAATCATAAAAACAATTGATGAAATTATTGAGGGTAACATCATTTTTTTAAATAAATTTTCCATATAATCAACTCCTACTATTAATATTTATTATATATACCAAATTATACAAAATATCAACATATTTTACTAATAATTCATAATATATTTTTCAGTTAATGAAAGAAAAAAATATTTAACATCAACAACTGTGTTAAAGTAAAGCTTACTAAAAAGGATTGAAAATGGTTGTATCTCAATATAATCAGATGTTAGCGCGAATGAGACCTCAAAGCAGAAAATCTATAGAATCTAAAAAAACAAAACTTAATAAAAAATGATATGATTAATGCTAAAAACAAATTCTTTTATATGAATGATCTTTTAGGGCTAATGGATAAATATTTAGATAACAACAAAAAATTACCTAAAAATTAGTAAAATTATATACAACTAGTAGCAAATTGTTACCAGTTGTATTGTTTTCCAAAATCGCACTTACCCAGTTGAGTTTTTCCTTTTCAAACTGCTAACACTTAGTTTTTAACAAATTATATAAATTTTATATTTATTATTGCAAAAACGCTATCAGCGTTATATAATACACTTAGGGAATATCAGTTGTTGAGTGTCTACCTCCATTCTTGAAATAGAAAGGAGGTTTGATAAATGCAAAAGAGATTATTTATACTTAAATTTCTACGCTATCTTTGCATCATATTATCTCTCCTAACTTTGTTAGTAGTAGAAATAAAAAAATGACACTCATTCGTAATGAATAAGTGACTTAAAATAACTTTCACAAGGTAGACATTCAACGAACCAAACTGAATGTTCCCTAATATTTTATGTAATATTTATATTATATATTCATAATAACATATTTAAAAATATTTGTCAACTATTTCTCTTATCTATACTTTTTTCAAAGTGCAAAAATTACGCTTTGAAATTTTCTCATTATATAATCTCTTTCAAAATTACACCTATGCACAAACATTTTACATTATTTGTGATAAATAATATTCATTTACAAAGTCAGAAAACTCATTTAATGTTTTTCCCTTTATATCAAAACTAAACACTTTTTTTATTTCACTAGAAATAACATAAAGCATTGCATATAGTGCTCCTTCTGATATTTCTTTATACTTTCTTATTTCCATTTTATCATTTCCTATTATATTGTTATAACAAGTATCACAAACAGCAGAATTTGTTGTTCTATCGTAATAGTATTTTGTCTGTTCGCTATTGTTATCCCCAAACATTTTCTCATTACATTTTGAACATTTATATAAATGAGGTGTATAACCTAAAAGACAAAGTAGTTTTAATAAAAATGTATTTCTAACTAAATCAAATTGCTTGTCCTTATTTGCTATAATATACAGCGTGTTAAGAAACAAAGATAATATTCCTGTTTCTTCATCCTCTTCATATGCGAGTTTATTAAGAAGTTTTGCTACATCAAATGCCTTTTCCAGTTTATCATAATCTATCCTTAAATCATAAAAAGATTCTATCATTTCAGCAGAATTTATATGATAAAAGTTTGTCCCTTTATACAACAAAAATTCACTATACACTAAAAATTGAGAGGAAGACAAAAGGGGACTATTATTCTTTTTTGCCCCTTTTGCCATACAAGAAATCTTACCTAATTTATCTGTCATAATAGTGATTATTTTATCATTTTCTTTATATTGAACTTCTTTAATTACTATCCCTTTTACCTTTATTAACCTCACTAATATCTCCTTTAATAATACCTATTTCTTCTTTAAATCTATTATTTATACTTCTTATTTTTGCATATTTTAAATAGCTTTCTATTTTTCCTGTTTTTTCAAATTCTTCCCAAGCAATATCTTCACTCATACACATATCACCTAGTAATATTGTATGTGTTTTTTTACATTCTATACAGTTTATCTTGTCTTATTATACCTAATTTTAGCGAATCTTGTCCTTTATATTTCCCAAGAAGTTATCAACATTTTCCCAATCTTTCCTAACTTTCACCCAAATTTTAAGATTAACTCTCGTATTTGTCATGGCAGCTATTTCTTTTCTAGAATTACTTTGTATCTTTTTAAGCATATCCCCATTTCTACCTATTATAATTGGTTTATGTGAATCCTTTTTACATATTATTTCAGCATCAATATCATAAACTTCATTACCATTTTCAGTTGTTCTTAATTTCATTTTTTCTATTTTAACATTAATTCCATGTGGTATTTCTTCATCTAAATACGATAATGCTTTTTCTCTAATAATTTCTTCTGCTATATCTCTTTCGGAAATATCTGTTATTTCATCTTCTTCAAATATAGCTTCACCTTCTGGTAATATTTTTTCTATTGCTTCTACCAAAATGTCTAGTCCATCATTTTTATACACAGAAATTGGAATTATATCTATGAACTTACCATCTATACTTGTTATATACTTATTGTACTCTTCTATAATTCTTAATATATTCTCTTTTTTTATACTATCTATCTTGTTAATTACTAATATTATTTTTTTCTTAGCCTTAACAATATCATTCATTATCTTTTTATTCGCTTCGTCTAGTACCGGTTTTGTAGCATCTACTAGATATATAATACAATCAGTATCTAATACTGCCATGCTAACACCTTTCATCATATATTCACCCAATTTATGTTTAGGCGTATGAACACCTGGTGTATCTATAAATATAATTTGAGAAGTTTCACTTGTTCTTATTCCTCTAATATTAAATCTAGTTGTTTGTGGTTTAGGTGTTGTTATTGCAACCTTAAATCCTACCATTTTATTTACTAAACTAGATTTACCGGCATTTGGCTTACCAACTATTCCTACATATCCTGTTTTATACATAACTTGCCTCCATATTTATATATACATATTATACACTATAATTTATATTTTTTAAATAGAAAAAGTGTTCTAAATAATTAAATTTAGAACACTAAAATAAACTATGAGTTTAATCTTTTATCAATGAGTTTCATAACATCTTCAAATACAGAGATTTTTTCTTCTTCTAGCTCGTCACATTCATCTTCTTCATCAATAATACCAACTACATCATTTGTTTCTTTTATAACATAAGATAATGCATTTATAGTATCATTTTCAAGACTTTCTTGTAACATATACAAATCATCTTCTAACATAATTTCTACTACTTTTTCTTTATATTCATTATCTATCGAATAACACATAAAGAAAAGTTTTAGTAGATCAAGGTCAATACCACTCTTATATTTGGATATAACTTCATCAGATATTATTTTTTGATACTCTCTTTTCAGCTTAATATCATCATACATAAGTATCTGTTCTAGATATGAAAGACCAAATAAATCCACAAAATTTAAAATTCGCTCGCTCTTTTCTTCGTCAATATACCCTAACATTATATTGTTCAAAAGCTCGTCTAATATTTCTGAATCCACAACATGCGAATTTGTAATTAAAATACTAGGAGTTATAATTCCAGCTAGGGTTGTTATTCCTATATCATTTGTTACAAGCTTTATAGCTCTTTTTTGGTAATCTGTATCTATAAGTATTTTATCTATCTCATCGCACCATCTATCCGTAATACAATTTTTCATACCACTACACATAAACCATTTAACCAGATTGTATTCTCTTTTTGCAACATCCATTTCCGTCATATTTTTTTTATTATCCATCTTATTTTCCACCTTTCAAATTTGATTAGTTTTTATAATATTTACTCTCTTATTGTAACACATTTTGATTATTATGTCAATTACAACGCCCCTGGTCTATTATTTCCGACAAAGCAAAAGGATATATGCCACACATAAATGACATATATCCTTTTATTAAATATACTTTATAAATTAGAACTGTATTTTATCATCAATGAATTTTTCAAGTTCATCAATTTTAATTCTAACTTGCTCCATTGTATCTCTATCTCTTACTGTTACACATTCATCTTCTAGTGTATCAAAATCTACTGTTACACAATATGGTGTTCCTATTTCATCTTGTCTTCTATATCTTTTACCGATGCTTCCAGCTTCATCATATTCACATCTATATTTTTTAACTAGTTTTTCATAAACTTCGTTTGCCTTATCAGATAATTTTTTAGAAAGTGGAAGTACTGCTACTTTTATTGGTGCTAAGAAAGGATGTAATTTTAATACAACCCTTGTATCTCCTTCTGATACTTCCTCTTCTTTATATGCACTAGATAAGAACGCTAAAACAAGTCTTTCAACACCAACAGAAGGCTCTATACAGTATGGTATATATTTTTTAGAAGGATCCATTGGATCTGTGTATGTAAAATCTTCTCCTGAATGTTTCATATGTTGACTTAAATCATAATCTGTTCTATCCGCGATTCCCCATAATTCACCAAAGCCAAATGGGAATTTAAATTCTATATCAGTTGTACATTTACTGTAAAAAGAAAGTTCTTCTGGTGAATGATCTCTCATTCTTAGTTTTTCTTCATCCATACCTAAACTTACTAAGAAGTTTTTACAATATTCTTTCCAATGATTAAACCATTCTATATCTGTTCCTGGTTCACAGAAAAATTCAAGTTCCATTTGTTCAAATTCACGAACACGGAATATAAAGTTACCAGGTGTTATCTCATTTCTGAATGATTTACCTATTTGAGCTATACCCATAGGCATTTTACTTCTTGTAGTTCTTAATACATTTTTGTAGTTAACAAATATACCTTGTGCTGTTTCTGGTCTTAAATATATTTCAGATTTTGAATCTTCTGTTACTCCTTGGAATGTTTTAAACATTAGATTAAATTTTCTAATATCTGTAAAATCTTGTTTTCCGCAATCTGGACAAACTACACCATTTTCTTTTATGAAGTTCACCATTTGTTCATCTGACCAACCATCAACAACCTCTGGTGTACCTTTTTCTTGTAAATAATCTTCAATTAATTTGTCTGCTCTATGTCTTGTTTTACATGCTTTACAATCCATAAGTGGATCAGAGAATCCTCCTACGTGTCCTGATGCTACCCAAGTTTGTGGATTCATAAGAATAGCTGCATCAAGTCCTACATTGTGTCTTGATTCATCTACAAACTTTTTCCACCAAGCTCTTTTTATATTATTTTTAAATTCTACTCCTAGTGGTCCATAATCCCAAGTATTAGATAATCCTCCATATATTTCTGAACCTGGGAATATATATCCTCTATTTTTACATAGTGCTACTAAATCTTGCATTGTTACTTCTTTCATTTATACTCGCTCTCCTTTTTAACATATAATATTTTAATACAAAACCATATTAATTACAAGTCCTAAAACCTTACTTTACACTAATATATATGTAAATACTAATTTAGTTATATTGAATATTATATATTTTATGCTATAATATACCTACAAATTATTTTATCATACAAATTATTAATATATATTAGTATAAGGAGGAATTTCAAATGAGATCAGATATTTACAAAGCAACTGTTAAATACTTAAAAAGCATTGATGGTAGATGTACATTAAAACTTAATATCATGGATATAAACACTTCTGTTAAAATTGATGTACACGATTCACTATGTGAAACATTAGGGATATCTAATCTTTCACGGAAAATATTAGACAAAATATGCTATGCGTTTCCAAACCAAATAAATGTTACTAAGGTAAATGGCTACTGGGAAATATTAAACGAAAGTCAATTACTATCAGATGTTCTATCAAAAGTATCACTTGACTAAACAATGACAAAAGAACCAGACTAACTGTCTGGCTCTTTTACTATTATATTATATATTTTTGTATTTCATATATTTTTATTTGTTCTTGATTTCCTGTATTCATATTTTTAAGTGTTAATACATTGTTAGTTATTTCATCTTCACCTACAAATACAACATAAGGTATTTTTAGCTTATTAGCATAATTTAACATGCTCTTCATATTTTTTCTATTATAGCAAACCTCAGTATTAATATCTTTCTTTCTTATTTCATTTGCTATTTTAAATACTTCTGACATATCTTCTACCATAGGAACAACTAATACTTTTGCAGTACTTCCTTCTTCTGGTGCAATTACTTTTTCACTTGTCAAATATGCATATAGTCTAGAAAGCCCAATTGATATTCCAACACCTGGTAGTTTTTTATTTGTATAATATTCTGCTAAGTTATCGTATCTACCACCAGAGCATACACTTCCAAGTCCTGGGTAATCTGTAAGCATAGTTTCATATACTGTGCCAGTATAATAATCTAATCCTCTTGCTATTTTTAGATCTATTTTAAAGTTACTTTCTGGTATTCCAAATGCAACAACGCCTGCTGCTACTTGTTCTAATTCATCTACGCCTTGTGCAAAATCCTCATTAGATATATTTAACTTTCTTAATGATGATATTACATTCTCAGGTGTTCCGTCTATTTGCATAAAAGACATTATACTTAATATTTTTTGTTCATCTATATTTAATTCTTTTAAACATTCTACTACCGCTTCTTCACCTATTTTTTCAAGTTTATCAATTATTCTTAATATATCTGCTACATTATCTCCAAGTTCTAAACTTGCAAAAAATCCATTTAATACTCTTCTATTATTTATTCTTATTACAAATCTTTCAAATCCTAAATCTTTAAAAGTTGTATATATTATTGAAGGTATCTCAGCATCATTTAATATGTTTAACTCTGTGTCTCCAATTATATCTATATCACATTGATAAAATTCTCTATATCTTCCTTTTTGTGGTCTTTCTCCTCTGAAAACTTTACTCATCTGATATCTTCTAAAAGGAAAAGTAAGTTCACCTGCATGCATTGCAACATATTTTGCTAGTGGTACAGTTAAATCAAATCTCATTGACATGTCTGTATCACCTTTTGTAAATCTATATATTTGTTTTTCAGTTTCCCCTCCTGCTTTGACAAGAAGAACTTCTGATGATTCCAAAATTGGTGTATCAAGTGGAATAAACCCAAATTTTTCATATGATTTTCTTATACTATCATACATTTTATTAAATAATATTTGTTCATCAGGCATAAGCTCCATAAAACCTGGTAATGTTCTTGCTTTTACTTTTCTTACATCTGCCATATTTATCTCTCCTTATTTATATACATATATTTTACAATATTTATGTAAAAAAAGCTAGCTAATACTAAATATTTGTATAAAAAAAGATATACCTTAATTACTGTGAATTAAAGTATATCTATATGTTAATTATTAAATAGAAGAAACCTCAACTATTTTTACCGTTCCGTCTAAGAACTTAACGGTATCCCCTTTTTTCCTACCTAATATTACTTTCGCAATTGGAGAATTACATGAAATTATACCATTATCCGAATCAATTTCATCAATAGCCATGAGTGAAAACTCAATCTGTTCATCTCCATAATCTAGTAATACCTTTGTTCCTATGGTAACGGTTTCCCCATCAAACTCAATTTTATCCTGCTCAATTATTTTTGCTAGTCTCTTTTTTTCTCTAATCTGTTTTAGTTTTACAGGAATAATATAATCCAACTTTTTCATCAACAATTTATATTCTTGATCTTCCTCAAATTCAGATGTCGACAAAGCAATTTCTTTTAACCTAATTCTAATTGAAGTTTTCTCGTCTAATAAATCCATTTCTTTTTTTTCTAATCTTTCATACTCCTCGCGTGTTAATAAGTATTGCATAATCTTCCTCCTTAATAATTATATATTTTAAAGCGAGTCTTACTCACCTCTGCTTTTTACTATCCTCCTTTACAAATTTGTATAAGATGTTTTTTTTAATGGAAGTTAATTATACTACTATTATGTTAAAATGTCAAATGTTATGTAAATATATTTTAATATTTAATTAGCATTATCTTTACTATAACATACTGTCTTTTATTAACTCATATGCTTTCTTTACATCCGACTTTTCATCAACATATATGCCAGTTTTTATAATTTCTTCTATCATATTATCTTTTTCCTTAAGCATTTCTTCATCGGTACAATTATCCATATTTTTAGTGCTTTCATATTCTACTAAAAGGCCTAAATTTTCAACCTCTTGAAAAGCGAATTCTTTATTACCATCAGAAAGAACTGTTACTATATATTTTACTCTAACTAATTCTTCAAAACCTAATGCTTCAAACAATTCCCTTGCCTTTATTAAATCTAAACAATCTACATTTATTTTTTTCTCAGAAACTATATTACCATTATTATATACTTTATTTTTATATGTTATCTTTTTAAATTCTTTACCGTTTGCGTTTAGGTATCTAATAAGCACACAGGTTTTTAATATATCATCAATATTATCTTTATTTAACATATTTTTATTTTGTGTCATATACAAATCATCAACAACACTATTTCTTATAACTTTAAAATTTTGATTTTTTAATTTTTTAATACATTCATCCAAACTATCCTTTACTTTTAATGTTATTTCTACTTCTTTCATATTCTCACCTTGATATTATTTACTATATAAAAACAAGAATTCATGTTTTATACATGAATTTCTTATTTACTAATCTAATATTATATCGTTACCATTTGAACATATATTTTTAATAGTACCTCTATAAAAAACATAACACTCACCATATACAACAGTTTCTCTTTCGTTTATATATATATATGAACCGTCCGTTAATATATATATACAAAACTTGAAAGTATCTGGATATATAATATCTTGATAAAACCTCTTTGCGCCAAACATAAATTCTTTATTGCTATTATAATGTGGAATTATATTTATATTGGTAAGCCCTAAACCTTTTGCTTCCCTAATGAAATTTATATTATTTACTTCTTCTAAGGTTTCTGGGCAAATATAAACATTTTCAGCACAATTCATTGAACCGGCGCTTTGTGCTACAATTATACCATCATAATCTTTTATATATTCTTTTAAATTAATTTCATTAAAAAAATTATTTTGAACTGGTAGCGCTCCTCCCGATAAGAAAATTATATCTGCCCCTTTTATAATATCAGAAATATTATTAGAATTTTTATAATCCACAAATATATTTTCTTTAAATCTTATATTCTCGTATTCTAATGATTTAATTGTATTATTAAACCATATTTTTACTTTTTCATTTGTGTTATAGTCAGGATTACCCGATATATATACTAATTTATTTGTTCCCTGAATTGCCTTTTTTAAATTATCCACAAATAAATTTCTATTATCCATTCTTGCAGGAACTCTTTTTCCATTCTCATGTTTTGTTGCTCCTATGGAGCTAGTTAAAAAAAGTTTCATTTTTATATCCTTCCAACTTTATGTACTACTACTTAAGCGGTATACTTATAACAAACTTTGTACCTTTTCCAGTTTCGGTTTCAAAATGCATATCTCCACCAAATGCACCTTTTATTACTGAATATGCTAGATATAGACCAAAACCAGTACCTGATACACCTTTTGTTGTTAATATATTTTTAAATATGTGTGGTCTTATATGTTCTGGTATACCACCTGCATAATCCTCTACAATAATCATAGCTTGGTTTTTATCAGATTTATACACATCTACATCTATCATACCAGGATTATTTTCATATGCTTGTATAGCATTCATGATTAAATTAGTTATTACTTGTCCTAGTTTAGTAGCATTTCCCATTACCTTTAATTCATCTTTTATATTAAGGTTAATTTTAACACCTTTCTTCATCGTTTCATTATGAACAATCATCAATGTATCGTTTATAACAGAAGAAATATTAACTTCTGTTTTTTCATCACTACCAATGTTTCTTATTTGATTTCTCATACTGTTTACAAGATTAATTATCTTATCCGCACAGCTATCCATTCTAGTAAGTAACATCTTTTCATTATCAGTAGCGACGGTATCTTTAAGCATCATTATTCCATTTTTGATTGCCGCAATAGGTGTATTTATATCATGTGCCACCCCTCCTGCAAGCTCTCCAAGTATTACTAGATTTTCATTTTTAGTCATTATTTCCATATCTCTTTTTGCTTGTGTTATATCTCTAATTAATAGTAATGATGCTACATATTCGTTACCAGACTTTGCTTTTATAGGTTGAACATCTATTTCAAAATACTTATCATAATCACCTTTTACAACATGAAATTCAGATGTTACAGTTCCTTTTTTATCGTTTGCCTCTTTAACTAACGCTTTTATATCAGCAAGTTTTACTGTTTTTCTTCCTTCTAACTTTTCATATAAATTATCATTTTGTTTAAGTTCCATTAAAGGTGCAAACTTTTCTATACATGTTCTATTTATATCTGCTATTGTTCCATCTTTACTTATTACAATAAACGAATCTGTCATTGTATCCATTATTGTTTTTACAGCAACTGGTATAACATTTAGTGCTTTCATTTTTACTATCGCAATATAAAAACAAATTGCAGTTGTTGCTAGTAAAATAGGTGTTATATAAATTGTCATATTTATAATTTTTGTAACTCCCAATATGTTACCTACTACCGGTACTAATACCCCAAAAATAATTATAAGTGATTGTGCTGAGAAAAATCCCGAACGCCTTATTGAAGATATTAATGTTATTATCATAGATAGTATGATAATTATATAGCAATATATAGTTGCAATATAAAATATAGGGCCGTATATTGTTTCACTAAATTTTGTAGAATATACTTCATAAAAACTATAATGTAAATCATTAGTCCATAACAATATTAGTAGTACGGTTGAAATTATATATAAAAATTTAAGTTTTTTATTATCCGCTTTACTATCTTTATATAATCTTGTTGCAAATAATAATTCTATTGGTCCATAAAATGTAAATATATATGTAACATAATCAAAATATATTGGATTTATAATATCCTCAAAAATTATTTGCAAAGGTAAAGATATAAATGGAATTGCTAATAAAAGTAAAAATCTATTAAATCTATAATGTATCTCATTTTTCCCCTTTATTTTTTTCATACTAATAATTACCAATAATATTACTGTTAATATTGATAATAAAATCCCTGCCATTAGATTAAATTTCATCTTTATCCCCCTTATCAATTATATTTCTAACACATAATTCATGTATAAACTTACAAATATATTCTTCATATATTTCTGGCCACTTAAATCCTAACTTCTTCAATATATTTAATGTACTTTCTGATTTTATTTTTATATTTGTTTCATATTGTAAGTTGTTATTTTCATCCAAATCTATTGCGATACCACTTATAGTTTTAAATTCATTCATTTTTTTTATTTCTAATATTCTTTCGGCAAACTTTTCTTTGTCAACTATACTTACATGATATCCAATACTATTTAATATCTCAATAAATCTATTTAACTTCACATGGTTTATATTATATACATGAAATACATTATTACTGTTTTCTATTTTACTTAGCAAAATAATAGCTTCTGACAATTTATCAACTGGTGTAAATTCAATATCAAAATCATATAAATTATTTGGTACCATTCTCATATCAATAATAGATTTTATTCTTCCAACAAATGCATTTTCATTTGCGTTTATTTGGAATTTCCCATCTTTCATTCTTCCTGTAATGTTTCCTATTCTCATTATTTTTGCATTCAATCCATTTTTTATTTTTCTTATTACATATTCTTCTGCTTTAAATTTAGAGAAAGCATAAATATTTTCTAGATTTTGTCCAACATTTAATTTCGTTTCATCATATTCTATTTCCTCATTAATATATTTTTGAGTAATATGTCCACCCTCTAAAATATTTCCTGACACACTCAATGTAGAAATATGTATAAGTTTTTTATTATATTCAACACAAAAATCAGTTATATTTTTAGTACCTTGTATGTTAGCCTTATAAAATGCTTCATCATCACCAAAATGTTTAACATTAGCAGCAGAATGAATTACTGTGTCAATATTATTTAATAAAATTATTCTATTTTCTGGTTTCTTAGTAAGATTTTGTAATTCTATATCACCTTCTACTACTATAATTCTTTTTCCTAAACAATCAGAATATTTTTCTCCAAAATACTCCTGTAAAACTAATTTCAATCTTAATTCAGGTGGAACTTCTTTTTTTCCTCTAACCAAACAGTATACAATACTGTTTGTTGTATCTATTATGTTTGCTAATAAATGAGAACCTAAAAATCCAGTTGCACCCGTTAATAAAACATTTCCTAATTCTTTTGTTTTTAATTTACTTTCTGTTTTTTTATTATTTTCTAATACTTTTTCTATTTCAACATCTTTATCTAATATTTTGTATTCTATTTTTTTACTTTCTACTAAACTTGCTAATTGTTTTACACTACTATTTTTAAAAATATCAATATATGCTACTGATATATTTTTAACTGATAATTTACTTATAAATTCGATAGCTTTCAATGAATCTAATCCTAATTCAAAAAAATCTTCATCTATGCCTATTTCAGACAAGTCTAATATTTCACATATTGCTTTTGCTATTGTTTTCTCAACTTTACTAGTAGGTTTTTCTGATACATTTCTCTTTATTTCCAATTTTGGTAAAATTTTCTTGTTTATCTTACCCACTGAATTAGTTTCAAATCTGTCCACTTTCACAAAATAATTTGGTACCATATATTTAGGTAATTTTTTTGATATACATTCTTTTAATTTTTTTTCATTTATTTGTTCATCTGATGTATAATATGCTACCAATCGCTCCTTCTCATCAACAATAACTGCTGTATGAATTATATTATCAAACGAATTTATTTCCTTTTCAATTTCTTCTAATTCTATTCTCAATCCATGTAGTTTAATTTGTGAATCAATTCTCCCTAAAAATTCACATTCTCCCAAACTATTCATTTTAACCAAATCACCAGATTTGTATATCTTGTTTCCATTGAACATAATGAACTTTTGGCTTGTTAAGGTATCTTTGTTATAATATCCCTCAGCAACACCTAAACCACCTATGCACAATTCACCTTCTACATACATAGGTAATAATCTATTATTTTTATCTAATACATATGCAGTTGTATTATTAAGTGGTTTTCCTATATTAATATCATCACCATTTGTTATTCTTTTTACAGATGACCATACTGTTATTTCAGTTGGTCCATATCCATCATATATTCTTATTTTATGATTTTTACTTAATCTATCAAATATATTTTTAGGAAATGCTTCCCCTCCTAGCATAATACATTTAGCATATTCTAAACAATATATACTATCCTCGCCACTCAATAATATCTGCATTCTTGTTGGTGTCATAAAAAATATTTCACATTTATTATCTTTTATTAATTTTCGTAATTCTAATGGTTCTTTTTGTTGTTTTTCATTAGCAATAATTAATTTATGTCCAAAACATAAAGATAAAAATATTTCTAGCACAGAAATATCAAAAGAATATGTTGATAATGCACAATATGTATTCCTATTATCATACAATTCAACTGCATCTATCGCTGAATATAACAAATTCACGACATTCTTTTGTTTTATAATTACCCCTTTCGGATTACCAGTAGACCCCGATGTATATATCATGTATATATTATTTTCTAATGCACATTCATTTTCTACTTTTTCTTGAATTTCATCCTGTACAGAATTTAAGTTTAAAACTTTTAAATCGTATTCGTTATTATCTATATTTGTAACTATTAATTTAGCATTACAATCATTTAATATGTATTTTATCCTATCTTTTGGAAATTCTACATCAATCGGTATATAACATGCTCCTATTTTCATAATAGCAAACATAGATGCTATCATCTCAAAACCTCTTTTTAAAACAAGTGCAACATTATCACCTATATTTATATTATTTTTTTTGAGTGTATATGCAATTTTATCTATAAAATTACTTAATTCCCTATATGTTAACTCTTTTCCCTCAAACACTATTGCTATATTTTCTGGTGTTTTTTGTACTTGTTCTTCAAAAAGGTCTATAACAGTTTTATCTTTTGGATAATCTACTTTTGTATCATTAAATTCATATAATATTTTGTTTTTTTCTTCTTCTGGCATTATTTCTATTGTTTCTATTGTTTTGTTGTTGTTTATTCCATCGTCAATTATAGTAAACAGTCTTTTTGCAATATACTCTATTTCTATATCTTCAAACAAATCTACTAGATAATCAAAATGTACTTCTAGTACTCCCGTTTCATCCATATCCATTATGTGTATTGCAAATTGGTCTTGTACCTTGGTACTAAATATCCAATCGCTAGAATATTTTTCATTATCAGAATACTCTGCTCTAGCATTTTGATAAGATATCATTACTTCATATAAATTATTGCTTACATTATTTTTCTCTCTAAAATCTTGCAGCATTATAGAATAAGGATATTTTTGATGTCTGAAAAGTGACATCGTTTCGCTGCTTGATTTTTTACACATTTCTAAAAATGTTTCTTTTTCGTCTATTTTAAATCTAACAGGCATTGTACTTACAAACATTCCCATCATTTTCTTTTCTTTAAAATTAGAACGGTTAAGTACTGGTGTACCTATTACAAAATCATATTTTTCAGTTACTCTATGTAAATATATAGCTAGTGCATTCATAAATACAGTATATGGAGATACTCTATTTCTCCTGCAAAATTCTTTTATATCATTATTTAGTTTTTCTTCTAATCTTACAGTATATCTTTTAGCATCTATTAATGTTTTATTGTTGTTTTCTTTTATACCTACTGGTTCTTCAAAGCCTTCTAAATATTCTTCCCAAAACATTTTATCTTTTGTAAATTTTTCAGAAGATATATATTCATTTTCTGTTGATATAAATTCAAGATATGATGGCTTTTGTATCTCATTATCTTCACCTTTTGTATACATATCTACATATTCAGCAAGCTGAGTTGCTACATTACCAAATGTCCATGCATCAGATACTAGGTGATGTAGTTTAACAAAAATATGTCCTTTATCTTTTTCTGTTTTTACAATTGCAAAATAATATAACGGACTATTTAATATTTCAAATGGTTTTGTAGTAAGTTCATTTTCTAATTCTTTTCTTTTTTCCGCATTCTCATTTTCTAAATCAAAATAATCAACATTAAAATAATTATACTTTTCTATATATTGAAATGTATTATCATTTTCTTTGAATACTTTTATTCTTAACGCATCGTTTACTTCTACCATTTTATTTACAGCTTTTTCGCATACTTCTTTGTCAAATTCTTTGTTTATTTCAAATATACCAACTATGGTATTTATTGGTGATTTACCAAAAAACTCTTCAACAAGTAATATGTTTTTTTGTGGAAATGTTAAACCATATTTATTCTCCATTATATTTCCCCCAATTCCGCTCCTAATCTAATACTTAAAGTATATCAAAACACACAAAATACTGCAAGTATTTAACAGATATTTAAGCAAGTTTCGACATATTTTGACAACATTAAAACTAAATTAAAAGTAAAAAAAATATAGCAATAATAATTACTGCTATATTTTAAATATTTCTAATATTGTCTACCCCATACAATCATTGTATCTGCATCTTTACCGCAACAAACACATTTATCTGAAATATGTTCTTGATTAAATGGAATACATCTAGATTTTGCACCTGTAAGTTCATGAATTTTATCTTCACATTCAGCGCTTCCACACCACATAGTTTTTACATAACCTTGGTTTTCGTCTAAGTTCTTTTTAAATTCATCTAAATCAGTTGCAACTGTTGTTTTTTCTTCTACTCTTATTTTGCATTCATTAAACATATTTGATTGTATATCATCAAGTATACTTCCTATTTTATCTTTTAACTCTGTTAGTTCAACTGGTATTTTTTCTGCTGTATCTCTTCTTACAACTACACATTTACCATTTTCTATATCTTTTGGTCCTATTTCAATTCTTACTGGTACTCCTCTCATTTCCCAGTCATTAAATTTATATCCTGGTGATACTTGTTCTCTTGAATCTAATTCTACTCTATAATCTTTTTCTAAAAGTTCATTATATATTTCTGTTGCTTTCTCTAAAACGCCCTCTTTATTCATAGCAATAGGTACTATTACTATTTGAGTTGGTGCTATTTTAGGTGGAAGTTTTAGTCCTCTGTTATCTCCATGTGCCATTATAACGGCACCAATTAATCTAGTACTAACTCCCCAAGAAGTTTGGTATGGATATTCCATTTTTCCTTCTCTACCTTGGAATTTAACATCAAATGGTTTTGTAAAGTTTTGCCCAAAGTAATGTGATGTACCAGCTTGAAGTGCTCTTCCATCATGCATTAATGTTTCTACTGTATATGTATCAACTGCTCCTGCAAATTTTTCACTTTCTGTTTTTCTACCTTTAAGTACTGGTATTGCAAGTACATTTTCTATAACATCTGCATATACATCAAGCATTTGCATTGTCCTATCTTCTGCTTCTTTTGCTGTTTCATGTATTGTATGACCTTCTTGCCATAAAAATTCTCTTGATCTTAAAAATGGTCTTGTTTCTTTTTCCCATCTTAGTACATTACACCATTGGTTATATACGAATGGTAAATCTCTCCAAGATTTAAGCCATTTTGAATACAATGTAGAAAATACTGTTTCAGATGTTGGTCTAATACACAATCTCTCTTCAAGAGTTTCCTGTCCACCAGTTGTTACCCAAGCAACTTCGGGAGCAAATCCCTCTACATGTTCTTTTTCTTTATTTAATAAATTTTCTGGTATTAATACTGGAAAATATACATTTTTAACACCTGTTTTTTTGAATTTTTCATCAGTGTACTTTTGAATATTTTCCCAAATAGCATAACCATACGGTTTAATTGCAACAAATCCTTTTACATCTGTATAGTCTGCTAAATCTGCTTTTATAACAATGTCTGTATACCATTTTGCAAAATCATCTTCTATATTTGTAATTTCTTTAACAAATTCATTATTTTTCATTGTATGCTCCCTTCTTTTCAATACATATTATTATATCATAAAAAATATTTTTTTCTACACATTATTCATATTTTCTAGATTTTTATGTAAAATTTATTTTATTATATAATTTATACAACAATTAAATAAATATAATTTATTAAAAACCTTGAACACCTTCTATCTACAAGACAAGCAAAAACAATATGGAGTTTGTTGTATAAAAATAGAGCCACTAAATTAATAGTAGCTCTATTTTTGTTATCTTTGCTCTTTTAGGTATGAACCATAAACATCAATTACATAGTTTATCGTTTCTTTGTCACCTAAATATATTTTTTTTCTTTCACTCTCAAATTTTTCAATTTTACTTTCCAATTCTTTAATGTGATTTTCATCTTTTTCAGTTTCAAGCTTTATTGAATTATCTGCTATCATTTCTGCAATTATTTCAATTGCAACATCCCTTCTCATTAATTCGTTATTACTCATAATTACCTCCATATTTATTATTCCTAATATATTATACCATAATTTACATAATTTGTACATACTATTTTTGTTTTTCGTCTAATATATTTAATATTTCACCTATATCATAAGGTTCTTCACCTCTATTCACCTTAGATTTAGTAAGCCATTCTAATTGTTCTTTAACCTTTTCAAGTGTTGGTAATTGTTCCTCTCTGCTTTTTGTTAATGTTTCTTTTATCCCCATATTATACTTACTCTTTACTTCTCCGTTTGAAGTATGAGAATAAACACATTCTCCTGCACGAGTAATTATCTCTAAACTATCAAAATATCCTTGTTTTTCAATTTCTTCTAATGTGTCTAGCATTCCTGTATATGCATCAGAATGAGATTTTGAAGGAGTAATTCTTCCATGTCCGTCAGCATTTTTTTGTTCTTCATATCTAATAAGTGTAGATAAATAGCTTTCTAATCCATTAACTGACATTGCTTTAACTCTAACCTCAAATCCTTTTTCCTTTAATCGTTTCAATGTATCACAAATCGTTTTTGTACGCATTGTACCTTCAAAAACCAAGTTGAATTTTTCATCAATTGCTTTGTCAAACAATGATTTAGTCCAATCCCTAACATCTGCATCTGTATAAAACGCATAATCTAATTCATCATTTTGTAATATTTCTTTTGATTTAGTATGATACTTCCTATATTCATCTCCGTTTATAACAACGGTATTATCTTCTCCAATTTCTAGCATTCCTTGTTCTATTAAAACTGATTTTCCAGAACCAGGTTGACCACCTACCACAACTGCAATTGGAAAATCAACATTAATTTTTTTCCTAAATACACGTTTCTCAATCGTCTTATACCTTTTTTCATGTTCTTCATCACTTAGTTTATATTTATTTTGATCTTTACACATATTTCAAACACCACCCTCATTTAAATATTTATATAATAAATTATACAATAAATATTCAAATTTCAATCTTTTCTGATATTATTCGACAATATATTACATATTTTGCAATATATACGCTTTAACCTCTGGTGGTAATAAATTAATATTTGGTATATTATCCTTATCAACTAATTTCACTTCGTAACTACCATATTTTTGTATATCTCTACTTGTAAATTCTGGTCCCGTTCCTGTTCCGATTTTTCCAGATATATAGTTTGCTAAATAAAAATACTCTTTTGCATTTTCTTTTTCAAGATAAAAATATTTATCTGTAACTTCAATTTCTATTCCAAGTTCTTCTAATACTTCTCTTTTTACTGCTTCTATTATTTCTTCGCCATCTTCCACTCCACCACCTGGAATAACATAGTATTTCTTTAATATTCCCTTTATAAATTTTTCCCTATATATTGTAATTAGTTGATGGCCCACAAATATTATAGCTGCCGCTCTTATTCTCTTTTCCATATAACACTCCTAAAACATAGTTTTAAACACATCAATAAATATTTTAAATAAATTTATGCCAGTAACACCCCACAGTATTATTGCACCTGCAACTATAATAATTGCTGATGATATTATCTTTTTTATAAATACTTTTTTGTTATATAAATTATATGCATCTTCCATATTCACATCGTTAACATTTTCAGCAATATTATCGTTTTCATATGTTTCAGCATAACCATCTTCGTTTATACCCATCTGAGCAAGAAACTCTTTTATTAGTTGATTTTTTTCATTAATTACAGTTTTTAGATATTCATTTTCTTCTAGTAAAATATTTATTTTTTCTTCACTTTTTTTGTTATACTCTTCAAGCCTCAAATCATATTCTTTTCTTTTTTCCTTATCTATAACAACCTCATATGCCTCGTTTAACTCTTTTACTTTTTCTTCTGCTTTTATTTTTTCTTCACCATCAAATAGGTCAGGATGGTTTTTCTTAATTAGCATTCGAAAAACCTTTTTTATAGTTTCATCTGATGCATTTTTATTTACTTCTAATAGTTCATAATAATCTTTCATATGTTACCTCTTTATATATGATATTTTACCATAACAATATAATTTATCAATAATTACAAAAATATTTATCTTTTTTCTTCTAAATATTCTAGTGGCACTTCAACCTCAAATGAGCCTAAAACATACGGTGCTACTTGGTATTTTTCAAATAACACAAGTAGACTATTTCCCTTAAATGCAATGTCCATAAAATTAAATTTATTTGCATGAGTTCCTTTTTCAAGCATATTTAATGCTCCCATATTTTTTATGTTTTCATTTTTTAACAATTCTTTATATGTGTATTCTGATAAATTATAGTAAAGATTTGGATACATATTTTCTATCTCCTCTTGCATTATTACCTTCTTTAATGACTTATCATAATTTATTACAAAAATATATTCATTAGGATGCAAGTACTTCACATCTTGTGTCACATAGAATATAAACGAAATGTAGTTATTACTTTTTGTTACATTAAATAAAATATTTAATTTATATTTGCCACTATTTACTTCTTTTTCATAATTACTCGCTTGATACTTTATATCTTTAATATATAAATCTAATTTATTATTTATATATGAATTTAACGCTTTATCTGTTGTATGTGGATAATATATATTTATTTCATATGCCTCATCTGTTTCGGATATATTTTGTATGACATATAGTTCATCTTCTAATATATCTTTCATGTTATTACTTTGTGTATTTTGCATATTACTAACTGGTAACTCCTTACTAAAACTCTTATCATTTTCAGTTAAAAATATTATTATTAGATATGTTAATAATAGTAATATTACCGCTATTACAAAATTTCTTGTTTTACTATCTTTTAATATTTTATCTATAATCTTCAAAAAAATCACCCAATACATTTTATGAATGTACTGAGTGATATATATTTTGTCTATTTACTCATTTTCCTTTTTATCAAACTTTTTCATTTTTACTTTTCTATTAACATTTAAGCTAAGTAATCTTGGATCTGTTAAATGCATTTCTTCTATTTTTGAGTCTATGTAACAAACAACTTTAATATCATCTACAAAATCAAGCATATACTGAACACACACCATACACGGAATTAACATTGGTTCACAGTCTTTGCCATGGTAACCTCCAACAACAGCTATTTTCTCAAATTCAGACTCTCCTTCTGATATAGCCTTCATGAATGCAACTCTTTCTGCACATGATGCAAGGCCACTAATACTATGCTCAATATTGCAACCTGTATATATCTTTCCAGATTTTCCAACAAGTGCTGCACCTACTGAATATTTAGTATACTTACACCTTGAATATTTCCTTGTATCTTCCGCTATTTTTATTAACTCTTCATTTGTCATTTGTTACCTCCAATTTAATTATCTCAACTGTACGATTATTTCGTACACTTTATTTTACTTCATCACCTCTGTAAGCACAGGATTTATTAATGTTATTTGATATACAATTAGTACTAATAGTATTCCAAGAAGTGCGCTAAGTATTACATATGAGGTTGTAATTTTATCATTTTCTCTTTTTAACTGACTTATCATAAAGCATAATACAAATGATACTGCTCCTACAATTAAATTCTGTGTTATTATTAATAGATATGTTGCTAGTCCATAACTTATTACTATCCTTGCACTTGGAAAACTTTTTACATGATTTCTATCCTTACTAAAAATTCCTTTTAATATAACTACAAAAAGTACCACTACAAATAATATAGCAACTAATGTATGAGTATTTGAACTTAATATTCTTTCAAGCATTATTGTTGATGCATCCTTAATCTTGTCAATGAATAAGAAATATGCATTAAGTACCGCAACTGTAGCTGCTATAAGTACACCACCTGCTGCAATATCTTTTGCAGCTTTTGCTCTTTCATCATATTTTTCTGTAATTAAATCTACCATATATTCAACTGTCGAATTTATCATTTCTGCAAATATTACAAATCCGATTGTAAGACAAAGCGCTGCAAACTCTGTTTTTGTAAAATCAAAGAAGAAACTTGCACAAAATACTAGTACACCTAGTATATAGTCAATTCTTAAATTTCTCTCTGTTTTAAATGCTTGTATAATTCCATTTAAAGCATTTTTAGTCGCTGAAAACCATGTTTTATTTTTAGTAACCTTGTCCACATTTTCATCAAGATTATTTCCTTTTAAATCTTCACTCATTTTCTTATTCTCCTATTTCTAATAATATCATTTCTTCCATTTTTCTCATATCATTTTTTTCTTCTTCAATAATATGATCATATCCTAAAAGATGACATATACCATGAGTTATCATGTATAACATTTCTCTGTTAAAACCAGTTTCATATTCTACTGCTTGCTTTTCTATAACATCCATACATAACACTATGTCACCTATTGATATTTCTTCATTTTCTGGTATTTTATTTAATTTATTTAGTTCTTCCTTTTCATACATTGGAAAAGATAGTACATCTGTCTCCCTATCTACATTTCTATGTTCTTTATTCATGTCATGAATAGTTTCTTTTTTTACTATTCCTATACCTATATATATATTGTTTAATGATATGCCGTTTAACTCAAATGCCCTTATTACTATCTTTTCAATTTTATTTTTATATTCTTCTAAAAATTTATTATACTCTTTTACTTTATTTTCGTCCTCATAATCTGTATAAAAATCAATGTTTATATTCACTATTTTTCTCCTGTTTTTTGAAATTTACCTGCATCTTCCTCTAAATCATATGTAACTATATATTTTATTCCATCGTCTTGTTTTACAACCTCAACTTTTTCATTTAGTAAAGACATATCGATATCAATTATACTATTAATATATTCTATATATTTATTTTTACATATCTCTTGTAACCCCTCAATTGTTCTAGTTTTCTTCACTAAATTATATTGTGGATATTTAAATAGCATAATCTTAATAGAAGTGCCAAATATTTTAAATTCTTTCTCTTTTTTATTTATATCATAAATATATTCTTTTGGCAAATATTTTAATGTAAATTGTTTATCATTAATACTAATTCCTACACCATATTTTTTCTTCTTTGTATATACTTTTTCTTCTATAACATATTTTTCATAAGTTTCAAATGTATGAGAACTTTTCACTCTTAGTATTCCACTTGCTTTTACATTTACATTTCCTATCAATTCACTTTCTATAACACCTTCAATTGCTGTCATTCCCTTTTCAATATAACTACCAGTAAGAAGTCTAGGAGTACCATTTTCTGCAATTATTTTTGTTATAATACCAGATTTATTTGCTACTATATTACCTACCGCATTTTTATTTTCATCATCTTCTATTAGTGTTTTTTCGACAATTTCAACATTCACATTTGTTCCTTTTATATCTATACCTACCCATGCTATGTCATAAAGTTTAGTTCTTAACATATTACCTGCTTTTCTTTCATCTATAAACAGACGGTTTTTACCAACATACACATCTGCTTCTTTTAAGATGTCTAAAATTTCTTTATTACTTACATTACTATTTCCAGTTATATTTATCTTTAAAACAAATGTAGATAAAGTAATTAAAGCAAGTATCACTAGTAAAAATAAAAAGAAAAACATTCTTCTTTTTTTATACCTAAATAGCACAAAGTATATACCTTTTTTCTTTTTTATTTTTGCTTTACATTTAGTTTTATTTGCAATTTTTCTAATATGAGTAAACTTATTTGAGCTTATTCTAAAAGTTATAATTCCTGCTGTTATGTATTTTACATCATGTATTTCTATATTGTTATTCTTACATAGATTTAAAAACCTTTCAACAAAAAATCCTTCTACCTCTACAATTATTGTTCCTTTTTTAAATTTATCTGTTAATTTACTTATTTTCATATTATCTCCTCATATTACACATAAGAAATGTTGTTTATTTCCCCACTTATTATTAAATCAATATCACTTATTTCTTTTATGATTAAATTACTACCATCAATACCAATGGTATATTTTTCTGTTTTTATTTTTATATAATTATCAAAATAATCTGCTACTTTACTTTTTCCCTCGATTAGCACATATTCATTATTTATTGTTATAACTCTAAGCGTATCACCTACCATTTCAGTTGGTAATTCTAACACCTTATTTATTTTATCTCTAATCTTCTCATTTACCTCTTTTATATTGTTTCTAAGCCACGCCATATACTATTCCTCCTATATACATATTATTATTGTTTTTTAAATTTTATGAAAGTTTTTTTGTTACTCCCAGCGTTATTTTAGCAACTGTCAGTTTACTATTTTATTGTTGATTTTTCTAGAATTTTGTATTATTATATAATATATAAAATTGGAAAAAAGAGGTAAAAATTAATGTTAAAAATTGCTTTATGTGATGATAACTTAAAGAGTATCGAAAACATTGCAAAACTTATGGAATCAATAATAATTGAACTAGATATAGATGCTGAAATTACAACTGTAACGGATAACCAAAATATAATTTATGATGAAATTAAAAATAACAATATAGATATATTATTTTTAGATGTGGATTTTCAAAATGGTGGTAAAAATGGTGTTGAATTTGCAACAGATTTAAGAAAAATAAACAAGAATTTCTATTTAGTATTTCTTACTGCACATTACGAATATTCATTATTATCTTTCAAATGTAAAACTTTTGATTATTTACTTAAACCTATTTCAACTTCTGCACTTACAGCTATATTTAATAGGTTTAAAGAAGAATTTTCATCTTCTGAAAACAAAGTATTTATAAACATAAAAAGAGGTCTATCTATTAGGGCAAATGATATTTTCTTTATTGAAAGAAAATTTAATAAAACCTATATACATGCTAGGAACTGTGTTTATGAATCCTCTATGTCACTTAATAATATTTATAAAACACTACCTAATGATATTTTTATTAGAAATCATAGATCATATATTATTAATACCGAAGCAATAACAGAAGTTAACAAACTAGATAGTAAAGTGTTTTTCACCGAATCTATCTCTTGTCCAATGGGAAATATAACTTAATATAGAAAGGAATTATAAATTATGGAAAAATTATTAGAAATTTTATTGTATATCATATCTACAATTATAGTATCATTTACACAAGTTTATACTATTTATGTATTAGCAAACATTATATGTAAAGAAGTTTACCGTTATAAAAAACTGTTTGTAAGTTTTTTATATATGCTTCCAATTGCATTGTTTGCAACATTTCTACATACATATTTGATAGATGTATCTTTTATAAAACCTACTATAATAATTATAACCTCTTGTCTTATAGCACATTTTGTATTTCATGCAAATATAATTAAATC
This sequence comes from Clostridia bacterium, assembly GCA_045536565.1. GTDB lineage: Bacteria > Bacillota > Clostridia > TANB77 > CAG-465 > CALXJE01. The sequence goes on along the minus strand of JAZSNU010000011.1, from coordinate 80,434 downwards.
CATAATAATCTCTGTAATTGGTGTTTTTATACCATTTATATTTGATATGATAACAGTTATAATATTATCAGTATTTGTTGATTCTATGGATAGTATTATTAATAATAAATTTATATATTATACTATTAGCATTATAACTAGCCTAATTTATGGAATCTTTATTCTTTGCATAGATAAAGCAATTAGGTATAAGTTAAATAAAATTTTTGTTAAAACAAGAAAAATCAACTATAAATTTATATTATATGAAGGACTTATAATTATTTTAACATTAATGCCTACAATGTTCTTCATGTTTTCAAATGATTATAATTATCCTGCTACTTTTGTAATTATAAATACAATTCAATTATTAGTTGTTTCTATTTTTTCTTTTTGGTATATGGAAAAAAGGACTCTTTTTAAAGATACAGAACTGGAATTAGAAAATACAAAACTCCATAATAAAGCATTAGCAACAATAAATGAAAATATTCGTGGTTTTAAGCATGATATGGGTAATATGGTTCAATCGATAAACGGTTACCTAGCTGTTGGAAATATTGATGGTGTAAAATCATATTGTAAAAATCTATTACATGGTTTTAATGATATTAACCTACTATCAATATTATCACCAAAGGTAATTAACGACCCTGCTATATATGGTGTAGTAGTTAGTAAAATGCTTTATGCAAGAGATAATAATCTAACACTTTCTCTTGATATAGCATGCGATGTAGCAAAAATTAATTTTCCAAGTTTCGAGTTATCAAGAATAATTGGTATATTGCTTGATAATGCAATTGAAGCAGCATTAGAATCCAAAGATAGAAAACTAAAATTAGAAATGTATTATGATGAAAATAGAAAACAAGATGTTATCATAATAGGTAATTCTGTTAAAAATCCTAGTAAAATAGATGTAATTAAAATGTTTGAAAAAGACTATTCTACAAAAGAAAACCCTTCTGGTTTTGGGCTATATGAAGTTCTTAAATTCTTCAAGAAAAACAACAAAGGTGATATTGTTCCAAATGTTGACTATGATACCAAGTTCTTTACACAAACATTAACATTCGATAAATAACATTAAGCAAGCCTCTTTGTGTAATTTAGAGGCTTGCTAATATTTTAAATATATATTCTTGTTATTTTTTTATTAAAGTTCTTGGAGCTTTGTTTGCGTGGAACATCCATGCTAAGCAAGTATTAGTTGTTGATTTAGCATATGTTTTTGCTATTTTTCTTAATAATGATTTCATATAAAATACCTCCTAAAAATCATTTATATATATTAAAAACAGATAATCTTACCCCATGGTTAGTAAAATTACTCTGTCATTAATAGCTCATCTGGGACATATGTTTCATACCCATATTCATTTTTAAATAATTTATATATTGTTCTAGTTGTCATTATGTCTATATTTAAAATCGTTACCAAAACTATACCTACATATACTGGATTTTTTATAACAAACAAACATAATATGTATAATAAGTTTAGTATAATAAAAGACATAATCTTATCCCTTTTTCTTCTTCCCTTATTTATTATAGGAATTTCAGGAACATCCGCTGGTACATAAACCAATATTACATATATCGAGAAGATATATACAAATACATAAAACGGTATTATCAAATTGGTAAATTCTATTAATAAAATTGGTAAGTAAATACAACACAGAACTGATAGAAGAGACCCTATAAAGCACCCAATATTTGTATGTAAGTGTACCCCACCAGTAAAAGTTTTATATATTATAGTTACACCCATAACAATGGCAAATTCTTTTATTACTCCTAATAACAAGCAAATTATAATCATACCTATATACTTAGGTATATCTTCTACTATCCTAGTTATTCCAAAAAGTAATATTTCTTTTTGTTCCTCTGAATCATCTTTATCAGATAATATGTTAAGAATACTATTACTAATTTTTTCTACCATACTATCCTCTCCCTGAAATTATTGTATATTAAAAAGAGGAAATATTTTTTTATATTGTTTGTAACAATTAAAAATGTTATTTTAAAATTATAATTTATTATTCAGAATAGTTTTATGTATTTTCACAACATATTAAACAATTTTCACCATTTTGACTCTTAAATACATCTAACAATCAATATGTATTTGGTTGCCAAATTTTTTCCCATATTTTATTTTTTTGTAACATGTTTTTTGTCCAATGTATACCATATATTAGGAGGTAAATATATGGATTATATTAACGATGAAAACGCAAGATATTGCTCAAATATGCTAGATAATAAAAATTATACATATAACGAATGTAACTCAAAATGCTTAATGATCGAAAATAAAGCACCAGATTTTAGTGCAAATACAACATTTGGTGAATGTAAGTTAAGTGATTATAAAGGGAAATGGCTTGTATTTTTTTGTCATCCAGGAGACTTCACACCTGTATGCACAACCGAATTTATATCATTTAGTAAATATTATCCAGAATTTAAAAAAAGAAATTGTGAATTACTTGGACTTTCAGTTGATAATATGACTTCACATCTTTCTTGGGTATATGACATTTACAAAAATACCGGTATAAAAGTACCTTTCCCAATAATAGACGATAAACATTCAAAAATTGCTAAATTATATGGCATGATGAACAATAACAACGAATCAACTGTAAGAAGTGTATATATAATTTGTCCAGAAGGTAAAATCAGAGCAATTTTACAATACCCTGCATCCCTTGGTAGAAACATTGGTGAAATACTAAGAATGGTTGAAGCACTTCAAGAATCTGATGTGAATAAGGTAGCAACACCAGCCAATTGGATTCCTGGAATGCCTACAATATCACCTGCTCCAAAAAATCAAGCTGAAATGTTAGAAAAAGCAGAACATATGAAGGAATATGATTGTATGGATTGGTATCTTTGTTTTAATAAAAAACAAATTAAATAAATTTAATATATGATAGTAGGAGTTGATAATATGTTTAATGACAATAATTCAAATAATTGTGTAATAGATGAAAACAAAAATTGTTCAAATTTTAATGATTACATGAATACAAATAATTGTAATAACAATAATAATTCTTGCAACAACTATGGTAATAACAATAATTGCCATACTGGCTTTAATTTTTCTGGAATATTACCTATTATAATAGTTATAATTATTTTTATTTTGTTTTTTTGCAATAATAAGAATGAGTGTTAATTTTAAAAATGTATAAGACATTAATTAAAAAAACAATTAATGTCTTTTTATTATTTTTCTTTGTATATATATTAAATATATTCACAGAATATTTATATATTTTGGAGGAAAATCATGAACGAAGAAAAAATAAAAAATATTCTTTTAATTCTATTTATCACAGCCATCCTTGGTGGCACAATTTGGGGTATAATTTCAATCACATATTCACCGATAAAAACTTTAAGAGATAACAAAGTAAAAGAATCTAGTTCATATATAAATGTTGCGGATAATGAAAATGCTAGTGATGATAAAGAAAATGAAAGTACAAACATTTTAGGAGATATTGATATAACTATTGATCAAAACGCAGAAAACATAAATATACAAAATGCTCAGAAAGAAGTAGAAATTGCTACTTATACAACTACAATATATGATACAGAAGAATCTAGGATACACAATATAACATTAGCAATTGATAAATTAGATGGAGCAATTGTAGAAAAAGGACAAGAGTTTTCTTTTAATGATACAATAGGACCTATGGGGAAAGAGCAAGGATATGAAGAAGCAACAGGATTTAACGGAAATGGAAAGAAAATAAAAATATATGGCGGAGGAATTTGTCAAATAAGCAGTACACTATATAATTCAGCTCTCATAGCAGGACTAGAAATTACAGAAAGGCATGCACATAGCAGGCGCGTATATTATGTTCCGCAAGATAAAGATGCAAGTGTATTATATGGTGGTGCAAACCTTAAATTTATAAATAATAGAGAAAATGATATAAAAATATCTGCAAGTACAGACGGTCATGAAGTAACTGTAAAACTTATAGAAATAGAATAAAGGAGAAAGTGAAAACTTTCTCCTTTAATTACGGTAATTATTAAGTATAATTTATTTATTCACATCAATGAATATTTTTTCATATGGTTTTACTAGTCCTAATTCTTCTCTTGCCACTTTTTCTATATATTCTACTGTATCAGACTGACTAGCCAAATTTTGGTATTCTGCTTTTTCTTGTTCTATTTCTGATATAGCCTCACTGTAATATTCTTCTTGAACTTTATATTCATTTATTTTAAACTGTTGAACACAAAATATAGATGTAAAATATGCCAAACCACCAATTAGTAATATTCTTGTAAAGTTTAGTTTTCTTTTACATTTTTTACTTTTTCCTTTATACATTTCTTCCCTCTTATTTTATTTTTATCTTATGTAATTTATATTTATACTGTTTATACAAATAAGATATCATATTATGAAATTTATTGCAACATTTTTTTGATTTTTTTACTAAAAAGTTATATATTGTCATAAAACATTGTTTATACATATTAATTGGCATTAATACAAAACAAATTATACTACTAAATATTTTTATAAACGATATATATATCTTCATTACATATGAACTTATCGTAGAAATATATATTACTATTCCCAAAAACAGAGAGAAAAATAAATATAGTCTTAAACTATACTCTAATTTATATATTAAAGTACTCATCAAAACTATACTTATTATTATAAAAAACAATATGTCTTGAACACATATATATTTTTCGTTATATTTTTTTACTCTCCTTAACGCTCTAAAAAAATCAAATACTATACCAATAATTATTCCCACTATTATAAATGTAAAAAAAGTTACCGTTTCTTCCTTTAACTCCATTTTATTTCGCCCTTACTATTTAAATATTTTATTAAACATTCCGCCTTTTTTCATACTATCCACATCGTTATATTGCAGCATTCCTATCTGACCTTCTACTACTAATTCAGTATTATCTAAATTTAGTTTATTCATCTTTAAATCTCTTCCCTTGATTGTTAGTATGCCCATTTCAGTTTCAGTTAAAACTAATTCATCATCAAAACTATGAATATCTATAATTCCTGTTATTATAACTTTTTCTCTATTCTCCATTACGATATTATGATTTAATATTTTATTTGTTTGTGTTATTTTTTTATCTTCCATTTATTTATCCTCCTCGTTTTATATACTTAATATATATTCTCAAATTTAATTAAATATGCAAAAAATAGTACAAACTTAAATAAATTTGTACTATTTAATAAACAATATTAACATCCACCATATACATTTACAGTAGTATCATCGCACACAGGTTCATACACTTTTTCTGTTAACTCTATAAGCTCATTTTTTAATTCTTTTCTTTTTTCCTCGTCAAAGTATTCTGTTACATTATCTCCTGATAACATGCTCATGCTATTATTATGTCCAACTATTTTACCCTCTTTAACAAAATACGAATCCGGAACATATATCCTTTTATTACCTTTTTCATCTTTTTCTAGATATCCATCTGTTAATTCAACTAATTTTTTATACTCATCGGTATCTTTTTCTCTCATTTCCTTTATATCTAGGTAATAAATTTTTTCTACATCTCTTTCTCTTGCAACTTCATCTAAAACTGGTGCGTATGCCTGACACCAAGGACAAGCAGGAAAACCAAAGAAAACGATACCTGTTCCAGTTGTTAGAACTTCTATAATTTCATCATATGTAGCATAATAGTATACATTTTCCTCATTCACACCTGGATAATCTCTATAAAATCTAATATTTTGTGATACATTATTATCAATAACCGTTCCAACTTCTGTTTTCTTAAACAAATCTGTATTTAAATATATTAAAGCAAATGATAATAACAAAATTATACAAACAAGTACTATTATCAATGCTTTTCTATCCTTACTCATATATCATCACCTGTTTGGTATTTTATCATTTATGCTATTTGTTGTCAATCAAATATATGGTAATAATATTATAAAGAACTATTATAATATTATGCAAATAATTTTATAAAAAAATAACAACAAGTTACTTTTTATAAATGAAAAAGCTGCAATATTAATGCAGCTTTAAAAGTTAATGTTTTTCTGAAATATACAACATGAAATAACCAACAAATACCGAAATGATTGATGGTATCACTATTTTCCAATGATTCATGTATATGATTAATTCAGAATCTTTCCAATTGGTTATTGATATGTATCCTATTGTAATTATACCCATTGCAATAAGCAAAAATCCTATTACCCGTAAAAATAATTTCATAAAAAATCCTCCTAATAATTATATAGTGTTAACAGTAAACACATACTAACAGCAATACTTAGTTAATACCATTAATTATCTTCTCCTATTTCTTCGACATCTTTCATTTGAATTATATGTTTTCCAAAATAATCACATAAAACGGCTCTTTTAAATATAACATTTTGAACGGAAGTAGCAAAAACTTTTGAAAACATTACTCTTTGTGTCTGATGAATTTCATGCATATCGTCTGTTCTCTTAATGTAAAATCGAACATCTTTACATGGTGTCTCTTCAAATATTACCTCTCTTTTCAGTGCTTTACTTGCAAGTTTTGTAAGTGCCCTTATTTTATCAGTTGTAGATTTTTTCCAAGAACCATCTTCAAACTTACCTTCTTTATAGATTTCAGCATATGCAACAGGAACATATGGAATAATCACTCTTCTTTGACTTATATCAAGCCACCAACAGTCAAGTGTATATCTTTTAGCGTACTGAGAACCTTTTATAATTGCAGTCTCATATTCATCTTCTTGAACATAAATTATTGGATAACCAATATAACTTGTTAGCCTTACTTCACCTTTTAATTCATTTTTGAGAAATTTAAACAAATTTTCAGCGGGTATTTTACTTCTAAACAAAAAACAGCATTTCATTAGAAATCCTCCTTAATATTTTTTTATAATATAATTATACCGCGTTTTCAATTTTATGTCAACCCACAAAGTGAAAAGTATATATTACATAATTATTAATGTTTCATCTATTTTTTACGCATAAAACTATTTCCAAAGCCATACTTTTATATCCTAATGATTTTGCAAGATTTATAGATGACTCATTATTTACATTTACAAAATATATAGGTAATAACTTCTTTTCCAATATTGAATTTGTAAGAGCTGCTACTGCCATCTTACCATACCCTTTTCTTCTATATTTTTCATTAGTATTTACAACAATATTAGCCCCTCTATAATAAATATCTGATGTAAATGCAATTGATGAAATCTTATTATCACTTGGAACAATATATATCATTTCACTATCTAATATATATTTAAGCTGTTCCCATTTCTTTTCTTTAAAACTAACATCACTTGCTCTATTTCCAGTATTCATAAAATACTGTTTTGTATCATTATTTAAAAGTACGGCCTTACTATCTAATATACTTATTATTGTATCTTTACACATTCTATACATTTCTTTTACTTCAAAATTATCTATCATGTTTGAAAATATATTTTGGAATATAGAAATAATTTCATTGTTACTAAGCAATGTAAAATCAATATCTTTTATAGTGTTTAATATAACATCATAGTATTTATTAGAAACAGACAAATATATTTTCCCATTATATTTTGTTAATATAACTGGATAAAAGAACTCTTTATTTAAGGGAATATCTCTATTGTCTGTTCCGAATATACCATATGTTATTTATTTTAACTGCATTATCTATATCCAAAAAAGCAGAATAATATTCATCAAATTTACTATTCATAAACTAACTCTCCATAACTGTAATATATCATAATGCGAGAGGATAATCAATATTGTTTAACTCATACAAAACTTGAATTTTTCTAAATATTATGCTATTATTTGCTTGGTGATTATAATGAATTTTTTAGAAATGAACCCTTCTGAATTATATAAATATGTTAAACAAGAAATTAAATATGGATTTGTAGATACTTTTGGCAATAAGTATTATCCCAATGATTTTGAACATGTAGATATTGATAAATTATATATACTTCAATCTCCACACGATACTTTAAAAAATAAATGTGCATGGTGTTGGGATGTTGTAGAGTTATATAGATATTATTTTAATTCAAACAATATTCCAAATAACACATATTATCTAGAATATAAAAACGATGATTTAGATATACATCAAACCCATACATTTATATTATATTCATTAAATGGCAAATGGTACAATATAGAAGATAACTCTTCTAATAATGAAAACGGAATATTTGAATACAACTCTGAAATTGATGCGATAAATACTATATCATTTTACTTTAAAGAATATATAAAAAATACATTTAATGAAGTCTTGTCAGATGAGTTTTATATATGTAATAAATATATCAAACCCTCTTATCATATAAGTTCTATTGAATTTCAAAATTGGTGTAAAAATACTAGGTAAGTGAACTATCACTTACCTAGTACATTTTTTAGGTTACTTAGAATAAATCTGTTTGACAGTTTTCGTGTCTACATTTTTATCCTGGCAACCTTTGCAGTTTCCACTTCCACCACTGCAAATTCCGCATGCGCATGTAGATGCGAATGTTTTTGCTTCTTTTGGAAGTACCTTTTTCAAGGATTTCTTCGAAGACTTCAACATGTTGCTTATTCTCCTTTCTTATTTATTTGTTCTATAGAGGCTTCATACAGCCTTTCAAGCAACCAATACAAACTTTTTTTAGAATGAATACAAAAAGCTCTGTCGATATTTTGCACTCCTCCAAATAAAGCTTCCGATTGCATAGAACAGCCACCACCGCATATATATAATGAATCACATTTCAAGCATTCTTCATTATATATTGGAGCCAGGCTTTTCCAGATATTTGTACCTTCAGAATATGCTAGTTCTTCAATAGCTTTGTCTTTAATATTTCCTAAAACATACTTGTCTGTTTTTACATATCCATGACAAACTATAACATCACCATTTGGCTTTATTGTCAATTGATTCACACCAACAGCAGCACAATCAGAGAATTTTATTTTGTTGTCCAATAAACTATCGATTTTTCTATTAAGTCTACCATCAGCAATTCCAATAGTTGAAAGATTATTATATGACTCTATTAGATAATTACTCATTTCATTATAAAAATCTTCCCAAGTATCCGAAACCTCTCCATAATGATATAAATTATAAAAAACACTCTGAAGACCTGATGTCTTTAACCACTCTAAAACCTTGTCTTTAGAATCAATTAATGCTTGAGATATTGTAATTGATAAACCATATTTGCATTTGTAATTTTTTAGTATATCTATTTTCTTCATAACAGTATCATAAACACTATTATTTTCAACTCTAAATATCCTGTTATAATCATTAATACATTTAGGGCCATCGAGCGAAATACCAACTTCTACATCATGTTCAGAAATGTATTTAGCTTTTTCATCATCAATCAATGTTCCGTTAGTAACAATATTAAATTTAACCTTAGAATTACATGAAGATATGTAATTTATAACACTTTTTACAATATCCCAATTTACTAATGGCTCCCCACCATAAAATATAACCTGTGGTTTTTCAATATCATGCCTTTCCAAATATTCAACATACTTTTTAGCAGCTGTCATAGCGATTTCATAACTCATATTAATCTCACTATGATTATTATGCTTACTTTCTTCCTCAAAACAATACTTACATTTAAGATTACACCCAGTAGAAACAATAAAATACATTATTTCAATTTTCCGATTAAGTTTTTCATATTCCTCTTGCATAACTAGAAGTGCATCTTCGTCCCTAGATTCATCTTCTACATATATACCATATTCTTTTAATGTATCTATATCCGCGGATCTAAGTAACACTATATCCGTATATTCTTCTTTGTTAACAAAAATAATATCCATTAACAAAGAGTTATATAGAGCATAGATTTCATTGTTTATAGGTATCGCGTGAAAAAACTTTGATAATTGCATAGTAAATTCCCCTTTCATAATATTATTAAATAATTATGCAAATTTATTGATAGAAATATTATACAACACAAAGGGGAACTTTGTCAATTTTTTCCAAACAAGCAATCTTTCACATATTATTAATAAGCAAATGATGTGAAGTATACTTATTTCACATCATTTTACACACTATTTTATATTGATTTAACGCTCTAAACATTTAATATCAATTTTCATCTATATTATTATCTTTTGCTCTTCCATCAATTATCTCATCATGCAATATATTAGTAAATCTTTCAGCTACATCTTTTTTTACTATAATATTAATAGCTGTTTCACTAAATGATATCATAATTAATTGTATTTTATTATCTGCTGCTAATGTAAATATCTTATTAAAATGTTCTGGATAAGAAATTAGACTATCACCTACTATTGTTATTTTAGATACATCATCATTTTTAGTAATTATCTTTGCACCATAATTTTCTAAAATTTCACCTTTATCATCATATTTTATATTAATAACTTCTGTACCCCTTGTTTCATTACAAGTATTTTTTACCCTAATTGGCATATCATATATACGCCCAACACCAACCGACCTATTATGTAATACTTTTGCTCCTGCTGTTGCCGCCTCTAATATTTCTTCATACGATAATGACTTTAACAATTTTGCATTTTTTACAATTCTTGGGTCTGCCGTATATATGCCATCTACATCTGTATAAATTTGACATTCTTTTGCACCAAGTGCTACACTAATTGCAACAGCAGATAAATCACTTCCACCTCTACCTAATGTATTAATATTTCCAAATTTATCTACACCTTGAAAACCTGCAACTACCACAATGTTTCCATCATAAACATATTTTTCTATATTTTCTTTTATAATTTTTACTATTTTTGCACTTCCATAATCACCATTTGTAATTATACCTGCTTGTTCACCTGTCATTGACATTACATTATATCCCTTATCTTTTAACATCATGGATAAAAGTGCTACTGTTTGAATTTCACCAGTAGATAAAAGTAAATCCATTTCCCTTTCATATGTTTCTTGTGTATATTCTTTTGCTTTGGATATTAAATTATCAGTTGTCTTTCCCTGTGCTGATACAACAACCACTACACCTATCCCCTTGTTATATGTATTTATTATTTTATTACAAACTTGTTCCAATTTTTCTTTATCTGCAACCGATGTACCACCATATTTTTGTACAATTATATCCATATACAATACCTCCATATGATATATGCTATGATATTTTGCAAGAAAAGGTTACAAGACAAAGAAAAAGGCATATATATTTCTATATACACCTTATATAATTTATACTTCATTTACTGATTTTCTCGCCGACTCACTATAATCTAAATATTCATCATATGTAGTTCTTCTATCTACTATTCCGTCCTTTTTTACCTCTATAATTCTATTTGCTGTTGTTTGAACAAATTGATGATCATATGATGCAAATAATAATACACCTTTAAATGATATCATTCCATTGTTTAATGCAGTAATAGATTCCATATCCAAATGGTTTGTTGGTTGATCAAGAATAAGAAGATTTGCACCTGATAACATCATTTTAGCAAGCATACATCTTACTCTCTCTCCTCCCGATATTACATTTGTTTTCTTCAATCCTTCTTCACCTGAAAATAGCATTCTACCTAAGAAACTTCTTACAAATGTGTCATCTTTTTCTTTTGAATATTCTCTAAGCCAATCAAGAAGGCTCACTTCATTACTAAAATATTTAGTATTATCTTTTGGGAAATATGATGTAGTAATTGTTTGACCATACTTAATCTCACCCGAATCTGGCTCTATATCTCCGGCTAAAATACCTAGCAAAGCTGTTATTCCAATAACATTATCCCCAACAAAAGCTACCTTATCATCTTTTGTAAGTGTAAAACTTACATTATCTAATACTTTTTCACCATCAATAGTTTTAGAAACATTTTTTACAACAAGTACATCATTTCCTATTTCTCTATCTGGTTTAAAATCTATATATGGATATCTTCTACTAGATGGTTTTATATCATCTAGTTCGATTTTTTCTAACATTTTCTTTCTTGAAGTTGCTTGTTTAGATTTAGAAGCATTAGCACTAAATCTTGCTATAAATTCTTGAAGTTCTTTAATTTTATCTTCTTTTTTCTTGTTTGCCTCTCTCATTTGTCTTTGTATTAACTGACTTGATTCATACCAGAAATCATAGTTACCAACAAATAATTGTATTTTTCCATAATCAATATCTGCTATATGAGTACATACTTTATTCAAGAAATATCTATCGTGAGATACTACTATAACTGTATTTTCAAAATTAATTAAAAACTCTTCAAGCCATCTTATAGCCTCAATGTCTAAATGGTTTGTTGGCTCATCTAGAAGTAATATATCTGGGTTTCCAAACAAAGCCTGTGCAAGAAGTACTTTTACCTTTTCAGCACCTGTTAATTCTCTCATGTATTTTTGATGCAATTCTGTTTCTATTCCTAAACCATTTAAAAGTATCGCTGCATCTGACTCTGCATCCCAGCCATTCATTTCTGCAAATTCCGCCTCTAATACTCCTGCTCTTATTCCATCTTCATCTGAAAAATCTTCTTTCATGTATATAGCTTCTCTTTCTTTCATTACGCTATATAACTTTTGATTTCCCATTATAACAGTGGTAAGAACATCAAAATCATCGTATTCATAATGGTTTTGTTTAAGTACTGACATTCTCTCACCAGTAGTTATATTTATTTCACCATTACTTGGTTCTATTTCTCCTGATAATATTTTCAAAAATGTAGATTTTCCTGCACCATTTGCACCTATTAATCCATAACAATTTCCTGCTGTAAATTTAATATTTACATCTTCAAACAATACTCTTTTTCCAAATCTTAATGTTACATTATTTGCTGCTATCATCTTTTTCTCCTTTATTAAATAAAATTACAACTATTATTGTAAACTATTTAACAAATTTTGTAAACCTTTTTTACAAAAAAAAGAAGAGATATCATCCTTGATATCTCTTAAAAATCAGAAATTCTTAACAATAGAGAAATTAGTTACTGCCATTTTTGAATTTATGTATATTCCGTCATCATAATTTTCTGCATAAGTTTGTAATTTTTCTACTATTCTTGTTTGTGCAAAATAATCATATTTAATAATTTCAATCATGTCTAATAAATCAGCACATTTTATGATATTTTCATCACCCTCAAGCGTTCTACTTAATCTTATCTTTTGAATACAATTTAAAAATGTACTTAAAGATATAATTTTTAGTTCGTATACTAAAAATCTTTCAATATTAAGTTTAATGTTATAATCTTTTCGAACAATACACTCTAAAATATACCCTAACACATAATGTTTGATAATTGGTTCCTGATTTTTACATTTTAACCTTTTCTTTTCAATAACAAAATTATTCATATTGAAACCTCCTTAAATAAATTATTATATTTTTACTCATTCGCCCTATTTATATTATATTAATGTAGTATTAAAAATATGCATAATATAAACCACCAAATTAATAAAATAATTGATGGTTTATATTTTCTTAACTGCATCTTTTAGATATTGAAAAGTAAAAACATCTTTATTTTTCAAGTATCTTTTGAGCACTGAGCTATTACCAATATAAAAAACACTTACGCTGCCAGATTCTTTTATTTTTTTTCTAAGTCTTAATCCTATTTTTATATCATCCATATAATTATTACCTATTACATAGATTTTATCGTATTTACCTAAAACATTATCGAGTACATATCCAATTTTATTTTGAACAACTGTAACTCTATTATCACAAAAACCGTCAAACGGGTCACATGTAAGCAAAAGAACTTTTAATCCTTTTTCTTTTATAGTTACATATTCGTTCTTCATAAAAGTCTTAAAATAATGTTTTGCGTAAGCTATATATTTTTCTTTATATGTTTCAAAATCCTTATCGAAACTAGATTTATTAAGAAAACTATACAGCATAATTCTTAGTTTAAAAATAAAAAATCTATTAGTTATAATATCCATAGAATTTATTTTCCATAGAATTTTATCTAATAATTTTATAACTTTATTATTCCCATACAACTCAGAAATAATTTCGCGGTCAACTTTATAAAAATCTGTAATAGTTCCATCAATATCAATTATAGCCAAATTCTTCATCGTTATCCTCCTTTATAATTGTATTAATGCTATTAGGATTATCAATATTACACAAGTGTCCTGAATCTTTCATAATATGTAATATAGATTTATCTCTACCTTTTAATCTTTTTTTAACCCAATTCAAAAACATATTATCATGCTCACCATATATAAGTTTAATGTTATTGTTATTGTTATTAGATAAAGTCACATTCAAGTAGCCTTCGCCTTGTAGTATAAACTTTCCCATTTCAGACATCCATAAATATAAAAATTCTGGTTTCATTTTCAATGAATATTTATATAATTTCTTTCTCTGAGAATGTTCTTTTTTTCCTGGCAATATAAGCTTTGTAATAAAATACATATAAACACTTCTTGGTAATAGTTTATTAACTCTTGTTAAGAGCATATAACCAGTTTTAAACAATGGTAATGAAAACCCATATATATTACCTATTAAATATGCCTTGTTTACATCATCAGGGTATATTGTTAAATACTTTGTAGCAATCATTGCACCTATTGATACACCTAACAAATCAATCTTTGTCCTTTTTTTCAAAACAAAATCACGAATTTTCTCTACAACATAGCTAAATGTTGCTTCGTTAATTTTAGAATCAATTTCATGTCCTGCCAGCCGTACGATTGCTATGTTATAATACTGTTTTAATAATGATAATTGCTCATTAAATATTTTTTCATTTCCACAAACACAGTGTATTAATACTATCCACTTATTCTTCTTATTATCTATTTCTTTATATATCATATTTCCAAACCTCCTAATTAGAATCGTTTTTTACCATTTAATACGCCCTTTATTATATCACCCTCCTATATTTATGTCAAGTTGGCGAATTATAAAAACAACTATCTCTAAATTGAAATAGTCGTTTCTAAATGACATAAATGTCCACAGTTTTTCTCAATAATTACTTTGTTATATTCATTTTCTTTTATATTATTAATTGTTCCATTTTTGAATATATAATCTTTATCACCCAATATATAATATTTATCAATATTAGAATTATTTAAAGTATCAAAATTCTTACATTTATATTCATTATTTAAAAGTCCTAACCAAATACTCAATATGTTATAATTTGATTTTCTTAACATATCATACATATCTTTTCTCATATATTTTCTGTTTTTTCCTGGAATAACAGCATATATAAAAGATTTAAGATATATGGTTTTTGGTATTATATATTTAACTTTATTAAATAATCTAAACATAGATAAATACACTTTATTTTCAATATAAAAAGCAGGACTCTCAAATACTATTTTATCTATTTTTTGAGGTACCATTTGTAAAATGTATTTTGCAACAACACTTCCCAAAGATATCCCCCAAATTGCAAATTTATCTATATTGTTTTCCTCCGTAATTTTAATTATTTTTTCTGCAACCTCTTTAAACCCAATTTTATCACTATATTCTCTACTTTCACCATGCCCAGGTAAATCTATACTTAATATGTTATATCTCTCACTTAATTTATCTAAATATGCATCAAAAATATGCATATTTGCACATATACAATGTAATAAAACTATCCATTCTTTTTTGTTATTATCTTTTATTTCATAATACATCTAATCACCATGTGTATATTTTATCATTTTTAAGTTCAATATTCAATTATTCTTAATCCAATAAATACTAATTACATTTTACAGAAAAAAATTGCTAGTATTTAACTAGCAACTTCTTCTCCATATAATTTGTCAAAAGTTTTTTTGTCAAGTTCATCAGGAATCGCATAATCGGCATCGAACTGAATGTCATTAGCTGTTTCTTTCTTAAAAGCAGTTCTAAACATTTCGTTTTCTAACTCCGCTTTTACTTGTTTGTTATAATCAAAATATTTATCATATCTTACACACATACCGTAAAATTTTGATTCAACATTCCGTTTTTGAAATCTTTCAATAATTTTAGGAACTATAAGTTGTCTATCATATTCAGATACTAATTCTCTAAATTCCCGGTAATCTGCTTCCTTTTGACTTACAAAATCTTTTATAACAGGATTATGGAGATAATCCTTGGTTTCGCTTATCATTTCCTTGAACGACCGTTCAAGTTCGTGCAATAGCTGACCCAAATTCATATATTTTCCTCCTTAAAATAAATAATCATTTTTTAATATATCACTTCATATACTTATATTATACCACATCTCTTATATTATGTAAACATTTTAAGTACATTCAATATTTAGTATTAATTACAAATTTCATAAAATATACATTTTAGTATTGATATTTTTATCATTTATATGTTATACTATACAAGTATTAAATAAAGGGGTATGATGCAATGGTAGCATGCCGGTCTCCAAAACCGTTCATGGGAGTTCGAATCTCTCTACCCCTGCCAAATTTATTGAGCCCAACCATACGGATGGGCTTATTGTATATATGAAATGTTTTATATGAATAAAATTGATATAAAATATTTAGAAAATGCAAAAAATTATTTTCAAGTAATGATATTTATAATTTTGATTTATATACAATATTCAAAGGTATTGAAACATCGTATTATTATGAAACTATTGATTAATTTTTGTATTTTATATGTATAAGAGGTGATTTTATGGATAAAGATAAAATTGTTAAAATACTTTATACTAACTGGAAAGATGAAACTAGAACTAGAAAAATATTGCCTATTAATATTGAATTTAAATCTACTGATTGGCATAAAGAAGAACAATGGATTTTAAATGCTATTGATATAGAAAAAGGTGCTGAAAGAGGTTTTGCATTAAAAGATATTAAAAGCTGGACTATATAACTATTTATCTATTGGAATAATACTTTTATTTCAGTAGTTTTTTCTTACATTTTTTTGAGATTTCTCCTATTTTTTTGTGCTTTATATTGAATTATCTTTTTACTTTTAATATAATTTTTATATATACATATGAGAGGTTATAAAAGTGGAATCTAAAATAAATTTTAAAAACATTAAATTATTTCCAATATATAAATTATTTGCGTACGATTTATTATTCTATTATGCAATACAAATGCTTTTTTTGCACAATGTAAAAGGAATATCAGTTGCTAATATTGTTTTACTTAGTTCTTTGTATAGTGCTTTTCAAATGATATTTCAAATACCCGTAACATTTGTTGTTGATAAAATAGGATATAAAAAATGTATTGTTTTAGGAAACATATTTTGTACAACTGGCGTACTTACATATATAATAGCAAATTCTTTTTCAACTGTAATGCTAGGAGACATCCAAATGGCATTTGGATTTGCTCTAAAAAGTGTATCCGAATCCCCTTTCCTATTTACAATTATGAAAAAAGAACATATAGAGAATGATTCAGCAAAAGTTGAAGCGAAAGGTTCTTCATACTATTTTTATACAGAAGCTGTTGCCTCTATAATATCAGGTTATTTATATGTAATAAACCCATATATACCTATTGTACTATGCGCTCTATCAATGCTTACATCTACAATATTATCATTTAAATTTGACGAAAGTACAATAATGACAAAAAACAATAAAGAATTAAGTCATACTGAATATATAGAAGATATGAAACTTGGATTTAAATTTATATTTAAAAGTGAAAGAATGAAAGCGTTACTTGTCTTTGCTTGTGTTTTTGCAGGAGTAGTTTCTGTTGCAAACAACTTTTCAAAGGCTTTCATGACAGACATAGAAGTATCATCTGTTATGTTTGGACTTATAACATCAGCGCTTAGCATAATATCCGCAATAGGTTCTTCATACCAAGATAAATTCCAAGATAAGAAAAAGAAAAAAACATTAGCATATATATCTATTATATATATTTCTGTTTTCTTGTTTGTAGGTATACCTCATCTGATAGGATTTAATACAAATATATTATTATTTATAGGATTTATAGTTTTTGCTTTGCAAAACTTTTTCAAAGGAAGTTATAGAGTTATAATGAAAAAATATTTAAACAACTTCACTACTAGTGCTATAAGACCTAAAATAATGTCTGTATATTATTTATCCGAAATGCTTGGTACATTTTCACTATTATTTTTAGCAAGTAAACTTCTAGAAATTACAAACATAGGAATTGCATATGTTATATTTGGTGTAATCTTCATTATGACTATACTACTTATCTTAGATTATATGCGTCCTAGATTGGGTTTAAAACCAGAACAATATGCGGAAAAAGATATAAATTATAAATTAACAAAATAACAGAGATTTTAATCTCTGTTATTTTTATCCTTAGCAAATTTTATTTTTGTTGCTAATCCTCCCCGACTATGTCTTTCTGCTTTGTTTTTGTCAAGAACTTTTCTTACTTTATCATACAGTTTTGAATCCTCTTTTGAAAGGATATTTTCTATATCTTTATGTAATACTGTTTTACTTATTCCACCGTAATCTGCTGCTTGCCGTATAGTTGCGCTATTTTCAACAATATACTTTCCCATAATTTTGACATCATTAACTCTTTCATCATATTTTCTTGTTTTACTTCTATTACTCATTCTTTTTTCCTCCCATAACTTAATTATAAATTAATACATAGTTTTGTTGATCTTATATGATTATATCACATTTTTATTATTATGTAAATTACATTTAATTATATTCGTTTCTTTAAATAGTTTCACAAACACTTTTTACATTTTTAGACATGCCATTAAGCTTGTATTTATCCTCGTTTTATGATATACTTTGTAAATTAATTGGAGGTAATATAAAAATGTTATGTTCTGTTTGTAAAAAAAATATGGCAGTCATATTTGTAAATAAATTTGATAAAGAAAACAATAAACCTACATTTAGTGAAGGACTATGTATAGATTGTGCTAAAAAAAGAGGAATCGACCCTATAAAATCAGTTGTAGATTCAGTAGATAATTTAACTCCTGAGCAAATGGAAAATATCACAAAACAGTTTGAAGGACTACTTGGAAAATTTGATCCTGATTCTATGCCAAATATATTCGGCTCTTTTGATAATTTAGGATTTGATCCTTTTAGTAGCTTTGATCCAGAAAATATGGCAATGGATGATGATATAGAAGAAAATAGTGGACAAACTGTTAAAACTAAAAAGAAAGAAAAAAAGGAAAATAAAAAGGCTAAATACTTGGATGTTTATGGTACTAATTTAACAAAACTTGCAAAAGAAGGTAAATTAGATAATGTAGTTGGTAGAGACAAAGAGTTAGAAAGATTAATACAAATTCTAAACCGTCGTTCTAAAAATAACGCTGCACTAATTGGCGAACCTGGTGTTGGTAAAACAGCTGTTATGAATGGCCTTGCAATAAAGATAGCAAATAAACAAGTTCCACAAAGATTACAAGATAAACAAATCTACCTACTTGATATGGCTGCTGTTGTTGCAGGTACTCAATTTAGAGGGCAATTTGAAGCAAGAATGAAAGGAATTATAGATGAGTGTAAATCTTTCTCTAATGTAATACTAGCAATAGACGAAATGCATACTATAATGGGTTCTATCGACCATGACAATTCAATGAATGCAGCAAATATGCTAAAACCTGCCCTAGCTACTGGTGATATCCAAATTATTGGTGCTACAACTTTAAAAGAATACAGAAAAACTATTGAAAAAGATGCTGCACTAGAAAGAAGATTCCAACCTATAATTTTAGAAGAGCCTAATTTTAGCGATACACTAGAAATATTAAAAGGTATCAGACCATACTACGAAAAACACCATAAGGTTATAATACCAGATGATGCACTTATTCAAAGTATAAACTTATCTAAAAAATATATTCACGATAGATTTTTGCCTGATAAGGCCATAGATTTAATAGATGAGGCTTGTTCTCGTGTATACTTAGATAACAAAACACTAAATAAAATAGAAAGCATTGAAAAACAATTAGAAGAAATTTCTAGTCAAATAGAAGATGCTGAATTTGAGCTTGCAAATATAAATGACACAGAAAGCCCTGAAACATATGAAAAAGCAGCAAACTTAAAGACAATGCAATGTAACTTAGAGGCTAGTTTATCTGACTTAAATAAAAAGGCTAAAAAACCTGTTTTGTCTTTTGATAATCTAGCAAGAGTTGTTGAACTTTGGACAAATATTCCAGCATCTAGATTATCTCAAAAAGAAACAGAAAAACTTCTTAACTTAGAAAATAATTTAAGTAAAAAAATAATAGGACAACAAATCGCAATAACTACACTATATAACTCTATTTTAAGGAAAAGGGCTAATATTAAAAACAGCGATAACCCACCATCTTTCATTTTTGTAGGACCTACTGGTGTTGGTAAAACAGCACTTGTAAAGGCTCTTGCTTATGAATTATTTGACCGTGAAGATGCAATAATTAGATTAGATATGTCAGAATATATGGAGCAACATAGCATTTCAAAACTTATTGGTTCTCCTCCTGGATATGTTGGATATGATGAGGCTGGATATTTAACTGAAAAAGTTAGAAGAAATCCATATAGTATTGTATTATTTGATGAAATAGAAAAAGCTCATCCAAGTATATTCAATATGCTACTTCAAGTTTTAGATGATGGTAGACTTACTGATTCACAAGGTAAAACCGTTTCATTTAAGCATACTATAATTGTTCTTACATCTAATCTTGGAACAAACTTTAAAAACGAAGGTTATGGTTTTGCAAATAACAATATTGAAGACGACATGTTAAAAACAAAAGTAAGTCATGCTTTAAAAGAGTTCTTCTCACCTGAATTCTTAAATAGAATTGATGATATAGTTGTATTTAATAAATTAAACAAGAAAGATTCTTTAAATATAACCAAACTACTTTTAGATGAATTTATAGAAGAATTAAAAAAGAAAAACTTGAATATCTCATATACTGATGAAGTTGCTGAGTTTATTCTAAATAAAGGATTTAGCAATAAGTTTGGTGCAAGACCATTAAAAAGAACTATTACTAAATATATTGAAGATTTAATCGCTCTTAAATATATAAAAAATGAACTAGAAGAAAACAAGAAATATGTTTTAGAGTTAAATAATAACAATATAGTGCTAAACAGTAAATAATAAATGAATATATAAAAGTGTAAGGAATTTTAACATCCTTACACTATTTTTTTACACTTTTCTTTCAGTTTTTACATTCTAAAATTACCCAAACTAGAATTTTCATGTCCTAAGTATTTGTAACTATGACATGCTGTGTCTTTATCTGCATCTCCACTTTCATCTGCCTTTATTCTAGCCACTTTTATTTCTTTTAATAAACAAGTACTATCCTCTACACAGTTATGAGCACAAGTAGATACATTACAATTTATTTTTAAATTCCCATCATATTCGTTATCTTTTCTTCTTTTCATTTTTATCATCCTTTCACTATTATATATAAATAGTTTTTGTAATTATTATTTTTTTATTCAAATTCATTATTTTTTCATCTTTAAATTAATAAAACAATTGAAATATTGGGATAATTATAATATAATAAGTAGTATATTTAAGGAGGAATATTATGTTAGATATAAAATTTATTAGAGAAAATGCAGATGTTGTAAAAAAAGCTGCACAAGACAAATTATTTAATGTAGATATCGACAGATTACTTGAAGTTGATAATCAGTTAAAATTACTTAATCAAAAACTAGACGAATTAAAAGAAGAAAGGAACAAGCTATCTAGCTTAATACCATCCTTATCGAGCGAAGAAAAACAAGAAAAAATTGCTTATGTTAAAAGTTTAAAAGAACAAATAACAAATATGGAAGTAGAAGTTGCACCTCTAAAAGATGAGTTTGATAGCATTATGCTTACTGTACCAAATCCTACTCTACCAGAAGTTCCAATCGGAAAAGACGAAAACGATAATGTAGAACTTAGAACATGGGGTGAAATTAGAAAATTTGATTTTGAACCTCGTGACCATGTAGAATTAGGTCAAATGTTAGATTTAATGGATTTTGCACATGCTTCAAAAATTGCTGGTTCTCGTACATATTATTTAAAAAATGATGCTGTACTTTTAGAAATGGCTGTTTGTAGATATGTTCTAGATAAATTAGTA
This sequence comes from Clostridia bacterium, assembly GCA_045536565.1. Classification (GTDB taxonomy): domain Bacteria; phylum Bacillota; class Clostridia; order TANB77; family CAG-465; genus CALXJE01. The sequence continues at coordinate 58,206 of JAZSNU010000011.1, read as the reverse complement.
TCAAAAGGATTCTGCCCTATGACTGTACCTGTTATGGTAAAAGATATTGCAATGAGAGGAACAGGTTACTTCCCTCTTGGAAGAGAACAAGCCTATGCAATAACAGAAGACGAGTTATACTTAGTTGGTACATCAGAAGTATCTCTTGTTTCTTATCATAACGGTGAAACATTGGATAAAAAAGACTTACCTATCCTTTATGCTGGTTACTCTAACTGTTTTAGAAGAGAAGCAGGTACATATGGTAAGGATACAAGAGGTCTTTATAGAGTGCATCAATTCACTAAAATAGAACAAGTAGCTATTTGTGCTGCTGATAGTGATGAACAATACAAAATACACGACTTCTTATTAAACAACTCAGAAGAAGTTCTTCAAGATTTAAAAATACCATATAGAGTTGTTCAAGTTTGTACTGGTGATATTGGTATAGGACAAATAAGGAAACATGATATTGAGGCTTGGATGCCTTCTAGAAATGCATATTCAGAAACTCACTCTTGCTCATCATTTAATGATTTCCAAGCAAGAAGAAGTAATATAAAATATAGAGATGAAGATGGCACTACAAAATATGTTTACACATTAAACAATACTGCTATTGCATCACCTAGAATTTTAATCCCTATTTTAGAAAACTACCAAAACGAAGATGGAACAGTAACTATTCCAGATGTACTTGTTCCTTATATGGGTGGAAAAACTAAGATAGAGTTACCAAAAGCAAAATAATAAAGTATATTAAATAATAGCTTTCAAGTATAACTTATATATATTTGAAAGCTATATTTTTTGAAAGGATAAAAAACTATGGAATATTTAAAAAATGCTAAATTTGTAAAATCAATATTTAACAATAAAGATTTAATACAAGATGACTTACCTACTTTTGTTATGGTTGGAAAATCTAATGTTGGCAAATCTTCCTTTATAAATGCACTTACAAATAACAAAAAACTTGCAAAGGTTGGTAGTAATCCTGGTAAAACAAGAAGTATAAACTACTTTAATATAAACAACGAATTTTACTTAGTTGACCTTCCCGGTTATGGTTTTTCAAAAATGTCACTAAAAGAAAAAGAAAATATAAATAAATTAACAAATAACTTCTTAGAAAAAACTTTAAATATTAGACATATATTCTTTTTAGTAGATATAAGACATGAGCCTACCGAAAATGATAGAGCCATGTACGATTGGCTAGCAGAAAAACAAATACCATGTACTATTGTTGCAAACAAAGCTGACAAATTATCTAAAACCAAAGCAGAAGAAATGATGCAAATAATTAGAAAAAGATTATTTGCAGATAGTGAAATAGTAGCTTTCTCTAGCGAAAACAAAATAGGCGTAGAAAACATATTAAACATCCTATCAAGTTATCTTTAAACTTGATAGGATGTTCTATTCTACACAATACTTTCAACAAATTCCTTAGCATTAAACTCTGCTATATCCTCTACTTTTTCTCCTGTACCAATATATTTAATTGGTATATTTAACTCTTTAAGTATGCTAAATACTACTCCACCTTTTGCTGTACTGTCTAATTTTGTTAATACTATGCCGTCAATACTTGTTCTTTCATAGAAACTTTTTACTTGCTGCACACCATTTTGTCCAGTTGTGCTATCTAAAACCATATATACTTCAATAATATTACTATCGATATTTTTTTCTATTGTTCTTTTCATTTTATCAAGCTCATCCATTAAATTCTTTTTGTTATGAAGTCTTCCAGCAGTATCACATATTAAAATATCATAATCTGATACTTTGAACATTTTAGAGCCTTCAAACATAACAGAAGATGGATCTGCATTTTCTTTTCCTGTTATACAAGGTATATCTAATCTATCTGCCCAAATTTGTAGTTGCTCTACTGCACCCGCTCTAAATGTATCTCCTGCAACCAATAAAACTTTTTTACCTTGCTCTTTATACATGTTAGCAATCTTAGCAATAGATGTTGTTTTTCCCACTCCATTTACTCCAACTACAAGAATACATTTTTTATCACTTATCTTTTCTTCTTTTATTTCATTTGCTTGTTCCAATATATTAATAAGTTCTTCTCTTAGTATATTTTTTATAATTTCTTCTGATTTATCCTTTTCAACCTTTGCTTTCTTTCTTATATTGTCACAAATTTCCATGGCAGTTTCTACACCAATATCTGCACAAACCAAAGTTTCCTCTATCTCATCTATTATTTCATCTAGCTCTTTATTTGAACTAAATATATTACTTATTTTACTTGTAAATGTTTCTTTTATTTTTGAAAAAAACATATCTTACCTCCCTTAATATAGCTGTCATTATATCATGGATTAAAAAATAAGACAAGGAAATATATTATATATATTCTCTTATCTTAATCTTAATTTTTATCTTTTCTTCTAAATATATCATGAAATATTTCCATAATACAACAAAACTTATCTGCTATACCCACAATAAATGTTTCTGTATATTTAGGAAGTTTAATAGTAACTGGCCACATATGTTTTGCAATAATATCTTTTTCAATATCATTGAGTTCAAAGTTTTTAAGTGCATTTACAAGTGCTATTTTAGGATGTACCCATAAATGTCTTTTTAAAAGTTCCATTACAACACCGCGATCTTTATGCCATGTATATAGATATAAATCATGTAGCATTGCTCCTCTTGCAGCAGAAACATAATCTAGTTTTAAAAATTTACACATTTTATAACTATAATATGCAACATTAAACATATGTCTATAACAAGAAGTTTTAGAATGATGCATTATTTTATCAGATGACATTACAACTTGATTAGATAATATATCTGATATAGCAAAATAGAAATCATAATCCGCATCATCTAATAGTTTTGACTTTCCTATCGGTATCATATTAACGCATAACTCATTTAGTTTTGCATAACTTTCTATGGTATTCATAAACTATCTTCCTCCTCTTTAATATAACTATTAAATTTATTATATTTTGAAAGATAAATCATGAATTTATTATTCCCTTATTTTTACATTTCTATTCCTAATTTGCTTTTTATATATTCTATATTATTATTTACTAAATAATATCCTTTTTTTGCTAAAAAAACTGATTTCGAAAAATCAAGCAAAGAAATATTTTTTGCACATACTCTTATATTTATATCAGCATTATCTTGCTCACTTTCACTTGCTTCATGTGTTAATATATCAAAAGCCTGTGTTGTTATTCCTATAACATTTTTTAAATTATTTTTATCTATTTTGTTGCAATCAAATGAAACAGCAATAACTTTATCTGCCCCCATTCTTTTTAATACATTTACAGGTGTATTTACCCTTACTCCACCATCAATATATAGTTCATTATCTATTCTTTTTGGTCTAAATACACCAGGAAAACTTATGCTTGCTCTAACAATGTCTGCTATATCACCTTTTGTCCTATATTCTGGAATATCATCATAATGTTTATCACTAATATTTGCTTTCTCTTGAACAACATCTTCATTTTCAATATATGTATTATTTTCTATGCTTTTAAAAATACCCTCTTTATCCTGCACAAATCTTACCGGATCATTTGTATAATATACAACTTCGCCTGTTCTTACATTTACAATAGGTATTGCAAGTGGCATTTTAATATCACATATATCTTTAATACCTTTCATGTTCATATACTCTCTAATTACTCTTTCAATCCTATCTCCTTTTATAAAGCCAGAAAGATTAATCTTTTTTGAAAATAGTACGCTCATTAGTTTAAAGGCTACCCCTCTATCGTAATCTATTATCCTACCATTTTTCATCACCTTTGTTATTATCCTAAGCATCTCATTTGGTGTATAACCTGCTGCATAGATTGCTGCTATTATACTTCCACTACTTGTTCCTGATATGTAATCTATTTTTATATTATTATCCATTAAGGCTTCTATAACACCTATATGTGCTGCTCCTTTTGCACCACCTCCACTTAATGCAAGTCCTAAGGACATAAAAAATACACCTCCTAGAATTTTAATCTATTTAGTGTATTATATGTTATTTTAGACTTGCTGTTACTTACCTTTACAATTCTTTTTTATCCTGTTTTTTTCTTTATTTTCATATTCTTTTATTAAAAGTTCTAATTTATTACCTCCGCCTTTTTTATCAAACCTTTCATATTTATAACTATATATGTAACATATGGCAAGTGCTAATGCATCTGTTGTATCATCTAACTTTGGCATTTGTTCTAATTTTAATGTCCTTTTTACCATATCCATAACTTGTTTTTTATCTGCCCTACCATATCCTACTAATGCTTGTTTTACTTGAAGAGGTGTATACTCATTAATTGGTATATTTGCTGCTGCTATTGTATACAAAATTACTCCCCTTGCTTCTGCAACATGTATAGCAGTTTTTGTATTAGTATTGAAAAACAGTTCTTCAATAGATGCTGCCTCTATTTTATACTTTGATATAATCTCATTTAAATCTTGGTTTATTTTTCTTAGTCTTTCTTCTAATGGTTCACCTGCTTTGGTAGATATTGTTCCATATTCTATCACTTTATATTTATTATTTGAATAATCAATAATACCATAACCTAATCTTGCAAAACCAGGATCTATCCCAAGTACTATCATACTTTTTCCTCTTTTCTTTATATAAGCATATTATATAACCTAATTATCTCAGAATTTGTTAGTGAATTTATTGGCATTCCATATGCTTTTTTACTTTTCTCATCATATCTATATTTAATTGTACCTACTGTCTTTTTGTTTATTTCCATAAGTAATTCTTTTACCAAATTATATGCTATTTTTTGACTTGCCCTTGTTACACCATTTAATCTTAAATTACCATTTACAAATGATGCCATGAGATATGGATAAACATAACCATCATACTTATCTGATTTTATTGAGAAATTTCTAATTCCATACGGTGTGTATAATTCTTTAAATGCAGTATCTATAACCTTCATTGCTATTTTATCATGTATTAAAGGATTACTTAAATCCATTGCAAGTAGCATATCTGAACTTGCATATGCATCTTCTGATGCCTCATATTTTAGCACTCTATTTTCATCATCATAAAAAACATCTATTAAATTATCTTTAAGCTTTTCTGTTATTTCATATACTTTGGATGCATATTCATCATTTGGCTCTGATATATTTAAATATATTTTAAGTGCGTTATACCAATAGATATTAACTGCTAGATATTTTTTATCATCTATTGTTACTATATAGCTTTCATCTAATATGTTAAAATCTTTATCATTATTTAAAATTTCTGTTATCTTTTCTCTAACATACATGTAAATATCAATTTTTTCTTTTGCCGATGCTACCTCTAAATTAAAATATTTTGCTAACGCTTCAATGTACATGAAAAGTATCTCGTAATAATCTTTTTTTGTATATTCTTCTTTTTCCTTTTCTATCCTATATTTTATACTATCTAATATCCTATATGCTTCTTTATTTCTGTTTAACAAGATATAGTTACCGTGAATGGATTTTATAGTTTGTTTTAGATGCTCAGAGTTTTTATACACATTTGGCATGCTATTTAAAAGCACAAATTTTTTCTGCTCGTTGTCTATATAATTTAACTCACCTGCTGAAAGCGCAAGATGCTTTAATTCATAAAAATTTTCATCTATTCCAATAGTCATCATTTTATTTTTTTCTATTTGATTATTGTACATTATTCTTTGGTTATATTCTTTTTTTAGTATATCAATATCATTTAAAGACACAAATATACTAACATTAAATTTTGATTTTGGTTTTATATTAAACTCAAAATACCCAGGAACATATACATCCTCCAAATATGTTTTTGTATCATCCTTAGATAGACTATATGTATAATTTATACCATTTATATAGTGTGGCTTTAATACAAAATTAGATTCTAAACTTTTCAAATACAGATATTTTTTTTCTAATATACTTAAAGTCACCTTACATCCATCTTCTACTTTATCTGCATTTAATTTTAACATGCTCTCTCTTTTAGGATTAAATATATTTCTTTTATTTGCAAGTGGTAAAACCTTAATATTTACCTTTTCTGTACCCATATTTTCTATGTCATAATTTATGCAAAGTACATTATCTGGTGACATGGTATATGTCTTTTCAAAACACACCTCACTATTTATATTATATTTAAAACTTGGTACTGGGTACCTATCGAAACTTTCTAAATACTCTACACCACCATAATTTTCTTCATTTGTACACAAATCTGAAATCGTGTATAGTTTAGTACCTATTTTTATTTGCTCTATTAATTTTGATAAATATATTTCATCTTGTTTTTCATTCTGTTTTATGAATAAGCCGTGGTAAGGTGCCACATTTTCACCTATCACGGCTTGACTCATGTATATACCAGAATTATTAGACATTACATATTCTAAATTCCTTACTGAATCTAGTGTATTAATACCTTTTTTGTATATACTCATATTATTGCTTACCTCTTCATATGTTAAATATTAATTATTTATTTGTTTCAGTTTTTACTGCTGTTTTCTTTGAAGTTATCTTTTTAACTTCATCTTTTATATCTTTTATATCAGCAGTATTTTTTGTATCAATATTCTTAGTTGCAACTGTTTTTTTATTTACTTGTGCATTCACTTTGCTTTTTGCAGCAACTTTTGTTTCTGCTTTTTTAATAGCCTCTTTATGTTTTTTTGCTGTTATTTCAGATATGTTTATATCCTCTATTTTCTTTGATTTACTTGTACCCGCTTTATTATTTAACTTTTTAGCGACTACTTTGTGTTTTTTCTTTATTTTTAGTAGATTTAATTTTCCACCTTTTTTTCTCTTTGCTATTTCAATTATAATTTCAGATACTCTGTGATTATCATGTAATATACTATTTGGAGCAGTAACCACTAAATCCTCTTGAATTATAGATATTGCTCTATTTTTAATATTATCTAAATCCATTGTAACTGGTGTTGATTCGCCTTGGTTAAAGTCTTTTATCATTTCTTTTGTAACTTCTCCATTGTTACAAATACAATAATCTATTACATGTTTACCAATGTATCTTTCTATTTCATTAACATGCTTAGCAAGTGTATAACCAAGTGTTTCTCCTGGTTCATTCATAAGATTAGATATAAATATTTTTTTAGCTCTTGATTGAATAACTGCTTTACCTAAATCTCTAACTAAGAAATTACATGCAACACTAGTATACAGACTACCTGGTCCAATTACAATTACATCTGCATTTCTTATACTCTCTATTACCCCATCTGCTGGTGTAACCTCTCCATCTTTTAAAAATATTTGTTTGATTTTACTTTTTGATTCTAACACTCTTGGACGAATATTATTTTCACCAACAACTATTTCACCATTTTCTAAACCAGCACATAATTTGGCTTTACCAATAGTAACAGGTAATATTTTCCCTCTTACATTGAATATATCTGACATTTTTTGAATTGCACCTGGGAAACTTCCAGTTATTTCAGTAAGTGCCGCTATAAATAGATTACCTAGTGAATGATTATCAACTGTTCCGCCTTGGAATCTATATGTAAGTAAACTTTCCATAGTAGGCCCTGCTTCTGATAATGCTATTACAGATTTTCTAATATCCCCTGGTGGTAATATGTCCATTTGCTCCATTAATCTTCCTGTACTTCCACCATCATCAAATGTTGATACAATTGATGTTATATTAGATGTATATTCTTTTAATCCACTTAATATATTAGATAAACCTTTTCCACCACCAATAATTACTACCTTCGGTCCTTTTTTTAGTACATTTTCTGTGTATAACAATCTTCTAATATCTACATTTTTTCCTTTATATGCTAGACCTTTAAGTGTTGCCATAAGCACACTTCTTTGTGCTAATATGAATGAATAGATTGTTAAAAACAACGCTATTGTAATTAATGCAATATATGCAATAAGTGTTCTAAAAGCCATATTTTCTCTTGCTATAAGTGTTGAAATTGCATATACTAAACTTGATATTGATACAAGTTGTAACAATATATATCTTTTAACTTTTACTCCTGGTCTAAGCCATTCTAATAATACTCGCATTTTTTATCCTCTTTTCCTTATATAAATTACTTTCGTTATTTTACATTTCACCAATTATTTCTATCTCATTTTCTAATTTTACACCATATTTTTCATAAACCTTATTTTTCGAATATTCTATAACTGCCATTACATCTGCTGCTGTTGCATTTCCTCTATTTACTATAAATCCAGCATGTTTAGTAGATATTTCTGCATCCCCAACTCTATACCCTTTAAGTCCTAATTCTTCAAGCATTGTTCCTACATAAAACCCATCTGGTCTTTTAAAAGTACTTCCCGCATTAGGATATTCAAGTGGTTGTTTTTCTTTTCTAGATTTTGAATTTTCATCCATTTTTTCCTTTATTTTAGAAATATCTTTTCTTTCAAGTTTAAACTCTGCTGATATTATAACGAAAGATGGATGATCCTTAAAATAACTATATCTATATGAGAAATTGTGCTCATCATGTTCTAATGTTTTTATATTTAGCTCATCATCAATATATGTTGTCCTAACTAATACAGATGATATTTCAGAGCCATATGCACCTGCATTCATTCTAATTCCGCCACCTAATACACCTGGTATTCCACATGCAAACTCTAAACCTGAAAGACCTTCTTTCATAACGATTCTTGAAAGTTTAGGCATTGACATTCCAGCACAAGCAGTTACATACTCGCCATCTATTGTATAATTACTGAATTTACTGCTTATTTTTATTACTATTCCTCGGATTCCTTTATCAGTAACTAACAACTTACTTCCATTTCCTATTATAGTAATTGGTATATTATTTTCTTTTGCAAATTTTAATACATTAATTATATCTTCATTAGTAGATGGCATAACCATTACATCAGCATTTCCACCCACTTTAATAGTAGTATGTTTTTTCATAGGTTCATTAAATATTACTTTATCTTCATCTATTACATCTACTATATTTGATATGTTTAACATATATTTACCTCACAATCTCCTAATATTTATAATAAAAAGGCACCCAGTACATTATATTTGTACTGGGTGTATTATACCACATTTTATATATGTTTTTCAACTTATATAGTTAAATTGAATTTATATATTCAATATATTCTAATATGTTTTATTATACTGTTTCAAACAAGAATCCACCCATGTATACATCTATAAGCGGTACCATTACTGTTATTACGAAGAATATCAATACTATACCTATAAATACATACATTATTTCTGGTAATGCTTTTATAGTTGCTGCAATAGATTCATCTATTTCTTGTCTTACATATTCTTCTATTTTTTCCATCATTTCTACAAGATCTGTTTGCATTCCTATTTGAATCATTTCAAGCATCATTGGTGTAAATGCTTTTTCGATTTCAAAAGGTTCTACCCAAGAACCACCAGATAATAGATTGTTTTTACCTGTTTCTATAAGGGCTAGGAAATAATAGTTGTTAGTAACACTTTTTGAGGTCTCTAAACAATCTTGAATCCTCATTCCATTTTTTAAGTTAAGCATCATTGCTTGGAAAAATTTATTAGTTAATATATTTAAATATAGCTTACCAAAAACAGGGAATTTAATTTTCAATTTATCAACATTATATCTTCCAATAGGTGTTGCGACATATACTTTAAAGAGTGCCCATAAACCTGCAACAATACTAAGCACAATATACCAATATTTCAATATCCAATTTGAAATTTTTATCGCTACTTGGGTTGCTGCTGGAAGCTCTTTATCTACGCCAAACATATCATACACATTTTCAATCATAGGAGAACCAAATAATAATGCTACAATCATTAACACACATACTAATACGAAAAATAGTATTTTAGGTAAAAGTATTCCTCTTATTGTTTTCCTAAGTTTCATACTACTTTCCATGTAATCTCTACCATATTCAAGTGCAGAATCAAGTGAACCAGACTCTTCACCAACTCTTACGAAGTTAGTATAAAGTGGTGGGAATACATTAGGATATTTATTCATAACACTATGTATTTTTTCACCGGATTCAACACCAATCATTATTTCTTCAACAATGTCTCTTAATTTTTTATTTTCTGTACTATTATATACCGATTCCAATGCTGTTATGTTGTTAAATTTTGCTTTTTTAAGTATATATAAACTATTAGTAAATATTAATACATCTTTTGGTTTTACTTTTTTAGATAAACTTACATCTGCTGTAAGTATTGCTGCAAGTTTTGATTTACCATCAGTTGCAGTTTTTAGATTTGGGAACAAAGTTCTTTTACTTTTTTGAACATTTTTATCAGCAACCTTACCGAGTTTTTCAAAGTCTATTTTCTTTTTCTGAACTGCTGGTCTTCTAATTCTTTTAGCAATAATAGATATTGGCGTCATTTTTGTGTTTTTTAGCATTTGTATTACATCTGATTTATTTTTAGCAGATATAATTCCCCTCATTATTTTACCATTTCTTAAAACTGCTCTATATTTAAATTCAGGCACTAACTATCGCCTCCTATTAATTTCATTATATATTCATATTGATTGTCTTCCACATTGTCTTTTATACTGTCAAGAGTTATTATACCCTCTTTATATAGTTTAGCAAATGATCTTTCAAAACTTATTGTTCCTTTGTCATTTTTTATATTTATAGCGTCTTGTATTTCAGAAATACTAAAATTATCTTGCCTAATTAAAGCCGCAATAACTGGATTATTAATCATTATTTCTGGAACCATTATTAAGTGCTGCTCTTTATCTTTTACCAATTTCTGCGAAACAATTGCTTTAATTACAGTAGATAATATATATTTTATAGACTTCTGTTCGCTAGGAGCATACATTCCAAGTATTCTATCTAATGTTTCACCAGCAGACCTAGTATGAAGTGTTCCTATAACCAGCGTACCTGATTCTGCTAAATCTAAAACAGCATCCATAGTTTGTCTATCTCTAATCTCTCCAATAATTGCCACATCAGAATCTTCCCTTAGCAAATTTATTACTCCATCATAATACGATGGGATATCTCCTGCTTTTCCGACCTCTTTTTGTACTATCATACATTTATTAGATTTATGCGTATATTCGATCGGTTCTTCAAGCATTACAATCTTTTTATTCTGGGTTCTATTCATACTCTGAACATATGCGTTTAAAGTTGTAGTTTTACCGGAATTTACTTTACCTGTTATTAACACCAAACCTGTATTAAAACTCTTTATAGTTTTTACCATTTCTTCTAATTTAAGACCCCTTATATCTATATCATCGTTTCTAATCAGTCTTATTGAAAACACAGGAATACCTGATGCCATACTAGCATTTACCCTAAATCTTTTTCCATTATGCTCATATGAAATATCTAATCTTTTACTAGTTTCAAATATTTCAACTAGTTCTAGACTATCATCTACAAGATATTCCATTAAACTTTCTAAATCATATCTGTTAAGTGGCTCTATTTCCTCTTTTATAATAAGTTGTTTATCCACTCTATAAACAGGTGATTTACCATTCATTAAATGAATATCAGATGATTGTAACTCAATTGCTATATCCAAAATTTTTAAAAACTTATCCATAATACCCCTTTTATTATATACTCATTTTCTTTTGTATTTCCTCTATTGTTGTTATTCCGTCTAAACATTTATTTACAGCATCCACAATAAGTGGTTTATATGATGTTTCCTCAATTGCATATTTCTTTATATCAATAGATGATTTTCCAGAAGAAATCATTTCTTTTAGATAATCATCAATATATAGAACTTCAAACGCTCCTATTCTTTCAAAATATCCAAGTCCTGAACACTCATCGCAGCCAACTGGCTCATACATTTTTGCTTTATCTAAATCAAATTTATATCCTGTTATCTTTTCTACTCTCTCGATGTATTTCTTCTCATCTTCTGTAATTACATGTGGCTTTTTACATTTTGTGCATAGTCTTCTTATAAGTCTTTGAGAAATTACAGTTACAAATGTAGATGATACATCATAATCTGAAATACCCATTTTTCTTATTCTTGTTATAGCCTCAATAGCATTTACTGTATGTATTGTACTTAAAACAAGGTGACCTGTTTGTCCTGATTCTATTGCAGTTTGAGCTGTTTCTCTATCTCTTATCTCACCTACAAGAATAATATTTGGATCTTGTCTTAAAACAGTTCTAAGCGCTCCTGCAAAAGAAGTATCATGTCCTATTTCAACTTGATTTATACCAGGCATTCTTATTTCTACCGGGTCTTCAATTGTTACAACATTTATATTAGGACTGTTTAAATAATCAAGTATACTATATAAAGTTGTTGTTTTACCTTCACCTGTTGGTGCACATAATAGTATAATTCCATTTTTCTTATCAAATGCTTCCTTAACCATTTCATCATTATGTGGAAAACCTAATTCTTTTAAAGTTCTTACATCAGAATTCTTTTTTAGTAATCTTAGAACAAATTTTTCTCCATTAACATTTTTTTGCGTAGATACACGAATACTGTAATTATCATATGAATTTATTCTACCATCTTGATCGGTTGTTATTTCTTGGTGCATATTAGAAATAGATTTAATTCTACCTGTTATAACACCTTGTCTTGATTTTGGAAGTTCAGATACTTCTACCATTTCTCCATCTATTCTGTAACGTATTCTTACTTTTTTTTCTGTTGGTTCAATATGAATATCACTTGCTCTTTGCTTCATTGCTGTAAGGATAATATTATCAACAAGTACTGTTGTGTCTTTTTCCTTAGTATCAACATAATTATTCTGAACATTTTTCACATCTTGAATTTGCTCCATAATCATTGAATACAAAGTATAATATTTCTCCATTTGGAACCCTTTGTTTACTAAAAGAAGTTTTACTTCGTTAACTGACTTTTCATCAAGTGGATCAGAGAATGCAACTCTTACAGTTGTTCCATCTATCGCAAATGGAATTGCTTTGTTATTTATAACAACATCTCTTGGTAAAAATTCAGAATAGTCAATAGAAATTCCATCATCTAAATTTACACTTTTTTGTTTAAGTTGTTCCGCAACAACGGCAAGTAGTCTCTTCTTATCACACATATTTAGTATATCTACTACTTCTCCAATCTTAAACTCCGGATGTTCCTTTTGATAATTTAAAACCTCGTCCAATTGTTTTTCAGTAATTAATCCTTTGTTAATAAGTTCTGTTCCTAGTGGGTTTCTTCTTCCTTTTATATTTTCAAACATATATTTACCTCCATAAGTTATAACCTATTTTAAAACATAATTATCAGATGATAATATTTCTAGTTCTTCTTCATATAACTCTCTAATATTATTCTCATATTCTTCCTGCATATACTTCATATGTCTTACATCAGAAAATGTAGATGTAGCATATGTCATAAACACAATTGCTGATATTATAACAATAAGTGTTCCTGAACCTTTTAAATTACTAAATCTTTTTTTCATGTTTTTTCCTACCTTTATATAAATTAAATTGATATTTTAATATTTCTTGTAACCTCATTTGTATATTTATTTAGTGTTAAATCAATATCAATTAAATTATCTTGATATGTTATTTCAGCTGATTTTAAATGTTTAACTAATTTTCCACCATTTTTATACACTACATTATCTGTTAAATTAAAAACATATACATCTGAATTTGAAAATTCCAAAGTTATATTTTGTCCATTTACTGAATATTCTAAATCATAACTATTTTTAGCACTATCTAGCAAATTATATTCTAATTTATTTATTGCTGTAACATTAATTGTTTTTCCTCTATCATCAAATAATGATTTATTAAATCTTGATGATATTGATGTAATTGTAGTTGTAAACGCAAAGAAAAGTATAACATACACAACAATTGATGTTACTGTAATTCCCTTTTTATTATTTAACTTCATCTATACTACTCCTCATAAATTAAAGTTTCAAAATCAACAGTATAATCCTTATTATTATATTTATATGAAACTGTTACTCCAAGTTTTTTTACATCCACAGGATTAGTATCTCCTGATATATCCTCATATTCATTTACATTTAATGTGTAGTAAAAAGTATATCCATCAACTTTTACTACTTCATTATACACATTATCCACTTCTTCATATGCTTTTGCTTTATTTTCTTCTAAAACATTTATTGCAACATTCATTGCACTAGACTTTAAATTAGTAAGTCTTAATGTATCTTCATAATTTCTTGTAGTATAAATAGTTGCTACATAGTATATTAGAAAGGCAAAAACTGCAACTAAAAGTTCTACATTAAATACACCTTTTTTACCGGAAACAGAATCATCAGACTCCTTCATTTTCTTTTTCATTATATGACATTCTATTACAAGGAATAAAGCAATATATATACCTAGTGTTGCAAATAATATCCAAGATATACCAAACAAATAATATGTTAATAAGAAAAATAATCCATTAAATATTTCAAAAAGAGGATATCTAATACTTATTTTCTCTTTGCAATATTTACATTTTCCACCTAAAAACACATAACTAAGTACTGGTATTAAATCAAAGAAACCCAGTTCATGTTTACAACTTGTACAATACGATCTTTTAACCATTATATCTTGTTTTCTAGGTATTCTATATGTTGCAAGTGTAAAGAAACTACCAAATAAAGTTCCTATCACAAAAAAGCAAACCATGTAAACTATATCTACGATTAATTCTATATCCATTTACTCCTCCAACATGTGCCATTTTACCATTTAATTCGCCTTTATTTTACCACAAAACAAAGCAAAATTACACTAATATATGCACATGTAATATTTTTTATATATCTATGTAATATAAAAGAAATAATACACAAAAAAGTAAAAAGAGATATACTTAAAGTATACCTCTTAATAACAATTTTCTTTCGTATTAGTTTTGTTTTTTATTTTATTTAATTAAGCTGCTGTTTAAGTAGATGCTTGTGTTATCCAAGTGTACTTACCAGTTGCTCCTATATCAGAAGCTGTCAAACCATAAGTTTTTTGCAAATCAACATTTGCTTTTATAGTAAATTTAACTACTCCATTATCTAAAGACCAAGTTCCATATGTTTGTTCTCCAGATGGAAGTTTAATATCAGTAGCTGTTACTTCTGTTACAGTTCCATCTGCATTTGTGTTTTCAGCATATTTTGTTGCATATGCAGCTTGATAGTTTGCTCTATCAGATAATAATGTTGCAAGGTTTGCTCTTGCAGTTACATTAGAACCGCTAAGAGATAATATTATAGCACCAGCTATAATTATCATAACAATTATTGTTATTACTAATACGATTAATGAAATACCTTTTTTCATAATATAATTCCTCCTATACATTTAAAATATATATATTCAAACACGCCAAGGTAAGAGGCAGTGCTTAAACCAATGTTATTTATCCTCCGCAGAATAAGGTGTTATTGCATTATTGTTTTTATTTGCGCTTGAATTGTTGTTTGATGCTTCTCCTTTTACATCTGCAAATGGGTCTGTGTTTCCTTGTTTATATAACTTAGAAGATTTACCCACATTAATATCCTCAGAAGTTACACTATATGTTTCTTTCATGTTTTCTTCTGATATATCCTTAGATTGAGTATACGAATACTCAGAATCTGATATTTTTTCATATTCATTAATAACGCCATCTGATACTGGTCTGCTCTGTGGAACTAATATCAAAAGCGCTACTAACACCATAGAAATTATAACGATTGCAACCGCTCCAAATGTTATCCATGAATTTCTACTCATATACTCTTCTCCTTCTTCATAATTTATTTTTCTAATGATTTTAATACTGTAAAATCTTTTACATTAAATGATGTTATAACTTGTGTGCCACCTGCTGATTTCATTTTTATATTATCTAATCTAAATCTTAAAGACTTATCGTTTTCTACTTCAAATACAAAATCTGCTAAATCTATATAACTACCTTTTACTTGAACAGTTAATGCAGTAGAACTTGCTGTAAGGCCACTAGTAATTGATTCTTCTTGTTTATTTGTTTTATCGTCTGTATCTGTTGCATTCTGCTTAGTACCAGATGTTGGTGAACCAGTAGTTGCTGCATTTTCAGTAGATGTTACTCCACTTGAATTTCCTGTTACCCCTGTACCTGTTGACACAGTAGTTTCATTGTTTGTTGTAGTGGTTGTTGTACTTTGATTTACTTTTCCGCCCGGTTCAATAACTGCTAATGATAAATTATGCTTTGTTGCATAATTACCTAATGTTATCCATAAATATTCAATAAAATATTCTTCTTCCTTAGTAGCCTCTTTTATAGCGGATATTGTTTCATCACTAATAAGTTCATACTTTTCTTTTTCATCTTCATAATTTTTCTTCGCTGTTTCAAGACTTTTTACATTAGTGCTATATTGAAGTTCCGCAAGTGCCAATTCTTCTTCTGCCTTGTCAACTGCTTGTTTTTTCTCTCCGATACCTGCTATTGACACAAGATTAATTTTTCCAAATTCAATACCTTTTATAGCAATAAAAAGTAATGCGGCAACGATTAAAACAAGTCCTAGTAATAATCCCACTATTTTAAAAATGTTTTTATCCATTATGGTAAATCACCGCCTATACTTACACTAATTTCTGTACCATGAGATACACTATTTATTTTAACATTATTTATTATTCCCTCTAATTTTAATTGTGATACAAGATATCCAAGTGCTGCATAAGAACTTGATTTTGCCGTAACTGTTACATGCTTATTATCATTTGATTCTATTGACACAAGTTGTACATCCTTAGGAATAAATTTCATTATTTTTTGCATGAAATTAGCAACATTATATGTTCTAAGTGTTCCTATCTGATTTTTTTCAATCTTATTAATTGTATCAGATACCATATCATTTACATCTTTGTATTTATCTTTATTAGTATTAATGAATTCAACATCACCATTAACAAGACTAGATTGTTCTTCTATATCAGATATTGAAGCCCTTATATTGTTTTCAACTTTTTTAGTTTGTGCTGAATATATTCCTCCAAATATTGCATAACCAATAAGAATAGTTCCTGCTACTAGATTTGCAAATACAAGTTTTTGGATTACATCTGCCGAATCACCATGGAATTTTATTTTTTCTGGCAACTTAACACCTAATTTGCCTGTTTTTGCTCCAAGTGATTTAGGTTGTTTTTTATTAATAATATTAATAAAATTAAAGTTTTCCATAGAACCTGTAAGAAGTGCATTAGCAAGTGCAATAGCAGAGTTAGCCTCAATTAATTCAGCCATATTTCTTATTCCCACTTCGCCTTTTGCAAAAGCAGGTTTTAATATTTCTGCTTGCATTCCATAATACTGTTCAAATAATATATCGATATTAGTAAATAGTACACCCATACCAGATAAAAACAACTTATTAAATTTACCTCTGTATGGTTTCATACTTTCTTCTATTTTTCTTAATATTTCTTGAAGAATTGGTTCTATAATTTTTTCTATTTCTGGATTGTTTGGATTCTCGTCTTCTGTATAAACATTTATAGTTTTACACATATCATACGCTTTTGCATACGAACCAAGTTGTCCCGCCAAACTTTCTATTACTTCTTTCATTCCAGAATCAAGTGCTATTGTATCTACAACAGTACCATTTAAAACAATACTAATTGTTATTCTTTCCTCTATATTAATAACTGCATAGTTTTTTTCTTCCTTAGATACTAAACCATTCATTACAGCGGATAACGGGAATGCCCCTTTAACATCTATACCTTCTATCTTAGAAAATTGTTCTATCTCTGTTCTATCTGCATATAAAATGCTAATTCTATTATTATCTTTGTTATTCAAAGAATCTTGTACATCATACTTATATACTAGTAACTTCCCATTAAGACCGTTTCTATTGGCAATATCTTCAACTTCTAAATCAACCATGCTTGATATATCATTTTTAGATATTTGTTTTAATATTTCTAAATTTTCATGATGTTCATTTAATATGTTTATAGATATAGGCGTATTTTGACTATTTGTTTCTACGATGATTTCATCAATAACTTCTTTTATGCCACCAAGAACATACTTTACATTTGAAACTTCAACTTGAACATTTTTTGTTTTATCCATATGTAATTTGGCATATTTTACAATCTTATCACCAATGTAAATTCCCAAGCACCTTTCCATCTATATCTCCTCTATTTCCATGAATTTTCCCAATTATATATATATATATATCAAACAGTTATTTGATAAACAAGCAACTGTCATAACAGTTCCAAAAATTCGCCATATTTTTTAGCTAAACATAGTGTATCATATGTATATTTTAAAATCAACTCGCTTTCACGCATGCCACACAAAAAACATTTTTTTGTAACTTTTTTGTAATATTTTGAGTAAAAACATGTTTTTTATTACAAAAAAGTTTTGTTATTTTTTGGACAATTTATATTAATTTATTTTAAAAAAACAAAAATGATAAAGTAATTTATTATATTACTTCATCATTTATTTTTTAAACTATTTCATTTGGAATATTATCTTTTTCTGCGCTATCTACTACCATGACCTCGGTTGTGATAATCATTGAAGCAACAGAAGCAGCATTTTGTATTGCACATCTTACAACCATTGCAGGGTCTATTATTCCTTCTTCTTTCATATTTACATATTTATCTGTCATTGCATTATATCCTATGTTTTCTCCCATGTCACTAATTTTACTTACTATTACAGATGGTTCTTTACCTGCATTTATTAGTATCTGTCTAATAGGGGTCTCCAAAGCCTCTAATACAATATTTGCTCCGAGTTTTTCATCACCACATAAACTTTTACATGAGTGTAATATTTTCTTCTTCACATTTAAATATGTAATACCCCCACCTGGAACTATACCTTCTTTTGTTGCGGCTTCTGTTGCAGCAATTGCATCTTCTATTCTAAGTTTTTTCTCTTTCATTTCAACTTCTGTTGCCGCTCCAACTCTAATTATTGCAACGCCATCCGATAATTTTGACAGTCTCTCTTTTAGTTTTTCTTTTTCAAATTCTTCATTTTCTATTTCTATCATTTTTTTAATAGAATTTATTCTATTTTCTACTTCATCTTTATTTCCTGCACCATCTACTATGACAGTAAAGTCTTTATTTACTTTTACCTGTCTTGCCATCCCTAAATCTTGTATTTTAACATCTTTTAAATTTATACCTAATTCTTCTGATATTACTTTTGCCCCTGTTATACAAGCAATATCTTCTAGCATTGCTTTTCTTCTTTCTCCAAAACTAGGTGTCTTTATAGCAACTGATGTGAATATACCCCTTAGTTTGTTAACTACAAGAGTAGATAATACTTCTTTATCAACATCTTCTGCTATTATGAATAATTTTCTTCCTTCTTTTATAACTTCCTCTAATATCGGAAGTATTTCTTGTATAGATGATATTTTTTTGTCTGTTATTAAAATATATGGCTCATCTAATATTGCTTCCATTTTTTCGGTATCTGTTACCATGTATGCCGAAAGATATCCTCTATCTATTTTGGTTCCTTTTACAATTTCAAGTTCAGTAGTCATCGTTTTAGATTCCTCTACTGTTATAACACTATTTGTTCCTATCTTTTCCATTGCATCTGCTATTATATTTCCTATTTCTCTATCACCAGCAGATACTGTTCCAACCCTTGCTATATCTTCTTTTCCATTTACAGGAGTAGCTATTTTTTTAATTTCATCAGTTGCATATTTTGTTGCTATGTCTATTCCTTTTTTTAGCATTATAGGATTAGCAGAATTTCTAACATATTTTAACCCTGTTTTTATCATACTTCCAGCTAGTATTGTTGCTGTTGTTGTTCCATCTCCCGCTATGTCATTTGTTTTTATTGCTACTTCTTTAACAAGTTCTATTCCAACATTTTCAAATGTATCTTCTAATTCTATTTCCTTTGCTATTGTTACTCCATCATTTGTGATAAGTGGCGTAGAATAATCTCTGCCAAGTACAACATTTCTCCCTTTTGGCCCTAGTGTTACTTTTACAGCATCAGTTAATTTTTCTACCCCTTTTTCAATTGAAATCTTCGCATCATCTGAAAACTTAATCATTTTTGCCATATTATTCCCCCTTTATAACGGCTAAAATGCTATCAATATCTAATACTAAGTATTCTTGTTGCTCATATTCTATTTTACTTCCTGAAAATTTTGATATTAATACCATATCACCTACTTTAATTAAATCGTTTTCAATTTTGCAGGATTTATCATAATATTTTGATATTTGATAAACAGTTGCTTTTACTGTTTCTGTGTCAGCATTTACTGTAATTACTAGTCCACTTTCTGTTTTGTCATTTTTTTCTACTTTAACTATAACCTTTCCAATTAACGGTTTTAACACTATTTTATCCCTCCTTCAAATATAAAAATAGCCTTGGCTTATCGCCTAGGCTATTTATATCAAATATATAATTTGTCCATCTACTCAAATACTATTATTAGAGTAAATTAGATATTTTTTGTTCTTTTATGAGCAATTTTATGAATTATAATGGATTATTGCAGTTGAAAAACACGCATTACCTTCATAAGTATTATCAATCGTTATTGCTTCCCACTGTGCTTGTGTACCTTTATAATATACATCCGTTAAAGGAACACCACCAAATGCGGCACATGGTATAGCTGTTATACCAGTTGGTATTGTTATGCTTGTTAAACCACATCCAACAAATGCCCTCTCACCAATACTTGTTACGCTATCTGGGAGTGTTATAGTTGTTAAATATTCACACCTACTAAACGCTTCCATACCTATACTTGTTACGCCATTTGGAATTTCTATACTTGTTAGCATACAACCGTAAAATGTACTATCACCTATACTTGTTACACTATCTGGGATTGTTATACTTGCTAGACCAGACTGATAAAACGCACTACTACCTATACTTGTTACACTATCTGGGAGTGTTATAGTTGTTAAGCGACTACAATTACCAAACGCATTATCACCTATACTTGTTACACTATCTGGGAGTGTTATAGTTGTTAAGGCAACACAATTATAAAATGCTAGATCACCTATACTTGTTACTCCATTTGGGATTGTTATGCTTGTTATACTACAACGAATAAACGCTTCACTTCCAATAGCTGTTATTCCTTTCGGTAATACCAATTCTGTTACTTCTGCCCCATCTACATATACGCATGCACTTGAACCATCAATCAAATACTCCCCTTTAACACCTGTTAACACACCATTTTCATCTATTTCAAATAGATATGCTTGGCTATTATCCCAAAGCTCTTCTATGCCTATTTGATCAAGATATGCTCTTTCATCAGCAGTTACTTTTTCTCCAATATACATTAGTTTTTGATTTGATATTACAAATTTTTCAGGATATTTTTGTGCACTATCTAATACTGTTTCTGCTGCTACCCCTTCTAATGCATCTGCTCTATCTTCTAGTATCGCATCCGCTAATTCGATGGTTAGCTCTTCTTGTATTGATTTTACATCTGTCTTAAACGATGCTTCATTTGCCCTACCTATTATTCCACTATTTGATAATGATAGAATAATTGCTGATGCTAGGATTATCATTACTATTATTGTTATTACTAATACTATTAATGATATTCCTCTTTTGTTTGTTTTTTTCATAATCTTTCCTCTCCTTCTTCTATGAATTTAATCCAAATATATTATTTCATATAATATAACTTTTTGCAACTGTTTTTAGGCGAAT
Source organism: Clostridia bacterium (assembly GCA_045536565.1). GTDB lineage: Bacteria > Bacillota > Clostridia > TANB77 > CAG-465 > CALXJE01. The sequence continues at coordinate 36,401 of JAZSNU010000011.1, read as the reverse complement.
TTTGTATTTTTATTTTTCTTTATATTATTATGTCCTATTATATTTATATTATTTGTATATATAACCACTTTTATCTAAGTGTTTATACCTTATTTAAAACGCAAAAAAGTCAGTCTATACCTTTTGATATAAACTAACTTTTATGATTTGTTCTATATTATTTTGTGGTATGCCAACAAAACCTATACTATTTCTAGATTCTACTTGTGTGTTAGTATATTGTTATTTGTACCCATTTTAGTTGACATATCTTAATTCACCTCATTGTTTTCCTCATTTTACATGTTTATTGTATAATATATTTTTTCTTTTTTCAACACTTTTTTATATTTTCCCTGCTATCCAATCCTGTGTCAATTTAATATCTGATTCGTAATAAATCAGCTTACCTCTAACTCTCTGATGTGTTTCTTCGCCTTTTGCAAGAAGTACAACAATATCTCCTGATTTTGCTGTTTTTAACGCTTTAAGTACTGCTTCTTTTCTGTCCTCTATTATTTCATATTTACCATCTTCTATATATGTAGCAATATCCTTGCATATATCTGTTACATTCTCAAATTGTGGATCGTCTGCTGTAAGATAAATGTAATCAGAATATTTTCCAACAATTTCACCAAAGTCTTTTCTTCTTACATATGCCTTACCTCCAACTCCACCACCTAGTGATATTATTTTTCTATTTGGGTAATCTAATTTTAATGATTCATATAATTTTGTAAAACTAAGTTTGTTATGTGCAAAATCTACTACTACTGTTATTCCATCTTTTTCAAATACATTCATTCTTCCTTGAACTTGTGTATTTTCTATACCATACGCTATATCTTCTTCACTTACTCCAAGCTCTTTTGCAACAACAATAGCAGCAAGTGCATTTTCAACATTAAATCTACCTAGCATACTAGTTTTAAATGTATTTTTATATTTTTTTCCTATAACATCAAATGCTGTATGACCACCATCTTTACGAATGTTTGAAATATAGTAATCTGCTCTATCATCAGTTCCGTATGTTATAACCTTGGCATTTTTAGCACTATCTATTACTGCATCATAAAAATCAGTATTTCTATTTATAATTGCTGTTTTTACATTTTTCATAAGTTCTAATTTGCAATTTAAATAATCTTCAAAATTAGGATGTTCTGCCTCACTTATATGGTCTTCTGATATGTTTAAAAACACACCTATATCAAAGGTTATACCATTAACCCTCTTTGCTTTGTATCCTTGTGATGCTACTTCCATAACAAGTACAGGTATTTCACTCTTTTTTGTTTCATAAAAAAACCTATGTAAGTCTGGTGCTTCCGGTGTTGTCAAATGAGATTCTTCTTCTGTTATACCTGTATATGTATCTATCGTGGAAATAACCCCACATCTTTTTTCTAAATGTTTATTTAATATATTTTTCAAATAATATGTAGTTGTAGTTTTTCCTTTTGTACCTGTTAATCCTACTGTTTTAATTTTTTTCCATGCATAGTCATAGAAAAAATTTGATACCAAATGCATAACTTCACGAATATCTTTTACAATTATATAAGCTATATTTTCTGATATATTTTCATAATATGTTTCAGATATATATGCTGTAACTCCTCTGTTTATTGCATCTTCTAAATACTCAGTTTTAAACAAACTACCTTTACAAATAAAAAGTGTTTTTTCTTTTATTTCTTTTGAATTATATGACAAATGATTTAATTCCATATTTTCAAATTTTAAATTCTTAGAATATCTTTCTACTTGTCCTGCTTTTTCTAATATATCAAATACTTTATCTAATGTCACCATATATTTACTCTCCTCAATTTGTTATTTTTACTTACTATACTTGCCTTTATATTTAATTAAACATAGGATCCCAGTCTTTTAGCATTACCCCTCCTAGTGCACCTTTTATATTTCCATAGTTATATGTAAAAGTGTACATTTGCGACTCTTCGTCGTAATACAAGTTTTTTATAATATTATTGATTTCATAAATTTCTAATAAGTTCCCTACATTTTTTACTTGATTATTTTTATTCATACTTTTATATTCTTGACCGCTCATATAATCATTAACAGCACCATCTACATCAGTTGGATATAGCTCATATAGTTTATTTAACTCATTACTATTTCCTTTTATATCTCCTTTATCTATTAATATTAATGCTATTAATACAGCAATTAATATAATAGTTATAAATAATATTAACCCAATAATCTTACCTTTTTTCATTTGTTAAAACACCTCTTTTATTTTGATATAATACCATTTTTTTATATTTATTGCAACTATACTTATTGAAACATAAGTACTCTTTATGAAGGTTAGTCAGACATCTAACAAATTACTTGATTTGAGATACTTAATTATACAATACATATTTTTTTGACCTACATATTTTTATAAGTCAATTTTTTTCGTTTTTTGATCTATCAATTCTTATATCACGATTTTTTAGTTTTTTTCGTGATATAGATTTTTATATCACGATTTTTTAGTTTTTTTCGTGATATAGATTTTTATATCACGATTTTTTAACTTTCTTATGTGATATAAATATTATTTTAAAAATAAATCAATATATTTTTCAAAAGCAAAAATTTGATTTCTACTATACCCTGTTGTTTCCCTTATAATATTTTTATCCAACAACGCATTTACTATACCATTTATTGTTGTTAACTTTATTTGTGTTATTTCAGACATTTTATTTCTAGTAAGCACTGGTTCATCATATAGTAAATCTATTACTTTTTTTGCATTTTCTGGTTTTACTGGCAAGTCCATTATTAATTTATCCATTTCCATTGTTAATTCAACAACTTTTCTGAATTTTTCTTTTGCTGTTTTTGATGTTTCAATAACTGCTTCTAAGAAAAATTTTATCCAACCTATCAAATCATTATGAGTTCTTACTCTTGTAAGCATATCATAATATATATCCTTATTCCTTTCAATATAATCAGAAATATATAAACAAGATTTTTCTAGCATACCTTTACTTTGAATATACAATGGAATAAGTAATCTTCCTATTCTTCCATTACCATCTAAAAATGGATGAATAGATTCAAATTGATAATGTAATATTGCAATTTTAATTAAATCTGGTGTATCTATTTCTTCATTATTTATAAATTTTTCAAAATCAGATAAACAATCTGCAACTTCTGTATGTGGTGGTGGAACATATATTGCTTTTGATGGCATACTTCCACCTATCCAATTCTGCGATTTTCTAAATTCTCCTGGTGTCTTATATTCACCACGAACACCATCCATTAATATTTCGTGAATTTCTTTAATTAATCTAGTACATACCGGAAAACCTTCTGATATTCTTTGGACACCGTAATTTGTCGCTTTCACATAATTTTGTACTTCTTCCCAATCGTTTCTTTTTTCCGGATTAATATCTGTAATATCTAATAAATCTTCTTCAACAGTAGTTCTAGTTCCTTCGATTCTACTTGATTTATTCGCTTCAATTTTTACATGCATCTTAATATATAAATCTACATTTGGTATTAATAATGAATACGCATTTAATTCACCAATTTGCCTATTGGCTTCTGCTAATAGTTTATCCAATTTTGTATCATCCCATCCCCAGTTGTAGTTAATTCTACTTGGTATAAATGCTTTATAATCATTCATGTTAATATATTTCCCTGACTTATATTCTTCTAATTTCATAAATTTCACCCTCCCTTTATTTCAACTTAACATTCTCCTTGCCAAATTCATTTTGTAGCCTTATTAAAAGTTCATCATCTATTTCAGTCCACCATTTTTTAGAAAGAAGTTTTAATTCGTCTTTTTCCTCAAAATATACATATACCGGAATATTTCCTTCTGTTTTATAAATGTTTGAAACAACTCTATCTAATATTTCTTTTTCTTCTTCGGTTCCTTCTATTTTGATATATAGTTTTGAAAAATTAGCAAGTTTTCTTATATTATTCACAAGTATTTTTGGCTTTTCACCCTCTTTAAGTGATATCTTACCTGTAATTTCCACCGCATCACCTACTTTAACATCTCTTGAATATTTCGTATATACTTTTGGAAATATTACTGCTTCCATTGTTCCATATAAATCCTCAATGCTTAAAAATGCCATAGGTTGATTGTTTTTAGTGTATATTTGCTTTGCAGATGATATAACTGCGCATATAGTTTGATCTGAGTTATCATATTGTTTAATGAATTCTGATTTTTCCATTGCATCTACTGCCATATAACCTTCTACATTTTCTTCTTCAATACTCAGTTCTTTTGTAGTAATTGTAGATACCTTCTTTATCTCAGACATATATTCATCAAGTGGATGACCTGAAATATATAATCCCATCATTTCTTTTTCCATATCAAGCATTTCTTTTTTAGATATTTCCCTTATGCTTTTTCTTATAGTTAATGATGTATCGTTTGTATTTTCTGTTTCAGAAAATACATCAAATATATTTACTTGATTTTTAATATTATTTCTTTTCTCGCCTGCTATTGAATCTATAATTGTTTCAAAGTTTTCAAGTAAATCGCGTCTGGTATAATTCTTTTCAAGTTCATCAAATGCTCCTGCCATGATAAGTGATTCTATACATTTTTTATTTACTTTTTCAGACTCTATTCTCTTAACAAAATCAATAAAGCCTAAGAATTTACCGTTTTGTTTTCTCTCTACAACTATACTTTCTATTGCTCCCTCACCAACATTTTTTATTGATGCAAGTGCAAAACGAATTTTACCATTTATTACAGCAAATCTTGCATAACTTTCGTTAATATCCGGTCTTAAAACCTCAATACCAGATAATTTACATTCTGCTATATACTCAGGTATTTTATCCAAATTACCTAAAAAACTATTCATTGTAGCCGCCATAAACTCTGCTGGATAATGTGTTTTTAAATATGCTGTTTGGTAAGATACAACGGCATATGCAGCAGCATGTGATTTATTAAATGCATATTTTGCAAACTCAGCCATCTCATCAAATATTTGGTTTGCAGATTTTTCATCTATCCCTCTTCTTACCGCTCCATCTATTACATAATTACCATTTTCATCTTTAAGCCCATTGATAAATATCTCTCTTTCTTTTGCCATAACATCTAGTTTTTTCTTACCCATTGCTCTTCTTACAAGGTCGGCTCTCCCCAAACTATATCCTGCTAAATCTCTAAATATTTGCATTACTTGTTCTTGATAAACCATACAACCATTTGTAACATTTAATATTGGTTCTAATGCTTTATGCGTATATTGTACACTATTTGGATTATTTTTGTTTTTTATATATCTTGGAATTTGATCCATAGGGCCAGGTCTATATAACGAAATCATCACTATTATATCTTCTAGCGAGTTTGGTTTTAATTCTTTCATTACATTTCTAAAACCAGCACTTTCCATTTGAAATACCCCTGTTGCTTTCCCCTCAGATAGCATTTTGTATACTTCTTTATCATCAAAATCTTTGCCAAAATCAACATCTATCCCATGTATCTTTTTAATCAAATATTTAGTATCTGATATAACAGTAAGTGTTCTTAGCCCTAAAAAGTCCATTTTAAGAAGACCTAATTCTTCTAAGGTAGTCATTGTAAACTGAGTAGATATTGAATCTTGATTTAGATATAACGGTACATATGTATCTACTGGATCTTTTGTTATAACTACACCTGCCGCATGAGTCGATGCATGTCTTGGAAGTCCTTCCATCTTTTTTGCTATATCAACAAGTCTTGTAACTTCTTCATCTGTGTCGTATAACATTTTAAATTCATTACTTACATTCAATGCTTTATCAATTGTCATTTTCATTTCTTGTGGTATAAGTTTTGCTACTTGATCTGCTTTTTGATATGGAATATCTAATGCCCTTGCTGTATCTCTTATTGCATTTCTAGCCGCCATTGTTCCAAATGTTATAATTTGTGCAACATGATCTCTACCATATTTTCTTGCTACATAATCTATAACTTCTTCTCTTCTTTCATAACAAAAATCCACATCAAAATCAGGCATACTTATTCTTTCAGGATTTAAAAATCTTTCAAATATTAAATTGAATTTTAGTGGGTCAATGTCTGTTATACCACTTAAATATGCAGCAACAGAACCTGCTCCTGAACCTCTACCAGGCCCTACTGAAATTCCATTATCTTTTGCGTATTTTATAAAGTCGGCAACTATAAGGAAATAATCTATGTAACCCATCTTTTCTATTACTTCAATTTCATATTTTAATCTTTCCTCTGCCTCCTTATATCTATCTCCATCATATTTTTCTTTTAATGCCGCAAAACAAATATTTGTAAAATATTCTAAATGAGAAACATCTTCTCCAACATCTATATGTGGCAATATAGTATGTCCAAATTCTATTTCCACATTACACATATCTGCTATTTTTTGTGTATTTGCTATTGCCTCAGGAAAGTTTTTAAACGACTGTGCCATTTCTTCTTTTGATTTAACATAGAATTCGTTTTTTTCAAATGACATTCTATCTTCATCTGTCATTTTCTTTCTTGTTTGTATACACAAAAGTACTTCATGTGCATAATAATCATCTTTGGTTAAATAGTGACAGTCATTTGTAGCCACAAGTGGTACATTTAATTCATTTGAAAACTTAATTAAGTTCTGATTTACTAACATTTGGTCACTATATTTATTGTCTTGTATTTCTAGATAATATCTATCTTTAAATATTTCTTTATACTTTAATATTGTTTCTCTTGCGCCATCTAAATCATTTGCTATTATTTTTCTTGAAACCGCACCTGCTAAACAACCAGATAGAGCAATAATTCCTTCGTTATATTTTTCTAACACTTCTATATCTAGTCTTGGTTTGTAATAAAAACCTTCGGTATATCCTATTGAGCATAATTTAATCAAATTTTTGTATCCAGTGTTGTTCATAGCAAGCAAAATTAAATGGTTAGGCTCAGAATCTACTTTACCTTCTTTTTCTAATCTACTTCTTGGAGCTACATATGCTTCCATACCAAGTATGGGTTTTATTCCATTTGCTTTGCATTCTTTATATAACTCTATTACACCAAACATATTGCCATGGTCTGTAATTGCTACTGCATTCATATCTAGTTCTTTTACTCGTTTTACTAAATCTTTTATTCTGTTTGCTCCATCTAAAAGACTATATTCTGTATGCATGTGCAAGTGTACAAAATCGTTTTTCATATGTACCTCCTTATATTTTATATTATCCCCTATTTTTTATATATTATATCTTACAAAGGTTCAAAAAACAACCAATCACTTGCTTTTTAGAGCATTTTATATTATAATTTGTATGTAAGTTGTTTTAATGTTTTTGTTAATACTAAAAGCGGTTAAGTTATTATTATATTTTAGGAGTGTGATTACATGAAAAAATTATACAAAATTAAAGAAAAAGGTAAAGTTACAGGTGTATGTGCTGGTATAGCAGATATGTTAAAAATTGATGTTACTGTTATTCGAGTGATTACATTTTTGTTATGCTGGTTTTACGGAACCGGATTATTAATATACATACTACTTGCATTTTTACTTCCTAACAAAAACGAACTTTGAGAACTCTACCTTTCTATAAAATTTAGAACCCCATAAATATATAGATATTTGTGGGGTTCGCCCCTTTGTATATACATTTAATATATTCTATGATATAATACAATACATATTTATATATATAACTTTCAAATAATTTTAGGAGGTATTCTAATGAAGGAATTAATGCTTTATTGTCCAAAGTGCGGAGAAAAATTAATTAAAAATACAACTGCATTATATGCATGTTCAAATTACTTATGTAATTACCGGTTAAATGAAGAAAACACAATTGATATTGGGTATAAATCAAAAGGATTAGCAAAGGCTCTTTCTAACCTTTGCCCATACCCATTTATCTTTGATGGTATCTATTGTGAATCTATGGAATCTTTTATTCAATCTCTTAAAGTTCAAGACCCAAATGTTCAAAAAGATATATGCGGTAAATCTAGTGTTTTCTGTTACGGTATAAGAGAAATGCATGATGATTGGAGAATTACACAAACAGTTCATTGGAGAGGCAACAAAATTGATAGACACAGCGATGAATATATTGTCTTACTAAGACGAGCATATCAAAGATTGTATTCCGAATCACCCACTTTTAAATACGCACTTGAAAAGTCTAAGGGGTATAACTTGATTCATTCTATTGGTTGCACAGATGATACACAAACACTACTTACTCCAAATGAATATATTTATTTTTTAAATGAACTTAGGTAAGTTCATAAAAGAACAACTAACTAAAATTTAGTTAGTTGTTTTTCATGCCTAAATTACATATATTGACTGATTTAGAAAAAGTAACAAATATTTTCAACTTTCTACCACACTACTTTACATAATGACATAAAATATGGTATAATATACATGTTGAACTTATGAAAATAAAATATATTTTTAATAGGAGTTACGAGATGAAAAGCATGAACGAAAATAATAAAATAGATATAGTAATATTATGGGTAGATGGAAATGATGAAAAATGGTTAAAAGAAAAAAATAGATACTTAAATTTAACTGGTGATGCTTCTTTAAATAGATTTAGAGATTGTGAAAATTTACAATATCTATTTAGAGGTATAGAAAAATTCGCTCCTTGGGTAAACAAAGTCTTTTTTATAACATGGGGGCACTTACCTACTTGGCTTGATACGAACAATGAAAAACTTGTTATAGTAAATCATAAGGACTTTATACCAGAAGAATATCTACCTACTTTTAATTCAAATGTTATAGAATTAAATTTACATAGAATAAAAGAATTATCTGAACAATTTATACTGTTTAACGATGATTTATTTTTGTTAAAAGATGTTAGCCCATCTGATTTCTTTATAGATGGCATGCCTACTGATGTATATGTTGAATACACTCAACTTGCATCATCATATAACGACCCTCATTATTTTATGAAGGCTAATATACTTTCAATAATAAATAAACATTTTTGTAAAAAAACTATGGTTAAAAAGAACTTTTCTAAGTTTATTAACAATAAATATGGAAAATTTAATTACAGAACATTACAATCACTTACATTTAAACATAAATTTTGTGGTTTTTGGAATTTCCATGCTCCACAACCATATCTAAAAGAAACTTTTAGAACTGTATGGCAAAAAGAAAATGATAACTTAAACTTTGCCTGCCAAAATAAATTTAGAGATGCATCTGATTTGGGTCATTATTTATGCAGATATTGGCAAATGGTATCTGGTAATTTTATGCCTAGAAAAGATGAAAGTAAGTATTTAATTTTCTTAAATGACAATACTACTACTGTAAAAGAATTAAAAAGTAGAAAATATAAATATGTGTGTATAAATGATGTTTATACCGATATTGATTTTGAAAAGGCTAAAAAAGAAATTAACAATGCACTTAATGAATTATTACCTGAAAAATCAAGTTTTGAAATATAAGGTTAGATGATATGAATAAAAAAAATAATAGTAAAATAGATTTTGTTATACTTTGGGTAGATGGCAACGACTCAAAGTGGTTAGAAGAAAAAAACAAATATTTAAATATAAAAGGTGATTCTAATATAAATAGATTTAGAGATTGTGAAAACTTACAATATCTGTTTAGAGGGATTGAGAAATTTGCTCCTTGGGTAAATAAAGTTTTTTTTGTAACATGGGGACACTTACCTAATTGGCTCGATACAAAAAGCAAAAAATTGGTTATAATAAATCATAAAGACTTTATACCAGAAGAATACTTACCTACTTTTAATTCTAATGTTATAGAAATGAACTTACATAGAATTAAAGGCCTATCTGAAAACCTTGTGCTTTTTAACGACGACCTATTTATATTACAAAATTTAAAACCTACTGATTTCTTTGTAAATAATGTTCCAAAAGATATGTATATAGAATATACCAAGAAAAATTGTAGCAATAGACACAAAATACTTAGAAACAACTATCTTAATATAGTAAATAAACATTTTAATAAAAGTAGGTTTATAAAGAACAATTTATCAAAAGTATTTAACTTAAATTATGGAATAAAAAACTTTGATACATTAATAAGTATTAAAAATAAAAATTTTGGAGATTTCTACTCTTCTCATCTTACTCAAACTTTTAAAAAGAGTACATTTAAACTTATATGGAAAAAAGAATATAAAAAAATTGATGAAGCATGTTATAATAAATTTCGAGCAGATAACGACCTAGGTACTGCTGTTTGTAGATATTGGCAATTACTTTCTGGTAAATTTATCCCATCTAAAATTATGGGAAAATATTTTACATTGTCAAATAACAATAAAAAACTTATTAGAGCAATAGAAAAAAAGAAATATAAAATAATATGTATAAATGATGCTGACACTTCAATTGATTTTGATAAAGCCAAAACTGAAATCAACGAATCTTTCGAGAAAATATTTAATGAAAAATCTAGTTTTGAGAAATAATAATATTAATAAAGCAATAGTAAACTATATATAATTTACTATTGCTCTTTGTTTCTATTCATTTAAATATTTTTTTATTTTTGATACTTCTTCACTAGTAGGAACCTGTATTTGTTCTAACTCATTCTTTATTCCAAGTTCTTTCCATTTATATTCACCCATTTTGTGATAGCCAAGTACATCTATCTCTTGGATATTATCCATTTCAGCTTTTAATTTTTTTAGAGCATTTAAATTTTCCTGACTATCATTAATTCCTGGTATATACACATATCTAACCACTACTGGTATATTATTTTTATTTAAATATTCCGCAAACATTAATGTATTTTTATTACTTTTTCCAGTAAGATTAATATGACTACCTTCATCTATTTCCTTAATATCTAATAGCACTAAATTAGTATATTTTAAAAGTTCATCTAGTTTATTTAGATTTTCTTCATCTTGCATATCAATATCCCCTGCTGTATCTATTGCAGTATGAATATCATTTTGTTTTGCAAGTTTAAATAACTCAGTTACATATTGTATTTGAAGAAGTGGTTCACCACCAGATATTGTTATTCCACCATTTGACGAATCATAATATGTCTTGTATTTTAATATATTTTCTAATACTTCTTGTGTTGTATATTCTTTTCCCCCATCTTTAAACCAAGTATCCGGATTATGACAAAATTTACATCTAAAATTACAGCCTTGCATAAATACTACAAAACGAATACCCGGTCCATCCACAGTACCAAATGTCTCAAATGAATGTATTCTTCCTTTAATATTTTTATGCATCTATTGTATTTTCTCCTGTTCCTATTCTTTCATAGAAAGTTCTTGATATAACTTCCATTTGATGTTTCTTAGATAATCTTGTAAAGTTTACTGCATACCCACTTACTCTTATTGTAAGTTGAGGATATAACTCTGGATGTTCCATTGCATCCATTAATGTTTCTTTATTTAAAACATTTACATTGATATGATGTCCTGTTTCTTTAAAATACCCGTCTAGCATACTAACAAGATTACTTAATTGCCACTCCTCAGTTTTTCCTAACGCTGCTGGTGTAATTGAGAATGTATATGATATTCCATCTAAACTATCATCATAATCTAATTTTGCAACAGATGAAAGTGCTGCAAGAGCTCCATTTTGTTCTCTCTTATGCATTGGGTTAGCACCAGGTGCAAAAGCCTCACCTTTTTTTCTGCCGTCTGGTGTATTACCAGTTTTTTCACCATATACAACATTTGATGTTATAGTAAGGATTGACATTGTATGTTCACTATCTCTGTATGTTTTGTGTTTCTTTAATTTATCCATAAACATTTTTTGAACTCGTTTTGCAATCTCGTCTACTCTATCATCATTATTACCATATGTAGGATATTTTCCTTCTATTACAAAATCAACTGCTATTCCTTCTTCGTTTCTTACTGGTTTTACTTTTGCATATTTTATAGCACTAAGTGAATCAGCAACAACAGAAAGTCCAGCTATACCTGTTGCCATTGTTCTATATACATCTCTATCGTGTAATGCCATTTGAATTTTCTCATAGCAATATTTATCATGCATATAATGTATAACATTTAGTGTATTAATATATAATCTAGATAGCCATGTAAGTATCTCATCGTATCTTTCCATTACTTCATCATAATCTAGATATTCACTTGTCATTTTAGATATCTTTGGTCCAACCTGAACACCTGAGATTTCATCTTTTCCTGTATTTATAGCATATAGCAAAGCTTTTGCTAGATTACATCTTGCGCCAAAAAATTGCATTTGTTTTCCAACTCTCATAGCAGATACACAGCATGCTATTGCATAATCATCCCCATAATATTGTCTCATTAAGTCATCATTTTCAAATTGTATAGCACTAGTTTCTATTGATACTTTTGCACAATATTTTTTAAAATGCATAGGCATACTTTCAGACCATAATACTGTTAGATTTGGTTCTGGCGCAGGTCCTAAATTGTATAAAGTGTTTAATACTCTATATGAGTTTTTAGTAACTAATGTTTTTCCGTTTAATGCCATTCCACCAATTGATTCAGTTGTCCATGTAGGATCTCCACCAAATAGATTGTTATATTCTTTTGTTCTTAAAAATCTTACCATTCTAAGTTTTATAACTAATTGATCCATAAGTTCTTGTGCTTCTTTTTCTGTAAGTACTCCATTTTTAATATCTCTTTCAATATATATATCTAAAAATGTTGATATTCTACCTATACTCATAGCAGCGCCATTTTGTTCTTTTACTGCTGCAAGATATGCAAGATATGTCCATTGAATAGCTTCTTTTGCATTTTTTGCGGGACTTGACAAATCAAATCCATATATGTTTCCTAACTCTTTTAATTCTAGTAATGCTTTTATTTGGTCTGATATTTCTTCTCTTAATCTAATTGTTTGTTCATCCATTACATCTAATTCTAATGATAATAGTTCTTCTTTTTTCTCTTCAACTAAGTAATCTAATCCATATAAAGCTAATCTTCTATAATCACCAATAATTCTTCCTCTACCGTATGCATCAGGTAGTCCAGTTATAATACCAGCTTTTCTTGCCATTCTCATTTCAGTTGTGTATGCATCATAAACTCCTTGGTTATGAGTTTTTCTATACTTTGTAAATATTTCTTTTATGTTTTCGTCCATTTCATGACCATATTCTGCAACTGATGATTCTACCATTCTAATTCCACCAAATGGCATTACAGCTCTTTTTAATGGTGCATCTGTTTGTAGTCCAACAATAAGTTCTAAGTTTTTGTTAATATATCCAGCACCATGTGACGCAATACCAGAAACAGTATGAGTATCTATATCTAATACTCCTCCATTTTCTTGCTCTTGTTTTAATAATTCTCTAACTTCTTCCCATAAATGTTTTGTGTTTTTAGTTGCTCCTTCTAAGAAATCATAATCTCCTTCATATGGAGTATAGTTAGTGATTATAAAATCTCTAACATCAATTTCTTCCATCCATTTTCCTTCATTAAAGCCTTTCCATGCATCATATAGTTTGTTTTTATCCATAATTAATTCCTCCTTTATGTAACGGCAGAAAATGTGGCAACAGACTTTTGATATATCCATTGTCACATTTTTAATTCATTTCTTTATACTGCTTCTTCTACTTTATTATTTTCTACCTCTTTTTGCTGCTCAATGTTCTCATTATTTTCAACATTATCAACGACTTCTTGTTCTTCTGTTTCTTCATCTTCATATACATATTTTGATAATTCTTCTTGTAACAAATCTTTTACTTTTTCTGATATACATGTTTCTAAGGATTTTTTTAATACAAACTCCTCAATTGTTTCATCTTGAAGTGCTTTTGAATATTCTAAATATTCATCTTCTGTCTTTATTGTTCTATGTACATCATTTACCATAGTTTTTATTTTCTTATCATATATTTGCTTATAAAATGATACGAAGTCCATAACATTTATACTTTGTCTTTCTAATGACTCTTCATAAACTTCTTGTATTTTTTCAAATATCTTGTCCACTATACCAAAATATCTATATGCATTTTTGCAAATATTAATTATTAAGTCGTATTGGTAATTTAATTCATCTATATCTGATTCTATACCATTTATAGTAGATTCAATAACAAGTTCAATAATTTCTTTTTCATCATCTGGTAGTTTAGATATATCATAATTATCATTAATATAACTTACATATCCATCTAAACAATCAAATACTGTTTTATAGCATTCCTCAGTATATTCATCTTCTTTAATTTTTGTGTCAACCTCTTCCGCTGCTTTTATAACTTGATTATATCTTAAATTTTTACCTTCATCTTTTATGCTTTGCTTAACTGTTCCTATTGCTCCTGATATTATAAGAAGCATATATTTTAAATCTTCCCTATTTTTAAATTTTAATTTAGTAATTCTATCATATTCCATTTCTAAAAATTCTTTTTGAAGATTTAATCTTTCTGTCTTATCAGTTGAATTTATATTTTCAATTATTTCATCTGAATACGACATTTTTAAATCATACATTGTTCTTTGCATTATATCATATTGGTATTTAACATACACAATTTCTTTTAATATATTCTCTTGATATACTCTTTGATCATCTCTGTCAGTGTTTTTTATTACTTCAAGATGTTCTTCAATAGCACGGTTCATTTTGCCCATATTTACCATTATTACTACGCTTTGTATTATCTTATCTAATATATTTACTTTTTTTGCAGAACTTACTACTATATCTGACAAAGTGTCCCCCTCCTTGATAATAATCTATATCATCTCTTAGCAATTATTATATAACAAAATTAAATTATTTCAAGTACTTTTAGATATTTTGTAACATATTTGTTACATATTTTTGTCAATATTGCTTTTGTCTTAGAGCCACCTTGATTTGTTAATATATATATACAAGAAAAAAACATCTACCATATATAATTGGTAGATATTTTTATTTACTTTAATTTTATAATCTTTCCACAAGCAATCTTTTCGCCTGAATTTCCAGATGGCTGCGACATTAAATCATCTTTATTTTTGTGTATTATAACTGTGCGATTTAATATATCATTGGGAGTAAATCTGTTTGTATAAAACTCCATGTATGCATAACCATCATTAGAATAGATAAGTGGTAAATCTCCTAAGTGGTTTGGATGCTCATCTTGACCCAGATTAAAATGATTACCTACACTTTCAAAGGCTGGTTTTCCCTCCTCCTCATTGCAGATACTACCCTCATGAATATGAAATCCAAAGAAATTGTTTTTATTATCATTTGGAAGTCCAACTATTTCAGTCCTAACGATAGTACCGGATTTCCATGGATAAAATTTTACTTTTCCTTTTATGGTTTGAAACTCTTTACTCCCCTTTATATCCGCTATGGCATACGGCATATAACTATTCATATAATTCATATTTCTATTTTTCAATAAAATCACCCCACATTATATTAATATGTGAGGCTGTTATATATATTCTTTAATTAAGTGTATAAATAGAATATGTAAGAATAGATGCAAATGTAGTCCAAAGTAGGTATGGTATTTGTAAATATGCCGCAAATGGCTTTATTTTATAAAATTTAATTATCATAAATATAATAAATACTAGTAATAATAGCACCCATATAAATGAGAAGAAAAACCATCTTAATCTAAAAAAGAATAGACTCCATAATACATTTACAGTAAGTTGTAATAAGTATATTACACATGCTCTTGTTTTGAATTTTTTATCTGTTTTATTTGAACAAATAAGGTATGAAGATATACCCATTAGTATATATAGTACTGTCCATACTATTGGAAATAAAATTGGTGGTGGTGCAAATGACGGCTGATTTACTTCTTTAAAATCTTTCATACTGCCACCTAAAAGCGCACCTATTCCTCCTGCTACTAACGCAAATACAATGTATAGTATTAACATTTTCCAATTAATTTTTTTCTGATTCATTTTTGTATCCATAATACCAATCTCCTTTTAGTAAATATTATATGCAACTATGATATTTTAATACTAAACAAATAAGAAATGTGGAAAAAATGAAGTATAGAATTTTGATTAATTCTATACT
The DNA here is from genome assembly GCA_045536565.1 of Clostridia bacterium. Lineage (GTDB taxonomy): Bacteria > Bacillota > Clostridia > TANB77 > CAG-465 > CALXJE01. Next base: position 20,284 of record JAZSNU010000011.1, on the reverse strand, counting down.
TCCAAACTTTTAATTAACTGCTATATTAATATTTTCTCTTGTACTATCTTCTATTTTAAACAATTCGTATCTTTCAAAAACAAACATTTTTGCAACAATATTACAAGGTATTGTTTCAATTGATGTATTGTATTTTGTTACTGCTGAATTGTATATACTTCTAGCATATTGTAATTTATCTTCTATTTCACTTAATCTATTTTGTAATACTAAATATTGCTGATTTGATTTTAAGTCTGGATAACTTTCTGCTACTGCTAAAAGTCTATTAACTTTATCATTTATTATTTCTGCTTGTTTTATATCAAGGCCCTCTTTTTTATTATATGATGTTCTTGCCTCAACTAAATCTTCTAGTGTTTCACTTTCATATTTTGAATATCCTTTTACACATTCTACTATATTTGGTATTAAATCAAATCTTTGTTTTAATACAATATCTATTCCTGATTCTGCTTGTTTAACATGATTTTTTTGTTTTACAAGTTTGTTGTAATAACCTAAAATTATTACTATTAATACTATTACTATCATTAAACATATATTTATTATCATACCTACTCACTCCTTACTTTATATCTTCAAGGATTACTTTATTTACATATCCTTCATCATCATACTCTATTGAAACTTCATATTCACTAAAATCTACTAATGAATGTTTTATATTCTTTATTTCTGTTTCATCAGTAGTTACAATATTATTATATATTAATGTCACAGTATGTCCTGTATTCTTTTTGTTAACACTTATTATCTTATCTAATGTACTTTCTACAAATAGAGTTGGCTCAGTTCCAGTACTATTTTCGAAACTAAGATTGTGTGTTCTCTTTTCAGATTCTTTATTCATTTGTTCTACTCTATTTTGATGTTCTTGATTCATTTTATCTACATTTTGTTGATATTGACTTTGCATACTTGAAGATGCCTCGTTAAAATCATCAAAGAAGCCATCAAAAATTGAGAATATTCCTGTATTTTTACCTTCTGCTTTATCTTGTTCTTTTTTCACATTTATTCTTATTATTAAAGTAACTATTGCAGCAATTAAAACAAGTACTAAAATATATATCAAATATTTTCTTTCCTTCTTTGGCTTTATTTGCTCATTACTTTCTTTTTGAATATCTGTTTCGTCATTTATTAATTCCTCAACACTAACTTCAAAAAGTTCACTTATCTCCTTTATTTTATCAATGTCAGGTTTTGTTTGTCCTAATTCCCACTTTGATATTGTTTGTCTTGTTACATTTAATTTTTCTGCCAATTCTTCCTGAGATAGTATTTTTTGTTTTCTTAATTTAATTAGTTTTTCTTCAAATTTCATTTTATTTATACCTCCAAACCACATAATTAAATGTTAACACATATATCAAAAAATTACTAGCAATTTTAAGTGGAAATTTGTCAACTAATGTTAACATATGTAAAAAAACTAACTAGCCTTTTATAATCTAGTTAGTTTCTGTGCATGGAGCTGATGATCAGAATCGAACTGATGACCTATTGATTACGAATCAATTGCTCTACCGACTGAGCTACACCAGCAACAATTACATTATATCATTTTCGTATTTAAAGTCAACAAAAAGCGAGCCACTAAGCCCGCTTATACATTACACATATTATAATTCTTCTTTTACTGCCTCAGTAGAATTTCCTAAATCAAAAGACATTTTAATTTTTTCTTCGATTTCTTCTCCTACTAAATTATGATCTAAATCTTGTGCTAATACTAATTCGCTAATTAATATTTCTCTTGCTGATGTAAGCATCTTTTTCTCACCTGTAGAAAGTCCTCTTTCCATGTGTCTATGAGAAAGATCTCTTACTACATCTGCAAGTTCTAATATATCTCCTGATTTTATTTTATCTACATTTGCTCTATATCTTTTGCTCCAATTATTTTCATGAACATATGCTTGTTTAGGTTTTTCTAAAACTTTAAACACTTCATTTGCTATGCTTCCATTTGATACTTCTCTTACTCCTACATTAACCGCTGTTTTTGTAGGCACCATAAGTTTCATATCATTCATTGGCATTTTTATTATATAATATTCTGATTTATCTCCAAACATTTCTTTTTCTTCGATTGACTCTATTGTTCCAGCTCCATGCATTGGATATACTACTTTATCTCCTATATGAAACATATTCCGTCCCCCATTTCTACTGTCTTCTGACTACAATAATATTATAACACACAAAAGAAAAAAAGTAAATGTTTTTTCGAATTTTTATTTACCAATTTATACCGTATAGACTACATATGAGCAAACCAATTAGGATAGAATTTAAATAAATGAGTAATCTATTCTTCTACACTTTCAAGAAATACTTTGCTATCAAATGCACCTCTTTTTTCTTCTTTATGTTTTTTTATTTCTACAATTTCATCTATTGAACTCCCATTAAGTTTTGCAATATCTTCAATAACTTGCAAAACATCAGCACATTCTTCTAATATTTCTTTTTTATCATTAGCATTTTCTACTTCCTTACATTCTTCTTTTAGTTTTTTAATAAGCTCAATATTATAATCTTCATCTGTTAAAATTCTAGTAGTAGGTGTTCCATTATTTTTAACTATTATTTCTGGTATTTTATTTCTTACTAATTTGTTATATGTTTTTACCATCACTCACCTCTTTATTTATCATATTAATAAATAACACCCATGTCAATCACAGGTGCTACTTCATTTGGTACCGATGGTGGGACTCGAACCCACATGGTTTCCCGCACGATTTTGAGTCGTGTGCGTCTGCCAGTTCCGCCACATCGGCATATAATTTATGCTATATATAATAGCATAAATTTATTTAAATGTCTATATTTAAATTTGTATATTTTTTATTCTTGCTCAATAAGAATATCTGATAAAATTTCTTCAAATATTATTTCATTCTTTATTTTAGCAACATACATTTCATCTCTTTTAATTAATTTTTGCAGTATTTTTTTTGCTTTATCTACTTCCATAACAGCAATATGATTTTTTGCGAGCATATAATCTGATTTATCTTTAAACACTTCACTTTGTTTTGATATATTTAAAGACTTTATACTAGCCTCATAATCACCTTTCATATAATTTATATTACCCAAATTATACCAAGCCGCATATAATTTGTTATTTGTTTCTACTGCTTTTGTATAACACTCTTCTGCTTTGTCTTGCTCATTTAATTCATAGTAGTATATATTTGCAAGGTTATATAGCACTTCTTCATCTGCTTCATCTTTTTCTATTATTTCGTTATATATACTAACAGCCTCTTTAACCCTACCTATTTCAGAATATGTTATTGCAAGTGCAACCTTTGCATCTTTAAACTCAGGCTCTATTTTTAGTGCATTACTAAGCATTATAATTGCAGTATCTTTTTTGTCTGATGCACTAAGTGTAAGTCCTAACTCATAATATGCCATATAGTTATTTTTATCAAGTTCTATTGCCTCTATAAACATATCCCTTGCGTCTAAATATCTTCTTTCTTTTCTTAAACATCTACCTAAAATATAATAATTATTAGATGTTACACTCTTTTTATTTGTCCTAATGCTATGTGTATATAACTTAATTGCTATATCGTATCTTCCCATATTATAGTATAATTTTCCAAATAAGCATATTAATTTTTGTTTTATCGCTATATTATTGTATTTCAAATATATTGTTACAATTGGAATTATATACATAAATAAAAGTATTAATACTTGCATAATACTACTCATTTCAATTTTTATTATATCTCTTAAAAAATATGCGATCCCAAATACTATATTTAATACAAACATTACAATATTAAATATTTTTTTATTTTCCACACATATTTTTAAATATATACTTGCAAGTGTAAACCAAGTAAGAATTATAACTACATTTTCAAACCACATAAACTCTACCCCAATTTCGCATATATTATATAACAATTATTGCTATTTTGCAAATTTTAGTTATTTTTGCACATTGATTGTTGATATGTAAAATATATTTTAGTATAATGATGTTTAGGAAGTGATTTTTAGTGAATAATTTAAATATTGATTTAAGTAAAATAAATAAAATCCATATGATTGGAATAGGCGGAGTTAGTATGAGTGGTATTGCTGTAATGCTAAAAAAAGCAGGGTATACAGTTACTGGCTCTGACTCGGCAGAAGGAGATATGGTAAAAATATTAAGAAATGAAAATATTGATGTATTTATAGGGCATAACAAAAAACTTGTAAAAGATGCTGATTTAGTTGTATATACTGCCGCTATAAAAGATACTGATGAAGAGTTAGTAGAGGCTAATAAACTTGGTATTCCTACGCTTGAAAGAGCACCATTTCTAAGAATTCTTTTAAATAAATACAGCAAACCAATATGCATAGCAGGTATGCACGGTAAAACCACAACAACTTCTATGATAGCAAGTGCTTTTATGAAGTTAAATACAAATCCTACTGTTCTTGTAGGTTCTAAGTTAAAAGAACTTGGTGATGTAAATTATCTTATAGGAGGTAATGAATATTTTATTTTAGAGGCTTGCGAATATGTAGATAGTTTTCTTAATTTCCCGCCAGAAACAGCAGTAATATTAAATATAGAAGAAGAACATTTAGACTATTTTAAAGATTTAAATCATATTAAGGAATCCTTTATTAACTTTATATCTATGTTACCTAAAAACGGAAAGTTGATTATAAACAAAGATGATGAAAATTGTGTTGATATATTAAATATTTTAAATTCATTTATCAAAGAAAATAACATTACAGTATTAACTTATTCTATAAAAGATAAATCCGCTAACCTATTTGCAGATAATATAGAAATAAACGAATTTGGTGCTTATAAATATGATTTATACATTAATTCTAAATTTATTACTAACATTTCTTTAAGTGCACCTGGAAGACACAATGTTTTAAACAGTTTAGCAACTGCTGGAACAATATATTCAAATGGCTTAGATGTTACACTTGCCAAAGAAAGTATTGAATCATTTACTGGTGCTAGCAGAAGATTTGAATACAAAAAAACAATTGGAGATAATGTAAATGTATATGATGATTATGCTCATCATCCAACTGAAATTGCTGCAACATTAGAATCTGCAAAAAACAAATCTAAGAACAAGGTTATTGCAGTATTTCAACCTCATACATATTCTAGAACTAAAACATTATTTGATAAATTCGCTAAATGTTTTGATAAAGCAGATCTTGTTATATTAACAGATATTTACGCTGCTCGCGAAATAGATGATGGAACTATCTCTTCTAAAATGTTAGCAGAAAAGCTTAATAAAAATGGTATTAATACACTATATATCCCTGCTTTTGAAGAGATAGCAAATAAAATAAAAGAAGTTATACAGCCAAACGATATTATTCTTACAATAGGTGCAGGAACAATAACTAAATTAAGCGATTTGTTATAATAGATAAAAGCACATAGATTTATTTTCTATGTGCTTTTCTTTTTTATTCATATTTTACATTAATTTTTAATATACTTTTTACATAAGCGGTGCAAACAGTCTTAATATTTGTCCAGCTATCTTTTTAAATATATTATAGTTTCTTTGGTCTTTTAATGTTACTTCTTCACATTCATTTAGAGTAAGTTTAAAATCGTCTTCTATCTCTTGTATAACTTTATTTTTGTACATATATACTGCGCATTCAAAATTAAGATACAAACTTCTATAATCCATATTTATTGTTCCTACTACTGACTCTTCATCATCTGTTATCACAACTTTTGCGTGAACAAATCCTGGTGTATATTCATATATTTTTACACCTGCTTCTAATAGTTCTTCGTAATATGTTCTAGCAAGAAGATATGCATACATTTTATCAGGTATATGTGGCATTATAATTATAGTTTCTACTCCTCTTTTTGCTGCATATTTTAAAGTTGTTATCATTTCATTATCAAGTATTAAATAAGGAGTCATAATATGAACATATTTTTTAGCAGTATTTATCATATCAATATATACTTGCTCTGCTATGTTATATTCATCATATGGATTTTCACCATAAGGAATAACATATGATTCATTATCACTTGTTTCTATTTTATCATCTAGAATATATTTAGTATAATCTTCTAATTTTTTCTCATCTAAGTTCCACATTTGTAAAAATAACAATACAAAAGTTTTTACTGCATCACCTTTAAGCATAATCGATGTATCTTTCCAATGTCCAAATCTTTCATACTCATTAATATATTCATCACCTATGTTTATTCCACCAGTAAAAGCAACCTTACCATCTATTACAACTATTTTTCTGTGATCTCTATTATTTTGGTATGTTGATATAACAGGGAAAAGTGGCGAGAATACTTTACATTTAATACCTTTTGCTTCTAAGCTTAAAGGAAAACTCCAAGGTAACATTTTTATTGAACACATACCATCGTACATTACTCTTACTTCAACACCTGCTTTTACTTTTTCTTCTAAAATTTCTAATATAGTATTCCACATCTTACTCTTTGCAATTATGTAGTACTCCATAAAGATATATTTTTCAGCTTTTTTTAATTCTTCTACCAATCTATTAAATTTAGCCTCTCCAACCGGAAAATATTCTACATCTGTATTTTTATATACAGGAAAATTTCCTGCATTATTCATGTATCTAGCCAAATTATATATTCTTCTACTTTCTTTATCCACTTCGCTTAGTATATCTTCATCTTGTTTTAGATAAGGTCCCATATTTTCTTCTATGCTTTTAATTCTCTTATTAATTCTTTTTGGTGTTTGCTGGGCTTTTAAAAACAAATACATTGTAACTCCAAAAAAAGGAAATACTAAAACTGGTATTATCCATGCTATTTTAAATGCTGGATTTTGCTTACTATTTAAAATGAATATTACGATTGCTGCGCTAAGCAAAGAAAACCCAGTAAAGATATATCCTATATACTCTTCACAAAATTTGTAACTTATATAGAAAATTAAAATTTGAATAGCAAGTGCTATTATTGCTATAACTGTTCTTCCAAATATAAGCTTAAAGAATTTTTCTATTATTTTCATAAATTAGTCATCTCCTAATGTTTAATATATAAACACATTATACAACATTTTACTAGTTATTTCAAACAAACAATGTGGCAAAAAGTAGGATATCCTACTCTTTACCACATCCTTCTTCTCTCAACTTTTTATCGTCTTCATTCATTTCAAGTTCAGTTTGCCTTTTTAACCATTCTTCCATTTTTACTTTCTTTTTTAATAACTTTTTCTCATCTTTCATATATATATATCCTATAACTGCAACTATAAATGCACCAATTGTATCTACTATAAGGTCAGTCATTGTATCTACAAGACCATCTTCGCCATGCATTCTAAATTTTTGCATGTTAAGTCCTAGTAACCTATCTCCTGAAAATTCAAATATTTCCCAACATACACCAATTGAAATTGAAAAACAAAGTGCAAATAATGATATAAATATAGGGCTCAATTTTGTTTTCTTTATATGTGTCTTGTTCAAGAAATATACAAACATAAATCCTATTATTCCTAGTACACTACCTGATATACAGTGCAACATATTATCCCACCATGGAAATTTATAATAAAAATCATGTAACTCACCTAAAAACTGTGCAGAAAATATAAATAAAGTTATAATTACCTGCATAGTAGATGGTAAATATACTCTAAATTTTTTCCTTAATAAACTTGGATAAAATGTCATTACAAATGTAAGTGATGCAACAAAAGTATTTTGATAATTTTTAGAAAAAATACTTTCTATTATTGCAAATATAAGTAATGCTCTAATAGTCCAACTAATAATCTCATTAATCTCTATCTTCTTTTTACTTTTCTTTTTCAAAATATATGCCTCCTAGTATATAATAGAAAATCCATGGTAATATTATACCACAGATTTCTTATTATAGCACTTTTTATACACTTTCTTTATACCTTTTTATCTTCATTGTAGTTGTCTTTTCAAATTCCTTATCTCTTATTTCTAAATTCTTTATTCTTTTATATACAACTAATCCTTCATTTATTTTCTTTATTTCTTTCCAAATTAAATCCTTAATTTTTTCATCTGTAATTTCTGGATTTGTTTCTTTTATCTTATCAATGTCAGGTATTACTTGAACCGTTAATGTTATATCATCCTCTTCTTTTTTACCAAATACCATACATTCTTTTACTGTGTCTAAGTCATTTATTAATCCTTCAATTTCTTCTGGATATACATTTTTACCATTTTTAGTTATTATTACATTTTTCTTTCTACCAGTTATATGAACAAAGCCATCTTCGTCTATATAGCCTAAATCTCCTGTATGGAAGAAACCATCTACTATTGCTTCTTTTGTTGCCTCTTCATTTTTGTAATATCCAAGCATTACATGTTCTCCTTTTGTAACTATTTCTCCTACACCTTCATCGTTTGCATCCACAATTTTAACTTCTGTATTAAATAATGGAAGTCCTGCTGCATCATCTTTTGGACAAGTATTTGGATTTAAAGCTACTATTGGTGCGCACTCAGAAAGACCATATCCTTGAACTGCAAGTATACCAAAATCCTGGAACCCTTTTGATACTTCTGGATTTATAGCGGCCGCACCTGCTATAAATAATCTAATGTTTCCTCCAAATTGCTCATATATACTCTTAAATACTATTTTCTTTAATTTTTTACCTACTTTTCCCATAGAATTTGTAAGTTTAACCATGATTTTAACAAGTTTGGTTTTTCCTTGTTTTTCAATTCCTGCCCATATTCTTTTATACATTGTTTCAAATATTAATGGGACACCTAATACCATTGTTACTTTTGCTTCTTGCATATTCTTTTGAATATATTTTAGTCCCTCACAATATGCAACTGTACATCCTCTATAAAATGGAGTTAAGAAACCACAAACACATTCGTATACATGGTGTATTGGAAGCACTGATAGGAATATGTCCTTATCGTCTATATATAACATTGAGCATTGATTCATAATATTAAATGCTAAGTTATTATGTGATAGCATAACCGCTTTTGATTCAGATGTAGTACCAGATGTAAACAAAATTTCAGCAACAGACTCTTTATCTATTTCAGCATTTGTAAAATCAGTATTTCCTTCTTCAAGTAATATTCTTCCTCTATTTAATAATAGTTCTAATGATTTAAATTTACCTACCTCTTCTTTTAAATCCATTCCAATAAAATATTTAATACTATCTACTCTTTCTGAAATATTTTTCATTTCATTTTCTAATCTTCCAGAATAAATAACTGCTGTAACTTCTCCTCTTTTTAGGCAACTTTCTATTTCGTTTTCAGGTAACATTCTATCTAGCGGAACTACAATTCCTGTTCCATTTATAACAGCTAGATAAGATATTGCCCACTCATATCTGTTTTCTCCAATTACCGCTATTTTTTCACCTTTTAGCCCTAAATTTATTAATGCTGTTCCTAGTTCATCCATATTTTGTTTTGCTTTATTAAAACTAACCTCTTCATATTCTCTGATTGAATTTTTTACAAGATATGCAGCCTTATCCTGATATATTTCTGCGCTACTATTAATTAAATCTTTAATATCTGTTATCTTTCTAACATCATATTTTACAACTTCTTTTTTCATAAATATTCCCCCTAGTTTTATTCTTCTTCCTCTTCTATATATTCTTCTTTTGATGCATATAACATACTACTAATAAATGCTGTAAGTGGTATTACACCAATTATTCCCATACTTCCTGCTAGTGACCTAATTATTGCTTCTGCTACAACTTCAACATCAGCAATTTCAGCAAAACTCATACCATAGGCCATATATAATATTAAGATTGTAAGTGAACTTCCTACATATGCCAAAATTAAAGTGTTAGTATTTGTTCCCATTACATCTTTACCTATATTCATACCCGCCTTAAATAATGTTTTTCTATTTGCTGATGGATTTTCTTTCTTTATTTCTTCTAATGCTGATGCAATTGACATTGAAATATCCATACATGCACCAAGCGCGCCAATTATTATACCCGCAAATATAATCTCAACTAAATCAAACTCAGTTCCTTGTGGAAGAAACGCTAGATACATAGATTCCTCATTAAGTCCTGATAGTCTTGAAAAATATCCAAATACATATACTACAAGTGCAGATAGCAGCAAACCTCCTACTGTACCTAATATTGATGCGAGTGTTTTTTTATTAAAACCACTTATTACCAAATAAGTAACTATTGTAATTACTGAACTTACTACTATTGAAACAAATAGTGGACTTGCTCCATTAATTATACTAGGTAATGCCCAAAAGAATACTATGCCGATTGTAACAACAAGAGATATTATAGTTTTCAATCCTTGTTTTCTTCCAACTAATAATATTGCAAGTAAAAATATTATTGCTAAAACAAGTAGTGAATTGTGCCTTTGAATACCTGATACATAAACAACAGGTTCTTCCATTCTTTCATCAATAGTTAGATATACCTTGTCTCCCTCTTTTAATATATCAAATTTAAAATTGCTATCATCTTTTGCCATTACGGTATATGTCGCGTTATATTCTTCACCTTCTTTGGCTCCTGACAAAACTCTAACTACTAAGTTTTGGACTCTTCCAGAAGACATTTCATCAAAACTATCATTGGTTTCTACTATTCCCCTATCTTCCACTATAACTGCTGATGTGTTTTGAAATATATTTTCATCTTCTACTTGCTCTATAACTGCGAAACATGTATTTACAAATATCATCGAGAATAATACAAAAAGTCCAATTAAAAATATTTTTTTCTTTAACATATATCCTCCTTTTATAATTGTAACCTAGTCACAATTATATCATATATATTATTTTTTTCAATGGTTATTATATCATTTTTACAAAATTCTTACAATATATACAAAACACCACAAATATTAAAACATTTTTAATATTCATGGTGTTATTTTTACTTTTTGATTATTTTAATTTTAAAATTTCTTCTTCCAAAAGGCCTGTAATTCTTGATATAGTCTTTATATCCATATTTTCATTTAACATGTTTTTCGCTATATCAATATTTCTTTGATTTCTGCCTTGTTTAATGCCTTGCTCAATCCCCTTTTCTATTCCTTGCTTAATTCCTTTTTCTAGTCCTTTTCTAATATTAAATTGTTCAACTGCATATGCATCTCTTCTTGCCTTTTCTTTTAATTCTGCTATTCTTCTTATTTCTTCATCTTTACTTAAATATTTTAATTTTTCACTGGCTGTCTTAATATCTTTATCTTTTTCCATGATATTTAGAACCTCCTGACTATTTGGATCATCCAAAAACATCATCCAGTTACATATTTTATCATTATTTAAATTTTCATATAACCTTTTTGCTTTTGGTAGTTCTATTATACACATTTCAAACTTATCTGTCAACAAATGCACACCTGTAATGTTGTCCCTCATCTGCCATTTTACATTTAATTTATTGAAGTCTTTTAATTGCTCTATTTCATGATCTAATATTACTATACTTATTGTTTTGTTCAGTTCTTCATATATTTCTCCATTTGACAGTTGTCTTGAATATGTATCTGCTAAATAGTATAAAAATCTTTCTATTTCATAATCATGCTCTTGTAATTGTATTTCTATATTGCAATATGTATTATCTTCTAATATCGTTCTATAGTCCATTATACCCAGCTTTTGTTCTGCCACTTTTATATTTAAATGTCTATCTAGAATATGCTGTATTTTCACTTTTTGACCTAATATATCTGATATAAAGGTCTCTGCCAGCTTTATATTATTTTCTCCAAATAAAGCACGAAAAACCACATCATATTTAGGCTTTAATAATTTAATATCTTGTATCATTATCTCCTCCTTTTAATACATTTATATACTATTTTAGCAAATGAAATTTGTTTGAATATGAATATAATAAAATTAAATTAAAATATTTATTACAATTTGTGAATTATAATTATATTGGAATAAAATTAAAATTAAGATTAAAAATATTAAATAGATAATAAAAATTTAGAATGAAAAATATGAATTAAGTATCATTAATATATCACACACATATATACTTTTCAATCAAAATCGTATGTCATAAAACGACAAAAAATAAACACCAAAAATATTAATTTTTTTAATACTTATGGTGTTAATATTATTTGTTATATCTTCTAACTATCTTAGCAGGTGCTCCAACCAATGTTACATTTTCTTCCAAACATTCACTCAGCACTATACTACCTGCCCCTATCTTTATATTACTCCCTATTTCAATTGGACCTAGTATCTTTGTTCCCGCTCCAATCATTACATTATTTCCAATTGTAGGATGCCTTTTGTTTACATCTTTACCCGTTCCACCAAGTGTTACTTGATGATAAATTGTGCAATCATCTCCGATTTCTGCTGTTTCACCAATTACTATACCCATGCCATGGTCTATAAATAATCTATTACCAATTTTAGCTCCTGGGTGTATTTCTATACCGGTAAAAAATCTAACTATTTGTGAAATAAATCTAGGTATAAATCTTAAATCCAATTTATATAGCAAATGTGCTAACCTATGCCACATGATTGCATGGAAACCAGGATAAAGTATTATCACCTCCCAAATACTTTTTGTGGCCGGGTCTTTATCTTTTATATTTTTAGCATCTTCATATAATCGTTTAATAAAATTAAGCATAAAATCACCTTAATACTATTCTATTTTGTATAGTATTAAGGTGTGAATATATATATTAAATTCTATTTATAGAAAGCATGTGAACCTATAACTGGAAGTTCTTTTTCTCTATCTTTTGATGCATTAACTATTCCTAGTACCATAAATAATATTTGGACTGCCCATACTGCTGTATCTAAAAATCCCATTATAGCAAGACCTGTACCAGATACTGTTTTACCCATTGATACACCCCAAATTTCTAATTCAGTTACAAATACATTAGCAATAACAAATGTATTTATTAAATATATAACAATTGATAACGCAACTGAACATATTGTAAGTATTATACCTTGTCCAACATGAAATCTTACTGCTGGTTCGTTTTTTCTTTTACCAAACATACCAACTAACCATAATATACCTATATATGATAGTATTTTATATACCTTTGGACTCCATCCTTCATTTGTAGTAGTTTGTCCATTCACTGCTGTATTATTTTGTACATTTGTATTTACCTCGCCATTTACACTTGTTCCACATTCTCCACAAAAAGCCTTACCTTCGGCAATTTCTGCTCCACAATTTTTACAATTCATATTTTACTCCTCCTAATTCATCCAATCAATTTCTACTTTATCTAAAAATTTGATTCCTATTTTATTATTTTCCCATATTTTTAATGCCTCTTCTTGTGTCATGATTCCCTCTTTATATACATAATATATTGGTAGAGAAAAAGTACCACAAAAATTATCATTTGGGAACCTCATTTTATTAATGTATATTTCTTGCTCTTGTTTTAATCTATCTTCATCTTCAATTGTTGCTAAAATATCTTTATCTTCAGAAGTGGTTTTAAACATATCTGGACTATACGCATCTCTTTCTGGCATCTTTTCTATAATGTATAAACATTCAACAGATGCTCCTAAAATATCAAAGCTTCCAGTTGTTCCAGAGCCCCCGCCACCTCTGCTATAATTATCATTAAATTCTAGTAATAATATATATGCTCTTATACCATCAACTGTACAAGTTATACATTCTCCATAAGTTGCTTTACCATTTTCTACTGGCTTAATATTATTATCTTTTCCATATATACAAGCTTCTGTGTTATCATCCACATATATACATATATCATTTATATCAGTTCCTTTTGGAACTAATATATATATTATGCTATATGTTGCTTCTTTATCATCTATATACGCTGTTGTGTAGTATTTATTTATAACTTTTACATTCTCATCATCTGAATTAATTTTATGTTCCATTATCCAAAAATCATTAGTAGAAACTGCTACGGCTGTTGTATAGATATCATATTGTTCTAAATTTTCTATATCAGAATAGTATTCAAAGTATGAATCTTTTCCCTCTGTTTTTAACAAAGGTAATTTCCATTCTATGTCTACATACTTTTCCTCTTCAACTTGTTCTTCAATCTCATCTTGAACTTCATTTGCAAAATCATTTATATACTCTCCCATAGTATTTAATTCGTTTAATCCAGCACTTACTTTGTTTTTAACTGCGTTTGCTACGCAAATAACGGCTATTATAACAGCTAGGATTATTACTCCTATAAATATAAATAAACCTGTTTTTGTATTTTTCCTTTTACCAGTATCTACATTAGTTTGTGCTTGCGAAACTGTATTTTGAACAAGTGGCGTTCCACAATTTTCACAAAACTTTTTACCTTCTGGCATTTCATTTCCACATTTTACACATTTCATTTATTATCACCTCCATTTTAATATATTAAATTACCATTTAAATCATAGTATTTATATGTAAAATAATTTTCAATCATACCTATATAATTTATTCCTCTCTCTGTCCAGTTACCATTAATTTCAAATTTAACTTTACAATTATCAGTTAAATCATATGCTATTAATGATACTCCTGAGCCATCATCTTCTTTTATAAAATATATTGTATCTTTATCATAATTGTATGGATTTTCTATATCAAAATATGTAAAATATCCCTCTTGATAATCAACAACTATTTCCAATTTATAATTTACTATGGCTGATTTATTATCATTTGTTGAAACAATCATATATTTACCATTTGTATTTGGTATAAACATATTATTTATATTGTTATACCAAAGGTTATCTATTTTTACTTCACCTGTTTTTGCGTCTAATACTTTTGCATCTTGTGCATCATCGAAACCTTTATATATATACCCATTAAAATAATTAGCATATACTGAGCCATAACTATCATTTTCAATATCTATATTTGATAATTTATTACCATTCTCATCATAATAGTATGTTTTTAAACCATCTGTGCTTTCTACTGATATTACACCATTTACAATTGATCCGCCATTATCTACCCAATGGTTCTCTAAGTCTTTCATTTTTACTCCATTCTTGTAAATACTTGCTCTAGTTTTATTGTTATCAGAACTACTAATTAATAACAAATCATCCTGTATTACATAGCATTCTGATTTAGTTCCATTATAAAATGCTTCTGCAACGAAAGTTCCATCATGTAAATATACTTTTGCTGTTCCCACATTAGAATAACCTCTTTTTTCTAAATTACCGCATAAAACATAATAAGTATTGTTATAATCTAGCATACCTTCATTTTCTATTGTCTTTATAACTTTTCCTTTATTATCATATTGTTTTGTGGTAAATACTCCATCTTTTTCTAATATTATATAATTATCTGCTGAACCATAGAATTCTTTTTGTGAAATTTCACATATTAATTCCTCGTTATTTAATACTATTTCCTTACTATCCGTAGATATAAAAGTCCAAATTCCAAGAGAAGTATTTCTCTCACGCATATTTTTAATTTCTTCTTTATTTGTGCTATAAATCTCTTTTCCATCTTGATTTATAACATAAATTTTACTATCGTCTTTTGCTATTATTAAGCCTATATCTGATTGTCTACTTTCTTCCATATCACATTCTTTATATTTTTTTAATGATTTATTACTTTTTGTAACATATGTTATTTCATCATCTTTTTCTAATTTAAATGTATTGTAAAAAGGTGTTATTTTATCATATTTAAAATCTAGTACCGTTTTACCTGTAACATCAATCAATCCATATGCCTTTTTCTCAGAATTATATACTGCTATAAGTTCTTTGTTAGATGAACTAGTACCTGTTTCTATTTCATTATTATTTGCTTCTGAACTAGTTATATCTGAATTGTTTACTAATTTCATAGAAACAACAACTGCTCCTATCAAAACTATAACAAGAAGTATAATTCCTATTACAATTTTCATACTTCCTATTTTATATCTTTTCAATTATCTCACCTCTAATATTTTAATTCTATATCTATATAGCTAATTTTCCCCGGCTCTGATACACTTGTATCTTCATCATGAAATCTAAATGTAACTTTCGAGCCATCTTTACATTCAATAAGTACATCATCACTATATTCATTAGTTATTGCATATTTTTTATATTTTTTAATTACCTCATCTCTTGTGCTTTCTCCAACTGAAAGTCCATTTAATGAGCCTCCACCTTTAACTACCCAAATATTGCTCCAACTTTCAACATTACAATCTAATATATTTTTATTGCTATTTGAATTATTAATTACTGCTCCACTTCCAAAAAAATCTTCATCCTCTGTCTCAAACCAACATTCTACTATTTGACCAGGTTTTACAGTTACAGTATTAGAAATCTCACTATTATTTACATCTATCCATTTTGCAAAATCAGAATACATTATATATCTATTTTCTTCTGACTTGTTTTTAAGTTCGTTATATTCTACTATTTGTTCTTCTTTGACATAATTTAATTCACTTACACTTATCCCTGAATCTCTTAATGTTTTTGTTAAATCATATTCTTTTTCTTCTACTACAATAGTCGAAATATCTTTTCGATTTAGTTTCTTTTTATTTGAAAATTCTTCTTCATAATCATATGAACTATCATAATTATTGCTACTTGATTTGTTGTTTGAAACAGTAAATATAATTATTGAGATAATTATTATAACTGCTAGTATTATAATTCCTAAAATTATAGGACTAAATCCTCTTTTGTTTGCTTTCATATATATCCTCCTTTTTTCCTTCTCATCTAAACATTATAAATAAACCAATTAGTGCAAATATTATACCTGCTAGTATTGCACCATATCTAGATTTATTTACATCTCTTAACATTGCATCTTCTGTTTTAGGTGCAAATATAGTTTCTTTATCTTCACTTCTTTCAATTACTATCCTATCGCCATCTAATTTTGCATTGCCTAAAACATAACCCGGTTTTCCAATCTGCACAGTTTCTTCGATCATTTTATAGCCTAATGTTTTTGAATTACCTTTATCTAAATTCAAATTAAAGTTACCTAAATTTATTCTATAATTTTGAATTCTATTTGACGGCTCAAATTTTTCAAAAGTTTTTTCAACCTGCATCTTATCATCAATACTATTTACATCAATATATACTTTTTCACCTTGTTCATCTTTAAGAACAATATAACTAGTACTACTATCTTCATTAATAATTGTTTCTTTCTTTTGAATATTTCTAGAAGTATTTCCATTACTATCTATTTTAGTAGTTTCATACTGATATACATGGTATAGTTTTGACTTATAGTATGCTACTTTATTATTTGAATAAGGAGCCATTACTTCTTCATCAGAATCAATTGTTCCTGCAAGTTCTACATAATGTCTATATATATCACCTACTCCGCTACTGCTCATGTTATTTAGCATTTCCCTAAGTTCAGGTATCGTAGTTGTTTTCATATATTTGACTTCTGTTACTAGTTTCTTTGTTTTGTTAAATTTAAATAGTATAAATCCTATACCACCTGCAATAAAGAGAGCACCTATTAATATATTCATATATTCTCACCTCTTTTGTTATTTATTTAATTCTTTTTTTAATCTTTCAAGTTCGCTATCTACCTCTGCATTTTTTTCTATTTCTTCAAAACTTTTTTCTACACTTGAATTCTGATTTTCAATTTCTTCAAAAGCCTGAGCCTCTGCTTCTTTTTGCTCTATTTTCTTTTCCATTTTTTCCATTTTTGCATAAGCACTTTTTGAATCAAAGTCCCCCATTGTTTTTGCCATTTGTAAATTTGTATCTGCCATTTTGTCTCTTGCTATAAGCATATCTTGTTTTGCTCTTGCTTCTTCTAATTTTACTTTTATTTCCTCTACTTGCTCTTTTATTTTAGTTATTTGTTCTTCCATTTTTTGAACCATTTCTCTATACTGCTTTACATTATTATCTACTGTAACTTTATTATTTAATGCTTGTTTTGCAAGTTCTTCATTACCCGCCTCTAATGCTGATTTTGCTCTTTCTTCCCATTTTTCTGACTCTGCTATACTTGCATCTAATTGTTTTTGCATACTAGTTTGACTTCCCATTGCTTGTCCTAATGCACTAGTTGTTTTTCTTAGCTCTTCCTCCATATCAATAATTACTTGTTTTACCATTTTTTCTGGGTCTTCTGCCCTATCTATTAAATCATTTACATTTGATTTTATTAAATCTGATATTCTTTCAAAAATTGCCATTTTTATTCCCCCTCTTTAATCTCTTTTTCTTCATTCCTATCTTTCTTTTTATCTTTAAATAACACTCTAAGTAGTAATCCTGTTCCTACCGATATCATTAGTAAAATAATAATATAGTTATACATAGATGTTGTTCTAAACACAATACTTACGCTCATAATTATAGTAGCAACTATAATTACTACACCTAATATTGTGAGTGCTTTTGCAAGCTTTGATTTGTTATTTATAATCTGCCAGATTACTCCAAAAATTAAAGGGATAAATATCATACCTGTTGCTAGCCTAAATGAGCCAAAATGCCAACTATACCATGACATTCTAACATCAACTTGCTGCGCAAGCATATATAGTCCTACCCCTAAAAGTATAAATCCTATAAAGAACTCTAAAAGTTCATTTTCTTTTCTTTCACCTTTTTCAGTGCTCATATTATCACCCCCATGTATTTTAATTTAAATTATTTATTCCCCTTATATTTTATTAAAACAAACACATAATATTTATATATTAATATCATATGTGTTCGCATATTAAACCTTAAACGGTTAATGACAATATATTACATATTTCTTCTTTTGTCAACCTTTTTAGGTTAATATTTGTCGAATAAATTATATATAATGAATAAGAGGTGAAATATTAATCATGACAATTAGTGAAGCAACTCAAAAAAGAATAATTGAACTCTGTAAAGAACGAAATATCACAATAAATAGGCTTGCTACATTATCAGGTATAACACAGTCTACTTTAAATAATATTGTTAAAGGAAATTCAAAAACCCCAACACTTCAAACAATAGTATATTTATGTGCTGGATTTAATATTGAGATTATAGATTTTTTCTGTAGCGATCTTTTTAAGAATTTAGATGAATCATAAAAACACCATAATACAATTATTTATATTATGGTGTTTTCTTTTATATGTATTTTTGTTTTAATATACCTTTTGAATCTACATATTCAAATTCTGCATATGCTCCATTTATATAAGTCATTTGTGGTGGTACATGTCCTACATCTATATCATAAATTATTGGAACATTAAGCGTACCTAGGCTATCATTTATTGCATCAAGATATGTGAAATCATCTACTGTTTCCTTGCTATATGTTCTCCCAATTAAAAATGCATTTACATTATTAAACCAACCTGCTTCTCTCATTTGCCATAGAGCCCTATAAAGATCTGGCACTGGCATTTCGCAATTTTCTAAATACCACACCATACCTTCTTTAAACTGATTACAAAAATTATTTACATTATCATATGGTGTTCCAAGTATTGTTTTTATAACATCAATACAACCGCCAATAAGCCTGCCTGAAATTACAATATTTTCTTTCTTATCTAGCCTTTCATATTCATTATCATATACTAACTTATACTCTTCTTCCATTTCTCCAAAATCTGTTCTTTCTGCATATTTTTCAAAACTACTTTGAGTGTATTCTTCATTTTCATTTAATTTAGTCATATCTAATGTATCCACTAATGATTTATGATAATTTTTCATAGCATAGTCGCCTACATTTTGAGCATGTATAGTTGCTATATTATAATTAGTTGTTATATAAAAGTTAATTAAACTTGTATCAGAATATCCTTGCATCCATTTAGGGGGTAAAACATTTAATTCTTCTTTATATTCGTGCAAATATGGTATCATTTCCATAGAAAATTCACCACCCCTTGCAGAAATAATATGAGATACTTCGTCATCTCTCCACAAGCCCATAAATTCTTTTGCTCTTTGCTCACCAGATGAACTTACCAACTTATATTTAGTCCTTACATTTTCTGTTTCTTTTATATTATAACCTAATGCTTTTAAGTTTTCCTCAGCCATATCTATTTTATCTATATTTGCTGCACTCGATATTGCAGTAATTCCAATTGTATCATTTTGTTTTACTTTTTTTGGATATTTTATTATCATTTTTATCACCTATTACAATTATATCATATTTGTCTTTTTATACATATAACTATTATTTATTTTTTC
>JAZSNU010000018.1:0-23199 GCA_045536565.1 Clostridia bacterium | reverse complement strand
AAATAAAAAAATAGGTTTAGTAGGAATAGGGGTAAGTAATTTACCTGCCATCCAGTATTTACATTCTTTGGGCGCAACAGTTGTATTGTATGATAAGAATGTTAATCTGTTTGCTGAATATCCTACATTAAAAGAGATGGGACTAGAAGCATATTTAGGAGAAGATTATCTAAAACATTTACAAGGTTTAGATTATATATTTAGATCGCCTGGTGTTAGACCATTTTACCCTGAGATAGAAGAGGCTGAAAAAAATGGCACAGTAATTACATCAGAAATAGAGATGCTTATACATTTATGTCCATGTAAAATAATTGCTGTAACAGGTAGTGATGGTAAAACAACAACTACAACTTTAATTTCGAAATTTTTAGAAGAAGCAGGATATAAAGTGTGGCTTGGTGGAAATATTGGAAAAGCTATATTTTCTAAATTAGATGAAATGAAAAAAGAAGATATAGTAGTACTAGAATTAAGTAGTTTCCAACTTATGACTTTAAGAGAAAGTCCAGATATTTCCGTTATAACTAATATATCTCCAAATCATTTGGATTACCATAGAAGTTATGATGAATATATAGATGCAAAAGCAAATATATTTAAATATCCAAAAGAAGATAGCATTTTAGTTTTAAATTCTGATGATGAAATGACAAATAGATATCTAAAAGAAGTATCAAGTAAAACAGATGTTAGATATTTTAGTTTAATAAAAGAATTAGAAAATGGTGTTTATCTAAAAGACAATAAAATTATAGCTGGTATATTAGATAATGAATTAGTTGATGATGTGAAAAATATAAAGCTTGTTGGAATTCATAATGTTGCAAATATTTGTGCAGCAGCATCTGCTGTGATACATCTTACAGGAATAAAAACAATTGTAAATGTTATACAAAATTTTTATGGTGTAGAGCATAGAATAGAATTTGTAAGAGAAAAAGATAATGTTAAATGGTATAATGATTCAATAGCATCGAGTCCTAGTAGAACAATAGCGGGTCTTAAATCATTTAATCAAAAAATAATATTAATAGCAGGTGGGTATGATAAAAATATTCCTTATGATGTTATAGGACCATATATCGTAGATAAAGTTAAAACCCTTATATTAATGGGGAAAACAGCACCTAAAATAGAAAAGGCTGTTTTAGATGAAATTGAAAAAAGAAACAATAAACAAGATATAGATATAGTTACTTTAAATAATATGGAAGAATGCGTAGATTATGCAAATTCCATTTCTCAAAGTAACGATATAGTTGTACTATCACCGGCTTCGGCATCGTTTGATATGTACAAGAATTTTGAGGTAAGAGGAAATCATTTTAAGGAATTAGTAAATAATTTAAAATAGATTTCATTACATATTAGATATTTGAAACAAAGTATAAAAGGAGAGAGATTTATGATTAAAATGTTGAAAAAAATGAATGTACCAAATAGGCTAACAATGTTAAGAATAGCATTAGTACCAATATTTATTATACTTATGGTATTAGTTGAATTAAATGTATGGGAATACATGAAATACATAGCATTAGCTATATTTGCAGCAGCTGCTATCACCGATGCATTAGATGGCAGAATATCTAGAAAAAGAGGATTGGTTACAAACTTTGGTAAAATTATGGATCCGTTAGCAGACAAGCTTTTAGTTGCATCTGGATTAATAATGCTTGCAGGAGTTGGAACAATACCTGGATGGATTGTTGCAGTAATAATATGTAGGGATTTCTTTGCATCATCACTTAGAATGTTTGGTTCTAACGATGGTGTTGCAATAGCAGCAGTTGTATCTGGTAAAATTAAAACAATATTCCAAATGGTAGGTATAGCATTTGCTATTATTGATTCAAATACCTTTGGGGAATTTTTAGTAAGTGGAACAAATATGGGATTTATAGAACTTTCTATAAATGTATTTGCAACTGTATCAATAGCGTTGGCACTACTTGCAACAGTATGGTCATTATTTGACTACATTGTTAAATTTGGAAAACATATAGATGTTGAAAAATAATTTGTTTTGTATGTATAAAGAATATGGAGTTTGATAATATGGATCAATTAAATTTATTTGGAGATCAGGAAAATACTTTAAAAGAAAGTACTAAAATTGATATTAAAGAGGCGAAAAAAGAAATTGCCAAGTTAAGAAAAGAAATAAGATACCATAGTGATCTCTATTACAATAATGACAATCCAGAAATATCAGATTATGAATATGATATGCTTATGAATAGACTAAAAGACTTGGAAAGAGAGTTTCCAAGTCTTTTGACTAAAAATTCACCGACTCAAATAGTTGGTGGCACAAACAGCAGTACATTTGAAGCAGTAGAACATAAAGTGCCTATGCAAAGCCTTCAAGATGTATTTTCATATGATGATGTAGAGGAGTTTGTAAATAAGATAATAGATGAGTATGGGGAGAAAACAGAATTTGTTGTAGAAACTAAAATAGATGGACTTTCTGTATCGTTAGAATATGAAAATGGAAAATATGTAAAAGGTTCTACTCGCGGTAATGGTGTAGTTGGAGAAGATGTAACAGAAAATTTAAGGATGCTTGAAGAAATACCTGAAACATTAAACGACGACATTACAATTGAAGTAAGAGGGGAAGTATATTTAAAAAGAGCACAGTTTGATAGATTAAATGAAAAATTAGCAGAAGAGGGAAAACAACTTTTAGCAAATCCAAGAAATGCAGCAGCGGGAACCCTAAGACAATTAGATCCTATGCTTGTAAAAGAAAGAGGATTAAGTATTTTTGTATTTAATATTCAAAAAATAGCAGACAAGAAGGTTACAAATCATAGCGAAGGTTTACAGCTTTGTTCTAATGCTGGAATAAAGACAATAGAATATTCGAAAGTCTGTGTTGGAGCAAGAGAAGTTTTAAAAGCTATCGAGGAAATAGGTAAGAAAAGAGAAAATTTACCTTATGATATTGATGGGGCCGTGGTAAAGATAAATAACTTATCATTAAGAGAAACGCTTGGAACTACTTCAAAAGTACCAAAGTGGGTAGTAGCATATAAATATCCACCAGAAGAAAGAGAAACTAAACTTTTGGATATAAAAGTGCAGGTAGGAAGAACTGGGCAAGTAACACCGCTTGCAATTATTCAGCCAGTTAGAGTGGCAGGGTCTGTAATATCAAAGACAACGCTTCATAATTTTGATTATATAAAAGAAAAAGATATACGAATAGGTGATATTGTAAAAATAAAAAAAGCAGGAGATGTAATACCAGAAGTTGTGTCAGTTGTAAAAGGAAAAAGAACTGGTGAGGAAAAAGAATATGAAATCCCAGAAGTTTGTCCTGTATGCGGTGAACTATTAGAAAAAGTAGAAGAAGAGGTAGCACTTAGGTGTACAAATAGTGAGTGTGATGCTTTAATTTATAGATCAATTATACATTTTGCATCAAGAGACTGTATGGATATAGATGGAATGGGAGATGCAGTAGTAGAAACTTTAATAGATAAGGGATATATAAAAGATGTAGCGGATATATATTATTTAAAATATGATGATGTAAAAACTCTTGATAGATACGGAGAAAAGTCTGCTAGAAATTTAATTAATGCTATCGAAAAAAGTAAAGCAAACAGTTTAGATAAACTACTATTTGCTCTTGGTATTAGACATATAGGTAAGAAAGCCGCTAAAATACTTGCGGAGAAATTCGATGATATATATGAACTTCAAAAAACAAGTTATGAGAAAATATTAGAAATAGAAGAAATAGGTCCTAAAATGGCAGAATCAATCGCTCAGTTTATGACAAAGGATAAAACTAAAATAATAATAAAAAAGTTGGAAGATGCAGGTGTAAATTTAAAAGGTCAAAAGAAAGAACTTAAATCTACAAAACTAGAAGGGTTGACAATCGTTATTACTGGCTCTTTTGATGGATATACCAGAGATGATATAGTAAAAATAATCGAGGAAAATGGCGGAAAGTCATCATCGACTGTATCTAAGAAAACTAGTTTGCTTATTGCAGGAGAAAATGCAGGTTCTAAACTTGATAAAGCTGAAAAAAATGCAGTTAAAGTAATAAGTTTAGAAGAGTTTATTGATGAATATACAATATAATTGATTTTAATTATTTTAAATGATATAATGCACTTGAAATCAGGTTGCCTAAATCATTATTATGAAAGGAGAAGTGCGTTATGAAAAGAATTGTTATTGCTTTTGCTGGCTTTTGTAAGCAAAAAAATGCAAAAACAGGCGGTTGCGGTGAATGTCAGACTTCTTGTCAGAGTGCTTGTAAAACATCATGCGGTGTAGCAAATCAAAAATGCGAAAATGTACATTCTGATAAGTGAAATGTAAGAAAAGTGACCAGAAACTCCCCTTAATGAAAAACTATTAATTAGTCTTTATTAAGGGGAGTTTTTCTAGACAATGATATAACAATATGGTATAATATATTTGTAAGTATTTCTGATGATCGCGCGAAATGTGAGGAAAGTCCGGGCACCACAAGGCAGGGTGCTAGATAACATCTAGTGGAAGTGATTCTAAGAAAAGTGCAACAGAAAATAACCGCCACGGAAGTGGTAAGGGTGAAAAAGTAGGGTAAGAGCCTACTAACTGATATGGTGACATATCTTTGGTGTAAACTCCACCTGGTGCAACACCAGAATAAAAGGTTAAGCCGCCTTGGCGTCTTTTGAATTGGTGGCAAAGAAATGTATAGTGATATACATTCAAGATTAATGATCATCTAATACAGAACCCGGCTTATGAAATGCTTATATATCATTTTAAAAGTTTGTAATAAAAAATATTTTTTTATAAATATCAATTGACAAACAAAAAAACATGTGGTATTATATTAACACGGTCGCGGGTGTGGCGGAATTGGCAGACGCGCCAGACTTAGAATCTGGTACCAACCGGTGTGAAGGTTCAAGTCCTTTCACCCGCACCAAACTTAACTCCTAAATTTTTTAGGGGTTTTATTTTTTTGAGGTGTATGTATGAAAATATTAAATAATAAAAATAAAAAGATAATATCAAGTGCTGTTGTAGTAATATTAATTGTGATAGCACTTTTAACACAGAATGAAGATGTAGCAAAATATATAAAAGAAAACTATGATATTGATTTAAAAATAGAAAGTAAAAAAGAAGATAGCAATAATAGCGTAGTAGATATTTCTAGTTTAGACGAATATAAAGTGGTAAGAGTAGTAGATGGCGATACCTTTATTATAGATTATAACGGAAAAGAAGAAAGAGTAAGACTTATCGGAATAGATACACCAGAAAGTGTTCATCCAAGTGAAGAAAAAAATACAGAAGAAGGAATAAAAACTTCTAATTATACAAAAGAAAGATTAGAAGGGAAAATGGTAAAAATAGAACTAGATGTACAGCATAGGGATAAATATGGAAGAATACTTGCGTATGCATATATAGATGGGAACATGTATAACAAAGAACTATTAGAGTTAGGATATGCAAAACTTGCAACATATCCACCTAATGTAAAGTATGTAGATGAATTTACTAAATTACAGGAAAAAGCAAGAGAAGATAAAGTAGGAATGTGGAAATAAAAAAGTGAGGTTGTGTTAAAAAACATAGCCTTACTTTTTTATGTTTTAAACTATAATATGAATACAAACGCAAGTATACATAAAACTTGATTTTTTATGTAAAGTGTGGTATAATGTTAATATCAATAATATTTGATTTGTATTAAACTAAATACAAAAAGAAAATAATAGGGTTCGTCCCGTTTAATATATATATAATTATAAAAAATATTTAAAGTCCTCGCACAGAAATGTGAAGGCGGAAGGAGATTTCTTTATGAAAAAATTAATGGCAGTTTTATTGGTAGCAGTTATGTTACTTGCAACATCGGTATCAGCTTTTGCGTATAATGTTGATCCAACAATGGCTTATGGCTATTACAATAATGGTTATGGTTACAACAATGGTTATTACAATGGTTATGGTTATAACAACACCTATGTGATGGATGCTGTAACAGGTATTAGAAGTTCATATGGCACAGAAACATATCAAGGTAGTCCTTGGTTTGAACAGTCATATGTAGAGCAGTATGGTATGGATTCTCATACTCGTCTTACAATGCCAATTCTTAGAAGTTATGTTTTTTTAGTTTCTGGGTTATCAATGGAAAAAATGTATGCAGATAACGGAAGACAATTTTCAAATAGCTATGGAGCACCATTTAAAGATCTTACTTGGGATGCTTCTAGATATGGTATAGCGGGTGGCCTTTATCAGCGCGGCATTATGATTGGTGATTTACCCGATTCTTCTGGTATGAGAACAGTAAGACTTACAGACTATATTAATAGAGCAGAAGCGGCAAAAGTCGTTGATATGGTAGCATCACAAAATGGATTAGTTGCAAACTACACGAATGTAAACCATAAATTTGAAGACACTGTTGGTGAATATGCATGGTGTGCAGAATATGCATCTAAGTGTCATGCATTAGGATTAATGTATGGTAAATCAAATACTCATTTTGCACCTGGGGATAAACTTACAGTAGAAGAATTCATAGCTATAATGCTTAGACTTGCTGAACGCTTAGAAGCTCAGGGTAGAGGATATTCATTAGAGGTAGAAGATATCATATATGGTATTACAAATGCAATGGATATTGACTTTGAAGGTTATAGCTTTGGAATTGACGATATTAGTGTATATGGAGCAAAGACAGTATATGCAAATATTGGAGATAGAGTTGAACTTAAAGTTAAAGCATCACCTTCTGATGTAGAACTTAACAAAAATTCAATTAATTGGAAATCAAATAAAAATTCATATCTTGAATATCTTGATGATGAAGTAGACGGTAAATATGCCACGGGTGAATTTAAAGCAAAGAGAGAAGGCAGAATTACTGTTACAGCAAGTGTTGCAAATGATGAAGATATTTATGTTGAATTTACAGTTGTAATTTCCGATGAAGATGAAGTCGAAGAAGAAAAGACAACTTATGTATCTTCAATTAAACTGAATCCAACATCTGTTAATTTATCAGTAGGTGAAAGTAAATCTATTACAGCAACAATCTATCCAACAAATGCAACTAACAAAGGCGTTATTTGGGAAAGTCATAATCCAAATGTAGCAACAGTAGATCAGAATGGTAATATTACAGCAGTAGGTGTAGGAAATACAACAGTAACATGTACAGCAAAAGATGGTAGTGGAGTTATTGCAACAATCGAAGTAACTGTAAAGGCAGAAGAAGTAATAGTTCCTAGTGATACAGTTGCACCTATGGTTGAACTTACAGGAGCTGACAGTATTGATATTGGAAAAATTGCAACATTAACTGTGAAGGTTAATGAAGACAATATTAAAAACTTTACAATCACCGAAAAAGATATACTTGGTCTTACAGGTGGAGCATCTATAAATAAAATTTCAAAAATATCTGACGATACCTATGAAATTAGACTTATGGGTGTAGAAGTTTCTTCAATGGCACTTTGCATTGGTGCAGGTGTAGCAGAAGATACAGCAGGTAATATTTCAGCATCATCTAATGAAGTGATTGTATTTATAAACAGTGGTGAATAAAATCTCAATTAGAGCAGGAATTAATAAATTCCTGTCTCTTTTTTTGCTTATTTCCCTTTTGTTATATTTTTGCTAAAAATAGCCATAATATATTGCAAAAGATATGCTTGTGGTGTAAAATACAAGTATAAATTTAGGAGGTAAAGATTTATGATTAAAGTAGGAATTAACGGATTCGGAAGAATAGGAAGCTTAGTACTTAATGCTTCATTTGAAAGAGAGGATATAGATGTTGTAGCAATAAATGACCCATTCATAGATATTGAATATATGAGATACATGTTACAATATGATACAATACATGGAAAACTAAATAAAAAGATAGATGTTGTAGAAGACGGACTTGTTGTAGATGGTAAAAAAATATTAGTATATAACTATAAAGAACCATCAGAAATCCCATGGAAAGATGCAGGAGCAGAATATATAGTAGAATCTTCTGGTGTATTTGCTTCTATGGAAGGTGCATCTAAACATTTCGCAGGAGGAGCAAAAAAAGTTGTAGTATCTGCACCAACAAAAGATACACCAATGTTTGTAATGGGGGTAAATCATAATGAATATACAACTGATATGAATGTTGTATCTAATGCATCATGTACTACTAACTGTTTAGCACCACTTGCAAAAGTTGTTCACGAAAAATTTGGAATAAAAGAAGGTCTTATGACTACTGTACATTCAGTTACAGCTACCCAAAAAACAGTTGATGGAGCATCTAAAAAAGATTGGAGAGGTGGTAGAGCTGCTACATACAATATAATACCATCATCAACAGGAGCAGCAAAAGCAGTAGGTAAAGTTATACCAGATCTTAATGGCAAACTTACAGGTATGGCATTTAGAGTGCCAACATTAGATGTATCAGTTGTGGATTTAACTTGTACATTAAATACACCTGCTACATATGATGAAATAGTTGAGGCAGTAAAAGAAGCATGTAACGGAGAACTTAAAGGTATAATGGATTACACAGAAGATGCAGTAGTGTCATCTGACTTCATACATGATCCACATACAAGTATATTTGATGTAAAAGCAGGTATTGCGTTAACAGATACATTCGTAAAACTTGTTGCTTGGTATGATAATGAATGGGGATATTCAAACAAGGTATTAGATTTAGTATCTCACATGTATAATGTGGATAATAAATAGTTTGTATATATGTTTAGGCTCTGTGTAAATAGAGCCTAAAATGGTTTAAATAGGAGGATATATATGCTAGATAAAAAAAGCGTAGAAGATATAGATGTAAAAGGTAAAAAAGTATTGGTTAGATGTGATTTTAATGTGCCACTGGATATTGAAACAAAAACTCAAATCACAAATGATAAGAGAATAATAGAATCAATGAAAACTATAAATTATCTTGCAAATCAAGGTGCTAAGGTTATACTTTGTTCTCACATTGGTAAGACAAAAGAAAAATTAAGTTTAAAACCTGTTGCAGAAAGATTAACTAAACTTCTTGGAAAAGAAGTAAAACTTCTTAAAGAGGTAATAGGAGATAATGTAAAAGCAGAAATTGATAAAATGAATGATTCTGATGTTGTTCTTTTAGAAAATGTTAGAATGTTTGAACAAGAAGAAAAATGTGATGATGAGTTTTCAAAACAGTTAGCAAGTTTAGCAGAAGTATATGTAAACGATGCGTTTGGAACAGCACATAGAGCACATGCCTCAACATATGGTGTTACAAAATATTTACCAGCTGTATGTGGATTTTTAATTCAAAAAGAATTAGATGCACTAGATAAAGGGATAAATAATCCAGTAAGACCTTTTGTTGCAATACTAGGTGGTTCAAAAGTATCTAGTAAAATTGCCGTTATAAACGCACTTCTTGATAAGGTTGATACTGTAATTATAGGTGGAGGAATGACATATACCTTTATAAAAGCCATGGGTGGAAACATAGGTAAATCAATATGTGAAGATGATAAACTAGATGTAGCACTGGAAATATTACAAAAAGCAAAAGAAAAGAATGTAGAGTTTGTATTACCAATAGATTCAGTAGTAGCAGATGCTTTTTCAAATGATGCTAATTCGTTGATAGTAGATACAATGAATATACCAGATGAGTATGAAGGTGTAGATATTGGACCTAAAACAATAGAAAAATGCAAAGAAATAATTGAAAAAGCAGGAACAGTAGTATGGAATGGGCCTGTTGGGGTATTTGAATTTGATAATTTTGCTAAGGGAACAAATGCCATTGCAGAAACACTTGCAAATTCTAATGCAATTAGTATAATAGGTGGTGGAGATAGTGCTGCCGCTGTTGCAAAAGCAGGATTAGAAGATAAAATGAATCATGTGTCAACAGGTGGCGGAGCATCGCTTGAATTTATGGAAGGAAAAGAACTTCCAGGAATTGTAGCATTAGAGGATAAGTAAGAATTAAGGGGAAAAATATGAGTGGTAAAAAAAGAGTAAACATAAATATAATGGTTAGAAATATTTTAATTGTTATAATATTTGTTGCTATTATTATATTGGTTATATATGTTCCAGAGTCTGGTGAGTTTAGTCCAGATGTTAATAAATCAAGATATAGAACAGAAAAAAATGCAGAAAAGTTAAAAGAAGTATATGAGGAAGATGGAAACAAAGAAAAATTTTTAGACGATGTATCTAAAATTCAAAATGCTGTTTCTATGGCACTTTTAAATAACGATGTAATAGATGAAAAAACTTTGAAAAGTAGGCTGCAAGATATAAATAAAGAAATGAAAAAAGAAAAGTGGGATTTACTTGGACTTGAAGTGCCTTCCTTTTGGGTAGGTACTTGGAGTGTAGATAGCACAGGTACAGTAAAATTTAATTTCTTAAACAAAGCAAGTGTTCCTAGTTGGGCTAATGATGAAGATGTTGTAGTGCACATTATTGATTAGAAAGAGTGATATAATTTGAGAAAAAAAGTAATTATTGGAAATTGGAAGATGAATAATACATTATCTAAATCGCTAGAATTTACTGATGTATTGATACAAAATTTAAATGGCATAGATAATGTAGATATGGCAATTTGTCCAACTAATTTAGTTTTACAATCTGTAAAAGAAAAACTTAAATTTAGCAATATAAAAGTAGGAGCACAAAATGTATATTTTGAAGAGTCAGGTGCTTTTACTGGTGAAATAAGTGCTGAAATGCTTAAAGATATAAATATGGATTATTGTATTGTTGGTCATAGCGAAAGAAGAAAATATTTTTCAGAGACAGATGAGGATGTAAATAAAAAAATAAAACAGTTAATAAAACATAATATAACTCCGATTATATGCGTAGGCGAAAGTTTAGAGCAGAGGGAAAAAGAAGAACATTTTGAAATTGTAAAAAAACAGGTTGTACAAGCATTAAATGATATCTCAGGAAAAGTTGTTAAATCATGTATAATTGCGTATGAACCAATTTGGGCAATAGGTACAGGAAAAACTGCTACAAAAGATGAAGCAGAAGAAATGTGTAAATACATAAGGTCAATTATTGATGAAATATATAATGCAGATATATCTGAGGCTGTTAGAATACAATACGGCGGAAGTGTTAATATATCTAATGCAAAAGAAATACTTACAATGCCAAATATTGATGGCGCTCTTATTGGGGGAGCAAGTTTAAAACCAGAATTTGTAGACATTATAAAAAGCATTGTATAAAAGAATAGGAGAAGTTTATGAGTAAAAAACAACATATGTTAATTATTATGGATGGTGTCGGTCTGTCTGATGAAATAGAAGGAAATGCGTTTAAAACGGCAAAAACTCCAAATATAGATAGATTAATAAATGAATACCCAAATGCTAGTTTAGAATGTAAAGGTTTAGCAGTTGGACTTCCGGTAGGACAAATGGGAAATTCAGAAGTTGGGCATATGAGTATCGGTGCAGGAAGAGTTATATATCAAGACTTAACATTAATTTCAAAAGAAATAGACGAAGGAAAATTCTTTAATAATGCAGCATTTAAAGAAGCAATAGAACATGTTAAAAATAATAATAGTTCATTACATTTAATGGGTCTTTTGTCAGATGGCGGTGTACATAGCCATATAAATCATTTGTTTGCGCTGCTAGAATTTGCTAAGAAAAATGATATAAAAAATGTATATATTCATGCATTTATGGATGGTAGAGATACACCACCAACATCTGGAATGGATTATTTAAAAGATTTAGAAGAAAAAATTAAAAAAATAGGAATAGGTAAAATTGCAACAATATCAGGAAGATATTATGCTATGGATAGAGATTGTAGATGGGAAAGAGTAACACTTGCATATAACGCGATGGTATATGGCGAAGGAAATAAATTTAGAGCAGTACAAAAAGCAATAGAAAATTCATATGAAGCAGAAGAATTTGATGAGTTTGTAAAACCTATTGTAATAGTTGACGAAGAAGGAAATAGTATAGGAAATATTAAGGATAATGATAGTTGTATATTCTTTAATTTTAGGCCAGATAGAGCAAGAGAAATAACAAGAGCTTTGACAGAAGAAAAGTTTGATTGTTTAGATAGAAGAAATGGAAAGTTAAATAATCTTAAATTTATATCAATGACTGAATATGATGAAACATTAAAAAATGTAAAGGTTGCATATAAAAAAGAACCAATTGTAAACACATTAGGTGAATATATAAGCAAAAAAGGTAAAACACAACTTAGAATTGCAGAAACTGAAAAATATGCTCATGTAACATTTTTCTTTAATGGTGGAGAAGAAAAAACATATAATTTAGAAGATAGAATATTAGTGCCTTCTCCAAAAGTTCCAACATATGATGAAAAACCTGAAATGTCAGCATATGAGGTAACAGAGAAAGTAATAGAAGCAATAGAAAGTGAAAAATATGACCTTATTATTATGAACTATGCAAATGGGGATATGGTAGGTCATACAGGAAATATGGAAAAAACAGTAGAGGCTGTAGAAACAGTTGACGAATGTCTTGGAAGGGTAATTACATTACTTGAAGAAAAAGGCGGGGAAGCAATAGTCACAGCAGATCATGGTAATTGCGAGCAGATGGTAGATTTAAAAACAGGAGAGGCAGTTACATCTCACACTACAAATAGAGTACCAGTTATAGCAATAAGTAAAAGAGTAAAAAGTATAGAATCAGGAACTCTTACAGATCTTGCACCTACAATGCTTGAATTAATGGGAATAGAAAAACCACAGGAAATGACAGGTAATGTACTTGTAAAATTAAATTAAGATATATAATTGTTTTGTATATATAAATTGTATATAAGGAGGAGTAGATATTATGAAACAATATTTAATGATTGAATCAGTATATGGAAGAGAGGTATTAGATTCAAGAGGAAATCCAACTGTTGAAGTTGAAGTAATGGTGGAGGGTGGATTTCTAGGTAGAGCAATTGTACCTTCTGGTGCATCAACAGGGGCTTTTGAGGCAGTAGAATTAAGAGACGGGGATAAAAAAAGATATTTAGGAAAAGGTGTACAAAAAGCGGTAGATAATATAAATGATATAATTGCACCTGAAATAGAAGGAATGAACGCATTAGACCAAGTTGAAATAGATAGAATAATGATTGAACTTGATGGAACAAAAAACAAAGCAAAACTTGGAGCAAATGCAATACTTGGAGTTTCACTTGCTGTTGCAAGAGCAGCCGCAGAAGCGTTAGGTTTAACATTATATAACTATATTGGAGGGGTAAATGCAAAAGTATTACCGGTTCCAATGATGAATATATTAAATGGTGGAAAACATGCTGATAATAGCGTAAATGTTCAAGAATTTATGATAATGCCAGTAGGTGCTGAAAACTTTAAAGAGGCATTAAGAATGTGTGCAGAAGTATTTCATAATTTAAAAGCAGTTTTAAAAGAAAAAGGTTATGCTACATCAGTAGGTGATGAAGGTGGATTTGCTCCAAATTTATCAAAAGATGAAGAAGCATTAGAAGTTATAGTAAACGCAATTGAAAAAGCAGGATTTAAACCTGGAAAAGACTTTAAGATAGCAATAGATGCAGCAGCAACAGAAATGTACCAAGAAGATGGAACATATTTATTCTGGAAAACAGGAGAAAGATTTACTAAAAAAGAAATGGTAGAATATTGGGAAGATTTAGCAAATAGATATCCAATAATATCTCTTGAAGATGGTTTAGCAGAAGAAGATTGGGAAGGATGGAAGCTTTTAACTGAAAAACTAGGAGGAAAAATCCAATTAGTAGGTGATGATTTGTTTGTTACAAATACTGAAAGACTTGCAAAGGGAATAGAAAAAGGTGTTGCAAATAGTATCCTTATAAAAGTAAATCAAATAGGAACACTTACTGAAACATTAGATGCTATATCAATGGCAAATAGAGCTGGATACACAGCTGTTGTATCACATCGTTCAGGTGAAACAGAAGATACAACAATTGCTGATTTAGTTGTAGCTATGAATGCTGGACAAATAAAAACAGGAGCTCCATCTAGAACAGACAGAGTAGCTAAATATAATCAACTATTAAGAATAGAAGAAGAATTAGGTAGTGTATCTGAATATTTAGGAGAAGATGCGTTTTTTAATATAAAATAACATAGGTATAGTAGTAAAAATAACGGCTTTGGTTTTACCAAGACCGTTATTTATATTATATATTTCTGACCTAATATTATACCTAAATATATTAGACCAACTATTGAAGCTAAGGATATCGTAAATGAAAATAGACTTGCTGCAAAGTAGTGAAAAAACGAAATATTTCTTCTTAAAGTAGGTAGTGCATTATGAGTTAAATCAATAGATACTTTTTCTTCTTCAGTAGGTTCTAATACTTTTATTTCTTCTTTTTTTAATATTTTATATTTTATATAATTCCATATTTTACTATAATCTATATTTACTAATTTTAAGCATAATGCTTGTAAAAGAATATATACAATAGAACAAAGAACTAATGCAAGAATTGTAGAAATATATTGATTAAAACTATATTCCCAATTCATAAACATTGAATATATTGTTTTTAAACTATTAATATTAAAAAGTTTTAATATTAAATATGTAATTAGTAATGTTAATATAAATGCAATCAAACTTACAAATGCAGGAATTACCATAACTATAAATTCGTTAGTTTTTCTTGTTGTAACAAATAATGCAAATTGCTGGATCGAACCTGCTATGATAAGTATAAGAAGTAAAATAAGGAAACATACGATAAATGTAAATAATCCCATATAAACTCTCCATTTATACTATAATAGTATTAAATATTCTATCATTATAGAACTAATAAAATTATATATAAAAAGGAAAATTAAGTCAATTGTATTTATAATAATTATTACAATTAGTTAACATTAAGAATCCTTTTTAAGAATTTCTTGAATAATGTTAAATTATGTAGTAACATTGTATTATAAATAATTTTAAGTGGTGATATATAGGAGGTTTTTTATGATATATATAATAATTGGTGTAATACTATTTTTGATATTAATTTATATAGTTGTAGAGTATAACAATATAGTCAAATTAAATACTATGGTAGAAGAAGCATTTTCTACTATGGATGTTTACCTAAAAAAAAGATGGGATTTAATTCCAAACATTGTTGAAGAGGTTAAAGAGTATTCTAAACATGAAGAAGAAACTTTTGAAAAGATTACTAAGTTAAGAAATAACAATTATAGTGAACTATCTAATGATAAAAAGATAGATACTAACAAAGAGGTTGAAAATGATTTAAGTAAAGTTATGATGTTAGCAGAGGGATATCCAGAACTTAAAGCAAGTCAAAATTTTCTTGATTTAAGTAACACACTATCTGGGGTAGAAAATGATATAGCAAATTCTAGAAAATATTATAATGGAACAGTTAAAAATTATAACAATAAAATAAAAGTTGTTCCAAGTAATATTGTAGCTATTATTTTTGGATATAAAGAAAAGAAAATGTTTGAAGCATTAAATGAAGAAAGACAAAATGTGAGTGTTGATATATAGAGGTGACTAAAGTGAAAAAATATTTAAAATGGTTAAGAAATATTAGTATTTCTGTATTTACATTAGTTATATTTATAATGGGAACTAATATATATGCATCAAATAATGAATATTATATAGAAAGTTATGATATAAAAATGGATGTAAATGAAGATAATACATTTGATATAACTGAAACTATAATAGCAAATTTTAATGTAGATAAACATGGTATATTTAGAATATTACCGCTTAAAAACAGAGTTGAGAGAGTAGATGGCACAACTTCTGAAAATATTGCGAGAATAAGTAATATTAAGGTAAATGAAAAGTATACAACAAGTAAAGAAGAAGGTAATAAAGTTATAAAAATTGGTGATAAGAATGTAACTTTAACCGGCAGAAAAGAGTATGTTATAAGTTACAGATACAATATTGGTAAGGATCCATTAGAAAACAAGGATGAGCTATATTTTAACCTTATTGGTACCGAGTGGGATACAAGTATAGATAATGTAACATTTACTATAAATATGCCAAAAGACTTTGATAGTTCAAAATTGGGGTTTTCAGTTGGGTATTCAGACTCAACAAATAGTGATGGTATAGAGTATCAAGTAAATGGTAATGTTATAACTGGTAGATATACAAAAACTTTGGATGCTTGGGAAGGATTAACTGTAAGACTAGAACTTCCAGAAGAGTATTTTAAAGGTGAATCTTTAAATCTTGATTGGTCTTTAATATTAGCATTTGTTTTTCCTGTGGTTTTTGTAATTATTATAGCTGTAATGTGGGTTAAAAAGGGGAAAGATGATGTTGTTGTAGAGACTGTTGAATTTTATCCACCAGAAGGATATAACAGCGCAGAAATAGATTTTCTATATAAAGGTAAGACTAGTAATGAAGGTATAATTTCTCTTTTAATTGAACTTGCAAATGAAGGATATATTAAAATTATAGAGGAGATAAAAGAAGGAAAAAGGTATGCTACATTTAGAATTGTTAAATTAAAGGCATATGATGGTGAAGATGCAAATAAAAGGATATTCTTTGACGGGTTATTTGAAAAAAGAACTCTTGATATAGAAAGATTCAAAAAAATTAGTTTTAAAGATATAGCAAAAATTAATGAAGAAGAGTATACTATAAAAACTGATTTAGAAGAAGTAACAGAAGAAGATTTAACTGATAGTTTCTATGTAACCATTAATAAAATAAGTGAGAAGATAGCAAGTAAAGAAAACAAACTAGCAATTTTTGAAAAAGGTATGACATCTAGAATTGTTTTAGGAATATTTATGGTTTTATTTACCTTTATTTATACAACATGGGTTGTAGCAAGTGGTAGAACTGATGATGATGCTTTTCCGATGCTTATAATAGTTCCACTATTTTTTGGAATAATGAACTGGGCAATTGCAAGTGCTAAATCAATATTTGCTTGGGTAATTATGCTTGGATTTGATGTAGCAGGTATAATTAGTGTTGGACAGATACTAGTACCAATATTTATAGAAAATTGGATATTGCTAGCCGTGTACATAATTACAGTAATATGCTGTATTGTTATTGCAATATTTACTAAACTTATGCCAAAGAGAACAAAATTTGGTATTGAGATGCTTGGTAAAATAAGAGGATTCAAAAATTTCTTAGAAGTTGCAAGAAAAGAAGAATTAGAAACATTAGTAGAAAAAAATTCAGAATATTTTTATGATATATTACCATATACATATGCTCTTGGTGTTTCGGATAAATGGATAGAAAAATTTGAAACTATTGCTATAAAACCAGCGACATGGTGTGAAGGCACAAGCATGACTAATGGATTTGATATGAAAGGATTTAGTAAATTTATGGATAATACCATGTCAGCGGCACAGTCAAGTATGTCTTCCAGACCATCAAGTGACGGTGGTTCTGGCGGAGGTTCTTCTGGCGGTGGAAGTTCAGGAGGAGGCTCTGGCGGAGGTGGCGGAGGCTCATGGTAATATAAGCCTAAATAACTATAAATTAAACATTAAGTATAGAAATATGTAAAATCATATGACTATGCTTTTTGTTTTATTTTTTGGGATTTATTAAACTTGTAATATATTTATTAGTGTAATATAATTGTCGTATAAAGAGGTGAAATATGTATATAGATGTAAATGGAATAACAATACATTATGAATGTGTTGGAGAGGGAAAGCCAGTAATTCTATTAAATGGCAACTCTAATAATACAAGTTATATGAAAAATTTAGGAAAAGTACTTTCTAAAAGATATAAAGTGTATTTGGTTGATAGAAGATGTTGTGGAAAAAGTACAAAAAATTGTGATCTCACATATGAAGCAAGCGCTGATGATATATATAAATTTATTAAAAAACTAGAAATAAATAAACCAATTATATTAGGCCATAGTGGAGGAGGTACAGTTGCTTTACATTTTGCAATTAAATATAAAGAGTGTTTTTCTAAACTAATATTATGCAGTAGTGCTGCAAGATATAATGGAAAATATCAAAAATCAACTCTTGAAAAATTAATAAGTTTATTTCCAATATATCCTGGTAAAAAATCATATAAAAGATTTATAAAATTAGTTGAAGAAGCAAGAACAATAACAAAACATGAATTAGAAAATATTAGTGTGCCAACATTAATTATAAATGGGGATAAAGATATAATATCAGTAGATGAAGCTGAGTATTTAGCAAATAATATTTCTAATTCAAAACTTTTAATGTTAAAAGACACTACACATTCTAGTTATATGGTAAAAGTTGATTGGGGAGATGAGATTATTACTTTTATTGAAGAAAATAAATGTATATAGGAGGAAGAGAAAATGATATTATTAATTGAATGTATAATTTTATGCCTAGTATTTACATTAATGGTTTATATAATGTCTAGAAATCCAATAGCAACTTTATATAATTATCCACCTAAAATACAAGAAAGAGTAAAGTCTATGAAGGAGTATCAAGATAAAATACCTACTACAAAAAGCAAGATAGGAGCAAAAGTATTAGCAGCACTCATTATTGTGGTACTACTATCTTTTATATTAAGATACATTAATGGATATACAACATTTATTGAAGGCTTTGGATATGGATTCTTAATATGGTCAGTTGTAAATATTTATGATGTTATAGTTATGGATATTATATGGTTTTGTCATTCACCAGAGTTTGTATTTAAAGGAACAGAGGATATGAAAAAAGAATATAGGAATTATTTATTTCATATTAAAGGTGGATTTATAGGAGAAGTGCTAGGATTAATTGTTTGCACTTTAATTGGCTTAATAGTTACAGTTATATAAAGTATATTTACTAACAGAGAAATAGTTAATTGATGCTATTGAAGAGGAAAAAATATTTATATAATATAGGCAAAAATTATTATTGATAAAATAATAATATTAAGTTATAATGTTCAATAGAAAAACAATAAAATTTGTTTTTGAGAGGAATGAGTTTCTATGAGAGATAGAATAATGAAAAAAATATTTATATTTGCAATAATTTCATTAATCGTACTTCCTATTTTGATTGGAATAGGAGCAATGATACATGGAGTAACTGATTCATGGAGTGGAGTAAAGTTGGGTGCATCGGAAGCGTTTTGGACAGGAAGTATATTGATTTATTTGTTATATTTATGGCCTTACATACTACTTGCACTATTATATATTATAATTTATTCGATATTGTATAGAAAAACAAAATTAGTTAAACATTTTTGGCTAGCAATATTAATAGCAAGTTTAATAATATTTTTTAGTGGTAGTATTATAACTATAAATTAAAAGGAGTAAAATAATGTTCAAATTACATTCAGAATATAAGCCTACTGGTGATCAACCACAGGCAATAGAAAAATTAGTAGAAGGATTAAATAAAGGATATAATGCACAAACACTTTTGGGTGTAACAGGTTCTGGTAAGACATTTACAATGGCAAATGTTATTGCAAGAGTAAACAAACCTACTATAATAATGGCACATAACAAAACACTAGCAGGTCAGTTATACAGTGAATTCAAAGAATTCTTTCCTGAAAACGCAGTAGAGTACTTTATTTCATATTTCGACTACTACCAACCGGAAGCGTATATCGCATCTACTGACACATATATAGAAAAAGATAGTAGTATAAATGACGAAATAGATAAATTAAGACATAGTGCAACTGCTGCTTTATTTGAGCGCAAGGATGTTATAATTATTGCCAGCGTATCTTCTATATATTCATTGGGTGACCCAGATTCATATAGTAATTTAACACTTTCTGTAAGAGAGGGTATGCAAAAAGGTAGAGATGAGATACTAGAAAAATTAGTAGAAATGCAATATGAAAGAAATGATATAGAATTTATTCGTGGGAGATTTAGAGTAAAAGGAGATATTGTTGATATATTTGAAGTTGGAGTAGACGACCACGCAGTAAGATTAGAATTTTTTGGAGACGAAATAGACAAAATTTCATATATACATCCACTGACAGGTAAAACCATTGTAAGAGTAAAACACGAATTAATATATCCAAAATCTCACTATGTAACTTCAAAAGAAAATGTTGAAAGAGCAATAGTAAGAATAAAGGAAGAATTGGAAGAAAGATTAAAAGAATTAAGAAGCGAGGATAAAATAGTTGAGGCATATAGATTAGAACAAAGAGTAAATTTTGATATAGAAATGTTACAAGAAACAGGTTTCTGTCAAGGAATAGAAAACTATTCAATATACATGTCAAATAGAGAAAGAGGAACAGCACCATATACTTTATTTGATTATCTAGGAGATGATTTCTTAGTTATAGTGGATGAATCACATGCAACAATACCACAAATAGGGGCAATGTATAATGGAGATAGAGCAAGAAAAGAATCATTAGTAGAGCATGGATTTAGACTGCCATCTGCATTTGATAATAGACCACTTAGATTTGAAGAGTGGGAAGAAAAAGCAAAAAATATTGTGTATGTTAGTGCAACTCCTGGTGATTATGAGAAAAAAAGAAGCAAACAAGTAGTAGAACAAATTATTAGACCAACTGGACTTATTGATCCTAAAATAGAAGTAAGACCAATAGATGGACAAATAGAGGACCTAATAGCAAATATAAAAGAAGTGACTAAAAACGATGAAAGAGTACTTGTTACAACCCTTACTAAAAAAATGGCAGAAGAACTTACAAGTTATTTAGAAGGAGAAGGCATAAGAGTAAGGTATATGCATTCTGATATTAAAGCATTAGAAAGGCTTGAGATAATAAAAGATTTAAGAGAAGGAAAGTTTGATGTATTAGTTGGTATAAACCTTTTAAGAGAGGGATTAGATATTCCAGAGGTATCACTTGTTGCAATACTTGATGCAGATAAAGAGGGATTTTTAAGAAGTGAAAGGTCATTAATTCAAACAATAGGAAGAGCAGCAAGAAACGATAAAGGTAAAGTTATAATGTATGCTGATGAGCTTACAAATTCTATGGAAAATGCTATAAGAGAAACAAGTAGAAGAAGAAAAATACAAATGGAATATAACGAGAAAAATAATATAGTACCTAAAACAATTAAGAAGAATATACGAGATAGTATTAAGGCAACATTTAGTGAGGAGGAAGAAATAAAAATAGATGCAAAAGCAGAAGAAACAACTGAGGAAATGATAGAAAGATTGACAGCAGAAATGTTTGAATATGCAAGAAAATATGAATTTGAAAAAGCAGCAATGCTTAGAGATTTAATAAAAGATTTAAAAGCAGAATAAGACAAAATATTATAAAAATTATGTAAGGCGTATGGGTAACAAATGCTCATACACCTTGGTTTTTGTCGAATTTTGGAATACGATTTTTGTTGACTTTTACATTTTTTACCATTATAATAAAAGTATACTAACTAGAAGTTAGTAGATTTTAGATTATCTAAAAACATTTACGATTCTTTTTACAAGTTTAATTTTATCTAAATAAATTTTATTAATATAATATAGATTTAATCTAACAATGTTTATTCAAGGAGTGGTTTTTTGAACAAGAAAGTCTCAGTATTTACATTTAGGATTTATCCAAATAAGCATCAAAAAGAAGTAATTGAGCATACATTTAAAGTATGTAAAGAAGTGTATAATTTAATGCTAAAAGAAAGAGCGTATGTATATAATAAGTATATTAAATACATAGAAAGATGCTTGATAAATAAAGTAGAAATAGATGAGGAAAGATTCTTTAAGCATAATCCCCCAAAGAAAATAAGTCAAATTAAAAGACTAAATAATGATTATGAAACTCTTGATGATTCTACGATATATTTAGAGCAAATAGCTGTTATTGAAGCATATGATAAGTATTTCTTAGGTGCTAGTGGATTTCCAAGATATAAAGATAAAAATAGTAAAGAAGTATATAATACCATAAATATAAACAATAATATACGAATAAAAGAAGATAAAATAATTTTACCTAAGTTAGGTTATGTAAAAGCAAGTATTAATGGAAATATTACGGCTCAAAATGAAATTAAGAAAGTTGTTATCAAATCTAATAAAGATGGTAATTATTATGTTTCACTTGTAATGGAAGGGAAAAAAGCATGTAATTGTTTTTGGTAATTCTATTATACACATTCCTAATTTACATAGAGATTATATGGCCAAAACAAGTTATATAATCTCTTTTGTTATTTACATAAATTTACATTACGCTATTCATTTACAAACATATGTATTTTATGATATAATGTTTGTTGGTGATTTTTAATGAACGATAAATTAATTATAAAAGGAGCAAAAGAACATAATTTAAAGAATGTTGGTATAGAACTACCTAGAAACAAACTAATTGTATTTACCGGGCTTTCTGGTTCTGGTAAATCATCACTAGCATTTGACACTATATATGCAGAGGGGCAAAGAAGATATGTTGAAAGTTTATCTTCTTATGCAAGACAGTTTTTAGGTATTATGGAAAAACCTGATGTTGAGTCGATAGAAGGACTTTCACCGGCTATATCAATAGACCAAAAAACCACATCTAAAAATCCTCGTTCTACTGTGGGAACAGTTACGGAAATATATGACTATCTTAGACTGTTATATGCAAGAATTGGTGTTCCACATTGTCCTAAATGCGGAAAAAGAATAAAGATGCAAACAGTAGATCAAATTGTAGATCAAATATTAGAGTTAAAAGAAGGTACTAGAATATATATAATGGCACCTGTAATAAGAGGAAAAAAAGGTGAACATGTTAAGATTTTAGAAACTGC
Organism: Clostridia bacterium; assembly: GCA_045536565.1. Taxonomy (GTDB): domain Bacteria; phylum Bacillota; class Clostridia; order TANB77; family CAG-465; genus CALXJE01. Next base: position 360 of record JAZSNU010000018.1, on the reverse strand, counting down.
CATAAAAGAAGGATATGTAAGAGCAAGAGTAGATGGTAATATGTGTGATTTATCAGAAGAAATACCTACTATGGATAAAAAGAAAAAACATGATATTGAAATAGTGGTAGATAGACTTGCAGTAAATCCGGATATAAGAAAAAGACTTGCTGACTCAGTAGAGTTATGTCTTAAACAAGCAAATAATCTTGTTATGATATCAGTTGTAAACGGAGAAGATATGTTATTTAGTCAAAGTTATGCTTGTGTTGATTGTAACATATCTATCGAAGAACTTACACCTAGAATGTTTTCGTTTAATACACCATATGGAGCGTGTCCAAGTTGTACAGGTCTTGGTGAACTTCTAAAAATGGATCC